>CAYGQO010000002.1:0-343931 GCA_964352205.1 uncultured Roseivirgaceae bacterium
TGTAATGCTTAGTTCCTTTTGTTAAATGCTCTGCGATTAAATGCCAGTCAGGCATAAAAGTCTCCGCTTCTTGCTCATAAGGTATGATGTAATACAATCCTTTTTTTAAGCGCATCAGAAGGCCTCTTTTTACCATGTCGCTAAGAAGTTCTTTTAAAGCACTCTCGCTGGAATTAGGCAAAGCAGTGATAGCCTCAGAATAATCAAAGCAATCCTTATTCATCTGATTGAAAAAAGTCAGAATCTCGTTTGATTGTGTAGATATGAACTTATGTTTCATAGTTTCTAAGTCAGCTTTAACCTGACTACAATGATACGAAAAATAATTTTTAGGTTTATCATTTGTAGCAATAAGGTCAGCTTTAACCTGACTAAAGAGATATAAAACATGATGCTAAAGGCGCTTGGGAGAATTGGCTCTTTTGTAAAGCTTGTGTTGTGGGTTGGTTTGTGTGGCTTTGCAAATGTGCCAAATGTGGGTTGGCAGAGTCCCGAAAGCCTTCGGGATAAAAAATGCGGAGCGAGGGCATTCAGATCATTTAGTCTGTCAGTTTTGGTTTAGTACTAATTCAATTCCGTTAACTCACCATTACAACCTTGCAAGGCCACACAAAAGCCCGGCATATCGAACCCCAGATCAGTATAAATTATTGAATAAAACAATCACTATTTTTGATAATCAATTAATCTCTAAACCGGTCAACTCTATTTAGGGATATACATGAGCTTTTAAAATGTTGAAGGTTGAATGATGAATGAGGAGGGCCGATTAGTCTTAGTTAGGTGTTAAGATTTGATAGCGTCTTTGGGAAGTAGTTTTTACACTTGTAATTAATACGAGGGTAAAAAGCAGAATAAATTACCCTTGTTCTAAATTCAGAGGTAAACATTACGCTCTTAATTTGAGCATCTCACTTCTAGTCTTAGGGTCTCGCTAAGTCGAACCCCAACTAAATCACTTCCACTATTCCATAGAAAATGATTAATCCGTACTTTCAAGGCAATGCAAGAATCGGTTTGTCAAGAAGACGTTTACAACAGCTTATATCACAAGCACTTTACGGCTTTAAGAAACTATGTGTATTACAAATGTGGTGATCTAAATCAGGCAGAAGATATTGCCCAAGAAAGCTTTATCAGGCTGTGGCAGAAGTGTGCCGATGTGCTTTTCGATAAGGTCACAGGCTTTGTGCATACTGTGGCCAATCGCTTGTTTCTGGATCAGGTACGGTCTAAAAAAGTTTCTCTTCGGTTCGAGAAGGACCAGTTACCACAACAGAATTCGGAAGATCCACTTTACATTTTGAGAACGGAAGAGTTCCGCCAGCGCATAGAAACAGTGATCTCTGATTTACCCGAAGGGCAAAGAGAAGTCTTTCTCTTGAACCGTATAGAGAAGTATACTTATAAGGAAATTGCTGAGATGTTAGGTGTAAGCCAAACAGCGGTAGAGAAGCGCATGGCCAAAGCTTTGGTGAAGCTAAAGGACAGGATAGAAGAATTTAAAAATATATAACAATAGGGGGTTGGGTATTGAAAACACCTACCCGTTAGTTAATTGTGAGCGAAGAACTCGAAAATAAAGAAATTATTGCCCGATGGCTGAGCGGAGAACTTTCTGAAGAAGAAAAGGCTACGCTAGCTCAAAGGAAAGATCTTGGCGACCTCAAGGCCGTGCTTGACGATGTTAGCACCTGGTCATTGCCTCCCGTAGACACAGAAGCCAGCCTGAAAAGGTTAAGAGCCAAAACAGCTGCCAAACCCGAGACCAAGGTAATCAGCATGCGCCCACTCTTTAGGGTGGCAGCGGCCATTGCCTTATTGGCTACCGTTTGGTTTGTCTATGACTTTACTTTCGCCAATGGCACAGTAGATTTAAAGACAGGTTTGGCAGAGACCATAATGCATGAACTGCCCAATGGATCTGTCATTACCCTAGGCGCTGTCTCAAGTGCCAGCTATGACAAAGACAATTGGGACGATGATCGTTTGATCGACTTGGTTGGACAGGCCTACTTCGATGTGGAGTCTGGTGCCAAATTCACAGTAAATACTGCCTATGGCGATGTGACCGTACTCGGTACGCAGTTCGACATTCTCACCGTAAATGGCGCACTGAAAGTAAATTGCTTTGAAGGTTCCGTTGCAGTTTCTTCTGAAAAAGGAAGAGCTGTATTAAAGCCGGGTGAAGGCGTAATTTTTGAAAGAGGAACCTTCGAACGGATCAATTTTGAAAGTGCTGGCCCTAGTTGGACGGGCGGATCGAGTGTCTACCAAGCTACGGACTTAGAAGATGTGATCAATGACTTGAAGCGATACTATGACGTAAGGCTAAGATTGCCTGCCAGTCGTTTGAACTTATCCTTTACAGGAAGCTTTCCGCATGACGATTTAGAAAGCGCATTGAGCTCAATATTCTCACCCTTAGAGATTCAATATACCCTTGAGCCAAACGGTTCAGTTGTTTTTAAGTAAAAGCCATTCCATCTTTGAATATGCCAAACCGTATCAGGTTGTTGTTGTGTATACTCTTTTTTTGTCTAGGCAATGCCGCTTTAGGACAACAAGGAGGCTCACTCATTGATTTTTTTCAAAAAGTCGAAAAGCAATATCAAATAGTTTTCTCTTATAATCCCAAGCTATTAAATACACTAAACTATAATGCGTCAACCGAAGGCCAAAGCCTTGAGGCGGCACTTGCAGCCCTCAGCAGTATACTGCCCTTAAAGTTTGAAAAAGCAGGTGACCAAGGAGTACTGGTAATACCTGTCAGGTCTGACCTCACCTTTAAAGTATTCGATGCCGATGATGAAGCTCCAATCGAACTGGTTTACGTGACACTGAACAATGGACAGCCTAATTATATACTCGCCCGAGAGGGCAGCTTTAAGGTAGAAAAGACTTTTATTACTGACTCTATATCCATCAGTACCTCCTTCTACGCACCCATCAAAACTACTGTGGCTGATGTTCTAAAGGCTGATGGTCGCCTAACCATGCAGGCATTGAGTACTGACTTGGGAGAAGTTACTATACTATCTTATCTCACCACTGGGGTAAATTCCGTATTGGGCGATCATCGGATAGAAGTGGACATGTCTTCACTAAGCCTTTTGGCAGGTGAAACGGATGGCGATGTCTTCCAAGTCTTACAGGCGATTCCGGGGATAAGATCTCCCAATGGAAAGCCCGGTAGCTTAAACCTAAGGGGAGGGCCTTTCGACCAAAACCTCATGCTTTTTGATAACATTCCGATTTATCACACAGGTCACTTCTTTGGCACTTTCTCGCCTTATAACCCTGCGGTAATTGATAAAATCAGTGTTTACCGAAGTGGCTTGCCTGCCGCATGGGGTGGTCGAGTGGGTGGTGTCATTGACCTGAAAACGCAACAAGAAGTGCCAGATTCCTTAAGTATTAGTGTTTTACTAAATACCGTGTCTACAGGTGTTGAGCTTAAACTCCCGATTATTCAAGATAAGCTAGGTCTTATTTTCTCAGCCCGCACACGACTCCCATTTAATGGCTTGCCACCACAGCTCGATGCTTATGCGAGTTTGAATTTTCAAGGGAGTCGAATATCTGATGAGGCCCTAAACGGACCTCCTGAACTGAGAGACTTGATGATAGACTTCAATGATATGAATGGAAAGCTGATTTATGAGGCGAATCCAAAGAACAGTCTGAGCCTTAGCTTTTTGAACATAGCCAATGATTTTGCTTATGACCTTGATATACCCAATCAAGATGAGGGCGAAAGAGAAACTTCCAAATTGGATAATTGGGGACTCGCTTTTGAATGGTCATCGGCCCTTTCGGAAAAAGTAGATTTAACAACAAGGTATACTTCATCTTCTTTCCGGCTACAAGAGAACCGTTTCCAACGAAATGACAACGGCAACAGCACCAATAACGATAGGGAGTTTGTATCGAACGGAATTGACGACAGGCGATTGAATCTTGCCCTAGATATTGAACTGGCGAATAATACGGATTTGACTGTGGGCTATGAGCGATCGAGTCACGATATTACTTTTGACGACCGGATAGAGGGCGATAACCCAAATGTTAACGACAGAAGGGAGGGCGATGGCGATATCAGTTCCGTTCACCTGAGCCTAAAGCATCAGTTCAAGGATAAATTCATTGTTGATGCTGGTTTAAGGTCTAACTATTTTACGGTGGGCGATCAGTCCCTTTTAGCCCCAAAGCTTTTCTTGACTTATCTCGTGTCCAAATCGTTTTTCCTGAAAGGATCGGCCACAGGAGCTTACCAATATGTGAGACAAAATTTTGCCAATGATTTTAACGATTTTAGGATAGAGAACCAGTTCTGGACACTGGCGGACGAGAATATACCCGTGCTTAAGGGAAAGCAATACATGTTCGGTGGTTTGCTCGATCACGGCAGTTGGTTATTCGACATAGAACTCTACAACAAAGAAGTGAATAATGTGATCAGGCCTGGGACTAATCAAACCCCTAATATTACAGGTGATTTGGATGTAAAAGGCATTGATCTTTTGGTAAAGAAAAGGTGGAGAGGCCTAGAAACATGGATGAGTTATTCGCTTAGTCTTGCCGAAGAAACATTTCGAGTGCCGCAGCAAGGAAGAGATAGGTTAGTGACGCGAGAGGCTTTTTACGATCAAAGACATGTCTTCAATTTTAAGCTGATAGCGCCCGTTAATCGCTGGAATTTGGCCCTATCATGGAATCTGATGTCAGGCGTTCCGGTGTACGAGGCCAATGACGATGAAGTTTTAGGCAATGATGCCAATCAGTATGATTTAGATTACCAAGGTAACTTTCCTGTCCAGCATCAGCTAGACCTCTCGGCATCGTACCTGTTCTCTAAACCATCTGCGGGTTGGAGAGGGACTTTGGGCTTCTCCATTCAAAACGTATACGATAGAAGAAACATCATTAACGGTTTTCAAACCAATGTTGATGTCAACAACACGATTCGCTATGGGCTTGGTTTTTCTCCCAACATTCAGGTGAAGGTCACTTTCTAGATTAGGGCTCTATTCTTTCTTAAGCATAAATAAAGTCGCCCTGCCTGTCTTTGCCTTCCGTCATCTAAAAGCTGATGTCAATGAGATTTCGGATATTTTTCTTCCCTCCATGAAAAATGGAAAGAAAAATTCCGGAATGACGTTCTAGTTGTCTTGTTTCCTTTTCTTGAATGCTTTTCTAGCTTCAAGTTGAATGAGGGTTTCTAGAGAATTTCCTATCTTCCAATAATCAACCTTTAGTACCATGGATAGAAGAGAATGGATGAGACGCGGCAGTGCCTTAGGCGCTTTGTCATTATTAGGCACCACCGGCATCGTTTCAACACTTACAGCTGCAGAAAAAGCCAAGTTCAACCCACGTGATCTAGATTTTCCTTTGCAACTCCAATTTAATGAAAACCCATTTGGTCCTTCGGCCAAGGTGCGAGAGGCCATGGTCAAAGCATTTGACATCGGTTGTCGCTATCCAGATCCGTACTCAAGGCAGTTACTCAATATGATAGCCGAAAAAGAAGGCGTCTCACGAGATCATATTGTCATCACAGGCGGTTCTTCGGAAGGTTTGAGAATTACAGGACTAACCTTCGCGAACAATGGAGGCGAGATCATTGCCGCTAGACCTACCTTCTTAGCCATGATGACTTACGCCCAACAATGGGGCGCCACTGTAAATTGGGTAGATCTCGATGATCAGTTGACCCATAATGTAGATGAGATGTACAAAAGGATATCAGCCAAAACCAAGTTGGTCTTTTTATGTAATCCGAATAACCCAACGTCCACACTACTCTCTAAAGAGAAACTGGTCGATTTCTGTACCGCTGCGTCTAAAAAGACCATCGTTTTTAGTGATGAGGCCTACTATGACTTTATCGAAGAGAAAGACTATCCATCAATGGTTTCATTGGTGAGAGAAGGAAAGGATGTCATTGTCTCTAGAACCTTCTCTAAGGTGTATGGCCTTGCAGGTTTGCGCATTGGCTACTTAATCGCTAAGCCAGCGCTCGCGAACAAGATTAGAGAGAATGTAGTGGCCTATACCAATGTAATCGCTTTGAAGGCCGCTGTTTCAGCCATGGAAGACGATGAGTTTTATCGTTTTAGCCTAGCAAAAGTAAGGGAATGCAAGCAAATCATGTATGCGGCTATGGATGAGCTAAAACTTGAGTACATCAAGTCGAACACCAATTTTATCTTCTTTAAGACCGGCAGAAACATCAATACCTTCAATAAACAAATGCTCGATGAAGGCGTCAGAGTAGGTAGGGCATTTCCACCCTATAACGATTGGTGTCGCATCAGTACAGGCACGATTGAAGAGGTTCAATACTTTGCCGAAAAGCTCAAAAAGGTAATGTCTTAAAAACACCGCGCTCAATATGCAAAATCAATCCATTGGTCTTAGATCAAGAGCCTACTATGTGCTTTTGGTATTCATTCTGTTTTCTGCCTGTAAAACAGACTATGAAGAACCGGAAATCTCCTTAGAGGACTATCAAATAGCAGAAGGCTTTGAATTAGAAGTGATCGCCTCCGAACCCTTTCTAGAAGCGCCTGTAGCCATAGATTTCGATAATCAAGGTAGAATTTGGACGGTTGAGATGCGTGGTTATATGCAAACCCTAACGGGCGAAAGCGAATCGATGCCCAACGGGGTCATCTCTATTTTAGAAGACAAGGATGGAGACGGTGTTGTCGATCATTCGAAAGTGTTTCTAGATAGTCTCGTACTGCCGAGAGCTATTGCACACGTGTATGGAGGTCTATTGTATGCCGAACCTCCCAATCTATGGTTTGTAGAAATTGAAGATGATAAACCGGGAAAGAAAATACTGGTAGACTCCCTCTATGCCGATGAAGGCAATGTAGAGCATCAACCGAACGGTTTGATGATGAATCTGGACAATTGGATATACAATGCGCGCTCTCACTTTCGGTATAAACTAGAAAACGGTATCTGGTTGAAAGAACCAACGGCCTTTAGAGGACAATGGGGTATCACCAAAGACAATTTTGGCCGACTCTATTATAACAACAACTCCACTCAAATCATGGGTGACTATGTATTGCCCAATGTGTTGACCAAAAACGAATTCTATGAACCGAAAGATGGTTTGAGCAAGGTGCTCACGAGGAATCAACGGGTTTATCCTTTACACGCCACTTTAGTAAATCGTGGCTATGAAAAAGGCGTATTGGATCAAGACAGTATGCTCGTGAATGTCACTTCGTCTTGTGGCCCTCTGGTGTATCGAGGCGGTCAGTTTCCGGTGGCATATGATCAAAATGCTTTTGTGTGCGCCCCTGAGGTAAATTTGATCAAGAGAAACCTATTGAGCTTTAATGGCCCGGTGACTACCGCTACACAAGCTTGGGATGATCGAGAGTTTATCGCATCGACCGATGAGGGCTTTAGACCTGTTAATCTTTCCAGTGGCCCGGATGGAGGCATGTATGTGGTAGACATGCACAGAGGCATCATTCAGCATGGTGCTTATATGACCTCTTATTTGCGGGAACGACTCGCTGCTGCTGGCATGGACAAAATGATCGGCATGGGTAGGGTGTTAAGGGTAAAGCATGCTGATACAGGACTATCGGAAATACCTAATCTAGAAGTGGCTAGTGCCGGAGAATTAGTCGATTTACTAAGTCACCCAAACGGATGGGTGAGGGATAGGGCCCAACAACTTATTATTCATAAGGGCTTGACTGCCGCCATTCCAGCGCTTCAGGCTTTAATACGAGAAGCTGAAAGCCCAATCGCTTCGGTGCACGCATTATATGCCTTGGAAGGACTAGGAAGCCTTAATGCAAGAACGCTATTTGAGGCAGCCATGGGGGATAACGTTGACCTGACAGCCCATGCCTTGCTATTGCTGCCCGCCTTTGAGTTGAATGAAAGTCAGAAAGTAGACCTAGTCAACGCCTTGTTATCGAAAGATGACCCTACAATTAACCTTTACTTGATTTCATTTCTAGGAGATTGGTATCAAGATTCGGCCCATGACTTTTTGCCCATCATGGCCGATCTAGTAAAGAAGGGTGGGCAGGATTTTTATTGGGATGCTTTGCTAAGCAACATGAGTAGCGAAGAAGCCTCACTGATATCAACGACTAATCTTTTGTTATCGGATAAAGCTAATATCTTGGCTGATTTGATCGCAAATCGTGAGAAAGGCAAGAAGTTCTGGATTTACGAGCAAGAATCTTTGCCATTGGATAATAGAACGCATGGCCTCCAACTGTATAGAGAGACCTGTGCCGCATGTCACGGTGGCAATGGGCGAGGGGTGGAGGGCTTAGCACCACCACTTGATAATTCCGATTGGGTCAAAGGGTCAGTAGATCGACTGGTATTGGTGCTTTTACATGGGCTCAAGGGTCCTGTGAGTGTAAATGGAGAGCAGTACGAATTCAATGCTCAGATGCCTGGTTTAGCGAATAATGCTGAGTTTAGCGATCAAGACATCACAGATTTGGTCACTTATTTAAGCAATGCCTTTGGTACATCCAGTCGTGGAGCCAATGCCCAAAAGGTGAAAGCACTTAGAAATACTAAACCCAAAGCCGGAGCCTTTACTGAAGCCGAACTAAAGAGCATAACTAATGAAAAGTAGACTTTTAGCGTTGCTTACCATCATCGCCTTTACGGCATGTACTAGTCCTAAGGATGATTGGACAAACCTTGTTTTAGATAATGAATTGGAGGGTTGGAAAGTGCTTGGTGGAGAAGGTTCTTATGAAGTAGTCAATGGAGAAGTAGTAGGGACTACCAAAGGTTCGGCCAATACATTTCTAGCCACTGAAACGCTATATGATGATTTCATTCTGGAGCTCGAAGTATTTGTAGACCCAAGGATGAATTCAGGCATTCAATTTAGAAGCGCTCAGAACGATAAAGGAGTAGTGTTCGGTTATCAAGCCGAAATTGATCCCTCTGAACGCGCATGGAGTGGTGGTTTGTATGACGAATCAAGAAGAGGGTGGCTCTATCCCCTAAGCCTAAACGAGGCGGCCAGAACGGCCTTTAAGAACGATGAATGGAATAAATACCGGATTGAGGCAGTAGGCAATTCCATCCGCATATGGGTGAATGATGTCTGTACTACTTTTATTGAAGATGATGTGACAAGCGCTGGCTTTATCGCCCTGCAAGTACATGGAGTGGGCACAAAAGAAGAGGAGGGTAGACAAGTAAAGTGGAGGAACATCCGTATTTTGAATAATAATGTTGAGCAACACCTAAAGAGCGTTCCAGCCTCCATCCAAACGCTTGATTTGACTAAGTAATTGCTTTATTTCCATTGTGTTACTGATCTACCGAGTAAACAACTCCTTGCGGCTACTTTGACTCATTACCGCTTATGTAAGTGTCAGGATGTTGACTAAACTTTTCCGATCTTAATAGATCAAAGCTTTTAAATCAACCATTAAACTATGCGAACTAAGAACCTATCCAGCAATAACGGTGTGCGCAGCACGCTGTTAGTGCTCATGGCCCTTTTAACGACTTTTATGTCGAATGGCCAACAAGTCGATTTTTCTAAAATAGAATCGATGAAACCACGCAGTATTGGTCCGGCCAGTATGAGTGGTCGTATTACATCAATCGATGTTGTACGCAATCAGCCAGAAATTATTTATGCCGGCTCTGCTTCAGGAGGCCTTTGGAAATCTGAAAGTGGTGGCATCAAATGGGAACCAATCTTCGATGGTAACCTAGCCTTATCCATTGGTGCAGTAGCCGTCTCCCAAAAGAACCCTGATGTGGTTTGGGTTGGCACAGGAGAAGGGAATCCAAGAAATAGTTTGACAGGAGGGTACGGTGTATACCGAAGTCTTGATGCTGGGGCTACCTGGGAACTTATGGGGCTTGAAAAAACGCGCAACGTCCACCGAATCATCATTCATCCAGACGATCCTAATACCGTTTACATTGGAGCCATAGGTTCACCTTGGGGCGATCATGCAGAACGAGGTGTCTATAAGACCACTGATGGGGGTGCCACTTGGAAACAGATTCTTTATGTCGATCAGATGACTGGTGTTGGCGATATGGTAATGGATCCTTCAAACCCAGATAAAATATTAGTGAACATGTGGCAGCACAGAAGAGAGCCTTGGTTCTTTACCTCTGGTGGACCAAGTTCTGGACTTTATATCACTGTGGATGGTGGAAAGAATTGGACAAAGCAATCTGCTGAGAAGAATGGACTTCCGGAAGGTGATGTAGGTCGTATGGGTTTGGCCTTTGCTACAAATAACCCAGACAGAGTTTATGCGATAATTGAGGCCAAAGAGAACGCCCTTTATCGCTCAGAGAATGGAGGCAGAAACTGGACGATGGTGAACAACAAATCAGACATCGGCAACCGACCTTTCTATTACTTTGATATTTATGTTGATCCAAAAAATGAAAATAGACTCTACAGCATTTTTACCAATGTGAATGTGAGTGAAGATGGTGGAAAGTCCTTTACAGGATTGATTGACAGAGGCTTAATTCACGTAGATAATCATGCGTTATATATTCATCCGGATAATCCTAAGTATATGATTTTAGGAAATGATGGAGGAATGGCCATTACCCGAGATATGGGCAAAACTTGGCAATACATTGAAAACCTACCATTAGGGCAGTACTATCACGTGAATGTGGATAATGAAGTTCCTTACAATGTTTATGGTGGTTTACAGGATAACGGGAGTTGGACTGGCCCTGCGTATTCATGGACAAGAGGTGGTTTAAGAAATGATTATACCTTTTCGATTGGTGGTGGCGATGGATTTGATGTAGTGCCCGACCCTGATGATTCAAGGTATGGCTACTCCATGTCTCAGCAAGGAAATGTAAACCGTTATGATAAGCTGACTGGTCAATCAAAGTCAGTAAAGCCAATTCATGAAGATCCAAATGTCAATTTAAGATTCAATTGGAATGCCGCCATTGCACAAGATCCGTTTGATAATTCAACCATCTATTTTGGGAGTCAGTTTGTGCACAAGAGTCTCGATAAAGGAAGTAGTTGGGATGTGATTTCTCCAGACCTCACTACTAATGACACGACTAAGCAAAAACAAAACGAAAGTGGAGGGTTGACCATAGACGCTACTGGAGCTGAAAATCATACAACCATCTTGGTAATTGAACCGAGTCCAACAGAACGTGGGGTGATTTGGGCCGGAACGGATGATGGCAACGTACAAGTGACGAAAGATGGCGGTACAACTTGGACGAATGTCAGTAAGAACATCAAGGGAGTTCCGGCAGGTAGTTGGGTGGCTCAGATCAAAGCTTCGCGATATAATAATGGTGAAGCTGTTGCTGTGATCAACAACTATCGCAGGTTTGATTTTAAGCCATACTTAATGCGCACTGAGAATTACGGTAGGTCTTGGGAAGCCTTGGCTACCGAAGATCAAGTCTTTGGTTACGCACTCTCTTTTATTCAAGACCCTGTAGCGCCCAACTTGATGTTCTTCGGAACAGAGCACGGCCTTTACATTACCATAGACGGTGCTAAAAACTGGTCTAAATTTGAAAATGGGTACCCAAGTGTTTCCACCATGGACCTAGTAATCCAAGAACGAGAAAGCGATTTGGTAATAGGTACTTTCGGTCGTGCGATTTGGGTACTAGACGATATCAAACCTTTGAGGGTAATGGCCAACAAAGGACAACAATCCATAGCTGATGCCGCAGTAACAGCGATACCGAATAGCACAGCATATATCACAAGCTCTAGAGCAGCCAGTGGTCCGGCTAACCCTGGTAGTGCGACTTTTGAAGGAGAAAACCGATCATCAGGTTCGGCTGTCATTAAATTCTTTGCTAAGAAACCTGAGGTAGCAGCTCCGGCTAGAGGGGCAGGAGCCAATAATGCAAGAGCGGCTGGTGGAGCCAATCGACAAGCTGCTGCTGGTAGAGCCAGACAAGGCGGAGGTCGTTTTGCCGCTGCAGGAGGCGGTGGTAGAGGAGGAGCCGCAAGAGGCCCTCAAGCAAAGATTGAGATTTCTGATATGAGTGGAAATGTAGTGAGAAACCTAAGCTCTGCTGTGGAAGACGGATTGAACGAAGTTTCATGGAGATTGGATGAAGACCCACCAAAAGATACCGAACAGCCAGCATTGCCTGCCGGAATACCTGCGCAGTTTGCAGGGAGATTCCAACGTGGTGGTGCTCCAATATTGCCAGGGACGTATAAGGTGAAAATCACTGTAGGCGATCAGACGGATGAAAGCGAGATTGAAGTCAAAATGGACCCACGTCAGCAAGTATCAATGGACGTGCTTGTGGCGAGAAGAGATATGATTCGTGAGGTGAGTAAAATGACCAATGAGGTGACAAAAATGTCCTCTAAGCTGACACAAGATATGGCTACCATTGATAAGGTAATCGCTGCCTTGCAAGGAAAGAGAGGCAGAGATGTTTTGGCTATGCGCAATCGAAGTAACGAGGTGAAAAAGGAACTACAAGAGTTAACCGCACTAGTTGGTAGTGGAAGGCGCTTTGGCGGTGGTGGAGGCGATGGGCCTACCCCATTACAGACCAGAGGGTTTAGTCTATCTCGTAGTGTAAGTGGGTCTTACGATATGCCAGGTAGAACGCAGGAGATGCTGATGAAGCAATTCGAAGACCAGATGAAAGAAGTGCAAGCTAAGGTAGACGCTTGGTACGGTGAAAACTGGAATGCTTTTCTAGAAGAAGTTAAAAAAGTAGACTTCTCACCAATTGGGAATTAATCAACCAAAAGACTAGGCAGTTTCAAAAGTAAATTTGTTCGTCATTCTCAGCTTGACTGGGAATCTCCTTTAGGTTTATTCCTACATAATGGAGATGCTTGATCGAAGTCAGGAATGACAACTCACTTTTGAAACTGCTTTTTATTTATCTGCTAAGTGAAGAAAATGATGATGGCACCAATACCTGTCATCACAAGGATAAACCGCCTGAAAAGCGTGTCGTTAATATGTTTGAGTATTCTAACCCCGAAATATAAGCCTAAGAATATGGCTGGTATGGTGACTGCACTCACCTGAATCGTTTCAAGGTTAATGGTCTTCCAACTCCAGATATGAAAAGGCACTTTGAAGAGGTTAATAATCAAGAAGAGCCAGGCGGTAGTGCCAATGAATGCGTCTTTAGGCAGTCTCATGGTTAAAAAGAAGATGTTAGCAAATGAGCCAGCTAGATTTCCTACCATGGTAGTGAAGCCTGCTGTCAATCCCATTACTCCAGCAAAACCTATATGCTGAGGCACGTTTTTAGATTTCCTTCTGTCCCAAAGAAACATTACGATTACAGCGGCTAGAATTACAGCTGCCATTCCCTTTCTAAAAGCTTCTTCGGTGAGTGTGTCACCAACCCAAGTCCCCAAGAGTACACCTAAGACCATAAAGGGTAGGAGCCTGATCAAGTACTTCCATTGGGCGTGGCGGTGATAGTAGATGACTGCAAAAATATCTCCTACAATCAGCATTGGAAGTAGGATGCCGGTCGAAGGCTTGGCACCAAACACAAAGACTAACATCGCTACGATGATGATGCTAATGCCTTTGATGCCAGATTTGGATAGGCCCAGAATAAAGGCAGCACCAAAGAGGATCAACCAATGTAGTAAGGGGAGTTGCGAAAGCATCGGACGAAGATAAATAATACTTCTACAAAAAATTAGGAGGCAATGATCATTCATTTCATAAACCATTTTATAGCAATTCAGACTATAAAGTGCCTCTAGAGACTGAGTCATAAGTTCCTTTTAACTTGATTGAGACCTCTTAAATTCAACAACACTTATGGAGGTCAGTTATTTAAAAAGTCAAAGATTACATTCCCTAGATGCGCTAAGGGCGGTCATGATGTTGCTGGGTATAGTATTACATGCCACAGAGCCATACAGTCTCGGAGAAGACGCCTTCTGGGCAAAGGACCCGAATGGCACACATATATCGATGAATTACATTTTCGGTATTATTCACATTTTCCGAATGCCCATATTCTTTATGGTGGCTGGCTTTTTTGGTTCAATGCTATTCTACGATCGTGGGTCGCGGTTAATGATTAAAAACCGAGTGAAGAGAATACTCTTTCCCTTTGTTGTATTTCTATTGCTGTTGCACCCCATATTGATAACAGTCTGGACTTTTACATCTGAAACCATGAGAGTTGGTATCACTTCGATCATGACTACAATCACTTGGTTGCCAGAGGTAACGTATCACTTATGGTTCCTCTATTATTTGCTGATGATCACTGCATTATCATTCGGTTTGGCCACTGTTTTAAAGAAGGCATCAGGTTTTACTAAGAGAGTTGTAAGAGTTTTTGAATGGCTTATGAGGAGAAAGATCATTTTCATTATGCTCTTCTCTATAATCCTATTCTTAATGCTTGTTTGGATGTGGGATACCTGGATATCAACACCATTGTCATTCGCTCCAGATTTGCCGGTGTTATTGGCCTATAGCATGTTTTACTTTATCGGGTGGGTACTCTTTAAGTCAGGGCACTTTCTGGATAATATGATGAGGAATGATTGGTTATTTGCCCTTCTAGGTGTGACCATCTTTACCCTGAGGTTTGTATTTAGGCCATATATAGATGATGTTCTGTATGGTGCCTTGAATGCCATCACCGTCTGGTTTTTCGTTTTTGGAATTTCTGGACTGTTCATTCGCTATGCGAGTCGTTACTCGGCCAGAATGAGGTACGTCTCAGATGCCTCATATTGGGTTTATTTGATTCACCTTCCGTTAACGGGCCTGATTCCAGCCTTTATATTTGACTGGCCAATACCGGTGTTTGTGAAGTTCTTAATTGTGGTAATAGTGACGACTGTGATTTGCTTTACGACCTATCACTTTCTAGTGAGGTCAACATTTATCGGCAAGTTTTTGAACGGAAGAAAGTACCCGAGGAAGGCCTAATTAAATCAGGCAGTCCGTGATTTTAACCAGCTCCTGAACGCTGAAGCACGGGTCCTGCTGATTGTCACTGATTGCATGTTTTTACCAGCAGGAGTGAGGCTGACCTCTATTTTACCATGATCAAGTGCTTTAATGCTTTTTACTGTTCTATGACTTAGAATGGTTTGTCGATTGGCCCTGAAGAAGCTGCTTTCATCCAAGCTTTTCATAAGTGCATCTAAGGAGTGTGGATATACTAATCTTCGATCTTCATCTGTTAAGATCATTACGGAACCAGATTCACTGGTGGCGCATCGGATATTCTCTTGTTTCAACAAGTGACTTACTTTACCCAAGCTCACATAGATAGGTTTGGTAGAAAATGATTCCTCACGATCGGACCTAGTACTCTTAATTGCCCAATTCCTTGAGAAATCCATACCTGTATCTATCAAGGTAAAAATGACTGTGAGAGTAACCATACTAAGGTTTATGACCATCAACTCATCAAATGAATAGAAACCGCCATAGAAGAAATAGGTGATTCCGATGACAAGTGCATTCAACAATAAAATGACCAGTAAGAATTGCAAGGATACCTGTCTCACCAATCTCCTTGTAATGCCGTCTTTCCAAGGGAAATTGACTTCCACTTTTTTAGAAACCCAACGTGTGGTCGAAAGCAAGATCCATGAGGCTATTATGGCATTGACGTATTCTTCAAAGCTTACAGAAACAAGAGGGCGTTGATGTTTGTAATCAAAAATCACGTTGACCAATGTGTTACAACTAATGCCTAGTAAGACAATGCTCACCCACCTCCATTTGAATGTTCTTGCCAAAAAAGTGCTTAATGTATTCCATACAGTCTTACTCTTGCTAGGTAAAAATTGAAGTGATTTGATCTGCATAGCTCAACGTTTTAGTAAAGTTTTTTACTAAGGATTTGAAATATGGGCTAAGGATGCATGAGGACACTAGTTTATTGTCTGGTCGATCGATTTCTCCAGAAACAGAAACAAAAAAGCCCCGATTTCTCGGGGCTTTTGCGGAACGGACGGGACTCGAACCCGCGACCTCCTGCGTGACAGGCAGGCATTCTAACCAACTGAACTACCGCTCCAAAATGTCTTTTTAAATCCCTTTCGTTTAAGGTGATGCAAAAGTAGTATGGTTCTGCTGATTTGCAAACATGAATTGGAAAAATATTATGCCTTGTGGGTAGGTAATTATTGAGGTGCTGGCAATCAGATAGTTCTATTGATTTCGGGCAATGTCTTTATCTCCATACCAGTCTTTAAAAGTCCTTTTTGTTTGATAATTATCTGTCAACACTTTGAACACCATATATACCAAGGCTCCTTGACTCACCAAAAAAAACCAAAAGACAATCGGGAATGAAACATTCAATTGACTACTGAGGCAATAAACGCTAACTGTGAGGGTGACCGAACAGACTGTAAATTTCAACGATTTCATGTAGTATAAACCGGAAAGCCATATTCAATGTTTTGCCAGATAGCTAGTAAGATTTAGAGCGATTGATGTCGGTTAGGCACTTTTTAAGCGTCTACTTACTTTCTTCGCTTAAAAGTAATTGTATACAATCTATGGCTTATTTCTAAAGATTGAAGTATACCGTCTTTAAACGTGTGAAGTTCTTTTTTATCATCGTGTTCGAAATAGAAACTGTTCGGACCCTTTTTAATCATATTGAGCATACCGCCTGTGGCTAAAGCGTACGACTTTGCACCATTTTGAGGGATTTCAAAGTAATAGTAGTCAGCACCTACTAGGTCATTTTGGTCAATTCTCGATACATCGCCATCAATATCAACCGCGTAGTGCCCATCTTTCAATACCGTATGTACGGATGACTTTAGATGGCCGTTTGTTCTAGATTGGGCCTCGCCAATGAGCAGTTTGTTATCCATATAAGTAGAGCTACTCTTGAAGTCGACCACTATTTTGACGAGCATATGTGCTTCTATGTGGGTGTCGACAGTGATTTTAGTAGCTTCATCATTGACTTCTCGAATGACGGTCATTTCGCCAACATTATCTCCTCTAATGAAAGCATCGTAAGTCAATGTTTGCCCGTAAGTGGCTAGGCTTAAAAATAAAAGAGTTGAAGTAAACAAAAACGAGGTGCGCAGAAACTTTGACTTCATGATTTTGTTAAATAACGTATGGATTACAATATACTAGAGAAAGAAGCTGAAACCAAAGGCGCGTTTTATATAGAAGAGGATGGACGCGTACTAGCGGAAATGACCTACTCAATAGCAGGAGCGGAACTCATTATTATAGATCATACAGAAGTGAGTGATGCTTTGAGAGGAAAGGGTGCAGGCTTGCAACTGGTAGCGCATGCCGTTGAGTTCGTTAGGGGCAGGGGAATCAAAATGTTACCACTATGCCCTTTTACCAAGGCTACTTTACAAAAACACCCAGAATGGAAAGACGTGTGGTGATTATCACCAGGTAGAAGTTTTTAAATCTCGAGTAGCTTTCAAAATATCTCTGCGGCTGACTTGCCCAATGAGCTTATCATTGTGGTCGACAACTGGAAACCTTCTGAAATGAGTTCTCAAGAATTTGGAGGCGACATCTAGGACATCTGCATCCATAGAGACCGTAGCGACTGAATCACTCATATAATTTTCAACATTGATTCGGCCATGTGGCAGGTTGTGGTAAGCTTCGTCCACCATTATCTTCAGGCAGTCTACTTCTGACAAGATGCCTACAATCTTTCCGTCATCATTTACCACAGGTGCGCCAGATATTTTCAAATCTAGAAAGGTATCAATTGCTTCTGTTATGCTTTGTTCTTTGTGAAAAGTGACGACCTCTTTAGTCATATAATCTGTAACAGATCGGTACTGATTGACTGTTTTGGGTGGTTCTGGTGTTTTTACGCCTGTGAAATTCATGGTGTCATTTGTTTATCTTCAGAAATATTAATAAGAAAGGATATAGAAATTACGGATAAATATCTCAAATACAAAATAATTTACTGACTAAGTATTTATTGGTAGTATAATAGTTCGTCTATTGATTGTTGTGCAGAATATGTGATGCATTTATTCTTCGGTTAGCCGCATTACGCCTTGTCATAAGATACCGGCCCTGTCTAAGTTTCCTTAGGTCGTACGTAGCCTTTAGTGGTTGATTTAATTATTTTGTTATGTTTGCTTTACAAAGAGAGATGGGGTGTTAACTTTGTCTTCAAGAGATATATGAAAAAATTCTAAAACATGATCTCGTATCATGTTTTTGATTAGGTTGAAAGGAGGTGTCATGGCCTCCTTTCATGTTTTAACCCGCTCATCAAAGCTTTCTTGAAATTATTGAGATATGTCCTTATCTCGTCTGAAATTCTAGCCTATGAAATTCACTAAAAGAGTATCAATAACTATTATACTTTTCTGCTGTTTTGTCCAGTTGTCAATGGCACAGCGTTATTTTCCAAAAAGGGGAGTTTGGGAGTCGCGGCAGCCACAATCCATAGGCTTAAACGCGACAGTGCTTGCAGAGGCGGTTAAGTTTGCCGAGGACAACGAGTATAGTGGGGCGAAAGACTCACGTGTAGCCTCATTGCTTGGTTTTAGCTCTGAACCATTTCATGAGATTCTGGGTCCGATGAGAGAAAGAGGTGGACCGGCTGGAGTAATTATCAAAGGAGGATACATTGTAGCGCAATGGGGTGATGTTGACCGTGTAGATATGACCCATAGCGTCACAAAAAGCTATTTATCGACTACTGCTGGTTTGGCTATCGACAAAGGCTTAATACGGAATGTTCAGGACAAGGCAGGTGACTACGTATGGGATGGAACATTTGATGGAGCGCATAACGCTAAAGTGACTTGGCACACCCTATTAAACCAGTCTTCTGCATGGTCAGGTGAATTATTTGGACTCCAAGACTGGGCAGATCGTCCTCCTAGAAGTGGCGGTTTGGATGACTGGAGGTTTAAAAAACCCGTAGCACCAGGCACAGTAATGGAGTATAATGATGTCCGTGTCAATGTACTGGCTTACGCTTTGATGCAGGTCTGGAGAAAACCCCTTCCTCAAGTATTGAAAGAACACATAATGGATCCTATTGGGGCATCCACCACATGGCGATGGTACGGTTATGAAAATTCATGGGTAAATATTGATGGTGTGAAAATGCAGTCCGTCACAGGTGGAGGCCACTCTGGTGGCGGTGTATTTATCAGCGCTATGGATCATGCAAGGTTTGGCTTATTATTTCTGAATGATGGTAATTGGGATGGAAAGCAATTGGTTTCTAAAGCATGGGTAGATGCTGTACAAGTATCCTCAGAAGCTGAAGCAAGCTACGGTTATCTATGGTGGCTAAACAAGGGTAGAAGAAAGTGGAATGGGGTAGAGGATGAATCCATCTACCATGCTGCCGGCTTTGGAGGAAACTTTGTCGTGGTGGATAAGACCAATGACATGGTTATTGTCACTAGGTGGTTAGAGCCAAATAAGATTGGAGAAATGGTAAGACTAGTGCATAAAGCCCTATAGGCTCTTTTTTTTAGTTAGTCGCTTAAAACCAGTGTGTTGTGTTAAATTATTTTATCTTCTGCTTGTTGTGTAGTTAGAATTAAGCATTACATTCGCGCACTTTTTAAGAAAATGGAAGATTCACAGAAGGATGTTCAGGCCACTCGCGTTGTCAGCAGCATCAAATCGTTTTTAGGGGATAGGTTCAATCTTAAGCTTGATCAAGAGCGCGAGAGTGTAACAAAAGCAGACATCGAAAAGGGATCGGAGTTCAAGGGTGCCAACCTTTGGATTTTAATGTTTGCGATCTTGATCGCATCCATAGGCTTAAATGTCAACTCGCCCGCAATCATTATTGGTGCCATGCTTATCTCCCCATTAATGGGTCCGATTATCGGTATTGGTTTAGGTGCAGGTGTATATGATATGCCGCTAATCCGAAAGGGGGCTAGAAACCTACTGATTGCCATGGTCATCAGTATTTTAACCTCAACGGTATACTTTTTAATTACACCACTTGCAGAAGCACAGTCTGAGTTGCTTTCTAGAACTCAGCCGTCCTTATGGGATGTTCTTATCGCCTTTTGTGGTGGTCTGGCAGGGATTATAGCGGGTTCAAGGAAAGAAAAATCTAATGCCATTCCAGGGGTTGCTATCGCAACAGCATTAATGCCGCCCTTGTGTACAGCAGGATACGCCTTGGCCAATGCCAATTGGGCATTCTTTTTTGGTGCATTGTTCTTGTTTTTCATCAACTGTGTATTCATCAGTGTGAGTACTTTCTTGGTGGTAAGGGCCATGAAATTCAGAAAAAAGAAGTTTGATAGCCCTGTCATTGAGAAAAGAGTCCGTCAACTCGTTACTGCTTTTGTTGTCATTACTATTATTCCAAGTGTTTACTTGGCCTATAACCTTGTTCGTAAGTCAATTTTTGAGCAAAAAGCTAGAACCTTTATCATTCAAGAATTTGATTTTCCCGATACGCAAGTGATTAAATCTGAGAGTATTTTCGACAAGAATGGTGGGAGAATGGAGGTTACGCTATTCGGTAAAAAGCTAGGTGATGATGTTCTTGAGAAACTGAAAGTTGACTTAGCGGATTACGGATTAGAAGATTGTGATTTAACCGTAAGACAAGCCTATCAGGAAGAAAACTTGGCAAGTCGAGATGAGATGGAAAAAATGAGTCTATCGTTAAAGTCTGGTTTGATTGAAGATCTGTATAAAAAGAACGAAGAGGTATTGAACAATAAGACCGCTCAAATAGAGCTCTTGGAAAGACAAATCAATCAGATGCAGTCGCGTCAGTACCCTGTCAATGATATTTCTGAAGAATTGAGAATCCAATATGAAGACCTGAATGAATTCAGTCTAATGGATGGATATGTAAGGAATTTGAGTAGTAATAAGATCGATACGATTTGCTTTGCAATGGTCAATTTTTCCAGCGATCACCCAAAAGAAGACTTTCAAAAGGTATCGCGTTGGTTAAAACAGCGGCTCAAGGTCGACTCAGTGAGAATCATCAATTAGTCTTTATCGTCTTTGTTGAACTTGCCTTTTCAGTGGTTCAATTAGGTTTTCAAGTCCGTTGAGCTTGATTTCATAAATGGTGGATAAGAGCATGCCGAGCTTTCCTTGCGGGAATCCCTGGCCGGCAAACCACTCCAAATAATGAATAGGGAGGTCGCATAGCGTTCTCCCTTTATACTTTCCGTAGGGCATCTTCATGATGACCAACTCTCTCAAAATATTGCCGTCAGCTTGTGCTTCCATCTACATTCAAAGATGTGAAGTTCGTTTGGCTATTCAAACCTTAAATGTTTCACCGGGTTTTCTCTGGCGGATTGCCAAGTCCGATATCCGATAGAAACAACAACAATGACCCCAACAACTAGTATAGGGGTAACAAAATTACTGATGGACGTTTCTATGTGATAAGCATATACAATGTCCAAGATCATATTTATGATGAAGTCCCCAAGTACTAAACCACCTACACAAGCAATCAGGAGCATTACTATCACCTCACGGTTAATCAGGTAAAGGATTTGCCCAACGGAGGCACCGAGTACTTTCCGAACGCCAAACTCTTTAATTCTACTTTGGATATTCAAAAACACCATAGCATATAAACCAAGTGCAGAAATGAGTAAAGTAGTTACTGCCACAAATGAGTTAATGTTCAACATGATGTTATTCGTTTGTCGAACGTTTTTCATGACGTCTTCTTGAAGGAACCCTAAATATTGCTCCTCTGGGAAAATTCTATTCCACTCAGCCTCTAGTTCTTTGTTGGCTTGGTCTATCGCTTTCGTCTTGATTAAGACATTAGCATACTTGTAGTTACGCTCTGGACTTTGAAATAGAACTGATGGTCTGATTCGATTGTCTAGCATGATCGACTTTAGGTTAAAGTCATCCACCACTCCAATGATGGTATAGCGTTGATCATTCTGCATGATTTGTTCCCCCAAGACATCTTCAGTGTGATTTTTTGTGAATAGCTCGTTTACGATCGCGAATCGTTCGCCCTGATCTTGACCGAAGAAGTTTCCTCTAGTAAGCCTGATGTCCAGGTTTTCCAGATAGCCCTCACCCACGTTTAGGCTTGCCACATCATAATCATTCCCTAGGTATTGAACCGTTATATTTTGGCTCTGAAACCCTATGGCGTGTTCTGTTCCCTTAACGCTGCTCACAATTCCCAAGGCCTCAAATTCAGCTTTGACCACTTGAAATTGATTGAAATCTTTGACGGGTATATTAATGGATGTTTTTACGGAGTATCCTCTATCTAGCTGCTCTTGATACTTGGTATTATGGATAAACAAAAGCAACGAGAATACATTATAGACACAAACGAGTAACTGAAATGTGAGTAGTGCTTTGGTCAATAAATTACGTTTCGAAAACCTTACCTTATTCTTAAATATCTGAAGTGGGCCGAAGCTACTAATGTAAAAGGCTGGGTAAATGCCCGCCAATAAGCCCGTAATCAACCACACCCCACACATAAAGCCGAAAAATGGACCAATTGCTATGCGACTGAATTCTACTATCTCGAATTCAAACATGGAATTGTAAGCATCAGTCAAAAAGTAAGTAATTAGTGCTGATAGTATAATGGCAATAAACATCTGTACAAGGCTTTCAATCAAGAATTGAACTTTCAAATCCTGTTTCCGGCCTCCTAGTACCTTTCGCATACCGATTTCTTTTAGGCGCTTTCGAGATATAGCTATACTTGTATTAATGAAGTTAAAGCAAGCCAGCAGCAGTACAGCAACAGCCGAGGAGAGTGTTCCCAAAACAGAGGCAGGGTGTAAGTGTCCCATGAAATTCGACTTCTCCATACTGTTTTCGAAAGCAGGCCAATCCAATATTGAGCTGATTTCATATCCATTTAATTCTTGACCTTTATTTGATTCATTCTGTACCGAAAGGTATTTATTGAGACTGGTAGAAACCTGCGCTTCGTCCATAGACTCACTGTATAGAAAGGTGCCGTCAATCCATGCAGACCAATCGTTTTGAGTGAGGCCGTTAATATCAATGTAGTTGTTGAAGGGCACGATGAGGTCATAAAAGAAGCTGGTGTTCTCCGGTAAATTGGTGAGCACGCCTTTCACAATCAGAGAGAGTGTTTGGTCATTCGATAAAACCACCTTTATTTCCTGACCTAGAGGATTGTTATCACCAAAAAACTTGGTTGCTACGTCCTGATTAAGAAATACCTCTTGTTTGCCTGAGAACTTGGCATTTGTGCCTGAAAAAGTTGGTATTTCAAAGAAATCCAAAAAGCTAGGTTCGACAAAACCAATGGACTGCCGAAAGAATAGATCATCCAACTTGATCATTTTTGACTGTCGATGAAACCTCACGGCTTCCACGTTAGCTAGGTCTTTATTAATAACATCGCCTAGGGGTAATGGACTTGTTCCTTGTCTGATGCTTCCGTCAGCAGTTTTTCTTTCGCTATTGACTTTGTAGAGCTTGTCTGCTTTGTCAAAGAACGAATTGAAATCTGTGTTGAACTGCACATTGAAATAGGCAATGGTACAGAGGGAAAATGCCAGTGCAATTGAAATTAAGTTAATGCCAACAAAGAGTTTATTTTTCTTGATGGTTCTGAGTGAGGTGAGGATATAGTTTGACCACATATCATTTGAGTTTTTCTCAAATATGATCCCTATAACAGGTGCAAACGTCTTATCCGATCAATCTGGACAAGCTATTTTGACTGATTGAGGCCGTTTTTGTAAGCGCTAGGGGTAATGCCCTCAAGTTTCTTGAAAACACCATTGAAAGATGATTTGGAGTTGAAACCAGAATCTAAGGCAAGGCCAAGCATGGTAAGGTGAGCGTTTTTTGGTTCTTGAATAAGTCGCTTAAACTCTGTTATGCGGTATTGATTAACAAAAGTGAAGAAGTTAATGCCCAGCTGTTCATTGATTACTTGCGAAAGATCATGTTTGGTTAAGCCAAGTTTGAAAGCCAGTGATTCTAAACTCAGCTGAGATTCCAGATAGGGTTTTTCTGAATCCATGAAAGACTTGAGCTTTTCAAGAAATGCTTTAGACTCTTCTTTTGTAAGGCTTGACCGTTGGTACTTGTCTTCAGAAATAGATGTCTCTTCAGCTTTTACCAAAGGGGTGTCAGTGAAAATGGACGTTTGCTTTAGGCCGTAAAAACCGATGATAGCAATGTTGAGTGTGATTAGACTAGCGACAGATTTAAAGGAAGTTTCAAACGTTATCCAATGAAAAGCACCCGACCAAATCAGGATAAAACTCAACCAAAACCCAATGAAGGAAAGGATGATCCAGTTTCTTAGCCAATCCATATTTACCCCTTGAAGATTTGAGAATTTATTGGTCAGTGATTGCTTATGCCGAAAGAGCAAGTACAAACTGATAACAGGATATATGAAACTGAAAAAGGCCATAATAATGCCGTAGTGCCTCATTTGAAATGCATCAATACCTATTATTTGGATAAACCCATCATCAACCACAAGTGATTGCTCCGGGTTGAGGTTATAATAAAAGTAGAGCATGGAGCCGGCCAAAAACACAAAGGGTATGAAATGATATAAGTATTTCCTCAAACGAAAAGGCCTAGACCTAACCAGTGAACAAACGTAAAAATAGAGGATGGGAGCTGCTGCAGGGGGCAAAACCATTCCTACAAGTTGGAGGCCCTCATATTGCCGGCTGTCGTAGTTGAAGTCGTAGTAGAAAGAGAAAAGTAGGATGGCATTGATAATCATCCATGCCACTAATATCTGGTCATGAGTACTTCTATCTCTCTTTGTAAAGATCAGTAGCGATAAAAATCCCGCTAGGAACATCCCTATATACATGACCGCATTCATTGGTGCTAAACTGCCAAAAAAATCTTACGCCCCAAAGGCTTTTGATGGATAGTGACGATGATGCGTACTTGTTAGTTGAAGTGCTCTTTTGAAGGGTAATCCTAGGTCTAACTAGATGATTGTTTGGGCTTTAGTGTCTTGCTTTAATTTTTAGTTTACTGTGTATTTAGCTAATTTTCATTACACTAAGTTTTTTAATCATGCCTAAGATGAACGTTAACCGGTCTGTAGTAGTGAAAGCTCCGGTAGAAAAGATTTTTTCAATATTGAATGATTTTAACCATTGGAGGGCTTGGTCTCCTTGGTTAATCATGGATCCAGACGTAAAACTCACCATTCGAGAAGATGCAAAGTATTACGAGTGGAAAGGAGGTAGAACAGGTGACGGAAATATGACCATTCTTCATGAAAAGGAAAATGAGTCTATATACTATGACTTGGTATTTCTAAAGCCATGGAAATCTCAAGCCAAGGTGAGCTTTCTTTTGAAACCAGTCAATGGTGGTATTGAAGTGGTATGGACCATGGACAGCAGCTTGCCATTTTTTATGTTCTGGATGAAGAAGCAAATGGAGGCTTTTGTGGGTATGGACTATGAACGAGGATTGAATATGCTCAAAGCGTATGCTGAAAAGGATCAAATAGACTCTAAGCTTGAATTCAAAGGTCTTTCGAATTTCTCGGGTACGGCTTACGTAGGAGTGAAGTCTTTATGTAGCATGGATAAAATGGGAGACCAAATGACGGCCGACTTTGACAAGCTAGCGGCATATGCGAAAGCGAATGAAGATATGATGACTGGTCAGGTATTCTCAATGTATCATAAGTGGGACATGGCGAAGCAAGCCGTGGAGTATACAGCCTGCGTAGGAGTAAAAAAGCAACCGAGTGACTTACCTTCAGGTTTTCAGGCTGGTGAGATACCTGCCACTAAAGTGTATACCATGCGTCATGTTGGGGCGTACAATCACTTAGGGAATGCTTGGAGTACCTTGTTCTCAATGCAACGAGGCAAAGAATTCAAAGGAGTAAAAGGAATTCATCCATTTGAAATCTACGTGAATAACCCTCAAGATGTAGCACCTAAAGATTTAATAACAGATATCAACTTTGCGATTAAATAGGCTTAGAAGGTAGCTTCTTGGATTTTTCCGGATAATTGGAATAAGGTCAGTTCGGCAAGTTTCGCATCGTACCTAGCTTGTATCAGGTTGATTCTAGCGTTGAGTAAATTACTTTGCGCAGTTCTAAAGTCTATTGATGTAACACGTCCGAGTTTAAATTGCTCTTGGGTACGCTCAAAATTGAGCTGATTAGTCTTTAAATTGTTTTCTTGTGCTCTGACATTGAATAATCTGTTTTGATAATCAGCCCAAGCATTTTCGAAATTTAAGCTGATTTGCTCGGTCGTTTGCTGAAGCAATAGCTTCTGTGAGTCTCTATTCACTCGCGTATTTTTTAAGGCTACTTGAGCACCACCACCATCAAACAAATTCCATGATAGATTGGCTCCGTATGACAAACCTTTGTTCGTGCTAGAGGTAAGGAAGGAAGCTGGGTTGTTATTGCCAAGTCGATAGTTATAAGAACCACTTACACCTAGAGTAGGTAGGAACCTTGATTTGTTAATTCGTTCATCGTAATCTGTTAATAACACGCCTGCTTTGGCCAGCACCAACTGCACATTCTCCTCTTTAAGCGATTCTAAAAGGGCAGACTTCTCAATATTAGATGCAAAGAGAAGAGTAGTATCTACCTCAAAATCGTTAATCACACCGTTGGCTAACACCAAATTCAAGTTTCGTTTAGCATTCCCAAGAGTTTGAATGGCATTTAAATAACTGATGCTGTCATTATTAATATCTACTTGGGCGTTAGATACATCAAGTCTTGTATTTCTGCCGTAGTCAAATCCATAAGAAGTTCGGGTAAGTCTTTCTTTCGAAATGCTTAGCGTTTCTTTTAAACTTTCTACTTGTAGCTGGTTACGTGCCACGTCATAGTATGCATTGAAAAGATTGAAGAGGGTCGTTTCTAATGTCGCTTTGGCATTAAGTTGACTGATATTTAGATTCTCTCTATTTCTTTCAAGGCTGTATTTTCTGTTAAAACCATCGAACAACACATAATTCAAATTCAGATTTGCATTTCGGCTATCTGATTTTGCACCATCAACTTCGGTTATATTTCCATTTGAGAATACAGCGCTAATGTTATCACTATTGTAAGTGATACCAGCCGTACCCGTCAGAGTAGGCAAGTAACCAGAATTAAGCAAGCTTGTGTTATTCTCGGCAATTTTGATGTCATTCTTTGATAGAAGAATATCAAAGTTGTTTTCCATCACCTGACGAATAGCTTCACCTTTTGAAAGTACCTCCTGAGCATTCAATTGTAGTCCAAGAATCAAGGACAGGCAAAAAATGATAACGCTTGACTTAGTCATGACCTTCTGTATTTAATTCTATAATAGCTCTTTCTACTTGTTCTTTCGGAACTCGCACTCCTGTTGATAACCACTTTAAATTAACTTTCAAGCCATTACTTAACGACAGATAGATAGGTAGGATAATCAAGGTTAAGATCGTGGCTACCCCAATGCCATAAGCAATAGAGATCGCCATCGGGATGAGGAACTGGGCTTGGCGACTTGTTTCTAATATCAATGGCGCAAGACCGGCAATAGTAGTCAGTGTGGTTAAGAAAATCGCTCTGAACCTAGACTTAGATGCTTCATAAAGTGCCGTGTCGTAAGGCATACCTTCTTTTAAAAAGCTATTGAATTTTCCAATGAGCACTAGTCCGTCATTTACCATGATTCCGATCAGGGCTATAATCCCTAGCCACGATAAGATGTTGATTGGGAAACCATGGATATAATGTCCCCATGCCACACCAATTAAACTCAGTGGGATGAGCAATAAGAGTAGTAGGGGTTGCCCATAAGACCTAAAGGTAAAAGCTATGGTTATATAGATTAGAAACACTACGATTGGGATGACAGTCGTGGCTGATTCTGTGAGCTTATTTTGTTCTCTTTTTTGACCATCATAGAGGGCTGATACAGAAGGGTATTTTGACTGAATCTCTGGCATGATGTTGTCCTTAATGTCCGCCAATATATCTGGAGCACTTTCAGAAGGGTCGGAGAGGTCGGCTAAAATTTGAACCTCTCGTCTTCCATCTAAATGGTTAATGGATATTTCGCCTCGTTCAATGCTATAATTGGCAATCTCAGAGAAAGGCACCTTTGAGCCATCTGGCGCTGAGATTTTCATCTCATCGAGCTTTGAGAGACTTGATCTATTCTCAGCATCATATCGCACCCAGACCCTTATCTCATCTTGTCCACGCTGAAACCGCTGTGCTTGGAAACCGAAGAAGCCGTAGCGCACCTGCGTCATTACTTCCTGCGTACTGAGCCCTAATAAATAGGCTTTCTCCTTAAGCTCAATGTTCACTTCTTTTATCCCTTGAGGGTCATTATCCGTGATGTCCTTGAGTAATGCATTGCGCAGCATAATCTCTTTCAGTTCAGATTTGGCAGCTTTAAGCTCTCCAATGTCATTTCCTAAAAGGGATATAGAGATTGGGCTTCCTCCAAAGTTTCTACCACCGCCATAGGTCAGTGCTTCGACACCGTAGACAGGCCCCATGGCATCTCTAATGGCATTTCCTATATCAGTAGAAGGGAAGTCTCTAGATTCTCCTGGAAGTAAGTTTATACTTAAACTTCCGTTTCCTGTTCCAGGACCGAGTCTTTTAATAATATTTTGGATGACTTGCTCGTCACCACTTTGCTTAGCAGTAAATTCTTCATTGACTAACCATGCTTTCTCTTCAATTACGGTCAATATTGAATCAGTAATCTTTCCATTTGTACCTTCAGGCATCTTCAGGGTAATGCTTACTTGGTCACTTGCTAGCTGAGGAAAGAAGGTGGTTCTAATCATACCACCACCGATAGCACCTATCGTGAGAATGAGTAAAGAAAAACTAATTGCCAGTGTTAAGAATCTGTTTGTCAAAGCGAATTTTAAAACGCGCGCATAGGTTTTATCTCTAAGGAAACTAATAATAGCGTCACCAACTTTGTTAACGTCTCTGAGCTTACCAAATACTCTACTCAGCCCTTTTCTCTTCACAGTTTTATCTTCCCTTACGAGTGCCTTAGAATGGGCAATGTGTGCAGGTAAGATGATTAAAGCTTCGATTAAAGAGACAGAGAGGGTCAGAATTACCACCACCGAAACTTCACCAAAGAAATCACCGATTCTTCCTTCTAAGAAAAGAAATGTACTGAATGCTAATAATGTTGTCAAAATGGCTGAGACAATGGGAGGGATCACTTCCATTGTGCCGTCAATGGCTGCTTGTACTCTGGTTTTTCCTTTTTCGTAATGCTGATAGATGTTTTCAGCAATCACAATTCCATCATCTACCAGAATACCGATTACGATAATCATACCGAAGAGAGAGAGTACGTTGATTGTTACCGAAAGCCCCGGAGCGAAGATGAACATTCCCAAGAAAGCTACCGGAAGACCGATGGCCACCCAAAAGGCTAGTCTTGTATTCAAAAATATCGAAAGGAAGAAAAGTACTAATGCAACTCCCATAGCCGCATTTTCAATTAATAACTGAGTTCTTTGTGTAAGCGTTACTGATGAATCACTCACTAAGTTCAGTTGCAAGTTTGTATAGCGCTGGTTAAAGTCTGCTATGTATTCTCTTACGTTTTCAGCACTGGCGATTAAGTCCTCATCATTCGTATTGGCAATTCCAATGTTTACGGATACTTCACCATTGAAGTAGCTCGCATTAGGGCTTTCGGCAAAGCGGTCCTTTACGTCTGCAATGTCTTTCAGTCTAATTGTATTTCCTGAGGGATCTGCTCTTACTACTAAGTAATCGAGTTCTTTGGCCAAATAAGAGCGACTGTTGGCACGTATTAAGTATTCTTCAACATCCGTTTTGATGTTTCCGCCTGATACAAGGATGTTTTCTCTTGATATGGTTTGAGCAACTTCGGCAAAGGTTAGGTTATAGGCTAGTAGATCTTTTTCTCTAACTGCAATTTCAATCTCTTCCGCAGGATAGCCCGTTATGGTTACTTGTGAAATTCCCTCTACTGCCCTCAGATCATTTTCAATTTCTAAGGCTACGGCTTTTAAGGTTTGAAGTGGCACGCCATTGCCGCTCAATGCAAAGGAGATAGAAGGTCTAGAGTTTTCATTCTTACTCACCACCAATGGTTCCATGCCGGTAGGGTATGAGGGAACCCTGTCTACTGCATTTTTAATTTCCTGCAGCATGATGTCAATATCTTGTCCCTTTTCGATTTCAACTGTTATCGATCCGGAGTTTTCATTGCTGACAGAAGTCACACGATCTATACCGGCAACTCCCTTTAGGTTGTCTTCAATTTTCAAGACAATCCCTTCTTCAACTTCTAGTGGAGATGCACCAGGATAAGTAATTGATATACCGATGATTTTGGACTCATTCAATGGAAAGAATGAGGACTTCATTTTCAGCATACCGAGTACACCAAAGATGATGATGGCGATCATCAGAATATTCACCGCCACCGAGTATTTTATGAAATACGCGATTAGTTTTCTCATGATCTATTGTTCAATACTTTTTGCAGTCGGAGCGGTTTTTACAAGCATACCATTGTACGCTCCTGGTAGTAATCTATTCACAAATTCAGTACCATCGGGAAGCCCTTTTACGACAACAGTTTTTTCTGTGTAGTAGACTGGCGTTACTGTCTTGATAACGAGCTTGCCATCTTCAACTGCAAACAATTCATTCTCATTGGTCAAAAGACTTCTCGGAAGTTCGAGCGCGTTGTTCTCTGATCGTGCAGCAATGTTTGCTTCTAAGTACATGCCCTCAATCAGGTCTTTACCTTTTACGCCTATATAAACCAATACCGTTTGCGTGCTTTGATCTAAGCGACCATTTACTCTTTTCACAACTCCTTGCCAAGTACGCTTACCTGCCAGATCAGTTAGTGCCACTGTTTCGCCCACCCTAAGGATTTCGATGTATTCTTGATTGACATTCACCTCAAGTTCGAAGTCGTTTAGTGAAACGAACTCTCCAAGCTTCTGGCCTGAACGAATAAGTGTGCCCGGATTAACAAGCGATTCCGTCACAATGCCATTGAATGGAGCAGTGATCTTGTACTTTTTATATCGTTCTTCAAGGTTCTTGATATTATAAAAAGTAGTAACAATTTGTTTTCCGTTCACGAAGTACTTCTCTTTCTCACTAGTAGGTTCTGGGAGTTCTTTGAGGTTTTCGTTTAAGTCAAATTCCGTGAGGTACTTTTCCCAATGATCGAATGCTTCAGGGTAATCGAACTTCAAGTCGGGCATCATCCCAGTGATAAGGTCATAAAGCGTACTGCGTTGAGCGAGTAGGCTGGTGTAGAACTCTTTGCTGTCAATGTCCATCAACACTTGGCCTTTGCTATATGCTTGTCCTGACTTGAAAGCTTTGCTACCTTCTTTGAAGATGCCTTGAACTTCTGAAAACAACTCTATTTTCCGAGATGCTACTAAGTTGCCATTAGCTTTTACTTCAATAGGGATATCTCCATTAAGGGCAATTTGTGTAAAAACAGTTTTTATAGTTTTAGGTACTTCCCTTACAGGGCGTGTATTGCTGTCAATGAGAGATTTAGCGACATAACCCGCGCCTACGAGTAATACCACACCAATAACGAAACCAATAATCTTTCTAGTCATAGTTAATTATTCACTGATTCTACAATGCAATTCCGGTTCATATTGTTCACTGAATTAGCGTTTTTTATACGAATAGCATTGATTTTGGAGGCGCAAGGTAGATGAAGGTTTAATCTGAGGTAAGAACAAGTGATAAGTGGTTAAATAATAGTAAGAGAGGCCTTATGCCTTTATCTCTCGCATGCCTATCGAATCACAGTTATTTTATGAATTTTATCTCCTTTGACCTCATAGATTACAGACAGCTCTAATACGGCATTGTTACCCATACGGCCTGTGATTTTTTCATGATCAATCACCACATTACCCATTACTATTCTATTCACTAAAACCGACTTCAGTTCGGGTGACTTGTCAAAGAGGTTTTGGTAGATGGACTTGACAGCAGCATGGCCTTGCGATATGGGCTGAAGCTCCCCTAAATTATAGAGACTAACCTCAGAGGACATGACAGACATAAATCCGTTTATGTCTCTTGTATTGTAAGTATCAAGCTGTTTTTGTACGATCTCTTCGGGTGTCATGGTTTGCTCAGCGTAAAATAATGAGCTGACCATTAAGGTCAGTGAAAAAAGTATTGCTTTCATGTTTACTAAATCGTGGTAGGTTGGTAATTGTTTTAAATCACTCAAACTTAAGATTCTTAATTTCTGCAATGAACTAAGCTGATTTTTGATTACCTTTTGCCCCATCGGCATCCGACATTTAACTAAGGATGTTTTTATACAGAGAACAAAGCATATAGATGGAAAAAAAGGGAAGACCAGCAACTAAACCACCTACCTTAAAACAGGGTTTTTATATAGAAGTAAGAAGTAAGGGCGCCAGTTCTGGAGTTAAAGTAAGAAGAGATACAAAAAAAGAAATGGAATTTGCCGTTCGTCAATATGAAAGAAGCAAAACCGTAGTATATCTTGGCGAAGTAAAAGGTGGAAGATGGGTTGATGGCAAAAATGCCGGTAAGAAAACCTAGACTTTTCAGTCGTTTGTCAATAATCGTTTTATAGTATTGGAGTAAGTCTGCCCAATGGGTATGAATCTACTACCTATTAGAATCTTGTTGCCTTCAATTACATCAATATGTTTTTGGGCAATGATAAAAGACTTGTGAACCCTGAGAAAGGATTTCTGCGTGAGCTTAGTCTCTAAATCGGAAATCCTTTCTGGCGTTATAATCACGGCTTCCTTCAAATGCACTTTGCAATAGTTACCATACGCTTCTACATAACGTATTTCTTCTAGCCATACCTTTCTCAGTTTCCGATCCTCCTTTAGGAAAATGCTTTGTGCTTCTTTCTGCACAACCTGCTCTGTTTTCTCAACATGCAATAAGACTTTGTTGATGGCCTTTAGAAAACGCTCTAAGGAAAAGGGTTTTAGTAAATAATCTGTCACATCAAGTGAATAGCCCTCTAAGGCAAACTCTTGATAAGCCGTGGTAACAATTACCTTTGGTGGATTCGGTAAAGTTTTTAGCAGCTCAAAGCCGCTGAGTTGAGGCATGTTAATGTCCAAGAAAATTACATCTACCGATTCGTTTTGTAGGGTATTCAATGCCTCTAGCGCATTATAGCAGTTATCCACTTTTACAAGTTCTAGACCTTTTGCATATCCTTCAATGATCCGATGTGCAATGGGTTCGTCATCTATGATGAGGTATCTTGTCATTTAACTATTAATTCAAGCTTTGCTGTATACGTTAGGTCTGTTGGCTTAAGCTCTAAAGTATGCTTTTTCGGATAAGTTAGCTTAAGTCTTTGCTGAAGGTTTTTTAGTCCAATACCTTCTTTTTGCCCTTGGTTCAGAATTTTGTTGTTTTCAATTTCAAAACTAACAGCCTTGTCGGTAGACTTTATTTGAATCCTAATGTAAGCTCCTTTAGTCAAGGTTTCGGCCCCATGCTTAAAGGCATTCTCTAAAAGGTTAATAAAAAGGAGGGGTGCAATAGATACTGCGTCATCCGATAAATCTTCTTTGAATTCTATATCGACCGCTTGATTGTATCGAATCTTGTGAATTTCAATGTATTGCTTTAGGTGTTCTATTTCATCTTTAAGTGGTACCTGTTCTTTACTACCATTGTATATGGTATAACGCATTACTTCAGACAGTTTTAAAATGATGGGCGCTGTATCTTCTGACTTTTCTATGGCTAGGCCGTAAAGGTTATTCAGTGTATTAAAGAAAAAATGTGGGTCCATTTTACTCTTTAGTAGTTCTAACTGGGCTTGAGCATGAGAATCCTTCAGCGCGCGGTACTCTTTCCATTTGTTAAATAAGAAAGTGAAAACAACATAGGCCAATGTGAGAATGAGCACCAGTTGCGCGTACATGAACCTGTCCACTAAACGAGAATGCCTTTGCACTTCATAGGCCGACTTGAGCTGAATCATACTAATAATAGACCCTGCTATGAGGACAAGTACAATAATCGTTTTAGCATACCTTTTAAGCCATTCCATCATCTTTTAAAAGTAAGGCTTAGCGATTCCCTTCACAAAACTGGTTGACGAACAGGCGATAATAAATGATAAACACGTTTCCTTTCGTGTCGAATAAGGTTGGTGCGCAATCTTTAAGCGTTTATCATCTCAACGGGAAGGCTTGTCATCTTTTCGAGTGAGCGAATTTTACATGACATAGTTTCGAGCATTATTCATAAAAATAAAAACATGTTGATCACTCGAAAAACCTTTGTATTAATAATGCTAATCACTTCTTCCTTAGTAGGGCAAGCGCAGAATCAAGAGGACTATGAGTCGCTAGGGGCCTCGCTGGACAAAGAGACCCCGATACTCATGAAAACTAAAAATGTGCCCGGTATGGCCCTGGTTATTTTCGACAAGGGCGAAATTGTCTACCAAAAAGGAATTGGCTATGCCAACCTTGCAACAAAGCGTCTCATCACAGAAGAAACAGGGTTCAATATTGGGTCTATTTCAAAACTATTCACCGCTTGGGGGGTAATGAAATTAGTTCAAGATGATAAAGTTGATCTAGATGCACCAGTGGAACAATATATCAGTCGCTGGTAAATCCCTGCTTCCTCCTTTGATAGTAAAAAAGTCACAGTCCGTGCCTTGCTGAGTCATACAGCAGGACTGTCTGTACATGGTTATCCCGGTTTTCGGCCCAATCAGAAGCTCCCGAGCTTAGTAGCCTCTTTAAATGGAGATAATGGTGATGTAAGGGCAGATGAATCTGTTGAAATTATCTTGGCCCCTCAGACTAAGTTTCAATATTCAGGCGGTGGATACACCATTTTACAACTGATGATAGAAGAGTTGTCAGGCATGTCTTTTGCCCGATACATGGAACGTACTGTGTTTCGTCCATTGGACCTTCAGCATACAAGTTTTATGATTGACGAGCATGTGCTTCAACATACGGCTACACCTTACGATGAGGCTGGGAAGAAGATTTATCTTGAACGCTTCACCGCAATGGCAGCTGCCGGGTTACATACCACGCTGGAAGATATGGTCAAGTTTACAAAAGCCGCTTTCAACGGAAATAAAGTCCTTACGCAAGAAACCCTCGAACTCATGAGAACTCCAAATCCGATCACGAATGGCCAATACGGACTGGGCTATATGACAATAAAAATGGGGCCAATTACAGTACAAGGCCATGCTGGATCGAATGACGGTTGGGAATCTGCCATGATGATGGACTATGCCGATCAAAGTGGTGTGATCATATTGACCAATGGTTCTCTGGGCAAAGATGTGGGTATGGCTACAATCAGGAAGTGGGTGATGTGGAAAGCTCAAGCTAGCCGTTGAGCGATTCTAGTTTTATGTGAACGGCCTTCAGTGGCTGTTCACCTATTACTTCGGCACAATGACCATGTATGTTCTTGTCGAAGGCAATGACTTCTGGTAAGGCATCTTTGGCGATGAACATGTCGCCCGCAGAGAAATCCTTGTGGTTTCCGTTTTGCAAGGTGATTCGCAATGTGCCTTTTTGAATAATGATGAGCGTGGGGTCTCCGGCTAAATGAAATTCTGTTTTGTAACCTGGTTCGCTTTCTCTGAGCCTGAAATTCACCGCATCGATCCGATCGGTGAGGAGCATGCCACCCATCTGGAGTTTGTCATGTTCTACTTCTGAAAAGATAGTGACGAAGGAATCGTTTACGTCTACGGTCGGGATTCGAAAGAGACTCATGACCTATTTGTTAATCTCTTGACCATTTTCGCGCCAGCAGTCATCATAGATGGAGCAGTAGTTGAGTTTTAATGAAATATCAGCTATTTTTTTAAAGTCTAGCTGATTGTGAAGTACTAAGTAAAGGAAGTCTTTCTGTTCTCCAGGCTTGAAAACAGACTTAAGATTTGGACTACTTGAAAAGCTTATAAGGTCAAAGTCAGAGGATCCTAGTATGGATTCTAATGCCTTGGAGAACTCTCGTCCATCGTTGAAAGTCTTATTTCTAATAACAATATTAGCATTACTTACAATGGCAGGTCCAACGCCTTTATTTTCAGCAGCACAAATAATCGTAACCTGCCCTTGAATGTCGAGCCTCGTTTTTACCTCTAAATAAGGCCAAGCTGATCCTTTTTGTTGTGCTACCATTACGGTTTGTTGCTCCGCCATGATTTCTTGCTGATCTGCCATAATCTTTGCTTCCACTATGCCAATGGCCAGTGCAGCTATACTAAGTGTTACAGCTAGAAAAGAGGCAATGTCTGATCTGCTAAATCTACTTTTTGATTCGGTCATTCAATTAATATTCTGGATTTATCATTAAGTATATCCAATTATACCTTGACCACAAAGTGATTTTAGAATCCTTGAGTGTTTTACTACCCAAGGATCAAATGGAGCGCTTGAAAGAATGCAATTCCTGAACCTAGTATGATGATGGCTGCTAAAGTGTTTTTGGTTTCTACAATTACTGTTTTCATAACTTTTATGTTTTGTTATGATAGCAATGCCTTGGACTCCGTTTTACCCAACCCCTTGTCGAAAGTTATTTTATTCTAAACCTAACAAGGGCTGTACGAATGATAAATCATTCAGCAAGTGGTTTATTGACTATAACGAGTGATTTTTCATTCAGTATTGCCTTAGCGCTACTTGGGTTTATTCCGCTTGGCTTTGCCCAAAGAAATGTCATAGTCTTCAGGTGTACCTTTTATGTTGATGTTGACAAAACGTGTGCGCCTATCTTCATCGCGGTATTGAATTTCGTCTACTTGATCGGAATTATCACGGTTCTTTCTACCAAAGAGCTTTTGAGCACCTGCCTTCGTAATTACTTTCAAGGGGATTCTGACGTCATATTCCATCTGAAGATCGAAGCCCTGCTTACCAGAAACTTCGAAATAACCCAGCGTGGTATTAATGTTCATGCTAGGGATAACTAGCTCTCCATTTTCAAGCGTTAACGAATTCTTCAAAGTATCGAAGCGCACTAGATTTAAGTTTTTGTCCGTAAAAAAACTAGACATGGCGCTAAAGGCTGAAAAGTCTACCAGACTACCGTTCAATACTTCTATGTCCATTTTAAGTTTGGAATCATCGATTACCGGTATCAGGTCAGGATGCATATGGATGGCCCCAGTAACCTTGCCACTGACAGTGCCATGCAGGTTATCTGACACCAATTGATCTTGGCCGAAATTATCGAATTTAAAAAGCAGCTTGTCTAAGTCTATGTTTTCTACCTGCATATTTGGGCTGAAGTAAATGGATTCTGGGTTAGAGCCATTAAAGTAGCCATTGAGGCGCAGTTCGCCTCCAGCTGTCTTGAGGGCCATGGTATCGAGGTAGATGTAATGATCCGCCTGCATTCTGCCTTTGATCGCAAAATCATCGAGTAAATAACGATGATAATTCATGTGCGTTATGTCTACCTCAAAGTTGAGGTTGGTAAAGGGTAGTTCAAAAACATTGAAACCTGCTTCGTGGTCTACGGTGCCAGTTATGGTATCAGGGCTGGGAGGGACATAGGAGAACAATTGGTCAAAGTCTAACCTTGGGCTTTTTAAACTGAAAGTGTGGGGTGTGTTTTCGTGCGCTGCACCCAGGTAATACGTCAGGTCCGTGGTAAATTCAGAATTGCCGAGCTTTCCGCCAAAATTACTTACTTCCAGACGCGTGCTGTCCATAAAGAAGTTTCCTGCAAAGCGTTCAAATTGCATGTTGTGTTCCGCTAGGGTTGCTTCTACCTTATCTATCTTCAGGTTAACAGATTTAAGTTTTTGGTCGAATTCGAGGCTCGAAACCCCATGTATTTTCAAATCTGTGAATTCCTCATCGCGATAATCTTCCGGTAGGTAATTTTCTCCTCCGTAGGAAAGCAGGTCTTCCAATTGCAGTAAAGAGGAGGTAAGGTCGAAATCAATACTGGTTTTTCCTTCAGGTACTTCTTCGAACCAAAGGTCATAATGCGTTAGTTTGCCATTGAAATGAAAATCGCTCTTGTCGATCATTCCTGTAAAGTCGATTACCCGAAAGTCTACCGAATCGATGATTATATCGGCATTAAAATCATGCAGCTTGTGCGGATAGTGCGTAAGGTCCGCGGTCAGTTTGTCGATAAAGAATTCACCAAGCGGTAGATTGGGCGACTCGGTAAAGGCTTGTGCGGTGCTTTTAAATTTAAAACCCAGGGCAAGGTTTTTAATCTGTTCGTTAATGCCGGTGGTGTCGCCTGGGAGTTGGCTCAGCTCTTGAATGTCTATGAGCGAAGAGACAATGTCCATGTTTACATCCACGGGGATATTAGTATGGTGAAGAATGGCCGGTAAATCGGAAATACTGGCAGTAATGGAAACATCTGAATTTCCGGTTTTAAGATTGAATTGGTTGATTACCGCCTTATGTCCGTCCATAGAAGCTTCTATGTTTACATCTCTGAAGGGTAGGTGAAAGTCGGGACTCGTAAAGTTTAGGTTCTCTACTTTCAGCTCGGTATAGTAACTTTCATTCAGTCGCTCGATGGTCTTGCTAGGGTCATTTAAGTCGACAATGTCATGGAAGTTCATGTCGAGCGAAACCTTACCACTCACATCTTCTAGTCCTTGGATATCGAAGAAGTCGGCTAAAAACCCGAGGTTAAACTCCGAGTTGACTTGCATTTGAATATCTGGAGACTCAAAGTTTTCAATCGAAACGGCCCCTTTAAAGGTTCCTGTTTCTGGTCTGGCGGTAAAGTCTTCTATGGTCAAAGCCATGGTAGAAGGCGCGTTCAGTGCCCCGTTAGTAAAATGCCCTTTGAAGAATAGATCGTTTACAGCTTGGTCTACTAACGTGTTTTCAACAAAAGCCTCTTCACAACCGAAATCAATTTCTATGTGTGGAGAGAAACCATAGGCTGCTGGTCCTTCTACGTCCGCATTAAAAAATACACTGCCACCATTTTCATAGCGACTGAGCAGGGGACTAAACTCTTCGGGAACAAAGGCCAAGAAAAGATCAAAGTTTGGCTTTTGGCCGCTGAAAGAGAGGTCAAGGTTTAAATCATTTTTAATGTCGATACTGCCTTCCATTAGAAACATGGCTTTCTCAATCATTAACTCTGAAGGGCTCAGCGTCAGGAATTCATTGTTGAGGTCATAAGTCAGCGCTGTTTTCAGCGACAGGTGCTTGTCATGCAGAAAGGAAGTGTCACCATCTAAGATCAGGTTAAAGAGCATGCGACTGTCTAGTGAGGCTTCCACTTTATTGTCAAGAATGGCAAAATCAGACGTTATGTTTTCAATATATACTTCCGCGAGGATGTTGTTTTCTTCGTTGATCTTCAGCAAGTCGATGTTTATCAGCTCAATGGATTCAAGGTTGATGTTCATGGCACCGGCATTCGAAGGAGAGACTTCCGCTGCGGCTTCTTCCGTTTTCGCCATCACATTCGCCATGTTCATGCTGCCATCTGCGTACTGAACGATTTTTACAAATCCATTGCTCAGTTTGATCTTCTTTACCTCATAAGTGCCTTTAATAATTGACCCAAGGTCGAAACCTACGTAGACGTCAGCTATTTTTACAATCGCTTCTTCACCAGAGGCCTTGGTTTCATAGACAGCAATGTCTTTTAAGTCTATAGACACGTAAGGGAAATTCTCGAAAGGGGAGATGCTCGTATCAGTAATTACCACACGGCCTGCTAGGCCTTCATTTAGCTCTTCTAAAGCTTTGCTGATCAGCTCATCCTTTTTGAAGTAGACGACACCCACTATGGCAAGTACTATCAAGCCTAGAACTGTACTTGAGATGATCAATAACTTCTTCCAGATGCTGCGTTTGGCCGTTTGGGACATAGCCAGCTAAGTTAATTGTTTCTATTAATAGTTTAAGGCAGGGATAAGTTTTTGATAGAAATGGGGGCAATAAGCGAGCTTTTAAAGACAGGTTTGAAATATATTATTTACAGCTTGAGTTGGTAGTGAATATTTCTGCCACCACCTTCTTTAATGAAAATTCCAATCTCATAAAGCGATTGTAAATCCCGCGTAGCGGTGGCCTTGGAGGTTTTGGTCATGGACATGAACTTTTTGGCAGTCATTCCACCTTCAAAGCCTTCATTCCCTGCATCGAGCATTCGTTTAATCACCTTTTGCTGACGTTGATTCAATTGGCACTTGTAGGTGTCAAACAAACGGGATGTTTTGAGTGTGAAATGGGTTTCGTTCAAGGCATCTTGTTGTGCGTTGATGATCAGCTGCGTGAAGTAAGAAAGCCAATGCGTCAAATCTAATGAGCGCTGGCCTTGTTTTAAGGCAGCATAATAAGCCTTCTTGTCTTTATCAATTTCCTTGGAGATACTGAACATAGTTGGGGATCCAATTCCTTGAGAAAGCACTTTTTCAGCAATGGCTCGTCCAATTCGTCCATTGCTATCTTCGAAAGGGTGGATGGTCTCAAAATAAAGGTGCGCAATGGCCGAACGTATCATCGGGTTTTTAATAGCGCCATCCTTATGCGGTGCGGTATGATTAAACCAGTCTATAAACCGACTCATTTCCTTAGGCACAGCATGGGAGGGTGGCGCTTCAAAGTGAACGATTTCTTTACCAATGGCACCTGATATTACCTGCATTGGCTCGGCTCCGGTGCGCCATTTTCCTTTACTGATATTGGAATAACCCTGCATCAGTAGTTTGTGCCAACTGAAAAGCATTGTTTTGCTTATGGGCGTGGCATAGGTTTCGTGTACCTTCACGACTAGTGCTGCTATGCCTTTAATTTTCTGGTCTTTAACAACTTTATCGGGTGTCAGCCCCAAGTTCTTCTTGATGGACGAATAGACATCTTCACGACTAAAGAATTCGCCTTCGATGGCCGAAGTCTTCATGGCCTCAGCTACCAAATTATCGAGTAAGACTTTCTGTTGATCGGCCACTGAAAGCCCCAGTATTAAACCAGATGATTGGCCAGCGTTTACATTGAATTGTTGCCATAATTCATCGGCTTCCGCATTATCATAGCGGAATTTAGGCCAGTTCTTATGTTGCCAATTGTAAACCATGAGCCGAATGTACGAATTATTCGGCTCAAAAATCAGGTAATTATGAGCCGATTAGGAATGCTATTCGGCTCAGCGCTTGCTGAAGAGGCTCGCTAAAGCCAGGTTGACTAGTAGATCATCTGTAGTATTATCGTAAGTGATTTTTTAGGGTAAGAGGGTGCCCTTCTTGGCCATAATCTGTTGTATTACTGCTCTCAATATACCCGCTGCCACGGATGTTAAGCCATCCATAATTCATACAATTTTGGCTAAGTAATTACTTAACGTCATGATTCAGAAAGAAGAACTTCCATTAGCACCAGCCGATATCCAGAAACTTCGGAAGCAGATACTACCCATATTCTTGTTTCCAATTGCATTTGCTGTCATCGTTACTTTCATATTCAACTTTGTATTGAATGACACAGAAGGAATGGGGTTTGACGGAGTTTTTACTTATGTAATCATTGCTTTTGGTGTGTTTTTCTTAGGCATTATAGGCTATATGATTTGGTCTATCGCCACAGACCTGAGCCGCGGCATCAAGCATAGAATTACTGGACTGGTAACCAATAAAAGACTCGATATCAATACCAGTAATAGCAGCGTTGGGAGTGGAAGACGTGGCTCAAGAACAAAAACTACCAGAAGTTACTACGTCTACTTAGAGGACGAGGAATTTAAGATGGACTTCCTAGAATATAATCGTGTCAAAGTAGGAGACCGAGTGGTCATGGAGAAAGCACCAAAATCTACCTTAACGCTTTCTCTTAAAACTATAGAGACTAGGAAAGTTGAGGAAGTAGAGGAGGATGAGCGGGTAGAACAGCAATTTATTGATGCCGAAATTCAAGAGCTGAAATTCAGTGAAAAAGACTCGGAGGCGCTACAGAGGGCGTATCAGACTGATTTAAAACGAAAAGTAACATGGATGCTGCCCTTTCTGTTTATTGTTGGGTCGTTTCTCATAAGTGACTATTGGAGTCTGTTGATCTTTTTATTCCCCTTGGTGATTATACCTATAGTTCAACTCATAAAGTTGATAAACCGAGTTAAGCATTATGCAAAAGATAAAGCCCATGGACACAAAATAGGGGTTACCGCTTTAGTGGAAGATAAACTGACCATTACTTCAAATAGGGCGAGTGGTAAGAATCTGCTCAAGACGAGTTGGAAGTCTATTGCCGTCTCACCTTTGATTTATGATAAGCTCCAAAAAGGCGATAAAATCATCATCTTCAAATCTAAGTATGATAAGAAGCCAATGAGTCTGATGGGCCTAGATAAGCAGGAGCTTTATTTGGTTTGAGACTACAAACGAGTTACTTCCCAATACAAAATGTCGTTGCACAGCAACTTTATTTGCCGATGCAGAACTTCAAGAAGATGTTGGCTAAAAATTGATCCATCTTTGGTTGCTTGCAAAAGAGAGGTTGAACATAAATGACTTTTGATATAATTCCCTATTTTTAAATTAATCAACTTTATCCTATGAGAGTCCTTCTGATCTATCCAATCTTTCCTACAAGTTTCTGGTCATTTGAAAAAGCTGTTGAAGGCGTTGGTAAAAAAGCCTTTATGCCGCCACTTGGTCTCATAACAGTGGCTGCTCTCTTGCCTCAAGATTGGGAGTTTAGGTTAAGAGATAAAAATATTGAAGAAGTAGGAGAGGAAGATTGGGATTGGGCAGATCTGGTGATGATGAGTGGAATGATTGCACAAAAAGATGATTTCCTTGGTACTATTCATGAAGCCAAGAACAGAGGTAAAAAGGTTGTAGTTGGTGGGCCTTATGCCACTTCACTACCTAATGATATGCTTGGGGCAGGTGCAGACTTTTTGGTGCTGGATGAGGGAGAATATACAATACCCCTTTTTATTACGTCATTGGGAAACGGAGATACCAGCGGAATTTATAGGTCCAAAGAAAAACCGGATGTTACTATGAGTCCAATTCCCAGGTATGACCTCTTAGATATGGATTCCTATTTTTCGATGGCACTTCAGTACTCAAGAGGATGTCCATTTAGATGTGAGTTCTGCGATATCATTATTCTTTATGGACGTGTGCCCCGGACGAAATCTGCAGAACAAGTCAAAAAAGAATTGGATATCATGTTGGAGCTTGGCTGGTCGGGAGGAGTGTTTTTTGTTGATGATAACTTCATTGGGAATAAGCGAACGGTGAAACCATTTTTGGAAGAGTTAATCGTATGGCAAAAGGAGAATGGTTACCCCTTCAGTTTTACAACCGAAGCCTCCATAGATATGGCTCATGATGATGAGTTGTTAGATTTAATGGTGATGAGTAAGTTCACCACGGTGTTTATTGGAATTGAAACACCAGATACCGAAAGCCTTTCCCTCACTTTGAAACACCAGAATAACCGCCAACCAATGAACGAGTCTCTGGAGAAGATTGCACGAAAGGGAATCAGGACCACAGGAGGATTCATCATAGGATTTGACAGCGAAAAGAGCGGGGCGGGTCAGCGAGTATTTGATTTTGCTATGCAAAACGCCATTCCAAGTGTCACCTTCAGTATGCTTCAGGCCTTGCCCGGTACTGCACTCTGGGATCGCCTAAAGAAAGAGGGACGATTGCTTGATAATGCAAACCTAAACCAAACTACCCTTCTCAACTTCGAGCCTTCGCGACCTATTGAAGAAGTAGCGGAAGAATATATTGAAGGGTTTTGGAAGTTGTATGAACCGAAGAACTTTCTCAAAAGAACCTATGAGCATTTCAGAAGAATTGGAACTGCTGAAGTTCATAATGACCCCGGAATGAGAGAAGCTACACGAAACAGACATTCCAAAAGTATTGTCAATTGGGCCTATGCCAGAGCTTTTTTTAACCTTGTATGGAAACAAGGAATGCTAAGAAATACACGGATTGTCTTTTGGAAATATCTGGCTGGCATGTGGAAACACAACCGTGGCGGTATTGTAAGTTATTTGTCCTACTGTCTGTTTTTTGAACATTTTTACGCTTATCGAAAAATGGTCAAGGAAGATATTGAAGAACAATTAACTCTTCGAAAATCGGGGAAATTAATTGCCGTAGACCCGAACATTGAACTTTCGGAAAAAGAAGTTTCTGCGGTGAAGTGGTATAAGGCCAGTTAGTCTTGCTTGCTATGGTTACTTCCCAATAGCAAATGTCGTTGCACAGCAAATTATTTGCCGATACAGAACTTCAAGAAGATGTTGGCTAAAAATTGATCCATCTTTGGTTGCTTGCAAAAGAGAGGTTGAACATAAATGACTTTTGATATAATTCCCTATTTTTAAATTAATCAACTTTATCCTATGAGAGTCCTTCTGATCTATCCAATCTTTCCTACAAGTTTCTGGTCATTTGAAAAAGCTGTTGAAGGCGTTGGTAAAAAAGCCTTTATGCCGCCACTTGGTCTCATAACAGTGGCTGCTCTCTTGCCTCAAGATTGGGAGTTTAGGTTAAGAGATAAAAATATTGAAGAAGTAGGAGAGGAAGATTGGGATTGGGCAGATCTGGTGATGATGAGTGGAATGATTGCACAAAAAGATGATTTCCTTGGTACTATTCATGAAGCCAAGAACAGAGGTAAAAAGGTTGTAGTTGGTGGGCCTTATGCCACTTCACTACCTAATGATATGCTTGGGGCAGGTGCAGACTTTTTGGTGCTGGATGAGGGAGAATATACAATACCCCTTTTTATTACGTCATTGGGAAACGGAGATACCAGCGGAATTTATAGGTCCAAAGAAAAACCGGATGTTACTATGAGTCCAATTCCCAGGTATGACCTCTTAGATATGGATTCCTATTTTTCGATGGCACTTCAGTACTCAAGAGGATGTCCATTTAGATGTGAGTTCTGCGATATCATTATTCTTTATGGACGTGTGCCCCGGACGAAATCTGCAGAACAAGTCAAAAAAGAATTGGATATCATGTTGGAGCTTGGCTGGTCGGGAGGAGTGTTTTTTGTTGATGATAACTTCATTGGGAATAAGCGAACGGTGAAACCATTTTTGGAAGAGTTAATCGTATGGCAAAAGGAGAATGGTTACCCCTTCAGTTTTACAACCGAAGCCTCCATAGATATGGCTCATGATGATGAGTTGTTAGATTTAATGGTGATGAGTAAGTTCACCACGGTGTTTATTGGAATTGAAACACCAGATACCGAAAGCCTTTCCCTCACTTTGAAACACCAGAATAACCGCCAACCAATGAACGAGTCTCTGGAGAAGATTGCACGAAAGGGAATCAGGACCACAGGAGGATTCATCATAGGATTTGACAGCGAAAAGAGCGGGGCGGGTCAGCGAGTATTTGATTTTGCTATGCAAAACGCCATTCCAAGTGTCACCTTCAGTATGCTTCAGGCCTTGCCCGGTACTGCACTCTGGGATCGCCTAAAGAAAGAGGGACGATTGCTTGATAATGCAAACCTAAACCAAACTACCCTTCTCAACTTCGAGCCTTCGCGACCTATTGAAGAAGTAGCGGAAGAATATATTGAAGGGTTTTGGAAGTTGTATGAACCGAAGAACTTTCTCAAAAGAACCTATGAGCATTTCAGAAGAATTGGAACTGCTGAAGTTCATAATGACCCCGGAATGAGAGAAGCTACACGAAACAGACATTCCAAAAGTATTGTCAATTGGGCCTATGCCAGAGCTTTTTTTAACCTTGTATGGAAACAAGGAATGCTAAGAAATACACGGATTGTCTTTTGGAAATATCTGGCTGGCATGTGGAAACACAACCGTGGCGGTATTGTAAGTTATTTGTCCTACTGTCTGTTTTTTGAACATTTTTACGCTTATCGAAAAATGGTCAAGGAAGATATTGAAGAACAATTAACTCTTCGAAAATCGGGGAAATTAATTGCCGTAGACCCGAACATTGAACTTTCGGAAAAAGAAGTTTCTGCGGTGAAGTGGTATAAGGCCAGTTAGTCTTGCTTGCTATGGTTACTTCCCAATAGCAAATGTCGTTGCACAGCAAATTATTTGCCGATACAGAACTTCGGGAAGGTATTGACTAATAGTTCTTCTTACCAATACTTTCTTTAATTCAATAGGGTTTCGAAAGGCTTTTAAGTCTCTAACCCTTTCCTGAATATACCCAGCAGTACGGATGTTTAACCACGCGTAATTGACACAACTTTGATTAAGTAATTTTTCAAAGCCATGATTCAAAAGGAAGAACTTCCATTAGCACCAGCCGATATCCAGAAACTTCGGAAGCAGATACTACCCATATTCTTGTTTCCAATTGCATTTGCTGTCATCGTTACTTTCATATTCAACTTTGTATTGAATGACACAGAAGGAATGGGGTTTGACGGAGTTTTTACTTATGTAATCATTGCTTTTGGTGTGTTTTTCTTAGGCATTATAGGCTATATGATTTGGTCTATCGCCACAGACCTGAGCCGCGGCATCAAGCATAGAATTACTGGACTGGTAACCAATAAAAGACTCGATATCAATACCAGTAATAGCAGCGTTGGGAGTGGAAGACGTGGCTCAAGAACAAAAACTACCAGAAGTTACTACGTCTACTTAGAGGACGAGGAATTTAAGATGGACTTCCTAGAATATAATCGTGTCAAAGTAGGAGACCGAGTGGTCATGGAGAAAGCACCAAAATCTACCTTAACGCTTTCTCTTAAAACTATAGAGACTAGGAAAGTTGAGGAAGTAGAGGAGGATGAGCGGGTAGAACAGCAATTTATTGATGCCGAAATTCAAGAGCTGAAATTCAGTGAAAAAGACTCGGAGGCGCTACAGAGGGCGTATCAGACTGATTTAAAACGAAAAGTAACATGGATGCTGCCCTTTCTGTTTATTGTTGGGTCGTTTCTCATAAGTGACTATTGGAGTCTGTTGATCTTTTTATTCCCCTTGGTGATTATACCTATAGTTCAACTCATAAAGTTGATAAACCGAGTTAAGCATTATGCAAAAGATAAAGCCCATGGACACAAAATAGGGGTTACCGCTTTAGTGGAAGATAAACTGACCATTACTTCAAATAGGGCGAGTGGTAAGAATCTGCTCAAGACGAGTTGGAAGTCTATTGCCGTCTCACCTTTGATTTATGATAAGCTCCAAAAAGGCGATAAAATCATCATCTTCAAACCTAAGTATGATAAGAAGCCAATGAGTCTGATGGGCCTAGACAAGCAGGAGTTTTATTTGGTTTGAGACTACAAACGAGTTACTTCCCGATGCACAACTTCGAGAAGATATTGGCCCATTGGAAGACAGGTTTGTGAGCAAGTGATCAGAAGTGGGTAAGGGCAAAAACACAAAATATTTGTAATAAAGTAAGGGTGATATTCTTTGGTTTCTGTAACAAAGTCAGGGTGAATTGGCCTGAATCGACATTGGATAGGGCTTTTCGTATTTCAATGAGATTAAATACCCTTAAGGTCAATGGCATAAAGGTAACTGATCATTGATTTTGACTCTTGATTTTCAATCCAGCCGTTTTCTTGATGACTAATATTCACCAATTCGAAGGCTTTGAGTGCCTTGAATTTCTCGGCTACTTTTGACATAATATCAAGTTCTTCTTGGTTGAATAAACTAGCGTTAAAGGGGCGGTCTGCCCTTCCTTTTAATTCTTCTTTTCGGCCTCCATTGGAAAGATTATCGTACCAAATATCAATGGTGTCTTCATTGCTTATTTTATCAAAAATAGACTCGAAGCGGTGCGGAACTGGCCCATAAGGAATTGCCTTATAGCGAGTGCCACTTATTGATTGGCCAAAGTACTTGAACATACCATAATCTGAGTAGAATAGTAGTTTGTTAGTTTTTGTCTTGTAAGCAGGCACTTCATGGGCAAAGTAGACTACCATCTCGGTCAACCTTTCAAGGCTGGGTTTTTTGAAACCAGAATACTCATCGGCTAAGGAGCCTCCCATTAAATAGCTATCGAAATTAATAAGGGTGGAATGTTGCGCTGCGATAAGCTTTTCAATTCTTTTCAAAAGGGCTTGTTTTGCTTTGGCAGCATCAGTACTCCAGTCTTGTGCTAGGGATAAAAATTTAGAGGGGTCACTCGCCATTTTTAAAAGATTGGCATTTGGCAAGCTTGGTAAGTCTCCTTTCTCGTAGAGCCCATAGGTGTTGGGTCCAAAACCCAAGACTTCACCCATTTTGACGGCATATAGCTCATACTGCTCTCTAATGGCTTTTATTTCGTCAGGCTGGGGAATATGGTGCTTAGCACGGAAAAGATTCTGCAGCATACGCATGTTCAACTCATCCAACTCGGTGGTAGTGAATTGCTCACCAGTATCTGCACATAAATAAAATTGATACTTCAGATCAAACGTTTCTTTGCGAAATGGTACTTGACGCCATTCGCTGGCGAGTTGCATTGCTTTACCTGTAAGTGGGCTTTTCATGATGCTATTTTTTAAAAGGGTAGGCCATGGGATATTCCGCAATATGGAATGAGATGCAAATGGTTTGTGTGCTAGGAGCACCCAAAGTGATCTTTATGTAGATCTCTTTTTTCTTCATCACTGTACCGAAAACCCACATGTCTTTTCCACCATGCCATTCTTCATCCAAAGGACCTTCACTGTAATCTGTAACAGTAAGTTCGTCTAAAACCTGTTCTCTTTCGACAGGTCGTATTTCCAGCGCTGATAAGGTGTTGAAATTCTTACCCCGTTCATCTAAAAAGTAGACTCCCCAGATCTGCTTTTTCTCTTTAAAGCTTTTTAGGAAAGCTTCTACATCTTCTTTTCTAGTAACGTTCGGCAAAGGTATATGTTTTATTGTTTTAAACTATATAGTGTTGATAAATAATTTAATATGACTCAATGTCAACTTTGTAGTTGTTATGTTAAAGAGTGTTCTGTAGGAGTTCTGTATCTCTATTGGTCCAAAAGCTGATGGTGAGCTCTTCTAATGGAATGCTGAAAAGTTGGAAAATGTAAGCCAGTGTTTTTAGGTGATGATCAGTGTTTCCATGGCCTTCTATATATAGTTTGCCATGTTGTACCTGAGAGGTAAACGGTTTACCTTCTACATGGGTAGGGCTATTGTTTACTGCATATTTAGTACGCCCGTAATGATCATGAATCGGTGCTTTTAGTTCTGCTATATTCCTGTCATCTAAAATCCAGATGATAACCGTAGTATAAAGGTCTTTCCATGATTTGACCTCACTCTGGTGTTTGCCTAATGATACCTTTTCTGGGTTGGTGTCTTTGACATCATGTTTAAGGATCTCAGATAGGTTGACTTGAACCTGTTTCTTTTGGGCCGTTTTCTTCTTGATTTGATGTTGGAGGTGTAGTAATAAATCCTTGTCTTCAATATTGAGAATATCTGAAATCAGCTCATTCTTTAGTTGGTGTAGGTTCATTTTTAAGTGATTCTCTTAATGTTATAGTATCTCTTGCACTTTTGTTTACTTCTTCAATTGGTTCGTTAATTAGTTTGACCTCAATGGGTTCCTTACTATCAAATAATGCTACCATTGGAGGTAACCAACCAACTAAAAGAGCTATAGCAAGTGGTAAGAACCACCTTCTATCAGCTTTTCTTCGCATTGCAGACTCATGTAAGGCTATAGCCGTTTGCACAAGCATTACTATTTCTTGCTCAGCTAATGGAATTCTTGAAACTCTATTAGCTATATCTGTAAATGACATTACATCAAGTTCCGCTCGACTCAATTCTTTATCCGAATCAACGTGATAGTTTTTCTTGAATGTCCTCCTTAATAATAACCCGACATTCTGCTCTTCTTCTATCTTGAAGAACTCAGGATGCTCCTCAAAGACTTTTCGCCAGTGGCTTAATGTTGCAAAATCCTTCTTGCCAGTTATTTGCTCTATCCAATCACTGATATTTCTCTTGTAGAACTTGTAGTAACCTAAGACTTGTATGGCTTGAATCACTTCTGCCAGACGGCCTTTCTCTAGATAGGGCGAATTACTATTCATTTCTTTAGGGTAATTTAAAACCTTCAGCCTCATATTTCACTGGTCTTTGAGGGCTGGAAGAATGAATTGTGAAGTCAAAAGGAACTTCAATAAATTTGTCAAGATTATAATTGATTATCAGTCTCCAGTCTGTTAAAATTAAATCTTCGTGTCCATCTGAATAGCGTTCAGACTCAATCAATGGTAAGATGCTGTATTTGTAGACTCTATCTTGAATTAATTCAAGACTATTGATTTTGTGTCGATTTTCATTATTCACCTCTTTTTTAATAAAATCACCTAGGTCAGTATGCAATTGATCAGAAGCTAATGAATAGAACTCGTTAATTGGCTTTCCTTTTGTAGAGTATGGATCCAGTTCGCTGGCACTTTGGTGAGTTCCATTCTTCCTAACAAACACACTATGGAGACTTGAGCTAAAATGGTGTGAAATCATATTTATGTTGAGTTGGGCATAATAACTTCCAGCATAACCAGAATACTTGATTTGAGCCGATTTCAATTCAATATTTAGATCAGCTTTTTCAATTGGTTTTTTATTACCTCCGTCAATAGCATCTTTAAACATGATTACTATTGGAATTGCAACTGTGCCGATAAGAGTTGCCCATGGCTCCCAATTTCTATTAGGTGAAATGATCCATAATATCACCAATATGGCAACACTAACTGTAAGTGATAGGATAATAATATTTGACCTTTTTTTAAGCATGTTCTATTTTCTAATTTTGGTCTCCATACGCCTCCTCCGGCTCCGCAGCCATACTTACCCGCTCCTCAGCTTCTTTAATGGTGACCTGCCCATTCATAAGCATAGGTAATAACCAATCGCGAAGTGAGCTGAGTTCTTGGTTTTCTTTTTCAAGCTGATTTAGCTTTTGATACGCTGATCCGATTTTCTCTTGAAATGAATTAATGATTCCATTTTTCGGAATTACAACAGGCAAAGAGAAAAGATCATTCTTTGTTATTGCTCCGAAGGTGGTTCCATCAGTGTTTCGTCTATCAAAAATTTGCTTGAAGTACTTTAATACTTCGCATAGGTAGGCTTCGGAATTATCCTTGCTATTTAAAGCTGCCAAACCTCTTCCGATACAACAGTCCTCAGTGGCAATATTCATTGCACCAACGGGTGCTCTAACGCTTAGAAGTATATCTCCAGAGGAAGCGTAGCGCGTTGGCTGTGTTGTATATTTCCTTACGGTTGGGAAACGTGTTCCAAAGTCTGTACAACCTTGATAGAACACTGAACCTTCTCCATTTTCATTGTAAGATTCACCTGGAGGTGATTGACCCATTGTAATATTTGCAATGTCATTAAGTTCTCCAACCTCCCAACCCTCAGGAATCTCCCTTTTCAGTGCTTGATTATAAACCATTGGCCCACCGGAGGCTTTATAAGGTTTGCCTTTGAGTTCGGGTTTTCCAAGAGCGGTGGCTTGCGCTGCGGAGATGGGGAAATCAAACTGCACAAACCAATAGTCATATATCAGCTTGGCCATGGCCTCTAACTCTGTATTGCTTTTATTGTTGAGTTCGATTTTGGAGTCTAGAGAGGAGAGGACTGAGGCAATTGCTTTTTGCTCTGTCAATTCACGATATGGAAATTCAAGCAATTTGAAATTAGTAGTTGCTTGTGCCAGAGCAGGAACACCAACGTGGTTCTTAAATGAAAGCAAACGCTTTTGTCCTTCAGTTGTATGGAAATAATATGTGAAGTATACTGGATCAACCAAGTCCTTCTTCAGTGACAATCTAAACTGACTTTGAGAAATAATGTATCCATCGAAATTTGAATCGTAAGGGATATAGGCAACTTGTCCAAGTGTGCCTCGATGTGTAATTACAATATCACCTCTTTTTGCATTGGCTTTTTTAAGTGATTTAGCTTTATCTGGAGTTACAAAGTTTTTAAATGACTCAGTCAATTTCACTCCTGAAATATTAGACCCGTTTAGAACGGGTATTCCTGAGCCTTTATAATTATCAATCGTTATATCCGAACCAAATGGACCCATCGATATTTCATCAATAAGATCATTCATTACAGTCATTCTTCTAGTCATAACTCAAGCCGTTTAAATTCTTGGTTATTTCTTTTTCCAGCTTTTTTGACTCAACAAAAAGCGAACTTAAATTCTCTTTGTGCCCTTTCAATTTTGCTTCGAACTCGTCCTGAGTAACATCCACATAGTCAATCTTCACCTCAAAATACTGTCCTGCACTTAGGCTGTAGTTTTTGGTGGTGATCTGGTCATAGCTGACCACTACAGAAAAGTCGTCTACCGCTGACTTGTTATTAAAGGTGTTAATGATTTGGTCTTCTTCTTCCGCAGAAAGTAAAGTCTTTTGGTTCTTGTCGTCCACCTTTACCTTGGTACCAAGACTAGATGCATCTATCAAAACGACTTCTCCTTTATTCTATTTATCTATAAATAGAATGGACACATTGGTGCCTGTGGTAGCAAAAATATTACTGGGCATACTGACTACTCCAGCCAGCCATTTATTCTCCACCAGTTTTTGCCTAATCTTTTTATCAATACCACTTTGTGACGTAATAAAACCTGTAGGTACTACTATGGCTGCCTTGCCTGTGTTACTAAGCGAGAACATAATGTGCTGCAAAAACAGCAGGTATATGGCCATGGACTCTAACTTCTTCTTGGGGACATTGGGTATGCCGGCAAAGTAGCGTTCATGGTTGGCTTTTGTATCTAAGTCATCGCGGTAGTCTGAGAAGTCTAGTTTAAAGGGTGGATTAGAAACGATATAGTCGAACTGCTTTAACTTTCCGTTGTCCTCCTTATGGAAAGGATCTGAAATGGTATTGCCCTTTACAATATTGGGAATAGAGTGTACCAGGTTGTTTAAGATGAGGTTTAGCCTTAATAGGTTTGAGGACTTCTGGGAAATGTCTTGCGAGTAAATGGTGCACTTGTCTTCGCCAATCTGGTGTGCCAGATTCATTAGTAATGTGCCTGATCCCGCTGAAGGATCGTAACAGGTGGCATTGTTCACCTTGTCTTGCACCAGACAGCGCGCCATAATTTTAGAGACAGCGTGTGGCGTAAAATACTCCGCATACTTGCCACCGCTGTTGGTGTTATAGTCCTTTATCAGGTATTCGAAAATGGTAGCGAAGAAATCGAACTTCTCTGTGAAAATGTGTTCGAAGCTAAAGTTGACCAGCTTGTTAATAATGGCACGGCAGAAGTCGTCTCTGTTATCCGTTACATAGTTGCTAATGGATTCAAACAGGACAATTTTTTGTTTACTCTCTGTAATAACAGAGAAAATCTCACTGTTCTCTCTAGCAATGTCGAGCAAGGTATTGTCGAAAAGTTTGGCAAAATCTGCATCGTTTTGTTTCGCAAATAATGAAGAGATAAACTGGTCTGGGTTTAGTCGAGCAGTACTTTCACTGAGCTGTAACATGAGTATTTCATATTCATCAGCATCGTAATCGCGCAGTGCGGCCTCAAAGTCGTCAGCCTCAGCAAGATTAGCGTCCAGTTGTTTTATTTCATAAACGAATTTGTCATTCAAGAATTTATACAAAAAAGTTTGTGTAATGATTTTGAACTCATTGCCATCGTTACCGAGGCCATAGTTAGCACACACACTCTTTAAGTTATCTATTAGGGCTTTGGTTTTGCTTTCAAAAGCTACCGTTTCTGTCATGCTGCTCTTCCGTTAAACTCGTTAAGGTATTCTTTGGTAATCATGGCGTAAATACGTTTAGATTGTTCAGCATTTACGGGGATATCAAATTTATTTCTGAATTGATTGACAACAATACGCGCCATCATTTTCTCTGCAAAGCTTTCGTTGCTTAAAATGTTGGCATTTTGCATAATTTGGTTGTCTACCTCCAGCTTGATGCTCTGCAAAACTTCAAGCAGCTTTGATTCCTTGTCCGTCAAAGGGTCTTTTTCCATCAAGCGCTTATGAATGCGCGCGTACTTGGCATCATTGGCGTATTTAGCCCTTACCAATTGGTTTTTACGTTCTAGTTCTTTGGCGTTATCATAAATTGCGTCTAATGATTTGATATTGGCTTCCATTTCGGCCTTGGTTACCTCACTCAGGTTTTTCTTTTTGAATAGCCGCTCTAATTCTTCTTTTAAGCTGATGAAGTTTGGGTCTTTAGGATCAAAGTTTCCACCAAGCATTTCACGCGTTCTTTGTAAGGTGCTTTTTAATTGATCTGCTAGCACCATTTCTTCTTCCTTTACTTTGGTAAAAGCAAAGATCACATCTTCAAGCGCTACGTTCAGTAGGTTAGTCGTTTCCTCGTTGGAGTCAAGGTTTTGCTTCAAGTTTAGCAATTGTAGCCGATTGTTGGCTTCCGTGGCGAGCTTGCTTAACAGTTTAAAGTCTAGTTTTTCTAAGAGCTCAGACTCTCCTGACAATCGAATGAGGTTGTAAAGGCTTTTTGCACTCTTCAAGACTTTGGCAATGGCAAGCATTTCTTGCCGATCGTTTATTTCATTGATCTGTCTGGAAAAGACCTCGGCATTAGAGATGTCGAAGTACAGCAGTGTGTCCTTGATTTCTTCTATGTCTGTTTCAATCTCTTCTTTAGATTTAAATAGGTTACTGTAATGCTCAATTTCGTCTCCTAATTCTGATTGCAGTTCTTTGAAATAGTCTTTGTTGGTTTTATCAAACTCTTTCTGGATATCTGCAAAGTCAACCACATAGCCGTAGCGGAAATCCTTATAGGTTCTATTGACTCGGGTAAGCGCTTGTAAAAGGTTGTGTGACTTAATGACTCGCCCAATGTATAGTTTCTTTAAACGCTTGGCATCGAAGCCAGTGAGTAGCATGTTGTACACGAAGAGGAAGTCAACCTTTCCTTCTTTGAATTGATGTACCCAGTTTTTACGATCTTCTTTAGAACCAATGTCGTGAAGTATCAACGCAGCAGTTTTGACTTTCCGTTCCTCTGCTCTCTTTTTTCCATAGGGCTCAGGATCTTCGGCTGCCATCAGACGCTCTTCTTTGTCAGCGTATTTTTCCTGAAAGATTTCGAAGAGCTTTTTCGCTTGTTTGGATGAATCACAAATCATCATGCCTCCAATGGAGCTATCATCGAACCTCAACCTGGCGTTTTGGAGATCTTCAATTACATAATGGAGTAGGGGTTCTGTGAATGTAGGGTGGGCATAAACATCCTCTTTATTTGCATCTCCTTCTAAAACCTTAATTTCCTCAAGTGCTTTTTGCAATGTAAGCTTGTAGGAGGTTTCTATTTCTTCTCTAATCAGTCTTAAAGTATAGCCATCTGCAATTGAGGCATTGTAATAGTATTTGTGGATGTATTTACCAAAAAGTGATCTGGAGTTATAGTCTTTGCCTAAAAGGGGTGTGCCCGTTAACCCAATTTTAATGGCTTCCGGGTCTGACTGGTTTAGGTTGGCTAAAAAGCTTCCTTCAGGATTATAGCTTCTGTGCACTTCGTCAAGAAAGTATACTCGCTGCACATTTAATTGATAGTCTTTGTTGGAAACAACGGTCGGGTCATCTTGGAATTTTTGAATGTTTACCACCGTTATTTCTTCTCTTCCGGTATCATTGTGTAGTGCTAAGCTTGATTTAATGTCTTGTGCAAAAGCGTCCTTGGAGTCTATTGTATGTACGGTTAACCCACGACTTTTGAATTCTCGACTCGCCTGTATTAGTAAATCAATTCTATCAACAATGAAATAGAACTTGGGTATAATGCTCTTGGAGGCAAAGTAATGTTTAAGGTATCTGACGTTGTAATAGGCTAGGGCTGTCTTGCCACTGCCTTGTGTATGCCAGATGATGCCTTTCTTGCCACCTTCTTCTAGTGTCTGTTCAATTGCTTTGGTTGCAAAAAGCTGAGGGTAGCGCATAATGTGCTTCTCAACACCATGAGGTTCTTTTACATAAGTAAGCGCAAACTCAAGAATAAATGCGAGCCGTTCTTTTGAGTATAAAGAACTGAGGATTCGATTAGTGGGGGTGTCCGGGTCTTTGTTAAGGCTAAACTCTGAGGAGTCTTTAATGCTTAATAGGTTATTATCCTGTAGCACGGCTAACTCTTCTTCTGCAGAGTTGTCTGACAGACCTGCTATAACGCTAAATGCTTCGTCTTCACGGAAGTAATTGAAAACAGCCTCTTGGTAGGACGGACTTGCATAAAAAGCACCTTCGATTGGCATAGGATTCTCATCGTCATACTCCATGTTGTTGGAGAAAACCATGAACTGAGTGATGTTGACAAACTTCCTGAATTTTTTGTTTCGAAAACGTGTCTTCATGCGTTTGTGCTCCGCTTGAATGCCGTCTTGGTTGTTTGGTTTTTTAACTTCAATGAAAGACAAGGGCATGCCATTGACTAAGATAATTACGTCAGGCCTGAAGCTGTCATCATCCTTTTCATAAGGCAATTCAGTTACCACATGAAAGCTGTTGTTCTTGAAGTTCTCGAAATCAATTAATCGAACCCCAGAACGATTGATGAGCCTTTCGTAGAACGCTTGGCCTAAATCCTCATTCTCCAAGTCGAGTGATATTAGGTTGAAGAGTCCTTCTATATCAAGCTCGGCATTGTGACCATTGATTCGCTTAATACTATCATTGAAGATGTCACGGAAAATATTGGTTGAACTATCGCATGAAGCGTCCTTAAGAGAAAGGTATTGATACCCTAGTCTCATTAAGTGCAGAATGGCTGGAATTTTAACGCGTGTGTCCTCGTTGAATTTCATTATCCGAAAATACTCACATTTTTCGACCTTTTAGTACCAGTTATCTAAACGGTGACTAAACTACTTTCCAATAGCAAGTGTCGTTGCACGGCAACTTCACTTCCCAATACAGTAACTACTCTAGCTCTTACCACGCAGGCAGCTTTGAATCTTAACAGTTTGACTACATTGTAAGTCAAAATAAACAGGATGAGACACTTCTTAACAATAATTGCATTGGCTACATCTCTTCATGTAGCAGCACAGGATTCAACTTATTCAATCAATTCATATTTGAATGAGGGAATGAAAGCGCCAAATACACATCATATAGGTGATGCTTGGTTGAACTTTTTGACTCAAGCTGATGAAGGCTTTACTTACAATATCACTCAAGCCAAATTCGCAGCGAACGCTACACTAGATTGGCATAAACATGCTACACCTCAAGTGTTGATTGTAACGGAAGGTATTGGTTACTATCAAGAGATGGGTAAAGAAGCCATTAAAATCAGAAAGGGTGATGTGGTAAAATGCGAGAAGGATGTGGAACACTGGCATACATCTTCAGCAAATAGCATGGTTTCTTATATCGCTATTTATGGAAGTTCTCCTACTATATGGACAGAGAAGCTAACAAGGGAATATTATGACAGTGTAGCTAAAAAGCTCGAAGAGGACTAAAACTCCAAGTTGCGAAGCTCGGACTTGTTTGAAAGCTCACAATTTGAGCCGCCATTGTAATTCAAAAAAATAAAAAACATTATTTACAGTTAATAATGAGTGTTTTTTACTTTGATTATTTCCCAATACAGTAGGTGCTAAAATTGTTCGAAAGTATTATTTAATAGTATGACTACTTACTCTTAAGTCTAACCCGATGTCTTGCTAAATAGTCTAGATTTTTTTTGGATAATCCTTCTATTATTTCATTGCCTGTAAATCCAGGTTTAGAATACTTCTGTTGAGTTACACTTTTTGATAGTATGATTTGTCAATCAGTGTCAAAGGATATTAGGTGCTTATCGAAAAGAGCATCATAAGTAGAAGATAGTAGAATTCTATTTTGAACATCATACCTTTCCTCATTAGATGCTTCACTCCAAGGTACAATATGTGAAGTTATTAGTATCTCTTTCGTGCTGGAGCCTGTGACCGCACATTTGTTTCTCCATTTGTTTAGGAATTTTCTTCTGAACTTACCTTGGCTTATTCTGAAATTAGCATAAGACATTGATGTTTAGATAGTTGAATAGAAGATGTTCTCAATTCATACTGTAGTCAAATTGTTTATAATAGAATCTATGGTTACATTATGATGTATTTTTCACACTAAAGACATAATCGAATTATAAATAAACACAATGAAATACTTTTTAATCATCGCAATAAGTCTATTTCCATTAGCCTTATCACCCTCCAATTTACAAGTGACACAAGATACACAAGTACAGGACCCTTTTTTGGTTCAATTGAAACGAAAGGCGGAAGAGGAGGCATTCACTAAGTATGATCTAGAGACCACTAATATTTTAAATAAAATCAATCAAATAACGATCTATGATCAGCTAGTTGAAGAGATTGACTTAAAACTTAATAACGCAGCTACATTTGGTAGAATTAGTGTGTTGTTAAACCCTAGTGATCCGACTTTGACAGGTAAGTCGTACAATGATTATCTATATGAAGAAGCCGAGAAGATTTTTGTTACAAACAGATGGAATGGAGAGAAGAAGGAGAATGAGGTACGAATTAAAAGTATCCTCAAGAATTTAACCAGTCAAGAGACCAACCCAATAGGGAGTTCGATAGGAAATGTAATTTCTGGCTTTGTTAATTCAAACCCCATTTTAGGAGTTGCAAGTAAGGTGATTTCAGGGATATCAACTTTTTTTGTTTCTGCCTCAAATAATAGCCGGGTAAAAAGCATTAAAGAAACTATTGCAAAAGAACAAATTGAAGAATTTCAAAACGCTATCAAGGAGTATGTTGAGTTCTATGATAAAGCGCTAATGATTAACAAGAGTTTCAATAGCCAAATACAGGCTGTCAAAGTTAAATCGATAAAAGAAAATGAATATGCTAGGCAGATTAATCTTCTTCTAGTCGAAAAAGTAGAGCAAGTTTTTGGTAACTCGGATATTTCTATTTCGGATATACAATCGCAATTCCCATATGACTTTGAACAGTTTTACCTTGAAAATGAGAGTGATGATTATTATACATTAGTTGAACTGAGTGCTCAAATTGATGCTCAATATTCTAAAGTAATTGGCTACAGCACTCAGGCCCAAACTCTCATGGATAACTATTTTTCAAACATTGAGGATCTAATGAATAGTTTTCAGGATAGGCTACAAGTTGACGATGCAGGTATTGATTTTCAGGACTTAAGAGCAGCAGTTAATAGTTCAGATACTGGATTGGCTAAGATCGATGTGGATTTTTATAAAAACATTTTTGAATCAAATCAATTTGAATACTTCGCTACAACAATGAAACAAAGTAGTCTGGCTTCTTATATGTTACAAGATATGCGTTCATATGATAGACTTGAGCTTGGCAATGAAGGTTTGCCTGCCTATTCGCTTGTTTCTCGTAATGAGGTTGGACCTAGAGCTATAGAGGTTGATCTTTGGCTATTGCTAACTATAGTAGCAATGTTTTTGGTGTTGCAAATCTATATTATTTGGAAAATAAAGAGTTGAAGGGTTTATTAAAACTTCATCTTTAAGCAAATAAGTGTCTTTTGACTATAAGGAGTTATTTGAAGTACATACAGCTTCGCTAGTCAATTTTCTCAGACTAAGTGATGAACTCTCAATTCTAAGAGGACTAGCTCCTTAGAGTATCTAAGAAAGAGGGGATAGGCGGTGTTTCGAGAACTGATTATTTCCCGATGCAAAACTTCGAGAAGATATTTGCTAATAGATCATCAGAGGTAATCTCGCCTGTGATTTCGCCTAGATAGTGAAGGGCACGTCTAATGTCCATGGCCACAAAGTCATTAGTGATTTGACCATCAATGCCATTGATGACGGCTTCCAAAGAGTTCTTGGTTTGTAGGAGGGAGTCGTAATGGCGGATGTTTGTGACTATGGTATCGCCACGCTTGAACTTGTCCAAGTTGACAAGTTCTAAGATGCGCGTCTTTAACAGTTCCACTTGCTCAGGGTCTTTGGCAGAAAGGAAAAGCATGTCAGGATGCTGCTTTTGTAGGCCTTCTACAAAAGGTAGATCTACTTTGTCCACCTTGTTACCTAGCTTTAAGAAAGGCACGCCAGCGTTTTCTAGTTTATTAATCTCTTTGTTCATTTCTACTATATCAAGTAGCTCTAAGTCAAATAGATAAATAATCAATGAAGCCTGCTTCATCTTAGCTTCTGTTCGTTCCACGCCAATGGCTTCAATGGTATCGGTCGTCTCGCGTAAACCTGCTGTATCGATAAAGCGGAAGGCCACGCCACCGATGATTATCTCATCTTCGATAAAGTCTCTGGTGGTGCCTGCAATGTCAGAAACAATCGCTTTGTCTTCGTTGAGAAGGGCATTGAGCAGGGTAGACTTACCAGCATTTGGTTTGCCTGCGATAACGGTCGGTACACCGTTTTTGATCACATTGCCTAGATCAAAGGAATGAATCAGTGCGTCAATCACTACCTGAAGTCTATTGACAAGCTTCTTTAGATCCTCTCGACTGGCAAATTCTACGTCTTCTTCGCCAAAATCGAGTTCTAATTCAATCATTGAAGCGAAATGGATCAGTTCTTCCCTCAAGTGCTTAATCTCTCCTGAGAAGCCGCCACGCATTTGATTCAGTGCTGCATAATGTGCTGCTTCCGAATCTGCGTTGATCAAGTCTGCTACGGCCTCGGCCTGCGCCAAGTCAAATTGGCCATTCATAAAGGCCCGCTTGGTAAACTCACCAGGCTTGGCCGGTCTAGCCCCTTGGCGAATAAAGAGCTGTATGATTTGGCGGATGATAAAGTTAGATCCGTGGCAAGAAATCTCTATGACGTTCTCTTTGGTGAAGGATTTCGGAGCAATGAAGAGCGATATAAGTACTTCATCTAAGATTTTGTCTCCATCACGGATTGTGCCAAAATGAATCGTATGCGATTCCTGAGCCTCAAGGTCTTTCCCCTTAAAAACCTTGTTAACAAGCTTTATGGCGTCATTACCACTGAGTCGGATCACGCCAATGGCCCCAACACCTTGTGGTGTGGCTAGTGCAATAATGGTGTCTTCATTCTGTAGTAATGCCTGCATGGGCGCTAAGATAAGGGGTAAATCTTTGATCACTTGCTAATACATATCCAAAATGGCTTTGTCTCGTTAGAAAGTTTAAAACCACTTTGATGATCAATTTTTTTGACTGGTTGAAAAGGCATTCCCGTCCTGCTTTATTGACCATAACTGGCTTTAGCATTTTTATTGTCTTTGAGTCTTTTCAGCAACTCTTTTACATAGAGAATTTTAATAACGGTGTGCCCGTATCTGTAGGCTTTTGGGAAGTGCTGCAAGGCGGTATTTATCGATGGATAATTTGGCTGGTAGTGGCTGTTCCTTTCGTGCTGACGGTTAGTAGATTTCCTTCTTCGGGTTTGAGTAAAAGGGACCTGATCCGTCAAATCGCTTTGGTAATGGTTGCTTTGTTGCTAAACCTGTTGATTCTTTCAGTGAGTCATGCTAGTGTGCGTAACGGGGCTTGGTTTAACTTTCCTGAAGTATTTGAATATTTCTTCTTTCATAAAGCGCCCATCATACTCGTGTCGCTGGTCTTTTTGGTGATCCTTGTCTATTATTTCAAAAGCCGAACGGTGCTTGAGGTCACCATCAAAAGGGTAGGAGAATTACAAAAGACCAACGCAGATTTATTTGATCAGGTAGCTAAAGATCAGCTCAACAATGAGTCCTTGATTTTTGAAGTGAAAACGGGAAATCGTATACAACTACTTTCCGAAAAGGCAATTCTTTGGATAGCCGCTGATGACTACTGCGTCCGTATGCATACCATTGAAGGTGATAGTCATATCATGCGTACTTCTTTGAAGGCATTGGAATCTAAGTTGGAAGACCATAAATTTTTAAGAGTACACAGAAAAGCCATTGTGAACCTAGAATGCATCAAAAGCTATCGGCTAGGACAAAGCCCTGTGGTGGTTTTAAATGATGATACCGAAGTGCCGATCGCGCAGTCTAGGCTTAGGGCATTTAAAGATCAGTTTCAGCCCATATAACTCACAGCAACTTTAGGGGCATTCGCTGCAAAACCTTTGACTTGTATCAGGATTGAGGCTTTGTTTAAAGAAAAAGCTCGTCCTATGAAAAGTATAAAACTATTGGTTTACGTGGTGATACTAATTTCACCTCTTGTGTTGACGGCTCAAGTCTCCCATGAATATGGGCCTTCCAAAAAGCATCCTTTTGGCCAGCCGAACCCGAAAGCACCAAAACAAATTACAGACTATGCGGCAATGATCGGTGTTTGTGATTGTATCTCTATCCCTAGAAAGCCTGATCAGACATGGGCTGATCCGGTTCAGATGACGTGGACTTTCAAGTACATCATGAATGGCATGGCTGTACAGGATGAAACAATCAAGGCCGATGGAGGACATTCGGGTAGCATCAGGCAATATATTGCTGACAGTGCACGATGGTTCGTTCACTATTATTCTTCCCCAGGGGCTACAACGGTGTTGCCGGCATGGGAGGGAAGTAAGGACTCGGAAGCCAATAAAATAGTGCTTTACAGAGATTCACCAGCGCCAAATGGTACTGCTGGTGATTATCGGCTTACGTTTTCTGAAATCAGTGAAGATGGATTTAAGTGGGTAGGGGAATGGGTCGATAAATCAAGGACGGTCGTTTTCCCTACTTGGAAGATTGATTGCAAAAAGAGAAAACTCCCCTAGGCTATTTCTTGCGTTGTCTTCAGTTTTTCTACTTCTCTGCGTTGAATGATTTGTTTCATGAGAATGCCATTGCTTGGCGAAAACAGATAAGCTAATCCAAACAAAACACCAGCTACAGCTACAACCGCTCCGGCAATCGATCCATCGAGCATCACAGCCAAGTAATATCCTAATGCACTGATGATGATGGCTATGACACAGGTAATCATCAGCATCTTTTTAAAATTATCTGTAAGCAGGTACGCTGTAGCAGGCGGAGCCACTAGCAAGGCAACCACTAGAATAGCCCCTACAGAATCAAAAGCGGCCACGGTAGTCATGGATACTGATCCCATCAAAAGGTAATTCCAGAGGGCCACCGAAACACCAGTAGTAGCTGCAAAAGCAGGGTCGAAGGTAGTTAAGTACAGTTGTTTGAAGCCTACGCGGATGAAAAGTATGTTAACCATTAAGGTGAGCGCAGCAACATAAATGGCTTTTGGGCCCATATTTTGACCTGAGTCAGATATCCAGAGATCGATCGGTACATAGGCAATTTCACCGTATAACACACATTCTTGATCCAAGTCGACTTGACCAGCGAATACGGAGATCAAGATAACGCCCAGCGCAAACAGTGAAGTAAAGGTTACCCCGATCGCTGCGTCCGTTTGTAGTTTAGCCTTTTTGTGAAAGAACTCGATAAAGAAGGTGCAAAGAATACCAAGCAGCGCTGCACCGATAATCATTTCGAAAGAATCGCGTGTTCCGGTTAATAGAAAGGCAATGACAATGCCTGGTAGCACTGCATGAGAGATGGCATCGCCCACCATGGCCATCTTTCTCAAAATCAAGAAACAGCCTAGCAGTCCACATGAAATAGCGAAAAGGGAAGAGGTGAGTATGATGTAAAATGCGTCCATCTATTGAATTAGGAATTAGGAATTAAGCAGGATGAATTAGGTTTCCATTGCTTTGCCTGATACGGGTTTTTAACGGCCCTATTTAACTGAACATTCATCATTCTACATTTAATATTCTTAATAGGGTATTTTCTCTTCATGCGGATCAAACTCAGGGTATTCTAACATCTTTTCAAGTTTAGCTTCTAGTTCAGGAGTAATGATGTGTTCTACCGTTTCAGCATCTTCATGCACATGATCTGGTGCTATCTTCACATACTTCGAGAGATATAACTCCCATAACCTATGCAGTTTTACCACCCGTTGCCCTTTCATTTTTCCGGCTTCGGTATAGCTCCAGTGGCCATTTTTCTTTTCTAGAAAACCTTGTCTTTTCAGTCGTCTAAGTGATGCTTTTAAGGGTGTTTTAGGAAAGAAACGATTCTCAATAATTTCATCTGTAGTTCTTCCTTGATATGGCGTGTCATCTTTTTCACCAATGTGGTATAGGGCTTTCAATAAGTTCTCATCCATAATCATTCTGCGCAGCTTACCTTGTTGCAGGCTTCTGGCAAAGATTCCGCGCTTAGGCGCAATGAAGAATGAGACAATGGCAATGATACTGATGATCATGACAATCCAAGGGCCTGTAGGCATAGCAGGTGCGGCATAACTGACGTATGCACCGGATAAACCAGAAATACCACCCATAATGGCTGCAATCACAGTCATTTTGAATACATCATTGGTCCAGAAGCGAGCTGCTGCGGCAGGGGTAATGAGCATAGCTGCCATAAGCACCACGCCAACGGCTTGTATGCCCGTGACCACAGCCAGTACAGTCAGTGATGTCAAAAGAAGGTCGAGGGCCTTTACGGGTAGCCCTAAAGCCTTAGCGTAGTTGCTGTCAAAGGCTATCAGTTTCAGTTCCTTGAAAAATAGGCCTACCGTCACGATCAGAATTACAGCAACAATGCCAAAAACAATCAAGTCCTTACCAACAAGTGCAGCAGCTTTTCCAAAGAGGAAAGAATCAAGACCTGTTTGAGCTGCATTGCCTGAATGTTGGATATTGGTGAGCATTAAAATGCCAATACCGAAGAATACGGACAGGATCAAGGCAATGGCGGTATCTTCCTTGATCTTTGATTTTGAGGTTATGTTGTCAATCATTACCAACGAGATCCAGCCAGTGAGAAATGCTCCCAGAATCATCCAAATAGGATTTTTTGTGCCAGAAAGGATAAAGGCCAGACAAATACCGGGTAATACAGAATGGGCTACGGCATCTCCAACGAGTGCTTTCTTCTTAAGGAAGGTAAAGGTTCCAACTACAGCTGAAGAGGCCGTCAACAAGACTGCACCGACTACAACCGAAACTATACTCGGATCACTAAAAGAAAAGAATTCCTTGAAAGTTTCCATCTAGTATTTCTCCCTGCTTGGCATTTGACGTTTCCTGACTAATTCACCGACTTCGGCCAATACGGTTAGTTTTCCGCCATAGGTTTCTTGCAGCATCTCATTGTTAAAGACCTTGTCAATTGGGCCAGAAGCAACTAGTCTCATATTGAGCAACACAATCCAGTCAAAAAACTCTGCGGCCGATTGCAAATCGTGGTGTACTACAATCACAGTCTTTCCATTGGCAGTCATTTCTTGCATAATAGCTAAAATGGCCGCCTCTGTGGCTGCATCTACGCCTGCAAAGGGCTCGTCCATGAAATAGAGATCTGCTTCTTGGGCTAATGCACGGGCTAAGAATACCCTTTGCTGTTGGCCGCCAGACAGTTGAGAGATTTGGCGGTCGGTGTAAGCCTCCATGCCGACTTTGCGTAAGCAGTTCATCGCCATTTCTTTATCGGCCTTTCTGGGGCGTGTTAACAGACCTAGTTTCGCATAGCGCCCCATCATGACAACGTCAATGACAGAAGTGGGGAAGTCCCAGTCAACAGTTTCACGCTGTGGCACATAACTTACCTTGTGCCTGACATCATTCAGAGCCTCGTCAAACATGCGCACATAGCCAGAGCCTAGTGGCAAAAGTCCCATGGCTGCTTTGATCAATGTAGACTTACCTGCTCCATTTGGGCCTATAATACCAATTAAAGCCCCTTCAGGAAGCGTCATATCTATATTCCATAAAACAGGCTTCTTGTGATAAGAGACTGTTAAATCATGGAATTCTACGACAGGATTCTTTGCATCTATTTTCATTTGTTCAGTTATCAGGTAAAAGGAAAACAGAAATCAGGACGACCGATTTCTGATTCCTGTTCAGCTTTGTACTATTTCAGTGCCTCAACAATCGTATTCACATTTGCCTTAACCATGCCAATGTAATTGCCTTCAGGCGTACCTTCAGCACCCATGGCATCTGAGTAAAGGTTTCCACCAATGACAATGTTATGTCCTTTCTGTCGGCAACCCTCTACAATGGCATTGATGTTCTTTTCAGAAACTGACGTTTCGACAAAAACAGCTTTAATCTTTCGGTCTACTAGGAAGTTGACTAGGTCTACTCGATCTTTCAAGCCGAATTCTGAGAGGGTAGATATGCCTTGTAAGCCTCTAACCTCAATACCGTAAGCCCTACCGAAGTAGTTGAAAGCATCGTGTGCTGTGATTAAAATTCTTTTGTCTTCAGGGATTTTTAGAATTTCCAGTTTTACCCACTCGTGAAGCGTATAGAGTTCTTTTGTGTAAGCTTCGGCATTCGTTTCATAGAAAAGAGCATGCTCAGGATCTTCTTTTACTAGGGTGGTAGTCACCTCACCAATTGTAGCGGCCCAGAGTGTGATGTCAAACCAAATGTGTGGGTCGAAGGTGTTTTGATAAATAGGATCATCGAGTAAGAAAGTGGAGTCAATTCCTCGTGAAACCGGAATTACTGTTTTGATACGTTCTAGTTTTTCGAATATCTCACCCATTTTGCCCTCTAGGTGAAGGCCATTGTAAAAGATGATATCAGCCTTCTGAAGTCTACCAAGATCGCCTTGGGTGGCTTTGTAAAGGTGAGGGTCAACACCGGGCCCCATTAATGCAGTTACTTGAACGGAGTCTTGCCCTACGTTACGAACAATGTCGGCAATCATTCCCGTAGTGGTGACTATGGTTACTTTACCAGTTGAGTTCGACTCAGTGCTACCACATGACCAAGTGAAAAGGACGGCTATAAGTATTGGTATTAGTTTCTTCATAGGTTGGCAACTAATATGTTTTCTGCTGCGGTTTGTGAGATGGTGAGTGACTTTTGCTGATTGATGGTGACATCTAATGAGCCATCGAATTCATTGATGTCTTCAATCATTATTTTAGTACCGATGGAAATGCCGACTTTGTCTAAATACTTTAAAAAGGATGAGCCAGAATCATTGACGGCCACTACTTGAGCTTGTGACTTTAACTCAAGCTGGGTGAGTGCTACTTTCTTAACGGTTGAGAAAATTCCGTTTTCATCAGGAATCGGATCGCCATGAGGGTCATGTTTCGGGAAACCTAGGAATTCGTCAAGTCTACTGATCAATAGGGGGGACTTAATGTGTTCTAGCTGTTCGGCTATTTCATGCACCTCGTCCCAATGGAATTTCAGTTGGTCTACTAGGAAAACTTCCCAAAGCCGATGTTTACGGATTACTCTTAATGCAATTTCTTTGCCTTTGCCAGATACGTTGACACCCTTATACTTTTGGTAGTCAACCGCTTTCTTTTTTGAAAGCTTAGCCACCATATCACTGACAGAAGCCGCGGTAGTTTGCATTTCATCGGCCAAAGCATTTGTGCTCACACTTTGCTTACCATGATCTGATAGATGATAGATGGCCTTTAAATAGTTTTCTTCGACAAGACTAAACATTGGACTTGTATTGATTCAAGTCACAAATATAGGTTTTAGATTAGTCTAAAAAAAATATATACACTATCTAAATTACTGAAATTTGAGTATAAATAATTTATTTACAATTAGTTAGTATGGATAAATTATTTTTTTAGGCTAGACTAAATTACTTTTAGCTAAGTTGGGCTAGGAGCTTAAGAAGCTTCTGTTCTTCGCTTGTCCAAAGGCTAATAGAGGTGTCTCCTTGTGTGTAGAATTGGTTATTGGTCATCGCTTCAAGTGTCTGTTCGGCAGAGAAATTTTTAGGCTCTACAACTATTGCGGCATTGAATTGAGCGCAGTATGCCACCCACGTTGGGTTATTGAGTAATAGTATGGGGAGTTGGTTTGCCGTGTATTCAAAAATCCTTGTCAGTAGTTTCTCATCGTTCATGCCCCGGTTGGGCTTTTTCAGTACAAAGCCAAAACTGGCTGATTGGATGGCTGCTATAATTTCGGCATGAGGTACTAAATGATCTCCTCCGTTTAATTCAATGAAATCGAAGTCTTTTATTTCTTCCTTTAAACGAATTAAGTCCTGCTTTAAAGCACAGTAGCCCACTATTCTTAGGCGAACGCGCGCATCTAGCTTATGGAGGGCTTTGGTAATATCAATCGCTTCAAAAACTCCATTTGAATCAGCAATGGTGCCTGTAAAGACGAGGTCGATAGTATTGGCATGGATTTGCCTCTTTGAAAGCGGGCGAGATGCTGCATGTTTATTTTCAATGACGGTGATATTCTTCGAAAGGAAGGGGAGTTGCTTTTCGTAGATGCGTTCGGCTAGAATGTAATGTGTAATCAAAGGCTTTGAACACCACTCTTTTAGTCTAATCCAGCTGGCTAGAATAGGCCTTAGTAATACCGGAAACACCTCGGTGTTGCGCACGTTCTTTGCATAGTTTTCGCGGATATCGTATACAAAAATGCCGCCAAATAATATTCTGTATAGCGATGTAACTATCAGTAATTCATGGGTATTAACTATCAGTATATGAGGTTTTACTTTAATGTAAGTTTTTAGCACTTTCCAAGGTTGCATAAACCTGGCCATGCTCAGTCTACCAAAGGGTTTTAGGGGGTGATAGGTAATGTGTTCAGCACTCCTTACATTTTTTGAATCAAAGCCTATGATATTAATATCATATTTACTTGTTTGAGCCATTGAAAGACCAAACTTCTCGGACATCCGTGTGTCGTCAATTGGTTTGAGCAGAGAGGCAATGACTACTTTGGTCTTTTTCATTAGTATACATGAAGTTATAAATTTTCTGAAGGAATTATGGAATTGAGGGATATCATCGAGCGGGCATGGAATGACAGAAGCTTGTTAAGTGACAAAGAAGTCATTTTAGCTGTTAAAACGATTATTGAGGATTTAGATCGGGGTGAGCGCAGAGTCGCTGAGCCATCGGCAGAGGGATGGATTGTGAATGAGTGGATCAAGAAAGCCGTAATCCTTTACTTCCCCATCCAGAAAATGCAAACCATTGAAGTTGGGCCTTTTGAGTTTCATGATAAAATGAAATTGAAAACCGGCTACGCCAAAAAAGGAGTTCGTGTGGTGCCACACGCAATCGCTAGGTACGGTGCTTATGTGAGCAAAGGGGTAATTATGATGCCTTCTTATGTGAACATTGGTGCTTATGTAGATGAGGGTACTATGGTAGACACGTGGGCAACGGTAGGTAGCTGTGCACAAATTGGTAAAAACGTTCATTTAAGTGGAGGTGTAGGTATTGGAGGGGTGTTAGAGCCGCTGCAAGCAGCACCTGTCATTATTGAGGATAACGCCTTTATTGGTTCTAGGTGTATTGTCGTTGAAGGCATTAGAATTGGTAAGGAAGCTGTTCTTGGTGCTAATGTAACCTTAACGGGTAGCTCTAAGATTATAGATGTTACGGGTGATGAGCCAGTAGAATACAAAGGCTATGTGCCAGATAGATCGGTAGTAATACCGGGTAGTTACGTTAAAAAATTTCCGGCAGGTGAATTCAATGTGCCGGCAGCGCTGATCATTGGCCAAAGAAAAGCCAGTACAGACTTAAAGACATCGCTCAATGATGCGTTAAGAGAAAATGATGTAGCGGTCTAGTTTAAGGATTAGGTACAAGCTTTCAACTAAAAGGCCCTTTCCATCGGATAGGGCTTTTTGGTTGAGTGGCTGTAACGCATAAAGGTTTTCAATATATTGTCGTTTTAAACAGCTGAGGCCAGTCCTGCGTTAGGTTAAGGTGAGTTCTTTTATGTTCACATGAGTTTTTTTATGCAAGGTATTCACATACCTTTGCGGTCGCATATTTGAGGAGGTATGAAAATGATAAAAAAGTCACTCAGCACATTGTTCATTACAGCGCTTATCATAGCGTTAAGTGCTTGTGGTTCAGGATTAACAACTGAAGCGGATGGCTTATTCCGTAATGGTAAATATAAAGAGGCTATTGAAGCCTATAATGAATACCTAGCCACTAAACCAAAGGATATTAAGTCAATTTATAACCGAGGCAGGGCTTATGAAGAGATTGGTCAAATCGAAAATGCTAAGAATGATTTTATTCGGGTATTAGACATTGATAATAAAAATGTTAAGGCCAATTTGAGTATGGCCCAATATTGGTACAACAAGAAAGATTACAATAAATCGATCGCTTTTAGCGACAAGGTGATAGCGACAGACGGCAGAGAGTCTATGGCTTATCTCATCAAGGGTCGATGCCTACACCAGAAGTCACTCTTCGATGATGCTAAGAAGAACTACGATTTAGCCATTGATTTTGATCGCAAGAATGCAGATGCCTATTTGTATAGAGGCGCATTAAAGATTGTTTTTAATCAGAAAACAGGAGCTTGTAATGATTTAAACAGAGCATTGGCTCTAGGCGCTGAAGAGGCAAAATCTGCCTTGGCTAAGCATTGCAAGTAGAATTTATCCACAGTCATTTCTAGGTTTAGTCTTTGGAATTCTTTTTTTTCGAAGTGTATAAATGGATGCAACCTTTTGTGAACGGTTTACATCTATCATGAAGTATATAAACTCAAATCAAAAATGAAAAATCTAACAACGACTATTAAAACGACAATCTGTGCATTTCTATTCTTGGCGGCACTGACGTTAAACGCAGATGAAGTATCACAGCAAACTAAATACGATCCTTCTGGTACATGGGACTATGAGGTGGAGACACCCGATGGCAATTTAACTGGTGAAATGACTGTCAAGCTTACAGAAGGTAAATATGAAGTTGTCATTAAGACTGATGTCTATGGTAACTTGACCTTAGCAGATGTGGCATTTGAAAAAATGTTAATGGAGGGCTCTATCTCTGTTGAAGGGCAATCAATGTCTATCGAATTCAAATTTGATGGTGATGACATGGAAGGTGCTGTTTACACAGGAGAAGACGAATTGGCGATCACTGCTAAAAGACAAAAATCGAAATAAGGCATAAACAGATATTATAGAAAAGGGAGTCTGCTGACTCCCCTTTTTTTTGCGTTCACCATAATTACTATTCGAACCACAAGCTCTTGTTAGCGTTGCCTTCTAATAGATCTTCTAGGTCATCAGGCATTGAAGGGAAAAAGTCTAAGCCAGATAAGGCCTCTATCTGATCGATAGTTACTACAAATTTCTCTAGCGATTCACCACTTTTTTCATTCTTTAGTAAAAAGGCAATGGCCTTAATTTCGGGTTTCTGTATGTCTAGTATGATTTTGTAATAGTACTCAGGAACTGATACTTCATTTGTTCCTATAGTAGTAAACTGTTTATTTAATATAGGACCTGTAACTACATATATTTCAGTATTTTCAGTTGACCATTTTCTTACTTGATCTTCTAGCTTCTTCCAAATGCCTCTGTTAAAAGAAGCTACCTGAGGACTCATGTTACTCATGTAGAATGTTTGCGAAAGTGCAAACTCATCATAGGAGAAATCCGCAGCTGGGGCTAGGTGTCCGCGATCGTATCCTTTTCCTTTATAGTCTGATAATTCAGCAGAACCAGTTCTTACCCTAGGGTCTTTTCTGAAGTCATCTTTGCGTTTATATTTCTCTTGTGCGAGACTGTCGGCTACTAGTTTGTAGGCCACCCAAATGGCTTGCTCATGCGCTTCGCTATATCTCAGAGTGTAATATGGTCTTTCTATGATCGCTTCGTTTGTGGTGTAGGCTGGCCACATAAAATCAAAAGCCTTGGTGAAGTATAGGTCGAATGCTTCTTCATCTATCGCTACCTCCTTAGTTGGTTCCTTTTCTTCGCTAGGCTCAATGTCTTCGACAACTTCTGCAGGTGGGGTCTCAGGTGAGGCGTCAGTGTCTTTGAATGATGGTAACTCAAGGTTTTCTATGGCTTCGGGGACAAGTCTACCTTCATTTATGGCAAGTCCCGCATAGCCCAAAGCAATGAGAATGAGCATGCCTAGGGTAAACTTACCCAGGTTGAGCCCCTTTCCTTTTGAGGTTTTCTTTACAGTTCTAGCTCTTTTTGTTGTGGGTTTACGCCTGCTAGGAGTAGACTTTTTAGCCATAGGGTTTTTTTGCAATGATAACCATTATTCATCTTTCCGCACGCCAGTATTTTGCTAAATTACATGTCATTTAAACCACAAAACCAAACCACCAATGAGAATAGCCTTCAATCAAAGGATTGGAAGAAGACTCACTACTTTTTTATCGCTGGGTATTTTTCTGATTAGTCAGTCTGCAATGGCGCTAGCACCATGGCAAGATGATAAAGACACCACCAAAAAAGGACAGACCACCTATAAGGAGCTGCCGTTAAAAGCCGAAAGAACTCTTGAGTTTAACACCACAGAGGGAACTTGGGTATCAGTAGATATTAGCCCTGATGGTAAAACCATCATTTTCGATATGCTCGGAGACCTGTATACGATGCCATTTGCTGGTGGCAAAGCAACACGACTTACCGATGGAATGGCGTATGATACACATCCCAGATATAGTCCTGATGGTAAGCACATCGTTTTTACTTCTGATAGAAGTGGAAGCGAGAATGCATGGCTCATGGAGCTAGAATCCAAAGAATTTACACAAGTCACCAAAGGAAGTAATGAGTGGGTTCAGTCAGCAGAATGGTCACCAGATGGCGATTATGTAGTTGTATCCAAAGGAAGAAGGAGCTTTAAGCTTTTTATGTACCATAAAGATGGAGGCGGAGGCTTTCAGTTAATCAAAAGTCCATCAGGATTGAAAACTGTAGAGCCAGCTTTCAGTGCTGACGGAAGATTTATCTACTATGCGCAACGGAATGGAGCATGGAACTATAACGCTCAGCTCCCACAGTATCAAATAGGTGTTTACGATCGTGAGAACGGCCAGAACGCTACAGTTACTTCTAGATATGGTTCGGCATTTACGCCAACACTATCTCCAGATGGTAAATGGATGGTCTACGGTTCACGTTTTGAAGATGAAACAGGTTTGATCCTACGAGACCTAGCATCAGGTGACGAAAGTTGGTTGGCATACCCAGTGCAGAGAGATGAACAAGAGTCAATTGCACCTTTAGGTGTACTACCAGCCATGTCTTTTACGCCAGATAGTAAGCAAGTTGTGGCCTCTTGGGGAGGTAAGCTCTATAGAATAGCCGTTTCCGGTGGTAATGCTGTTGAGATTCCAATGGATGTTGATGTTGCTTTGGAAATGGGCCCTCGATTGAAGTTCGAATACCCAATTTCTGATGATAAAGAAATGATAGTCACTCAGATTAGGGATGCAGTTCCTTCTCCTGATGGTACTAAAATAGCCTTTACCTCTCTGAATAGATTATATGTAAAGGAACTCCCCAATGGTGAACCAAAGCGCCTGACCAGCATGGAAATGACCGAAGCGCAGCCTACTTGGTCTCCAGATGGTAAGTCAGTGGCTTTTGTCACATGGGCAGATGCTGATGGTGGTGCTATGTATAAAGTGAATGTAGATGGTCGTCCTAGACCTGTGAAACTTACAAGTCAGTCAGCTATTTATGGAACACCAGCTTGGAACAAGAATGGTAGAATCGTTTTCACTAGAGGAAGCGCTCAAAACTTAAAAGACGCAGCCGGACCAGGTGCACCTAGAGCAGCAGAAGATTTATGTTGGATTTCTTCCGATGGCGGAGAAATCAACTTCATCATGAAGACAAGAGGAAAGGGGAGTCCTCACTTTGTGAATAGCGATGATCGGATTTACCTCAGCGGATTTCAAGGTTTGAGCTCAGTGAGATGGGATGGGACTGACGAAAAGAAAATCATCTCCATTACTGGAATCACTACTTACGGGTCTAACCCAGCTGATGGGCATGGCAATGATCATGTCATTGACCCATGGGCCGAAGAAGGAGAGAACGCCTCTTTGCAAGAAGGAGAGGGCTGGAGAGAGAACAACCCTCCATCAAGAGCCGCAGCTATTTTTATGGCTCCAGAAGGAGATAAAGCGATGGCACTTATCAATAACCACATTTATGTAGTGACTGTGCCGAAACTGGGTCAAACACCGACCATTTCAGTCGCTAATCCCTCAAGCGCCCAATTTCCTTCATGGCAATTGACGGAACTTGGTGGTGAGTTTCCTGCTTGGTCTAGTGATGCTAAGAAAGTACACTGGTCTTTGGGTAAGTCTCATTTCATTTATGACTTGGACCAAGCCAAAGCCTATACAGATAGTGTGGCTACCGCAAAGAAGGCAAAGGAAAAGGCTGACGAGGCCATGACCAAAGAAGAGAAAGAAAAGCAGAAAGCCGATAAAGAGGCCGAAGAGAAGGCAAAGTCTGAAGAAGAAAAAGCTGCTGAAAAAGAGGCAAAGGAGAACGAAGGCTATCATCCTGAAGAGATTGAAGTGATTATGAAAGCTACCAAAGACATTCCTGATGGTATGGCACTGTTAAAAGGAGCACGCATTATCACAATGAATGGCGATAAGGTCATTGAGAATGGTGATATACTGATCGAGAATGCACGAATTAAAGCTGTAGGGGAGTCAGGAACATTGACAGTACCAAGACGTGCCAAGGTGATTGATATGGCGGGTAAGACCATCATTCCTGGTATGGTAGACACTCATGCACACATGTGGCCCGCTTGGGGTCTTCACAAGACGCAAGTTTGGGTTTATGCTGCCAACTTAGCCTATGGTGTAACTGCCACGCGCGATCCACAAACTGCCACTACGGATGTCTTGACTTATTCTGACATGGTAGAGACAGGTGACATTTTAGGACCAAGAGTTTACTCAACTGGTCCTGGTGTGGGTTATTGGTCTTATAACCTCAAAAGTCTTGAGCAAACCAAGAAAATCCTAAAGCAATACAGCGAGTACTATAATACCAAGACCATCAAGATGTACTTGGTCGGTAACCGTAAGCACAGACAGTGGATTCTTCAGGCCGCTAAAGAGCAGCAACTGATGCCAACGACTGAGGGTGGTTTGGATTTCAAACTGAATATGACACAGCTCATCGATGGTTATCCGGGGCATGAGCACTCTTTTCCTATCGCACCGCTTTACAGAGATGTGATTCATTCCGTGGCTGAGTCTAAGATGGCGTATACGTCAACACTTTTAGTGTCTTATGGAGGTCCTTGGGCTGAAAACTATTACTATTCTCGAGAGAACCCTTACCATGATGTAAAGCTGCAACGTTTTACTCCGTATTCAGAATTAGCTCAGAAGTCTAGAAGAAGACCGGGGTGGTTTATGGACGAAGAGCACGTATTCCAAAAGCATGCGGAAGGTGTCAACGCAATTGTTGAGGCTGGTGGTATTGCAGGTGTGGGTAGTCACGGTCAGTTACAAGGACTTGGTTTCCATTGGGAACTATGGTCTGTAGCTTCTGGTGGCATGACCAACCTAAATGCGCTGAAAACAGCTACAATACTTGGTGCCACTGCGCTAGGGCTTGAAGGTGATATCGGTTCTATAGAAGCAGGTAAATTGGCTGATTTAGTAATTCTTGATGCCAATCCGTTAGATAATATCAGAAATACAAACAAGATCAGTCACGTGATGAAGAACGGTCGCCTTTATAATGCCAATACTTTGGATGAAGAGTATCCAAGAAAGAAGAAGGCAGGGCCATTCTACTGGCATTCAGAAAAACCAGTTAATCTGCCTGGGCTAAAGAAGAAGTAGTGAATTCTTGATTGATATTTTAATGAATTAGAAAAAGCCAGTTTCATGTTTGAGACTGGCTTTTTTGAGTATATAAAAGTGACTAGTTCAAACTTATACTTTAGCGATCACTTGCATTAAGTGCAGAGTTTAATTTTAAAGGTCTTTATTGAATAGAGCAAATCTGCACTAGAAATGCGAGCGCTATGGTTTTAACAATTTCTAATAGTTGAAATTTTTTTCCGATTCTTTATGCCGTTTGACTCTGATAGCCCTATAGATAAGAAAAATAGAGCTTGTGTGAATAAAAATGTTGAGTGAGTAGTTTATCCATGGGTTATTTAAAATGACAGGAATTAGACCAAGAATATATTGGTTTAATAGAATCAATAGTAAAAGTGCCACAACCTCAGTAGTTAGACCTGTGAAAGTCGACCAATCAAATCTTTTTTGAGCCAATGCCGTCAGTGGAGACAAAATTAGAGCTAAAAAGAATAGATATGATGATGTAATTGTATGCCAGATTTTGGACCTGTATTTAGTACCGCTATAAATTCCAAGGCCGTCTTGAACGGGGTTGCTAATAGAATCTTCGACATTTCCAGTAAAGGGATCAATTATTGAATCTTCTAAATGAAAAATGTATGATTCGCTAAAACTTTTGGACTTAGGTGAGACAGGAGATTTAAAATCTTCACGCGAGAATAATTCACCAAAGGTCTCAATGATATTCTTTCTATTCAGGATTTCATCCTCTTTAATTTCTAAAGAGGCTATAAGCTCAGGATTACTCTTATATTCTTTTTCGAGTTCTTGAATTGTCTTTAGTTGATTTATACTTTTTTGGTTGCTGTAGAAAAACGAAAACCCAAGGACATTGTCAATGAAGACAAGGCTCCCTATGATTAAAAAGAATATTAATAGCTTATGTCCAGAGGAATATGTTCTGTCTGTAAAGAATTTAAATATCTCTTTTAAGGAAATCCAAATTAAGGAACAGTGTGCGTTTCTTAGGGTGATAAATATAACCAGAATATCATAAAACTAATTCTATCAGATCAGAGGTGCAAAACTAGCACTACTCTAGCATTAACTTGTAGTGAGTCCTAGTATTTTGAAGTTGTAAGTCTCACCATTCAATAAGGTGGATTAGGTAAATGATGTGAGGTCAGTGGCATAAAAAAGGCTCATTCGATGTATCGAATGAGCCTTTAAATTTTAGTGATTATGTCCTTTACTCACTCCTTAACTTCTGTGCTGGATTAGCAGTTGCAGCCTTGCGGGCATGATAACCCGTAGTAAGCACGGTGACCAGGATAGTGCCTATCAGAACTGTGGCAAATATTGTAACGCCTGGTGTGATGTGGAATTGGAAATTTCCCAGCCAATCCATCATAGAAAAATAGCTTAATATGGAGGCCGGTATGGCGGCAATGACGATAAGGATAATGAAATCCTTAATAAGGAGATTAATTAGCCCTTGCGTTTTAGCACCAAGCACTTTTCTTATGCTTATCTCTTTTGATCGTTGCTCAGCTGTGTACGAAGCCAAGCCTAGCAAGCCTAAACAAGCGATTAAGATTGTCATGCCAGAAAAGCCCAAGAACAATTGCCCACGGATTTGATCCTCTTCGTAATTCACCATGAATTCCTCATCGATAAACACATAGTCAAATGCGGTAGTAGGGTAGGTTCTTTCCCATGCGGCTGCGATAAAATCAATGGTGGCAGTGACGTCTCCTGTGATCTTAACAATAGCAGATGGGTTTAAGCGACTTGGCATGAACATTAAGGCTGATATAGGTTCGTAGAGTGATTTTTGATGAAAATCTTTGACCACGCCTATGACAAGGGCAGAAGGTATGGAGTCATTTCCAGACAAATTCACTTTTTTACCGATTGGGTTTGTCCAGTTCATTCTACGAACCATGGCCTCATTCACCATTACCGCTTGAGAAGAATCGGAGGGATAATCCAATGAAAAATTCCTTCCTTCAACTACCTCAACACCTAGCGTAGTAAAGTAATCGTAGTCAACCCGATAATTGTCTAATCCCCGTGGGTCCATTGGGCCTTCTTCCGTCTCAATAGAGAAGACATTTTTACTATGTTCATTGCCAGGGGTTGAGCTTGAAGATCCTGTACCACCGATGTTGGGATTTTGTACTAACTCATTTTTAAGCACGTTCCATTTAACTACATCCGCTCTACTTCTAAAGTCGATTTGCATCATCTGTTCTTTATCAAAACCTAAATCTTTATTCCGAATGAATTGCATTTGACTGTAGATAACCATGGTTCCAATCAGCATGAAGATAGAAATCGCAAATTGAATTGTTACCAAGGATTTCCTTAATAGCTTACTGCCAGATTTGCCTCCACCTCCTTTAAGGACGGTCGCTGGCTGAAAAGAAGACAGAAAGAAAGCTGGGTAGCAGCCACCCAGAAATCCCGTAATAAAAACGATCCCGATGATCGCCAAAATAACGTTGGTGTCAAGCAACCCTTCGATCATCAGATCAGTACCCACGATGTTGTTTATCACAGGGACAACAAGGATCATTATGAGAATACTTAAGGCTAATGATATGATTGTTATTAGAATTGATTCTGTTAAAAACTGACCTATCAGGCTATTCCTTTGGGCCCCCATTACTTTTCTTAAGCCCACTTCCATAGATCGTTTAGTCGATCTAGCGGTTGCCAAGTTCATATAGTTAATGCTGGCAATAATGATAAGGAAAATGGCGATTGCGGTGAATATCCGAACATATTCAATGTCGCCAGATGCAATTGCTTCACCTTCAAAGTCTGGATTCAAATGAATACTCTTAAGTGGTAGAGGTATCATTTTAACCTTGATGTTAAGCGGGTCGAATACCGGAGCTATATATCTGTTGACAGTCGAATCAAGTTTTACCTGTAAGGTTTCTTGCGTCACACCTTCGTTTACTAAGACATAGGAATAAACGCCCCAGCCTCCCCAGCCCATATCTTCTCCAGGGAATGTTGTTTTCCAAGAGATCAAAGCTTCAGCGATTAGATGAGAAGTTTGAGGCTGGTCTTTATAAACGCCTGTAACTTGTAAGGACATTTCTCTATTACCACCACTTTTTATGGTTTGACCAATTGGGTCTTCATTTTTGAAGATTTTTGCGGCCATGGATTGATTGATGACGATTGAATTTGGTGCCTCTAAAGCACTTTCAGGGTTTCCAGCAACAAAATCATAGTCAAAAAGCTCAAAAATCGTTGAGTCAGCGGCATAGACATTTTCTTGAAAGTAGTCTACCTGATTCAAACTAAATCGCATACCACCTTGACCACTTAAACCAGACATTCTAGTAGCTTGTACTACCTCTGGGTTTTCATTTTTAATGGTAAAAGCCGCCCGCGGTGTCATACTGGCCCACCTAAACGAATTGTCAGGCTCAGTAATTTCTGTGGACAGACGATAGATCCGATCAGCCTTACTATGCTGTTTATCGAAGCTCGTTTCATGAAAAGTGTACAGCAGAATGATTAGACTAGAGGCAATTCCAACTGTGAGACCGATAATGTTGAGTGCAGTGTAACCAGGTTGTCTGCGTAGACTGCGGAACGCAACCTTAATATAGTTTTTTAACATGAGTTGTTGTTTGAGTGTTGACGATGCAAAGTATGAAATGGTTTTCTAAACCAAAAAATAAAGATATGTAACCTCTAACGCAATCAGTCATGGTAAGTTCTATAAGACTAACTATAATGATCAGCAGTTCATAAAACGGGTGGCCGCAAACGCAGTACCGGAACTCTAGCGCTAGCTTACATTTCTGAAGAGTCCTTGTGTTTTGAGGGGTATGGCTTATCATTGAAATAGTGGTTTTTCATACTCAGTGTGATATCCAGAAGTAAAGTGGCAAAGTGGTTATTTAGACTAACATGAGATATATATTAATCCTCACTCTAATTATTGGTGCTGTTGCTGTCAGATACTACCTGAATGCATTCAGTCTTATAGACGGCCTCATTATTTTAGCCTGCGGCTTAATTGGAGGGTTTCTTGGGGGAAAAGTAACAGAGTATTTCACAAATAAGAGTACCAGAAGGGTTGAAGAAGGCTTACGCTATTTAATGTACGCGAAAGGGCTTGGCTTTACCGTATGACTACTTCACTCTTACTGCCTGATTTCAACAAGTTTATTCTCTAGCCAATCTTTTGCGGCTTGCACATCTGCAGAAAGCGCACTTGATAGCAGGTTATCATTTTCGTACGGATCTGTATCTAACTTGTAGAGCTCTTGGCTTCCGTTAGTATTGATGATCAGCTTGTAAGTATCATTTCTAATCGCCCATTCGTCTGCTATACCATCGTTATATTCTGTGTAAGTAAAATCTCTAAAGTCAACATTACCTGATGCGGAAAGGAGAGGCGAGAAGTTTTTACTATCATTGATCTCAGTCACACTAGTACCTGTAAGGGCTGCAATGGTGGCAAAAAGATCAGTGGAGTTAATGAGGTTGTTATCCATACCAGTGCGGCTTACGCCCTTACCGCTAATAATCATTGGAGTGTTTACTCCACCTTGGTACATGGTACCTTTCGCCTTCCTTCGGCCATATGGGGATTGTGAGACTTGATTTGGCGTACCGTTGTCACCCATGAAAATGATCACAGTATTTTCTCTTTCGGCCTCACTAAAGCTATCTAGTAATCTACCAATTTGATAATCCATTGCTTCGATACTCGCCATGTAATAAGGTATAGGGTTGGCATCAATGGAAGCTTGATCGGTAGCTAGATTTCCTTGACTATGCATTTGAGCAGGTGGCACATGAAATGGCGTATGCGGTGCATTATAAGCCAACCATAAGAACCAACGCTTCGTTTGGTCGGTTACCCAATCAATGGCCATGTCGGTGAATTTGGTGGTCGCATAACTCGTCTCTTGTGTACTGATGCCATCCTCCGTTAGGTTCCAATTGTAATAATCACTAACTGCTCCCGAGTAGAGACCTGCATAGTAGTCAATACCCATGTCCTCTGGGTTTAATGTAGCCCTGTTTCCTGACAGGTGCCATTTGCCAACAATGGCGGTTGCGTAGTCATTGGATTGATTGATGTAAGCTTGTAGTGAAGTTTCGTTAGCCGAAATTTCATCCCCTTGGGATCTCACCCCTGTAGTGAATCCATATTTGCCTGTAAGGATAGTGGATCGGGTGGGAGAGCAGACGGAATTTGTCCAGAAGTTATTGAAGATAAGGCCTGTACTGGCCAAGGCATCAAGATTAGGTGTGTTAGGTTTTATACTTCCTTCTGCATAGCCATTTAACGCATCCAAACCTAAATCATCAGCAATGATGAGTAGAATATTTGGCTCATCATTTACCTCAGGAGCCGCTGAAGGGTCATCCGAAGTTGAACAGCTAAAAAGTATAGTTAGGAATAGTGTATATCTAAAAGCAAGTTTGACCATAGGGCGAAAGTTAATGTTATAGACACTGTATTATGCCCATAGTTTAACCGCGCTCACAAATCAATGCTCAGCCGCTTTTTTGATATCTTCCAAATCCTTTTGAAGTGCTTTTTTGGTAGCGTTTTTGAACATCCAACCTAAAACTGCTGACATAAATTTGGCCCCCAAGGTAACAGGAGTACCGTTAAAGCTCATATTTAGGGTAGTACCATTAGCGGTTTCATCAATCCATAACCTAGAAATATAGATGGCTCCATGACTTTCTGCTCGAGTTTGATAGTGTTGATGCGTAACCGATTCAGTGATCCACATGATTTCAGTAGCTTGTTTTCCAAACATGGTTCTGGTCTCTTTCCACTTAAGGCCGAGTAAACCTTCAGTAGGTGGCGCTAAGATTTCTATGCTTTCGATAGCAGAAATGTTCTCCTTAGAATTTTCAATGTCGCTAATAATGGCCCACACCTTTTCTTTTGATGCCTTAATCTGAATTTGAGTTTTAAATTCCATTTTTAGGGGTTTAGTCTTTTATAAATGATGATGTACTGTTTGATTCCAACCTTTCTTGGTTTTAATTGAACAAACCAATGAAGCCCAGCTTGTTGGTTAGGATAGTAGACTTGTCTTGCAATTCCAGCAGGTATTTGGGCAATAAATGTCCAGAAGTTAGCCAAAATGGTACTCATACTTTAGTCTGAATTTGTGTTTTCTGGATAAAATTTTGTTGAAAGGCGAACCATTTTTACAAATTAAGAGAGGTTATCGAAATCATGTTAGAATGACTCCAATAACCCGTGAGTAATGAGGCTGCCTAGACCTTAACGGTCTTCCATTTTCCTTTTCTGAAAAGCCAAATCGATACTAAGGCAATCAATATTTCAGCTGAGGTGATTGCTATAAATACGCCCAATGGTCCCCAATCAAAAGTAAAAGCTGCCATGTAGGCAAAAGGCAATTGGAATACCCAGAAACAGAAAAAGTTGATGATTGTAGGTGTTTTAGTGTCTCCAGCCCCGTTGAAAGATTGTGTAACCACCATGCCATAAGCATAGAATACATAACCTGCAGTGATAATTTGTAAACTGAGTGCCCCATTTTTGACAACTGCTTCAACATCGCTAAACAAGCCAATGATGAAATCAGCAAAAAGGAAATAGATCACCGAAATGATCAGCATAAGAATGGCATTGTACTTCCCTGTTTTCCAAACGGAAGTTTCGGCACGCTGCGGTTGTTTTGCTCCTAAATTTTGTCCAACAAGTGTGGCGGCTGCATTGCTCATTCCCCACGCGGGCATTAAGGTAAACAGCATTACACGAATAGAAATGGTATAACCTGCCAATACATCGCTACCGAATTCAGACATTATTCGCATAAGAAATACCCAGCTAGATGTACCAATAAGGAATTGGCCAATTCCGCCCAACGAAACTTTGATCAAATTCCACATTACGGCTAGATTTACAACAAAGTCCTTAATGCCAATTTTAATCCGACCCCAGCCGAAGAATAGGATCATAAACTGACCAATAACGGCAACCCCTCGACCTATGGTAGTGGCTATGGCAGCCCCTTCAACACCGTAGGCTGGAATTGGCCCTAAGCCAAAAATGAAAATTGGATCCAAGATGATATTCAAGCCATTCGAAAGCACCAAAGTCCACATGGCCACTGATGCATCACCGGCACCTCTGAATACTGCGTTGATTAAGAATAGCATCATAATGGTAATGTTGCCACCTATTAGTATCCTTGTATAGCCATAACCTTCTTCAATTAAGCTTTCTTCACCACCCATTAGGCCTAAAATTTCCTTAGGGTAGATAATGCCAAAGGCTCCAATGATGAGGGCCACTGTGGCTCCAATAAAGATTGCCTGAACGGCTGCTTTGGCTGCCCCATCTTTATCTTTTTCGCCAATGCGTCTAGCTACAACTGCCGTGGCAGCCATGCTTAAGCCTATGGCAACGGCATACAAAAGTGTAATGACGGATTCCGTCAAACCAACGGTGGCCACGGCATTTACTGAAATTCGAGAAACGAATATGATATCGACCAAAGCAAATGTCGATTCCATCAACATTTCCAAGATCATCGGAATGGAAAGCATGAAAATAGCTTTCCGAATACTTCCACTAGTGAAGTCTTCTTGTTTACCGGAGATGGCCATTTTAAGGTATAGCCAATACCTGTATATCTTATTATTGGATGGTGTCATTTTTGAGAATTAAGAGCGTAAAAAAAGTAAAAAGGGGGGGCTCGTAAGTCGCTTAGCAACTCACGTTCATTGGCAGTTCCAGATTGACTGGCAGTATGAACGTAGTAATTCTCATAACTTCATGATGATACAAAGCAATGGTAATTAATTAGAATTTCAAAATCACGATGTCGAAAGGAGCATCTTTTTAAGCTTTTTCATACCTGAAGTAGCCGTTTCGGGCAAATAAATAATCTGACTATGTTGGCCGGGAGGGTTGGGGTCTATCAAATACTTTGTACAATTGACCCTGACAAAATCAATTAAACTTGCCGCTGGATAGACCTGCATAGATGTACCTACGACTAAAAATATATCCGCTTGCTGTGTTATTTCAATGGCGGGTTCCATCATGGGTACGGATTCACCGAACCATACAATGTTGGGTCTTAGTTGACTGCCTAGCTCACAGAAGTCACCCACATTCAGTGGCCAATCATCCATTTGATAAACTAAGTTCTCATTGGCAGTACTTCTAGACTCGAACAGTTGGCCATGTAAGTGCAAAACACTAGAGCTGCCGGCTTTTTCGTGAAGGTTGTCTACGTTTTGGGTGATGATCTGAACATCGAAGAACTCTTCTAATTCGGCAAGGGTGTTGTGCGCGTCATTAGGCCGAGCGGTTAGGGCTTGTTTTCTGCGCTGATTATAAAAGTCTAGGACTAATCTTGGGTTGGCAGACCAGCCTTGGGGAGATGCTACTTCCATGACATCATGACCTTCCCAAAGACCGTTTGAATCTCTGAAGGTTTTTAAACCACTCTCGGCACTAATTCCGGCTCCTGTTAGGACAACGAGTTTTTGCATTCGTTCATGGGGTTAGTGATTTGCAAATAGACTGTCTGAGCGAATAAAATTGAGGGTGATTAAGCAATTTTCAACTCGTCTTTATTCTCTAATAAAACATTGATAATGAATTGAATATGATCTGTTATATCAAGTCCTAATAAATCAACACCTGCTTGGATTTCATCGCGTTCTACTTTAGCAGCAAAGCTCTTTTGTTTTAGTTTCTTCTTGACCGATTTTGGCGTAAGCCCAACAATGCCCTCCGGTCTTACTTGACAGCAGGCCACTATGAATCCTGTAAGCTCATCGGAGGCAAGCAGCGCTTTACTTAGAAGGGTGTCGTAGGATACTCCCCATTTGGTGTAGTGGGCGGAAATGGCATGCGCGATTTTCTCTTCGCCTTTTTCCCGAAGCATGGCTACAATTTTATTGGGGTGCTCTTCGGGATAAGCTTCATAATCCGCATCATGAAGCATTCCTGTAATGGCCCATTCCTCTGGATCTTCGTTAAAGTGTGTGCCGTAGGCTTCCATGACTAATTCTACAGTTCGTGCATGGCGTAAGAGGCTTTCGCCTTTTGTCATTGAAAACAGGATGTTTTGAGCTTCTTCTTTGGTCATTTGGATGTGCTGAGGTGTTCTTTGAAAAAAGAGGTGATCACTAGCTTAAAATCGGGGTTTAAGGGTAGTTCTGGGTTGCCATAGGTAGCAATATTGGCTGTACGATCGGCAGGAGCGTTTTTTAAGACATGGTTCATTCCATCTATGATGATGATGCGTGATGCTGGATTGGCTGCTTTAAGTCGGTTGGCATCGTCCAGAGTGACCTGAATGTCAGTGGTGCCGTTCATTACCATGCTCGGCATGTTTAGTTTCTTAAATTCTTCCTGAGGGTCATACTTTAACCAAGAAGACATGAAGGGTTGAATGCTTGGACGAAAGAGACTGGCAAAGTATTGAGGTATTTCCTTGACTTTATTTCCCTTTTGAAGTTCATCCATTATGTTTTTGGCTTCTTCTATGATGGCAGGAGGGTTCGCTGGGTTTGAGTTGAGTTGACCCATTATTGTTTCTCCAATGCTTAATGAGGCTCCCGCAATCGATACAAATGCTCCGGCAGATTTTTCATCAGCCACACGCATTCCAATCAATGAACCTTGGCTATGGCCCGCAATGCCTATTTTTGTAAATCGCTTTTGCTCAGATAAGTAATCATACCATTTACCCGCATCCGCAATAAAATCATCAAAGATCAAGTCTTGTTCTTGTTTACCCGCTGATTGGCTTAAGCCCATTCCACGCTTATCATACCTCAAGCTGGCAATACCTTCTTCTGCCAATGCTTCGGCTAGCATTTTGAGCGAATTGTTTTTACCGGGCATACCAGCTGAATTCCCGTCTTTGTCAGTAGGGCCTGAGCCCTGAATGATCAAGACGACAGGGAACTTATCTCTTTTTTTACCTTCGGGTATCATAATGATACCCCCAAGGTTTCCGTTTTCGACAGCGAGGGTTACTTCCTGCTCTTGATAAGTTTGAGACCTGAGATAAGACGATGTTGTTGCCAATAGGAGGCAAATGATGACAAGCTTTTTCATAGTGTTTGGTTACTGAAATGTACTAAAATCAGTGCTAACTATAAAAAATGGTTTGAATTGAAGGCCTACTTCTTTTTGCCACGTGTCTTTTTAGCGGGCATATTCTTTTCTAGCAGTTCTTGAGCTGCTTCCAAAGACATTTCTGTGACATCTACAGTCTTAGGTAATTCTACTTTGAATTTGCCTTTAAGGATATTATGTCGGCCCCAACGGGCTTTTTCAACCCTTATGCCTTCATCTTCCCAGTTATGGATTACTTTGTCTTTCTCTTTTTGGATTTTGTCTTCAATAAGCTCGACAATGTCATAATCCGATAGGTTATCCCAATCATATTTCTTATTGACATTGATGAACATATTATTCCATTTAATGAAAGGGCCGAATCTACCTTTACCTTTTTGCACAGGTAATTCATTATAGATATAGATTGGTGCATCTGCTGCCTCTTTCTCTTTGATGAGCACAATGGCTTCTTCTTCCGTAATACTCAAAGGGTCAGCTTCTTTCGGCAAAGAGACAAACTTCTCATCAAATTTCAGGTAAGGACCAAAGCGACCGATAGCAGCTACAATTTCTTTGTCATTATAAGTACCTACTTCACGAGGAAGCTTGAAGAGCTCTAGGGCATCATCTAAGGTGATACTTTCAATAAACTGACCCTTTTTGAGACTAGCATATTTAGGTTTTTCGGCACCTTCCTCTTCAGAAGCTTCCCCCAACTGGGCAAAAGGCCCATATTTCCCTAATCGTACTTGAACAGGTAAGCCAGACTCTGGATCAACGCCTAGTGGTCTGCCAGTATCAGGCCTGTCTTCACCTAAGGCTTTTTCTACCAATACATGAAATGGGTTGTAGAATGCCCTAATCATTTCTTGCCAGTTCTCTTTGTTGTTGGCGATTCTATCGAATTCCTCCTCTACATTGGCTGTAAATGAGTAGTCGAGCACCTCTACGAAATGTTCGTTCAAGTAATCATTGACTACCATCGCTATGTTAGTAGGAAATAGCTTAGACTTTTCAGCACCGGTATTTTCGGCACCTGTTCTCTTACTCAATTGATCGTCTTTCAGAATCAATTCCTTGTACTTTCTTTCGGTGCCTTCGCGGTTTTCTTTAACCACGTATTCTCTTTTCTGAATAGTAGAAATAGTAGGGGCATAGGTAGACGGTCGTCCAATACCCATTTCTTCTAGTTTTTTTACTAAGCTAGCCTCAGTGTACCGAGCAGGCGGTCTTGAGAAAGTTTCCCTGGCATATAGGCTTTCCAAATCTAAAGTTTGACCAATGGTCAAAGCAGGCAGCATACCTTTGGTGTCCTCCGATTGATCATCATCATCGGTAGACTCTAAGTATACCTTTAAGAATCCATCAAATTTGATCACCTCACCTTGGGCTGTGAAGACATCACTATTGGTAGATATTCCAATAGTCGCAGTAGTTTTTTCTAATTGAGCATCTGCCATTTGAGAGGCAACCGCTCGCTTCCATATTAAATCATAGAGGCGTTGCTCATCGTAATTGTTGCCGGCACTATGATGGTTGAAATTCGTAGGTCTTATGGCTTCGTGTGCCTCTTGCGCGCTTTGTGATTTGGTCTTGAATTTTCGCGTTTGGACGTATTCTTGACCATAGGCATTACTGATTTCTGCTGTGGCTCCGCTAATCGCCTCAGTAGACAGGTTAAGAGAATCTGTTCTCATGTATGAGATTTTTCCTGCCTCATATAATTTCTGCGCCAAACTCATGGTGCGAGATACTGAATATCCTAATTTTCTGCTTGCTTCTTGTTGTAGCGTAGAAGTGGTAAATGGGGGTGCGGGTGTCTTTTTTGCCGGTTTGGTGACCAGGTTCTGAATTTCATATGTAGCACCTTTGCAAGAATTCAAAAAGGCTTCTACTTCTTCTTCTGATTCAATTTTTTTAGGCAGCTCTGTTTTAAACGTCTTACCATCCAATTGAAAAAATGCTGTGACTTTAAAACTGGCTTGAGAGTCAAACTGTACAACTTCACGTTCACGTTCAACAACTAGCCTTACCGCTACTGATTGTACACGACCTGCTGAAAGGCCTGCTTTGATTTTTTTCCACAGGACCGGTGAAAGCTCAAAACCAACAATCCTGTCGAGTATTCTTCTGGCTTGCTGTGCATTCACCAAATCAATATCGATTTCCCTAGGGTTTGCGATAGCGTTTTGAATGGCTGACTTGGTAATTTCTCTGAAAACAATGCGTTTGGTGTGTGTAGGGTCCAGTTTTAAAGCTTCTTTCAGATGCCAACTAATGGCTTCTCCTTCACGGTCATCATCACTGGCTAAGTAGATTGTTTCTGCTGCTTTGGATAATTTTCTAAGTGACTTTATGACTTCTTTCTTGTCACTGGTTACTTCATAAGTAGGCTCGAAATTATTATCGAAGTCAATGGCTTTGTCGCCTTTTGGTAGGTCACGAACGTGTCCGTAGCTCGACACTACTTTAAAGTCTTTACCTAAATAGCCTTCGATGGTTTTTGCCTTGGCGGGGGACTCTACTATGACAAGATTTTTAGACATTATCTACTTTATGTTTTAACTCAGAGCGCCCAAAGATGCGCATAAAACTTTCAAAAAAACAAACTAAACAGTGTGAGTCGTTGAATGAAACATATCAAAAAACGAAAATTGTCGTTGTTTTGCAGATAACCGAAACAACATCAAAATGGTTAAAAACTTATTGCTTATTCGGCATGCAGAGGCTGAATTTCTGTCTAGTGACAAAAGAGATTTTGAACGTTTATTGACCACCAATGGGAATAATCAGGCCACGATTCTTGGGGAGCATATAAATAAATTACCGCTCAAGCTGGACGCTATTTATATTAGCCCTGCACATAGGACCTTAATGACTGGAAAGCTAATTGCTGAACAAATGGATTATACTCCTAGACTCATGGATGCGGAAGAACTGTATGAGGCTACTGAGAATCTGATGAGGGCTTTTGTTAGTCGGATAGACCCGCTATTTAAAAATGTGGCTATTATAGGTCATAATCCCTCAATGGCTCAGCTTTTTGCCTATCTCACCATGACGGTCAGGGATTACACCCCAGCCACTTGTGCTTGGGTTGAACTCGCTGCAGAAGAATGGGTTACCGTTTCATCAAACACGGGTATTTTGAAAGATTATTATTATCCTGGTATGGGCTGATGAAATTTATTTTTCACCAGCGGTATCAACAAATATGTTTTGGTTTTAATTTTGGCGCATGGCGTCATTAGGTAGACATATTATTGTGGAGTATTACGATTGTACTCCGGAAGTTTTAAACGATGTAGTGCTTATTCAAGAAAGCATGGAAGGTGCAGCTGAAAAAGCTGGCGCTACTATCATTAACTCAACGTTTCACCATTTCTCTCCCTATGGAGTTTCTGGTGTGGTTGTGATTGAAGAGAGTCATTTGGCTATTCATACATGGCCTGAATTTGGTTATGCATCCGTAGATCTTTTCACTTGTGGTGAATCAGTAGACCCATGGATATCTTATCAGTTTCTCAAAGAAGCTTTCGAGGCAGGACATGGTTCGGCCGTTGAATTGAAAAGAGGCGAGATGGCCCTCTTGAAGAGGAAAGACTTTGATGTGAAGCAATTGCGTGATGACAAAAGCGCTGGTGACGGAAGTCCTATTCGTACTAAAGATGTTTGGTTCACTGAAAGAGATGATAAGATCGCTTTGTCCTTGAAGCATGACGGAAAGCTTTACGATGAGCAATCTGATTTCCAAAGGGTAGAGGTTTACAATACACAGGCTTACGGAAATATGCTAACCCTTGACGGTATGGTAATGACCACCGAAAAGGATGAATATGTTTACCATGAGATGATCACGCACATTCCTTTACTCACTCACCCTAACCCGAAAAGGGCACTTGTTATAGGTGGTGGTGACGGAGGAACAGCCCGAGAGATGCTGCGTCATGAAGGACTTGATGAAGTGGTGATGGTTGAAATTGATGAGAAAGTAATAGAAGCTTGTAAAGAACACTTGCCATCTATTGCCTCCGCTTTGGATCATCCAAAACTGAAGTTAATTGTCGATGACGGGATTAAATACGTGAAAGAAGCCGCTAGCGGCAGCTTTGATGTTGTTGTGGTAGATTCGACCGACCCGGTCGGCCCAGCAGAGGGCTTGTTTTCAGTAGACTTTTACAATGAAGTTTACCGTATTTTGAGCGATGATGGAATTATGATTACTCAAAGTGAGTCGCCACGCTTTAATAGCAAGGTGTTCAAAGAAATATATGAGGTTTACGGTTCTATTTTTGGGGAAGATAAGGTGCATTGCTACTTAGCTTACATACCTACTTATCCAACAGGTATGTGGTCTTTCTCTTATAGCGCCAAAGGAAATGCCCATCCATTGAAAGGGTTAGATAAAGACAGAAGCCGTCAGTTCTCAGCGTCTCAAGACTTAAGCTACTATAATGATGCTATTCATGAGTCTGCCTTTGCTCTGCCTAACTTCGTGAGAAAAATGATTAATAAGTGAGTCAATTAGAAGGTTTTAATCCCAACGCAGTCGGTATCAAAGGAACACTTTTTGGTTTGCCTTTTGATACTGATAGTGCCAGAGTAATCGTGATTCCCATTCCATGGGATGTCACTGTTTCCTATGGTTCGGGTACTTCTGAAGGGCCAGCAGCTATACTTGAGGCTTCTGCTCAAATTGATTATGAAATACCAGATATCCCGAATGCGTGGAAGTTGGGCGTAGCTATGGCTGAGATACCCGAAGTATGGGAGTCGCTAGGCAAAGACCTTCGCGTTAAATCTGAAGTTTATATTGATTGGTTGGAGAACGGAAGTGATGCTTCAGAGCAAGAGGCCATGGAAGAACGCCTATCTGAAATCAATGCTCAGTGCGCTCAGTTGATGAAGTACGTGCAACAAGAAACGGAATATTGGCACCAGCAGGGAAAAGCTACCGTGCTGCTGGGAGGAGATCACAGTACTCCTTTAGGGCATATTATAGCTTGCGCTCAAAGAGAAGGGGAGGTTGGCGTTTTGCAGATTGATGCGCATGCCGATTTACGTGAAGCCTATGAAGGCTTTGAGTATTCACATGCCAGTATCATGCAGAATGTCCTTAAACAGAAAGAGATCACTAAACTAGTTCAAGTTGGTATTAGAGACTATTGTAAAGAAGAGGCTGATTATATTGAGCACTCAAATGGAAGAGTAGTTACCTTCTTTGATCAACACCTGAAAGAAGACCAGTACAATGGAAAAAGCTGGCGGCAACAGTGTGAGGAGATTATCGCTGAACTTCCTGAAAAGGTATATATTTCTTTCGATATAGATGGTTTAGATCCTAAGCTCTGTCCAAATACAGGGACACCAGTTCCTGGAGGTTTTGAACTAGACCAAGTCAACTACCTCATCAGACAAGTAGTAAAAAGTGGTAGAAAGATAGTAGGTGCTGACTTGAATGAAGTTTCTCCTGCCGAAGATGAATGGGATGCTAATGTTGGAGCCAGAGCTCTTTATCAGTTGACCGGATTGCTAGGGGCTAGTTTAGGACACCTGTCGTTTAAATAAATTTACTTTTCTCAACGTCTAAACTCGAGTTTACGAACGCCCATAACACTTAGCTTATCTTTAATAAAGTTTACGAACTCAATAGGCGTATTTGGATCAGCTTTGATGATAAATTTGGCGTTTTGAAGGCTTACATTTTGGACTTGACGCATTGTGAATTCCTCAAAGATTACTGCCTCAAAGCTATTGATGGGTAAGTCTTCCTTTTTAAACTGAACAAGCCTTGCGTCCATTAGATAAAGTTCAAATTCAGTATATTTTTCTGAAATGAGCTGATAATATGTGAAAAGCGCAATAGCAGATTGGTCACTTATGGATGCATTTAATACATCTTGGTTTCTTAAGAAGGAGGCTAGTGGTGCTTTGGATATGTATTTAGAAATGCTTAGGTCATTTGGCTGAAGAGTAGGTAGTGCCGCGTCTAGTTTCTGATAGATTTTCGATGGATCATCTAAATCAAGCTTCTCAAGTATACCTTTTTCAATTAATTCAATTTTAAACGCAGTAATCGATTCACCGATTTCTATGTTAATGTTTTCTAAGGCATATGCTCGTTCTAATGACCTGAGTATTGGGTCAGAAGATTGTGATATGAATAGCATGGGAGTAAGTACGATGGCTAGTACTAGAATCAGATTACGTGGCAGAGTCGCTTGTCTCATAATTTAAATATAACTATTTATTTAGTTAGTCTGAACTATAAGATTGTCCAGCAGTGGAAGTGAGGCCTAACTAGTTTTCGCAATTACCATCTTTGATATCCTGTATAGAAGGGTTGAAGCCATTTGCTGAGACAGAATAGTCTCCTTTTAAGCCGTCTGCGTTAGCGGCAGTAGTTAAGCCACAAAGGTTTATAAGGCTCTGGTTGTTTTCGATTCTTGTGTCTTGAATTACTTCATTAAGATTACTAAAACCATCAAGGTTATTGAGCCTTGGGTTGTCCAATATCTCCATTCTAAATGTTGATTTTAGTCCTGATAAGCCATTAATGTGCTCAATCAATGAGTTTTGCAATAGGAGCAAACGGACTGCGAATGTTAGGTCTACTAGTTCGTCTATATTTCTTAGTCTTTCATTTTGGGCAATGGCCAAGTAGTCAACACTGTCCTGTTCTGCGAATGTGGGTAGTGATTCGATCAAGGGTAGGTCTGCGAATATTAATTCCGAGAGCCTCCCACTAAAAGTGTAATTGTCCATGGTTTGTAGTTTTGGAAGGTTCACCATGGATAAAATGCTCTTTTCCTGCACAAACTCTATGTCAGTTTGGAGTCCATTCAATGACTCAAGGTTTTCATTATCTGCTATGATTAAATTGAACCGTAGGCTGGTAATGTTATTCAAACCAGTCAGGTCTCGTAAGGAAGGGAGCCCTCTTAAATAAAGCCCAGTTGAACCGGTAATACCTTCTAATCCTTCTAGGCTCGATAAGCGGTTGTTATTCCAGAGGGTGATATCACCAACTGTAGAAAGGTTTGACAGCCCCCTAATATTATCCAAGCTAGGGTTTTCTGAGATCCACAATCGAAAACCAATGGACTCTAGCGCACTGAGCCCATCGAGGTCTGTTAGGTTTGCTAACCTGCTCAGGTTTAAATCGCCTACTCGCGTTAAATTGGAAAAGGCATTTAGGTCAGAAATACCGTTGTTATCGACAGAAAACACTTCTCCCACATCGCTAAGTGCCATGTTGACACCAATGCTTTCTAGCGCATCATTTTCGCCAATCGAGAAGCTTTTGCCCGTGCTTTGTAGATTTTCTAGCCCTAAGAGGCTGTTTAAGTCCTCATTGTAATTGATTATAACACGGCCACCAACATACTTCAGCCGCTGTAGGCCACCGAGGTTTACCAAAGTTGAGGTGCCAATGATTGATAAATCACCAGTAATCGAATCAATTTTGTTCAATGGAGATAGACTAACAATGTCCCGAAGTGCTTGAGCTGAACCACCGATTCGAACTGAGCCAGTGATTTTGGTAACTTCTGAAGCACCCAAGTCTTCAATTTGACTTTGTGTTTGCAAGACTATATCACCAGAGAAGGTGTTGTTGTTGATGGGATTATCATCATTCTTGCAACCTGAGAGGGCTATTACGAATAGGAGGAGAAATATGTGTCTGAATTTCATGACTATAATGAGTGACCTTGTGGTAATATAATACTATTCGAAGGGGATTTAAAGACATGCACCTTTCAAATAAAGGTTTTCCTTTCAAAAATAGGCTCCTTATTCTATCCTCATGGATTAGGTAAGTTAACGACACAATTACATAAATCCATTTGTATGGGATATGCATAAGCGGTATCATGCATGCTGAAACAAAAACCAGATCACATTGGAATTAATAGAAAGCGCTGTACGAGATTTTAGTAACTGGATTTGGGGTATCCCATTACTTATTCTAGTGATGGGAGGAGGGCTATTCTTTATGGTATATAGCCGCTTCATGCCATTCCTCTATTTTAAACATGCCATCTTGGTACTTGCAGGAAAATATCACGAAGAAGATAAAGAAGGCCAAATAAGTCATTATGAGGCGCTTTCAACGGCTTTAGCGGCTACTGTCGGTATGGGTAATATCTCTGGTGTGGCAGTGGCTATAACTATGGGCGGGCCAGGCGCTATCTTCTGGATGTGGGTTTCAGCTTTCTTTGGTATCGCCACCAAATTCTACACTTGTACGCTGGCAGTGATGTTCAGGGGCAAAGACTCTGATGGAGAAGTAAGAGGTGGGCCAATGTATGTGATTACCGAAGGTTTAGGCCAGAAGTGGAAACCACTAGCCATATTTTTCTGTGTTTTCGCTTTAATTGGCGCGCTACCTATTTTTCAAGCCAACCAACTTACTGCCGCCCTTAATGTTGTTTTAGGGCCTAGCTTAGGTTACGATCCTACAGATTCATTTCAACTCTTTGGTGCGGATATTTCGTATGCTTCTTCAATAATAGGTGTCATCTTAACCATTCTAGTATCGACAGTTATTTTCGGTGGTATTAAGAAAATTGCCAAGGTGGCTTCGCGCCTTGTGCCTTCTATGGTAGTGCTTTATTTCATTCTTGTGGTTTACATTTTGCTTCAAAACGTAGGTCAAATTCCTGGCATATTTGCTGAGATATTAGGTGAAGCATTTACAGGAAGTGCCGTGTTAGGCGGTGGACTGGGTGCTGTAATCATCATCGGTGCAAAGAGAGCTGCATTTTCTAATGAAGCGGGTATAGGTACAGCTCCTTTAGTACATGGGGATTCTAAAACAGATGAGCCGGTTAGAGAAGGGCTTGTAGCCATGCTCGGACCAGCTATCGATACGCTTGTGGTTTGTACTTTAACGGCTCTTGTGATATTAGGAACTGGGGTGCATGAAACCTACCTAGGTGCCCAAGACACTGGTTTACTTGGTGTAACCCTGACATTAGAAGCATTCAATACTGCCATTCCTGGTGCCGGTGGCTATCTACTTGGTTTGTGCATCCTAGTATTTGCAGTAAGTTCTTTGCTTTCGTACTCTTACTACGGAGTAAAGTGTATGTCATTTATGTTTGGCGTGAAAAAAGGCAATCTATACAACTACATCTACATAGGAACAATCGTGGCTGGGGCTGTTACTTCTCTGGGCTTTGTTGTAAACCTGATTGACGGTAGTTTTGCGCTTATGGCCATACCAACTATGATTTCGGCAGTGCTCTTAGCACCAAAAGTAATTAAGGCGTCTAAGGTATATTTTGCCAAATTGAAAAGTGGCGCTTTTAATTAGAGGCCGAACCTTGTGCAGAGAGTTTACCAAGTAGCTTTCTAAACTTACGTGTATTGTAATTGGCAAGGCCCGTGTGCCGAACAACTACTTCACCTTCAGGAGAGATGAGAAACGTAGAAGGTACATAACCTGTTTCATACATGTCTGGTAATTTACTGGCCATTTGATAAATAGGTAAATCAAATCCCTTTTTCTCAACCCAGTTAATGGCAGTTTGTAGGTCTCGGTCTTCCGAAATCATTAAGAATTCAACATTAGGGTCATCTTTGAACTTTGCCCTGAGTTTATTAATCCCTGGCATTTCGGCTACACATGGTGCACACCAAGTAGCCCAGATGTTAATGAAAATGGTTTTTCCTTTAAGGCTACTTGCATCTAAGGTGTTACCAGATGCATCTCTTAGTTGAAAATTCAAATCAGCTGCCTCATAAGCTTCTTCGCTCAATTCTGAAGCATTCATAACGCCAGTCTTCAAAAAGACTTGCTGAACTTTACCGAAGACTTCGGCTTGGGCGCCTGTAAAATAGATTGTAGCGAAGATTCCAACGATGACAACGAGCTCTATAATGTCTCTTTTTGTTACGGAGGTCTTCTTTTCTTTCTTCATACATTGTAATTACAGTAAATCTACACAACAAGTTCAGATTGTTTAGCGCTATATGTATTTCACATAACAGAAAATATTCAAAACCTTAGTAGCTCCCTAGTGTTATTCTTCATGATCGCTTCATATTTTAGCGGTTTCAAAAGTTACCTTTAACAAAACCTTAAAATGAAATTACTAAAAAGCTTTTCACTGATTCTAGTATTGTCACTAACTGTTATGGCATGTGGCCAAGAGGAGGGAGTTTACTTTGAAAACCTTGAGGATGGTCAAGAGGTAGGAACACCAGTTTACGTTAAAATGGGGGTAAAGGGAATGGAAATACTACCAGCCGGAGAGATTGTAAAGGATGCTGGTCATCATCACATTATTATTGATGGTTTTCCAATAAAGAAGGGTGACCCTGTCCCTGCGAACCTGACGCACATTCATTATGGAAAGGGTCAAGAAGAAGCCAATCTAAAATTGACACCTGGTAAACATACGATCACTTTGCAGTTTGCCAATGGAGCCCATCTTTCATATGGCCCGGAATGGAGTAAGACGATTACGGTGAACGTGAAGTAATTGGAAAAAATAGTCGCTGATAAAGCTCCAGAAGCCTTAGGGCCATACGTGTCTGCCGTAAAAACAGGCCATCTTGTTTTTTGTTCTGGCCAGACAGGCATTAATCCTGAGACTGGAAGAGTAGACAAAACTTGTGTGGAAGGACAAACGAAGCAGGTGATGAAGAATCTCAGTGCTGTATTAGCTTCTCAGGGATTGACCTTACAACACATCGTTAAGTGTAATGTCTATCTCAGCGACATGGCCAATTTCGAAAAGATGAATTTGGTATATGGGGAAATGCTCGAAGGTCACACACCTGCGAGAACTACAATAGCAGTCGCTGGACTACCATTGAATGCCCTGGTAGAAATTGAATGTGTCGCAGAGTGTTAGGCCGATAGCCTATTTAACTCTTTTTAATCCCTCTTTTGCCAATTCCATTTTGGGGTCTTCAGCTAATGATGCCTGATATAAGGCCTTCGCCTTTGTTTTATTGCCCATTTTTTCATAGATCATTCCCAAACGCATTTTAGCCGCTGCATAGGATGGAGCACCTTCTTGCAAAGCTAGGGTCTGATAAGTCTCTAATGCCTTTATACCTACTTCAGGGCGTAAACCAGATAGGGCACTGGTGCGCCCAATCTGATAAATCACATTCGTATTTTTAGGTTGTGAAGTACTCATCTTTTCAAAGAGTGTAAAGGCTTGGTCGTACTTAGCTTGGTTCTGGTAAAAGTTGCCAAGAGACATCGAATAATTACTGTCTAGTTCCACAAGTTTGACAAAGGCGACTTCGGCTTCATTGTATTTTTCGTCTCGCTGATAGACAGTGGATAAAGCTCTGTATCCTTCCTTTTCATTAAAACTCAATATGATATTGGCTGTCTCGGCAGCTTTTTCCATACTGCCTCCCATAAAACCGGGGGCCTGTGTGTAATATTCGATAAGGCCCCATTGTGCATCTAGGTTTTGAGGATCAAGCGCAACTGCCTTTTCGTAATTCTTCTTGATCTTTGGAGCTAGAATTCCTTGTCTTATTTTACTGGCATTTTGAGTATATACACCGTAGGCGTTGCCAAGCCATGTGTAATAGTCGGCACTTTGATCATTCTTATCGATGGCCTCCTTGAAATAATCAATGGCGTCACTGTACTCTTCTTCATCGAAGGCAATGCGCCCCAGATAGTACTGTGCTTTTTCGAATTGAGTATCTCTTGATCTATAGTCTTCTAGACTTTTTTTAGCCTCTTTGAGCTTACCTGCTTGGTAAAGTTTTATTCCTTCTGACAGGTCTTGACCAAGTGCACTAAAAGCAATAAGGTAAAGTAATGTAACCAGAACTGACCGTTTCATATGTTGAGCTTTTGATTGAAGATGAAGAAAAATGCATTACAGTTGCACCTTAACACAAAAAAAATGCCACCCCGATGAGTCGGAGTGGCATTCATTGAATTTGGTATGATTATTTACCGTCATCAGGTAAACCGATCTCTACATTGCTTCTGTAATCGCCTAAAAGGTGCTCGGCAAAGAAATACCACATCATTTGTTCGTAATAGTCACGCTTACTTCCATATCCGTGTCTAGAACCTGGTATTGGCATATAGTCAAATCGCTTTCCAGCTTTCATCAGCTCATTGGCTAATCGTAAACTGTTTGCAGGGTTCACATTGTTGTCACGCGTTCCGTGCGTTATCAGCAAGTGACCTTTAAGGTTCTTGGCAATAGATGGGTTAGTTTTCACTTTAGCATCCCAAGTGGTTTCTGTGTACTCATTGCCATCTTCATCCTTTTTCTTCTTATCAATGCGTTTTACACCGTTATGCGTTTCTCCCCACCATTTGTTATAAACATTATTGTCATGGTTACCCGCAGAAGATGCAGCTGCATGGTAAAAATCAGGGTACATTAACATGGCGGCTGTGGACATAAACCCGCCTCCAGAGTGACCAAAGATACCTACATGGTCAAGGTCAATAAATGAATGTCTACTGGCTAATATTTCTAAAGAACGTTTGTCATCTGCTAAGGCGTAGTCTCTTAAGTTCTCATAGCCGTAGGTGTGGTAATATTTATCCCTCATTGGGCTACCGCCTCTATGGCCCATGCTTACTACTATAAACCCGAGTTGTGCCATGGCAGTGTTATAGCCTGAAGTAGCACTAAAGTCATTACCAAACGACTCCACTTGTGGGCCTGGATAAACATATGAAATAACTGGATACTTTCTGGTAGAGTCAAAGTCAAAAGGCTTAAACATTACACCATAAAGATCTGTGATACCATCATCTGCCTTCATTGTAAAGCGCTCTGGCATTTTCCAGCCAGCTTCATATAACAAGGAAAGGTCGGCCGACTCTAAGTCCATAATGATTTTGCCATTGCTATCTCTAAGTACCGATCTAGGCGCTACGTCAGTTGCCGAATAATTATCAACATAATATTTAGAAGATTTAGACATGTTTACTGCATGATTGGCAGCCTCTGAGCTAAGAAGCTGGAAACCCGATCCGTCCAAATTAGCTTTGTAAATCAGGGCATAATAAGGATCAATACCTTGCTCTCTTCCGCGTCCTTCGAAGTAAACTTTTCTACCGACCGTGTCAACTTGAGCGATTCTTCCAGTAACATAATAGCCACCGTTGGTAATCTTGTTTTTGAGTGCTCCAGTGTTTCCATCATACAGATAAAGTTGTCCCCAACCATTTCTTTCGGACCACCAAACAAGGTCGTCTCCTTCATTTAAGATGCGTAACTGAATGCTGCCTGTGTAGAAATAAGGATAATTAGCATCGGTAAATAACTCTTTCACTTCACCTGTAGCCGTATTGATAGATACCACGTCTAAGGAGTCACTCGTTCTGTTCATCCTTGTAGCAAACATTCTATCTGAAGTTTCGCCAGGAAGATATGTAGATACCGTTTGATCAATGTATTTGTCTAGGTCTACATCGATTCTCTTTTTACTAGGTACTTCAAAGATTGAAAGATAAGACTGCGGTACGTCTTGATCTCCCGGCATCGCATACTTATAAATTTCTACCTCTGGCCGAGGGTTACTTAAGTCATCAATTACGAAAAGCTCTTTCACTTTGCGAGAGTCAGAGCGACTCACATAGAATTTGGATTCGTCTTCGAACCATCTTACGTTAGCCGCGAATTTTTTGTCTTTGGTAGTGTCACCACGATCAAAACCATAGCTAAACCATCTTTCACCATCATCGGCTAGAAGAATTTCTGTAGAATCAGCGTCATCCGCTCTCATCATGTACAGGTCATAGTTTTTGGCATAAGTAATGTATGTGCTGTCAGGGGAGTAACGTGCCCAATTGTTACGCTTTTTTGCTTTTTCTGTAGAATCTCCCTTCGAAATGAGCTTACTGTTGATGTCAAAGTGATAGTCAATGCTATCCACCATAAAGGTGAATGTTTTGTTATCATCTTCTAGCTTCCAAGCTTTTAGGTCTAGGTTTCTGTGGTCCCATGGTTTGCTGGTCAATTGACTGAGTTGAGCCGCAAAATCCATGTTATCAAACAACATGGCTTTGGTCTTTTTAGCAGGATCTACCATGTAGAAGTTCTTACCTGCAGTGGTAGTATATGTATACCAGAATTTGTCACTGTCTTTGAACCATCGAGGGGATACCCGAGTCGACTTCAACATCTTTCTGACGTTGGTAGATTTGAATTTCTCAGCCGCCTTGAAGTCTGCTTTATACTGCGCAAATGCAGGACTGACAAACAGTGCCAAGATTACAAGTAGTATGGTTTTTCTCATAGTATGGTTGATTTGAAGTATAATGTTATGGCTAGAAAACTACTATTGCAAACAGTTTCTGCTACAGTCCTTATTCTAGGGATAAGCGGAAATAAAAAAGGCCCCAGTCTCCATAGTGTGGGAGCGGGACCTTAGTATTTAATGTTTTTGCTATTAAAACTTGATCGGCATTTCAACAATAGTGTTTTCCCAGCCTACGACTAAATGAGCACCACCTTCAACTTCTTTGAACATCATTGAAAAGACTTCAATCGGAGCTTCTGGAGAGCTGATTACATTTGTCTTTACTCTAGCCACGTATTTGTCTTCACTTGTTGTATAGTTTCCCCAAGTATTCAATTTAGAGCTTAAGATGAATTCCCATTCCTTTTCACCAGGAACGGCAAAAATTACATAAGTGCCCGCTTTTACGGCCGTACTTCCAAAGTTTACGTCTTCATAAAAAGTAATTTCAGGAGCTTCATTAGCACCTAGTCTCCATACTTCATTCAAAGGAGCAGCTTTTCCACCAATCATGTTTCTTCCTTTCAATTGTGGTCTGCTGTATACCAATTTGATTTTTAATTCTCTTACGTCTCTTTGGAATACTTCATCTAGTGGTTGGCCATCAGGGAAGTAACTTGCGTCCATTGGACTAGCATCCAAGTCAGGGAATTTTTGAGCGTTAGCACCAAATGCGATAAGTGTAAGGGCAAGTGTAAATAGTAAAAATGATCTTTTCATGATTTTGGTTAATGTTTAAGATGTCTTCCTAACTCTTGAAATTCAAGAATGGTTCGAAGCTAATTAATAGAAGAAGATGTAAGAGATAATGATAGCAGCTATTACGCCTACAAAGTCAGCTATCAGACCAGCGGTAGCGGCATAGCGCGAGTTTTTGATTTTAACAGCACCAAAGTAAACAGCTAGCACATAGAAAGTCGTTTCTGTTGATCCTTGTAAGACACTCGCCACACGACCTGGGAATGAGTCTACACCAAAATTGGTGTAAGTTTCTAGCATGGCAGCACGCGCCCCAGAACCACTGAGGGGTTTCATCCAAGCGACAGGCAATGCATCAACAAACTCAGTATTTACACCCAAAAACTCAAAAAAGACTTTAAAACCATCATTGATGAAATCAAGAGTTCCTGAAGCTCTGAAGACTCCAATAGCCACAAGAATACCAACCAGATAAGGAATGATCTTGATGGCCACATTAAAACCATCCTTACCACCTTCGATTAAGGATTCGTAGACATTGACCTTATTCTTCATGGCCATGACTATGAAAAAGGATATGATGCCCAGTAATATGACGGCAGCAATTGTGTTTGAAATGGTAGTGACTTGCTCTTGAGGTATGGATTGAAAGTAAAGGAGGGCGGCTACAATGACGATAGTCAAACTGCCCATATACGCCAAAACTACTTTATTGAATAAATTGATTTTTTGAAAAATTGAGACGGTAATAAGTCCTGCTAGAGTTGAAAAGTAAGTGGCTAGCAATATTGGTATGAAAATGTCAGCAGGATTGGCAGCACCTTCGGTAGCGCGATATGCCATGATGGAAACTGGGATTAAAGTAAGTCCAGACGTGTTCAGCACAAGGAACATGATCTGAGAATTGGAAGCTTTCTCTTTTTCTGGATTCAGTTCTTGTAAACCTTCCATGGTTTTTAAACCCAAAGGAGTAGCGGCATTGTCTAGGCCTAAAAAGTTCATCGAGAAATTCATCATCATTGGCCCGAAGACAGGATGGTTTTTCGGTATCTCAGGAAAGATTTTGGTGAATAATGGGCTAATGCCTCTCGCGATAATGGCCACTACACCACCCTTTTCACCAATCCGCATAATGCCCATCCATAGGGTTAAGGCACCAGTAAGTCCAATGGAAATCTCAAAACCAGTTTTTGCCATGCTGAAAGTGCTCTCCATCATCTGGGGAAATACTTCAGTGTCACCAAAAAAGATCAGCCTTACAAGCGCCACAATAAAGGCGATTAAGAAGAATCCGATCCAGATGTAGTTTAAGGCCATAGGACAATCTTAAGGAAATAAATTCAAAATATGCACTGCGGCTATTCCTGCGGTCTCTGTTCGCAGTCTGCTATTGCCTAACGATACCTTTCTAAAACCGTGAGCTTCTGCCAATTGAACTTCATCAGCGGTGAAGTCACCTTCCGGCCCAATGAGTACTAAGCTGTTTTGAGATGCGATAGCCTTCAAAGCAATAGGGTTTTCAAAGTCCACATAAGCAATGAACTTGTCATTGGCTTCTATGTTCTTTAGAAAGGTCTTCAAGGGTGTCAATTCATCAATTGTAGGCATGCTCGCTTTAATCGATTGCTTCATGGCACTGATGGCTTTCTTAATGAGCCTATCTGTCTTTAAAAATTTTCGTTCAGAGTTCTTTGTTAGGATGAAGGAAATTCTGTCAACACCAATCTCGACAGCTTTTTCAACGAACCACTCCGTTCTGTCTAGATTTTTAGTTGGGGCAATGACGATGTGCTTATAGCCAATGCGTTCAGGCTCATGACTTTTTTCTAAAACTTCAAATTCACACTTCTTGTGATTGTCAAGCGTGATGTTGGCCTTGTAAAAGGTGCCTTTTCCGTCAATTAGGCTGATTGCATCACCAACCTTTAGGCGCAATACCTTGATGGCATGACGCGATTCATCCGCATCGAGGTGATGAATTCCATTGACAAGTTCGGGTTGGTAGAAGAGTTGCATGGCTTTGTCTCACGAAAATATAAAGAGTAAATGGCTAATCAACTATATTCGTTTCAATGATGCCCAAGGAGTTCATTGATTTTAGGTCTTATCGAACCATCCAGCTATTGGCGAATGTCTTTTTTATAGCGGTTTGGTACTTTGCCAATGATGGTCTGGCCTTTTGGGATGACTTCACCTACGTCAACTTTGCAAACCAAATAAGTGAAGGCACTTTTGAAATTACGAACAACCATTTTACGAGTAGAGTAGGCTTACTATACCCTGTGTCTTGGCTGATTGATGTCTTTGGAATCAATCAGTATACCATTACTATTTTTCCTCTTTTGTGCGGTTTAGTCATGCTTAACTTACTTTTCGGTGTAGGACATAGGCATGGCCATTGGATTGGCATTATCTCAGGAGTCCTCTTTGTTGCCGACTACCATACCATTACGTTTATAACCCACCTTTTCCCTGAAATACCAATCGCACTGGGAATATTCATTGCTTTGATCTGTTACGATTTTGTGAATAGACGGGAGGGAGATTATCGTTTATTGGCCTCCATAATGGCGTTGGCGCTGTTCGGTGCTTTCTTGATTAAGACAAGCATTCTCATCCTAGCACCACTATTTGCCTACTTGCTAATCAATGATTTTAGACGAAAGAACAATAAGGGTTTTTGGTATGTCTCAGTAAGCCTTTTGGTCTTCTTTTTCTTATTGCATGGGTTTTGGTACCAAGAAAGCTTTGGAGACTTTTTCTATCGTTTCAATAACATCTCTGATAATCACGAAGCGACAGTAAAGACCTTCTTTGATAAGGATGCGACTCAAATTCTAAAGCGATTGACTTACCTGCCGTTCCTTGGCTTTTTGCGAGGAGGCTTCTTTATTCCTCTTGGTTTTGCCTTGCCAGCCTTATTGACATTAAAAAGGAATGATTGGCGATTGAACAAACCAGAAATGCTTTGGCCTGTGGCCAGTGTGCTGATGATTGGCTCTTGGTGGTTTATCAGTACCAATTGGAAGTATTACAGCCCTATGCCGGTAGATACTCGCCACATCACCTTCGTAATTCCAGTCCTCATTATGGCAGGAGCTTACTATTGGTCCGACAAGGTTGTTTTTGCTAAGGTAATGGGGGCAAAGCTGAAGTGGCTACCACTTGCTGCGCTTTTGGCCATTCCAGCCTATAAAATATATAAGGCTCCAGAGAACAATTACCGGGAATTGGAGCAGCTAGTGATTACTGAGTTTGTAGAAAACCCAGAGGCACAGACCATCATTACCGATGGCTTAGTGTCTTACGGAGCGTCTTACTTCTATGATTTTCAGCCTACGAATGATGATTATCAATGGTGGGTGGAGTTAGATTTTAGTGAGGTCAAAGTGGGTGACTACCTCTTAGTGAATGCATCCAGACTGAATGAGCGATATGAGGAACCGGGATACCTCACCTTATTAAGGAATAGTATTGCAGCTAAAGAATTAAGGTTAGAGACTGTTTATGAGGGAAAGATCGTTTTACAAGTGATCAAAAGGCAATAAAAAAGCCTTAGCGATTAAATCGATAAGGCTTCTAATCTTTTCTTCAGTGATTAGCCAATCTTTCTCATTTGCTCTTCACCAGCTTTCATTACAGCATATTCTTTCCATTCAGCATACTCTTGCTCGTCCAATACCTTTTCAGCGGCACCAACCTCTGGAGGGGTAAAAGTAAAGCCTGATTCCCACCACTCTCTGGCGTACTCTCTTGCTTTGTCTTTGTCAATTTCAAACTGAGTGACCTGACCGTCACCAATAAGCCAAGGTTTGTCCTTAGAGCTATACTTTTGAAAAATCATTGTTCTCATTTTGGTACCCATTTCGTCATTCTTCTCGAAATGTGCTTTTGAATAAGCCAATGTTTCCGGCTCAATCATTTTATTATCCCAAAACCTTTTTGATTTGATAATTTGTGCGGAGGTCAGCAAATAGCCTTCTCCAAATTCTAATAGTGAACCCTCTAATTCGCACGCTCGTGCAGGTTTCTTTTTCTTCTTACCGAAGCTGAATAATCCCATTGTTGTTAATTCTATTTTGAGTTTTAAAACCGGGCGCAATATGCGAATAATATCCCAATTTTTAAATAACCCTTGTTTATACGAGTGTAAACGATAGCATGGTTAGAAAACTTACCCTAAACGGATTTTAGTCGATTTATAAGGTCGATGTACTGGGTCATGGCAGAGTCGCTGCTCGTTCCCTTTAGACTATTCCACGCATTGTACTTAGCCGCTGCTTTAAAGTCAAATCCGGTAGGTGCATCACCAGAGTTGTCGCCTTCAGTCGCTTGCTTATAGAGAGAGTAAATTTTCAATAAATCTTCGTTAGAAGGTCTTTCCGATATGGTTGAAGATGCCTTTACAGCATTTTCAAATTCAGTTTCCAGTGCCATGTGATTAATTCCTGTTAATTTTAGTTCGAATTTATTGATAATTTGATGATTATCTAGCGGATGACTTTAAACCTGAAACCCTTATTCTTAATACTATTGATGGCCTTATTGCCATTTGCAGTAGCTGGACAAACTTATAGTACTGACCATCAGGCTGGCGCGATTCTCAAAGTGGTGAGTGCTCGGATGAACATTAATAGTGATCTAGTCAGTACTTCTAATACGGAGTCAGAAGTGGGCTATCAATTTGGCGGGTTCTATCGCATAAATGTCGACCGCATCTATCTTCAACCGGAGGTGCTCTTTTCGAAAATACAAACGCAATTGGTTTTCAACGATTACACTGGTATTTCTGGCTTTAATCCACTGGCCGAATTTGAATTCAATACGTTGGAAGTGCCGATTAATATTGGTTATCGAATCGGAAACCTGAGATTAATGATGGGGCCTTCGTTTAGCATTTTATTATCGGGTGAGCGATCGTTTCTAAATGAAGTAGAGCAAGTGACTTCTGAATACAATCGTTCTAATTTTATGTGGCATTGGGGTATAGGGGGTGACTTTGACCGTATATTGATCGACATCAAATATGAATCAGGGTTGAGTAAAACAGGAGAGAGTCTAAGCAATCTGATAGGTCGCGATTTTGTGCCTAAACAAAGACAATGGGTTTTTAGCGTTGCCTTGAATTTGTTGAGAGATTAGAGCGGTTGATTTTTGACGAACTCAAGTAAGAGGAAGCTACTTTTTAAGAGTAAAGCCATAAGGGGCTTTCAATTCTGCGTAATCGTACATGTTGATGTAAATGGATACTGTGTCTTTTGATCCCTCCCAGGTAACTCTATAATTGTCTAGTAGGCCTTGTCCCATGAATCCCTTTTTAGTTTTAAAAGCACAACAGCTACCTGCTCTGAAATAGCTTATTTTTTCACCATTTGGACCGGCAAGAGCATTTAAAAATCTCCTCTCATTTAATGGCCCTTCATTTTCATCAATCCCCCCAACTTTAACTGGTTTCTTTTGTGACAAACCATAATTCTTGTCGATAGAAATTTCAGTCAATAAAAAGGTCTGTTCATTTAGTAGTTGAGCCTTTCCTTGCTGACCGTTCTGTTGTGGTTTGGTGGCAGAACATGAGACCAAGAAGAATATTATAATGAGAGGTATTAGCTTTTTCATTTTCAGTTTGTTGGTGATAGGTTAAAATAATTAAAAATTTCGAACCTTTCTAACGCTTCAGAGCACTCAATACTTACCTGCTATTGACCTCAGTCCAATGTGTTTTTGGTCTATCATTTGGATAACCAAACTCATTTCTAAACTTCTTGCGCTCTAAAGTAAATTCCCACCAGTTTTTGGAGTAATCATTTGTCTTGGCCGCATAGGCAATCAATCTAAATTGATCTTCAACGCAGGGATCAGTCTGATACCCTTTTTTTCTTTCATAAGCATCGGTCAATTGCGCTCCGTCTTGGTCTTGAAGTTCTGCCATCGAATAATAGCCTAAGAAAACTAAGTCCTCGGCAAACTTTATCCCGATAGAAGGCACACGTTGAAAATCTGCAAGGGCATAAATCTCTCTAGCGCGTTCAGAGTTTACATCAAGCAGCACTTCTAGCTCATCAGGTGCATAGTCCAGTACTTCAATGATTTTGACCTTGTGCTTTCTGAGCATAGCTCGCTCATTTTTAGATAGATTAAGCTTGATATTGGTCTTAGGCTTCATTTTCAGATTCAATATAAGCCGGATTGAGAATGTTTGTATCCCTTCATTAAAATATTCTACTTAAGAAGATACCGTGTGATTAGATGGTTCGGAGAGCTTAATCTTCTTTCGCTGGAAATACCTTATCGAAAAAATCGAATACCAGGTCGAAGTGTTTCGATGGCTCTGTGTGGCCTCCTTCTAGTATTACATGCTCATAGTGATGTTTGAAGTCTTTGTTTTTCAGCCGATTGACAACTTGTTGAGACATTTGTGCTGATGGCCAAGCCTCATCTTTGCTGGCTGATAGTAGTAGAATGGAGCCGTTGGTGTTTTCTACGGGTATTGAAGCTGCGCTAACAGCTTCCTTATTTTCTAATATAAGCCTGTAAGCTTCTAAATGATCACCAGACATCATGGCCGGAATGGCAGCATAAGGCGTGGGTGCAAAGGGTACTTCATTATCCTTCAAAGTCCACGAAGAAGTATTGCTCATCACAGTAAGGCCGGCAAAACTCACGTGACTGGCCGACATGGCTACTACAGCATCAATATCGTTAAAATAGCTCCCAAGGTTTAAAACCAACTCGCCTCCCTTTGAACCGCCAATAATCGCTATTCTTTCCGGATCGACTTTCGGGTTTTGACCAATTTGACGAATGGCGTCATGGATAGCGTCCAAAGAAATTCTGTCTAAGCTTTCTGGGGTGTCGCTCGAACCGAAGTAGCCAATGGCTAAAAAGGCATAACCCTTTGCTAAGAATTTATCTCTCGTTGGTTTCCAGAAGTCGCTATCCCAAGCATTTCCTCCTTCAGAACCACCAAAGCCAACGACTAAGGGCTGATTTTCTGACTCACCCAAATAGAGCCTTGTTTGGACTTTTCCATAGCTTTCGGAGAGTGGGGGCGTATAGGTCTCTAAAAAAATAAATAGACCAATAAAGATAATGGCAACAACCAAGAGTACTTTTTTCCACATGTTATCTAGCGATTAATAGGCTTGCAATGTACCTAGCTTATAGAAGATAAAATTTGACCTATGTCAAATAATCACTTTTGCTTTCTGATGCGACTGAGGGTTTCTTGGGTTATACCTAGGTAGGAGGCAACCATTCCCAAGGGAATGCGATGGTAAATGTGGTTGTAGGTTTGGCAGAAGTGATCGTATTTTTCTTTGGCAGTTGTAAACCTAATTGAAGTGATTCGCTCCATCATGTGCCCAAAAAATGTCCCCATAGACAAACGAGAGTAACGTTCCATCAAAGGGAAATTGTCAAATAGATAGACAAGATCATTGACATTAAGACGATACGCCTCGGTCTCTTCAATGGCATCGATGTAGTAAATATCCTTCTGCCTAGTGATAAAGCTTTTGGGAGAGTTCACCCATTCATCTGTTCCACAGAAGTATTCGCTGATCTCTTTTCCATCTTTAACAAAGTAGGTGCGTAGAATACCCTTTTTGATAAAATAGCTTTCTGTACAGACTTGATTGGCATCTAAGACCATTTCTCCCTTTTTGAAAACAACATGATTTAACCTTTGGCCAAGCGCCTCTTTAAGTTCGTCCGATAGTGCTATGAACTTTTCAAAATGCTCGTAAATGTTTTCGTCTGGTTGCTCTTGTTTCAAGTGATGAAGGGATTATTACTGATGCTTAATCGTTTTTTTAGCGGTAGATGGAAAGCTATTGAAATGGAAAGCGCGATCCAAGGAGTGTTACCCCTTATTCAAATGGCGTATTATTCTTTACTCCAAATAGACTCATCCTGAGTTCTCTTGATTGTATTTGAATCAATGATTTCGAAACTGATGGCATAAGAACTTAAAAGGTCTCGGGTGACGATAATTCTGTTGTCATTGATACTGTAACTCAATCTTTGAACAATGTCTCCGCCATCTGCCAAAAGATCAACTTCCGAATCGCTGATGAACTCAATCCATTCTGTGCAATTCACCTCTGGGTTACCACTGTTGTCGCAGTCTGGCGTCTCATAGCTAAAGCGACTGTCAATCAAGGAAATGCTAGACTCTTCTTCACATGAATTGAAGCTTAATGAAACGGCAAGGGTAGCAATAACGATAAATGACTTTTTCCTAAGCATAGGAGTCAATTTACGAAATTAGTTTCTAATGTACTCGGATAGCTATTCCTATCAGTGGGTGGTATTGGCGCTCTATAAAACGAAAACCATCTCAACTAAGTTAAGATGGCTCTGTTTTCTTGAAACTTTCAGCTCAAAGCTTATACCTCTTCGCTCAAAGCGCTCGGCTATTTCGTAAACTGACTCGAAACAATTAAATCTTTTGTTCCGTGTCCCCATGAATAGAAGCCTTCTCCAGATTTAACACCCATGTATCCAGCAGTCACCATATTCACTAGGAGAGGACAAGGCGCATATTTCGGGTTACCGAAGCCTTCATAAAGCACATTCATTATAGACAGGCAAATGTCCAGTCCTATGAAGTCAGCTAACTGCAAAGGCCCCATTGGGTGCGCCATGCCTAGCTTCATTACTGTATCAATTTCTTCCACACCAGCCACACCTTCGTGCAACGAAATGATCGCCTCATTGATCATAGGCATTAAAATACGGTTGGCAATGAAACCAGGGTAATCGTTTACCTCAGTAGGTACTTTGCCTAACTTCTTTGAAGTCTCCATAATCAAGGCAGTTACCTCGTCAGAAGTCGCATAGCCTCTAATTACTTCTACCAGTTTCATTACCGGTACAGGATTCATAAAGTGCATACCAATCACTTTATCAGGTCTTTTAGTGACCGAACCAATTTTAGTAATTGGAATAGAAGAAGTATTTGATGCAAGAATACAAGAAGGTTTAGTAAAGGCTTCTAGGTCTTCGAAAATCTTCAACTTGATGTTTACATTTTCAGTAGCTGCTTCTACTACTAGATCAGCATTTGAAACACCAGTTTTAAGGTCACTGTGGGTAGTGATGTTGGATAGGGTAGAAGCTTTTTGCGCTTCGCTGATTTTTTCCTTGGCTACCATGCGGTCCAAGTTCTTTTCGATGGTTTTTATGGCCCTGTCAAGTGCATCTTGAGAGATGTCCACAAGGTTTACTTTGAATCCGCTTTGTGCAAAAACATGGGCAATACCATTTCCCATGGTTCCTGAACCTATCACTGAAATTAACTCCATTACTTTATTTTATAGTTTTCCTTAACGCAAATATAAAAGCAACAACGGCAATAATTGTTTAGCTTCGAATTTATTGAATGAATGGCTATGGCAAAGCTTGAAATATGCGCTAACTCAATCGAATCAGCACTAAATGCACAAAATGCAGGTGCCGATCGGGTGGAACTCTGTATGGAACTCTCTGTGGGCGGTTTGACACCAAGCAAAGGAATGATTCAGATGGCGAGTGAACTCTTAGAGATTCCATTATATGTATTGATTAGGCCGCGCGCTGGAGACTTTCATTACTCCATTATGGAGTTAGAAATTATGAAGGAAGATATTGCTTATTGTGCTGAAGTAGGTTGTGCGGGTGTTGTCTTTGGGGCACTCACCACAGATCGTAGAATTGATGAGGCCAAGACCATGTTGCTAATGCAAGAAGCAAACTATATGGATGTAACTTTCCACAAGGCCTTCGATGTTGTGCAAAATCAGTTCGAAGCATTGGATACCTTGAAAGAAATGGGTTTGCAACGTGTACTGACCTCAGGAGGAGCAGAAAATGCTGCAATGGGTGTTGATACATTAGGCGAATTGATAGACGAGGCTGATGATGAAATTATTATCATGCCGGGTGGTGGAATTCGTCCAGAAAATATTGAATTGCTTAAAGGAATTGGGGCCCTAGAATATCACAGCTCTGCAATGGTCAATGGTGATAAACATTCTGATTTGAGCATGATAAAAGCACTTAGAAAGGCTTTAATTTAAATTAATCGTAGCCTCAGAAGCCAATACCTTATTTCAGCACTAGGTCCAGTAGAATAGGTAAATGATCGCTATAACCACCAATATATTTTGGCCCTTGATAAGTGCGAAGCGGCCGTGTGGCTCCAGTGGCCCCTTCAGTGATTAAGAAGGGCATGTCAAATACCTGCGCTGTTCCTTGAAACACCCGAGTGCCTTGAGTACTATTCATGAGACTGCCAGAGACTATAAACTGATCTATAATGCTCCACTTATTCTGAAAACTATGCGTCCCTGTGCTAAACCGAATAGGATACATCAGATTAAAGAGGTCTGTCGCCTGAACTTGTGAGCGATCAGCAATCGGTGCTAGACCTTCAAGGATGCTAGCTTCATCAGGCTCATCATTAAAATCTCCTGTGATGATTACAGAGGCATTTGAATTTATGGAAAGCAGTGAATCTACCTTGGTTCTCAAGAACTTTGCCGCATACATCCGTTTGGGTTCTGTCTCGAACTCTCCACCGTACTTGGAAGGCCAGTGATTAACGAAAAAGTGTAGCGTGTCTTTATTGGGTAGTTTGCCTACTACATGTAAAATGTCTCTGGTGTGACTGACAGTGTCAAAAGGGAAGGTAATATTGTAATACTCGTAGTTAATCAATTCAAATTTATCTGGACGATAAAGCGCGGCTACATCAATGCCTCGGTCATCAGGAGAGTCTTGGTGAATGACCTCGTATCCGGCAGTTTTTAAGGCGGTAAAGCTCGTTAGACTATTTAGCACATAACGATTTTCAATCTCGCACAGTCCTATAAGTGCTGGTGGTTCCCAACCGCCAGTAGCCATGATGGTCTTTGCCAGATTATTTTGCTTCGTCTGATACCTCGCTTTCGTCCAAAACCTGCCACCCCTAGGGAGGAACTCCTCATCCATTTTGGTTGAGTCATCAAAGTAATCGAAGAGGTTCTCCACGTTGTAGAAAACAATCCGAAAGCGATCTGTACCTCGTATGGTTTCATCGAAGGATTGAGACGCCAAATAGGGTTTGTTTTTTTGAGCAGCACCATTAAATGCATGGCCGATGACCAAGAAAGAGGCTAAGGTAAACCGAAGTAGAATATTCCAATATCTAGATTTGAAGACCTTTTTAATCATACCTTTGTGTGCGTTGGTATGAAAATACGAATTGGAAGGAATAGATAGATGATAGAGATAGGAAAAATTCAGAAACTAAAGATCGGTAGAGCAGTAGATTTTGGCTGCTATTTAAACGATGGTGAGGATTTAACAGATGAAATTCTGATTCCTGCCAAGTACCTGCCTACGGAATATGAAATTGGTGATGAGATAGAAGTATTTGTTTACACCGATCACATGAGTCGTCCTATCGCAGTTACGCGTATGCCGAAAGGACAAGTGGGAGATATGGTAGGGCTTAAGGTGAAACAAGTCACAGACTTTGGTGCCTTCCTTGACATTGGATTAGAAAAGGACTTATTCGTGCCAAATAAAGAACAAGCCATTGAAATGGTTGAAGGTAGATCTTATCTCGTGATGCTGCTGATAGATCATCAGACCAATCGCATGATTGGAACTAGCAAAATTTCCGCCTTTTTAAGTAATGCATGCAAACTTGCCGAAGGCGATGAAGTAAAAATACATATCTGGCAAAAGACAGACCTTGGTTACAAAGTGGTGATTAATGAAATGTGCCAGGGTTTGATTTACGCCAATGAGGTTTTTGAACAAATCACAATTGGTGATGAAAAGAAAGGCTTTGTGAAAACCATTCGTGAAGACGGCAAAATTGATCTTTCCTTACAGAAACAAGGTTATGAGGCAGTTAAAGACATGAGTACTGACATCATAGATCAATTAATAGCTGCTGGCGGTGTATTGGAAATGGGAGATAAGAGCAGTCCTGAGGCAATTAGAGACGCTTTTGGTATGAGTAAAAAGAACTTTAAAAAGATTTTGGGAGGCCTATATAAGGCTGGAAAAATTGAAATCTTTGATCATCAGGTAAAGCTTAAAAAAGCGGAAGGTCAGCCTGAGGAGTAGCCAACCTTCAACTAAACTACCTATAAAACTAAAACTAACTTTGAGCTAATTTTAATCGTTACTGACTCATCATTTTAACGAGTAAAACGATTGCACGAAAGCCAATAAATCAACCAGCTTATTCATCCGATTGATTCTTAAGTTATATAATTTTTTCGACTAGAGAAATTATATTTTAGAAAAAGTGGTGAGGTTAAAAGATTCGGTTGTTGTACGACCGTTTAGCCGTATTTTCTACTAAAGTATTAGTTGTTCTCTGTTTTGTAGTTATTTGATATTCACTTCGTTAGCGATACCAAGTGATGTGAATCTAATTTGTAAGATGCGTGGGTCTTCCTGGCTATTTTCGCAACTGGGTGCACCGTCAATGTAGTATACATAATAGGTTTGACTGCGATTGTACAACTCCTGATCTTCGGGTTGTCCGAGTAGCTTAATTATCGTTTTTTGGTAGAGGCCAAGGAATTTCGACTTTACCTCTATCAATTCATCAATCATCTCCGCCCGATTACCAGTACAGCCCTTGATGTCACCTTGCCACTTTTCAGTGTCAAAGTCCCCCAGATCACTGGGCTTAGAGCAACCCACAAAAAGAGCGATGGATACAGTAAAGAGGAGTATTAGATGTTTCTTCATGTTAGCTATTCTTAACAGCCTGCGAAGGTACTGATCGGCTTTTCAGTAACCAAAACAATGATCCGAAGATAAATAGGAAAGTGGCGATTATTAAGAGAGGGGTAAGCTTAAAGCCGACCAGAAAATAGAGCAAGGCCGTTGGAACAAGAACGAGCCTGATTGCTTCCAGCGGAAAGGCCCACCTGCGTGATTCAAAAAGCCCGCCAAAGCTGAGCGTAGATAAGATAATTAACCCAGCCATCACTGATTTTTCTAGCAGGTCTTGATCAAAACGAGCCATGTTAAAAAGGAAGAATGCCGTTCCGCCAAGAAGTAAAATATAATGTGTAAAAACATAAGCATTGACCGCTTTGACCGTGTGTAAGTCGTATTTCTGATAGGTTTTTCTGTCGATGTCATATGGTGCTCTGTACCCGCCTAAACCCTCAGGGAGCCAACCCGGTTTTTTGAATACATATCGAACCTTGTCTGAGAACTTGGGAATCGTTTTGAGGTCGGCCGCCATATCACTGTAGTGTGCCAAATTGGCCCAGATGGGGTTCCAACTGTTTAGGTTTTTCGTAATGCCGTAGGTAGGCTTTTCTTCTTCCAGCTTGAATGTGCCGAACATCTTGTCCCAAATGATAAATGTTCCTGCATGATTCTTATCAATATATTTTGGGTTTCTGGCATGATGCACTCTGTGGTGTGATGGAGTATTCATGACAGCCTCAAACCACTTTGGCAGTCGATCGATAGATTCTGTGTGAATCCAAAACTGATACAATAAGTTGAAACCTGAAACAGAGAGGAGCACTAGCGGGTCTATTCCAATAAAAGCCATTGGTGTATAGAAAATAGATGTCCAAATAACCTGTGTGGAGCTCTGTCTGAGCGCCACCGATAGATTGTATTCTTCGCTTTGGTGATGCACACTATGACCACCCCAGAAAAGGTTTACCTGATGACTCATGCGGTGTGCCCAGTAATAGAAAAAATCGTAAGCAATAAATGCGATCACCCAAGTTAAAGCGCTGTTTTCGATTGTAGCAAACCTAAACTGTTCATAGAGGTAGGTGTAAAAGCCAATGGAGAAGACCCTTAAAAAAGCTCCCATGACCTGTGAAGTAACGCCACAGTTAATATTGGTAATGGCATCATTCAGTCGATATGATTTGGTCGCCTTAATGCTATGCACTAGCAACTCTATGCCAATTAATAAGAAATAGACCGGTATGGCTATAACAGTCGGGTTGAGACTCATGTCACTAACTTAATCAAAATTCAATTTCCAATCGCATAAAAGACTTTTTAAGGATGTGCTTTTGAAGGTGTATGGGTAGGGCTAGCCTCTATAAAAGAAGGGGCTGATATGATTGCGGATTATTCGAGAGATGTATGAGTAAACCAACTCTATTAATTATCTTCGCGCTCGATTAAAATTCAGAGATGGACAAGTTTATAGGGTTCTTTAGGAATGTGACGATTTTGATGTTTACAGGTGCTTTAATCTGGTCTTATGCCTTTATGGCAAGTCAGGTAAACTATCGTTTCGATCCTGCGGGCGATGCGCTAGGTACAGCCAATAAGGATACTTATTTTTTCGGAGCCATTATTATCTTTCTCTTAGCCAATGTTGTTTGCTATTATTTCACCAAAGTGCTGAAGAAAATCAATACGACAGAAGATGGTACGGGTATAAGAAATAAGTCTTTAAAAAAGGATTTAATGGTCTGGATAAAAGGCTTTGCCGGTGTACTGAATCTATTCTTTAGTTTGATTCTCGTTTTTCTTGGCTTAATGAATATGTCAGCAGACTATAATATCAAGACCTTAGGCTTTTATGTATACCTAGGCCCTGTATTAATATTGGCTTGGTTTTTCTACCTAGCGGTTATCTTGGGAAAGCGAAGAGCTTAGTAATCTTCTCATTATCAGAGCCTGAGCAATTGCTTGTTCGGAACCTCGTTGAGAGGCGTGCATTTCTAGAATTTTAATTCTAAATTTCGATTTGGTATTGTGCTAAAGAGCATGAAATTCCATGGACCTTTGTTTTGAATTTTTGAATGGCGAATCAAGCAGCGAATTACACCGAAGATAGTATTCGGTCACTCGATTGGAAAGAGCACATCAGACTGAGACCCGGTATGTACATCGGGAAGCTTGGCGATGGATCGGCTCAAGATGATGGTATTTATGTTTTAGTGAAGGAGGTTATCGATAATAGTATCGATGAACACATGATGGGCTTTGGAAAAACCATCGATGTGAAGGTCTCTGAGCTTAAAGTTGAAGTGAGAGACTATGGCCGAGGTATTCCTTTGGGTAAGGTGGTAGACTGCGTTTCAAAAATCAATACTGGTGGTAAATACGACTCCGGAGCCTTTCAAAAGTCAGTTGGTCTAAACGGTGTAGGTACCAAAGCGGTAAATGCACTTTCCACCTATTTCAAAGTAACCTCATATCGTGATGGTATGCACAAGGTGGCCGAATTTGAAAGAGGCGTGATCACCAGCGATGCTGATGCTTCAACCAGTAGCGGTAGAAACGGAACCCAGATAGTCTTCCGACCTGATGAGACCATTTTTAAGAACTACCATTTTATTCCCCAATACCTTGATGATCTAATTTGGAATTATTGTTTCCTCAATGCCGGACTGACAATCAATTTCAATGGTGAAAAGTATCACTCTGAAAAAGGACTCTTAGATCTCTTATCAAGAAAGACAGATGAAGACAACTTACGATATCCGATAATCCACCTGAAAGGAGAGGATATTGAATTGGCACTATCACACACCAATCAATACGGTGAAGATTACTACTCTTTTGTCAACGGTCAGTACACTACGCAAGGTGGTACACATCAAGCAGCATTTCGTGAAGCCATAGTCAAGACAGTCAGAGAATTCTATAACAAGAACTTTGATGCATCTGACGTAAGGGCATCTGTAGTGGGTGCCATTGCTGTGAGGGTTCAAGAACCGGTGTTTGAGTCTCAGACTAAAACTAAGCTTGGTTCACAGAATGTAGCACCTGATGGTCCTACCATGAGGACTTTTGTCAATGATTTTGTGAAGAAAGCTTTAGATGATTATTTGCATAAGCACCCTAAGGTGGCAGAGGCCCTCTTAAAACGAATCATGCAGTCTGAGCGGGAACGCAAGGAAATCGCAGGGATCAAGAAATTAGCAAATGACAGAGCTAAGAAAGCCAATTTGCATAATAAGAAACTCAGAGACTGTCGGGTTCACTTGAATGACGAAAAGAAAGATGAAGAGCTCAGAAAAGCATCTACACTCTTCATTACAGAAGGAGACTCTGCAAGTGGATCAATTACTAAATCTAGGGATGTACAAAGCCAAGCAGTTTTTAGTCTAAGAGGAAAACCCCTTAACTGCTATGGGCAAACCAAAAAGGTAGTGTATGAGAATGAAGAGTTCAATCTCTTGCAACATGCACTCAATATTGAAGATGGTTTGGAAGGATTACGTTACGATAAAATTGTAATTGCTACCGATGCTGATGTGGACGGTATGCACATCCGACTGTTGCTCTTGACCTACTTCCTGCAGTTCTTTCCAGACTTGGTAAGGCGTGGTCATGTCTACATCTTAGAGACACCACTATTCAGGGTTCGAAATAAGAAGGAAACGATATACTGTTATAGCGATGAGGAGCGACAACGCGCCATCGCTAAACTGGGTAGTAAGCCTGAGATCACCCGATTTAAGGGGCTAGGAGAGATATCACCGGGCGAGTTCAAAGGCTTTATCGGTCAAGACATGAGGTTAGAGCCCATCATTCTTAGAAAAGACACCAGTATTCAAGAATTGTTAAAATTCTATATGGGTAAGAATACACCAGACAGACAGGTCTTTATAATAGATAACTTGAAGATTGAGAAAGATTTGGCCGAAGAGGCCGCATAGACTGGCATGAGCGAAGAGAATATTGAAGATTTGAACCAGGGAGGGGAAGGCCAGATACGAGAGGTAATCCCCGTCTCGGGAATGTACGAGAGTTGGTTTCTAGATTACGCTTCCTATGTAATCCTCGAACGCGCAGTTCCGGCTATTGAAGATGGTTTCAAACCAGTTCAAAGAAGGATACTCCATTCCATGAAGGAAATGGACGATGGCCGTTTCAACAAAGTTGCCAATGTTATTGGTCAAACCATGCAGTACCATCCGCATGGAGATGCATCTATCGGTGATGCGATTGTCAATATTGGCCAAAAAGACCTTCTGATAGAAACGCAAGGAAACTGGGGAGATATTAGAACTGGTGATAGGGCTGCTGCAGCGCGTTATATTGAAGCCAGACTTTCCAAATTTGCTTTGGAAGTTGTGTTCAATCCACAGACCACAGAATGGCAACTCTCTTATGATGGTAGAAAAAAGGAGCCAGTAACCTTGCCGGTAAAATTCCCTTTGCTTTTAGCACAGGGGGTTGAAGGAATTGCAGTAGGTCTATCAACTAAAATCTTACCCCACAATTTCATTGAGCTTATTCAGGCATCTATTAAGGTGCTGCAGGGCAAGAACCCAAAAGTCTATCCAGATTTCCCAACGGGAGGAATGGCAGACTTCTCAGAGTATAATGAAGGTAGAAGAGGAGGGAAAGTTAAAGTCAGGGCACTGATTGAAGAGCTAGATAAAAAGACCTTGATCATCAAGGATATTCCTTTTGGTACCACTACCACAGGCTTAATTGATTCAATCATTAAGGCCAACGATAAAGGTAAAATCAAGGTCAAAAAGGTAGTTGACAATACTGCAGAACACGTTGAGATTTTGGTGGAATTAGCCCCAGGTCAATCTCCTAATATCACTATTGACGCACTATATGCTTTCACTGAATGTGAAAGTAGTATTTCGCCAAACGCTTGCGTTATCATAGAGGACAAGCCGCACTTTGTCTCAGTCAATGATATGCTGAAGGTCAGTACGGAGAAGACTGTCGATTTACTGCGTCAAGAATTAGAAATCCGAAAGGCCGAACTATTAGAAAAAATCCTCTTCTCGTCACTAGAGAAGATATTCATTGAGAATAGAATCTATCGCGATATTGAGGAGTGTGAGACTTGGGAATCTGTTTTAGAGACAATAGATAGAGGCCTCGATCCATTCAAAAAGGAGTTTTACAGAGAGATTACACAAGACGATATTACGCGACTTACAGAAATAAAAATAAAACGTATATCAAGGTTCGATGCTTTCAAAGCAGATGAATTGATGAGAAAACTTACCGAGGAATTGGCAGAAGTTGAACATCACCTCCTGAACCTTATAGAATACGCCATAGCGTATTTCCAAAACCTACAAGAAAAGTATGGAAAGGGCAGGGAGCGAAAAACGGAGATTAAGTCTTTCGAGAATATCACAGCGACCGTTGTTGCTGCTAACAATGCCAAACTCTATGTAAACCGAAAGGACGGCTTTATTGGCTACGGCCTAAAGAAAGACGAATTCATTTGCGAATGCTCCGATATAGACGACATTATAGTCTTTAGAGCTGATGGTAAGTTTCAAGTCGTCAGGATTTCAGATAAGATATTTGTAGGCAAAGACATTCTCTGGGCCGGTGTGTTCAAAAAGAACGATGAGCGCATGGTTTATAATATGATCTACCTCGATGGTAAGTCAGGCCGATCGATGGTGAAGCGTTTTCAGGTATTGGGTGTCACCCGAGACAAGGAATATGACTTAACCAAAGGCGAGAGAGGATCAAAGACCCTTTACTTCACTGCTAACCCTAATGGTGAAGCTGAGTTAGTAACTGTTTACCTAACCTCTGGGGCGAAGGCGAGGGTGAAGGTATTTGATTTCAACTTCGCTGATATTGACATCAAAGGTAGAGGCTCCGGTGGAAACATAGTCACCAAATATCCGGTCAGGAAAGTTCAACTGAAAATGGAAGGTCGTTCTACCCTTGGAGGACTTGACATTTGGTATGATGAATCTATTGGCCGCTTGAATAGAGACGATCGGGGTGAGCACCTTGGTAATTTCCAAGCCCATGATTTAATACTCGTCATTTATAACAATGGAGAGTATGAACTGACATCGTTCGATTTGACAAACCGATATGATCCGTCAAAGATTCATTACATCTATAAGTTCGACCCTGACGGTGTAATTTCAGCAATCCATTACGACCCTGCTACTGCCACACATTATGTGAAGAGGTTCCAAGTAGAGACGTCTACCAAGGACAAAAAATTCATGTTCATAAGTGAAGAAAAGGGTGCAAAATTACTTTTGGCTACTACACTGAAGGATGCTCAGATTGAAGTTCATTACACAGTAAAAGGCTCTCGTGAGAGAAAAACTACTGTTTTTGATGTGGACATGTTGATTGATGTGAAAGGCTGGCGCGCCACGGGGAATAAGCTTTCTCCGCATAATGTCAAGAAAGTTGTGTTGCTAGGTGGAACCAAAGAAGCTGAGGATGTCGATGACGAACCAAGTCCTGATGATTCATCTAAAGAAGAAGTGGCAAGCCCAAAGGTTGAAAAGGTAGATCAGCCTGAAAAGAAGGAACAACCAGAAAAGGAAGAAAAGAAGGAGGAAGTAGATAAGCCATTGGAAATGGAGACGCCACCACCGCCAAAGCCATCAACCCCCAAACCAGAAGATAAAAACAAGGGAGGAGCCGGCAATTATAATGTTGGCGATACCATAGAATTATTCTGATAAATAGTATTTCGGTAAGGGTACTTACAATATGGGTTGTCTATATTTTAGACGGTCACGAACAGCCGTTCTAAGGTTGTTAAAATATTGTTTGTTCATCTTCCGAAGCTGTTGACATTTTTGTCAACGGCTTTATTTTTTTACAACAGAGGTTTTGAGAAAACAACTCATTGACATGCTAGAGGAATTTGTGACACCTCATAAAGTAACCACCATTGAGGAGGTGTTATCGCATAGAACACGTCATTTAACCGTTGTGCTTGAGGATATTTATCATGCTCAAAATGCAAGCGCGGTCATGCGGACTTGTGATTGCTTTGGCATTCAAGATTTGTACATCACACAACGCCTGCATGACTATGAAGTGAATCCTAATGTGGTTCGAGGCGCGTCAAAATGGATCACACAGCATAAATATGAAAGGGAGGAAGAGAGCACCCAGAAATGTTTTGCTGATTTGAAAAAGAAAAATTATCGTATTGTCGGTACAACCCCATCGAAAGAAGTTGCATCTATACATGAGTTAGACATTAGCGATAAGACGGCCATAGTTTTTGGTACGGAATTGCAAGGGTTGACAGAATATGCAAAAGATCAGGTTGATGAACTTGTACATATACCGATGTATGGTTTTACTGAGTCATTTAATATTTCAGTGAGTGCAGCATTGCTACTACAGGAGTTGGTTTCAAGACTTAAAAACAGTGATATTGTCTGGCAGTTGACAGAAGAGGAGAAAGAGGAACTGAAACTTGAATGGTATTCTAGAATTGTAAAACGTTCAGATATTCATATAAATAATTACGTGAGGGAACGTTCTCAAATTTCTAAAGGTTAACAACTGAATTTAATTAGACATAAGCTGACTTTTTATCTCTTTGATCCGTTAATAGAGAGTTTACAATTTAAAAACGCGCCACTTTGAAACTGAGAATACTTTTATCTCTTACTTTTTTCCTCTTTTTTATTGCTACAATCAGTGCCCAAACGGTGATTGAAGGAAAAGTGATCGATGCAGAAAGTGGTGACCCAATTCCTTTCGCCAGTGTTGTGATCAAAGGAACGGCTGTAGGTTCTCCGACTGATTTTGATGGCTTCTATCGCATAGAAGGAGATGCTGCCTCGGATACAATATTGGTGTCTTTTATCGGTTATGAAACGAAATACAAGGTGTATAAGAAGGGCGTTACCCAGACCATAAATTTTCAGTTGACACCAGAGGCAAAAAGCTTAGACGATTTTGTAGTATTTGCGAGAAAACAAGAGAACCCTGCTTTTGCTATCATGCGGTCTGTCATTGACAATAAGAGCAAAAATGATAAGCGCACACTTGATGCTTACGAATACGAGAGTTACAACAAGATTCAGATTGATGTAGACAATATTTCGGAACAACTGCGAGATAAAAAGTACATGCAAAAGATTAGTGCAGTACTAGATTCAATAGAAGTGATCGCGGGTGAAGATGGGAAACCAGTTTTGCCACTCTTTATTTCTGAGTCATTGTCAAAATTTTACTATCGGGATAACCCTAGATTACAAAAGGAAGAAATTCAACGGACACGAATTAAAGGTGTCGCGATAGAAGATGGATCGTTGATTTCTCAAATTATAGGTTCCTCTTTTCAGGAATACAATTTCTATCAAAACCGAATGAATATTGTGGAGAAGGAGTTTGCTTCTCCAATCGGTGACGCTTGGCGCTTAATTTATGATTATGAACTGCAAGACAGCTTATATCTTGGCGATGAGTTTGTTTACTTACTAGAGTTCAAGCCAAAGAACGACCAAGAACTGGCTTTCTTCGGAAAGCTATGGATCAGTACAACAGATTTTGGTCTTAAGCAGATTGATGCCACCATGCAGCCAACTGCCAACTTAAATTTTGTCGACCGAATCAAAATTCAGCAAGAGCTTGAAAGAACGGAAACCGGTGCTTGGCTGCCCATTAAATCTAGGGTGCTCATCGATGCATCAGAGATCACAAAGAAGTCTGCAGGTTTTTTAGCAAAATTCTATACATCCAATAAGAATGTTAAGGTCACCGAGCCAAAGCCAACAAGTTTCTTCGAAAGAACTGTAGAACTTGCTGAAGATGCCCGTTATAGTAACGAAGAGTTCTGGGCAGAAAATCGACACGATAAATTGAGCGATACTGAGGTGAGCGTCATGGCCATGATTGACTCCTTGAATAATATTCGTTTCGTGAAAACTTGGACAAACATTTTAAAAACCGTTGCTAGAGGTTACTTCGAAGTTGGCAAACTAGACCTGGGCCCGTGGCCATTTTTACTGGGAGTGAATGACGTAGAAGGAGTGAGATTGAGATTAGGAGGAAGAACAAATGAGAACTTCAGTCGCAAATGGCAGTTCAATGGATATGGTGCCTACGGCTTTGATGATGAAAGATTTAAATACGGGTTAGGAGCCAATGTCATTCTAAACAGAGAGAAATGGACCACCCTTGGCGCTAGTTACCGAAATGATATAGATCAATTTGGAATACAACCAGACGCTGTTACCTCTTTATCAGACGGTAGTGCATTCTTGGCTTTAACACAACTCGGAAATTTGGTAAGACCATTTAGGTATGAGCGCTACCAACTAGACGGATTTAGACAGTTCTCAAGATCTTTTTCCGTGGCATTACAGTTGAAAAAACAGAATTTTAATCCAGAGTTCGATTTTAGATACAGCACCGATTTTAGCCGAGTAGACGCTCCACTTGCTTCTGACTTTGAAACAGCTGAGGCTACCATCAGACTTAAGTTTGCTAGAGATGAGACCTTTTTAATAAACGATAATAGCCGTTTTAGCTTGGGCACATTAAGATGGCCAATATTCTTGTTCTCTTACACCAGAGGTTTTAACGCACTGGGTGGAGACTTTCAATACAATAGAATCAACTTTGGAGTTTCTCAAAGAATCAAGTTGGGCTTTTGGGGAGTCTCAAGATATCAAGTTAATGCAGGCCATATTTTCGAAGACGTACCCTATCCTTTGTTGACTTCGCATATTGGTAATGAACAGTTCGTTTACACCGATATCGCTTTTAACACTATGAACTTCTTTGAATTTGTTAGTCAGTCATTTGCTTCAGTAAGGTTGCAGCATAATTTTGAAGGCTTTGTTTTCAACAGAATTCCAGTAATTAGAAAGCTTAAGTGGAGGTTAGTCGGAACTGGAAATGTACTATTCGGTGGAGTAAGCCAAAGTACCCTAGATGCTCAAATCAGAACGGATGACTCAGGCAACGACTTACCATTTTTCAATGTACTTGAAAATGGAAGGCCCTTCGCGGAAGTAGGTTTAGGGGTGGAAAACATATTCAAAGTATTCCGAGTCGACTTTATCAGAAGGTTAACTTACCTTGAGAATGATGGTGTAGATAGAACAAGTATTAAACTGAGTTTTAATTTATCGCTCTAGGCCCACAATTAAGAGCCTTTTCGGCCTTCATTCGTTAATTATTATTGCATATTTGCATTCCCAAAAATAGGTTTTAATAAATCCTGTTGGTTTGTAGCAGCAGGTACCCATTAAAATGAGCCAAGAGCAAATAAAAATCACCCTACCTGACGGAAGTAACAGAGATTACGCCAAGGGAATATCAGCGATGGATATCGCTATGAGTATCAGTGAAGGCCTAGCCAGAAATGTATTGGCTGCTGAAGTCAATGGAGAAATATGGGATGCCAACCGTACCATTAACCAAGATTCAAGCGTAAAACTTCTTACCTGGAATGACGAGGATGGTAAATCTACCTTTTGGCATTCTTCAGCACACCTTATGGCAGAAGCGTTAGAAGCAATCTATCCAGGAGTTAAGCTGGGTATTGGTCCTTCCATCGAGCACGGCTATTATTATGATGTAGACTTTGGAGATCAGGAGTTTGATGCCGCTCATCTAGAGGTTATAGAGCAGAAAATGCTTGAGCTAGCACGTCAAAAGAACGCTTTTGTTCGAAGCGATATTTCTAAGGATGAAGCTATTAGTTATTTCAAACAAAAGGATGACGGATATAAGTTAGAGCTCTTAGAAGGACTAGATGACGGCACAATTACCTTTTATAAGCAAGGTAACTTTACAGACCTTTGTCGCGGCCCTCACATCCCTCATACCGGTGTCATAAAGGCAATTAAACTACTAAGCGTAGCAGGAGCCTATTGGAGAGGTGATGAGAAGAGAAAACAACTGACGCGTATTTATGGGATTACTTTCCCTAAACAGAAAGAACTCACCGAGTACTTGCACATGCTTGAAGAAGCAAAAAAGCGAGACCATAGAAAACTGGGTAAAGAACTAGAGCTGTTTACTTTTTCTGAGAAAGTAGGGATGGGGCTTCCTCTCTGGTTGCCAAAAGGTGCCAAATTGAGAGAGCGTTTGGAGACTTTTATGCGAAAAGCGCAGGTTCGTTCCGGTTATGATCCGGTGGTTACACCCCATATTGGACACAAAAACTTATATGTGACTTCAGGTCACTACGAGAAATACGGTGCTGATTCTTTTCAGCCAATAACCACTCCGCATGAGGGAGAAGAGTTCTTGCTTAAACCAATGAACTGCCCGCATCACTGCGAGATTTATAAATCTAAGCCTAGATCATACAAAGACCTTCCGATTCGCTATGCTGAATTTGGTACGGTATATCGCTATGAGCAGAGTGGAGAACTTCATGGTTTAACCCGTGTAAGAGGGTTTACACAAGACGATGCACACATTTTCTGTATGCAAGAGCAGGTGAAAGGAGAGTTCATAAAGGTAATTGACTTGGTGCTTTACGTTTTTGAATCCTTGGGTTTTGAGGAGTTTACTGCGCAAATCTCACTGAGAGATCCGGAGAACAAAGAAAAGTACATTGGAACAGATGAGAATTGGGAATTGGCCGAAAGGGCAATTATCGAAGCTTCTGCAGAAAAGGGCTTGAATACAATTACAGAGTTAGGTGAGGCTGCATTTTATGGGCCCAAGCTTGACTTTATGGTGAAGGACGCACTGGGGAGAAAGTGGCAGCTTGGAACGATACAAGTGGATTACACTTTGCCAGACAGGTTTGAATTAGAATATACAGGTTCGGATAACCAAAAGCACAGGCCGGTTATGATTCACAGAGCACCCTTTGGTTCAATGGAGCGCTTTGTAGCAGTACTGATAGAGCATTGTGCCGGAGATTTTCCGCTCTGGTTAACACCAGATCAGGTGGCAATTCTCCCTATTTCTGAAAAGTACGCAGACTACGCCCAAGAGCTATACAAAATCTTAGAGTCTGAAGATATCACAGGTTTTGTAGATCATCGCGATGAAAAAATTGGTAGAAAAATCAGAGATGCTGAGGTTAAAAAGATACCAATTATGCTTATTGTGGGAGAGAAGGAAGCTGAAGAAAGAGCCGTGTCAGTAAGGCGCCATGGTCATGGAGACGTTGGTACTTTTAAGATTGATGAGTTCATGGCTTACTTTAACAAAGAAAAGGCTGCCTCGATGGGGCAGCATTAATAATTATATAAAAAACATAGGTATTGGTTATTAGAAAATATTGCCGATATTTGCAGTCATTTTGATAAAACAAGGAGGTTACAATCGCTAAAATGAGAAGGCGCTATCCCCCAAGAGGAAGGGTAGAAGAGCCATATAAAGTAAACGGTAAGATTACTGCACGCGAAGTTCGTGTTGTAGGAGAAAATGTAGAGCAGGGTGTTTTTCCGCTTAGTAAGGCCTTAGAAATGGCCAAAGAGCAGAGTCTAGATCTAGTTGAAATCTCACCGAAAGCGGTTCCACCGGTTTGTAAGGTAGTTGATTACTCGAAGTTTAAATACGAGCAGAAAAAGAAGCAAAAGGAAATTAAAGCCAAAGCTGCAAAGACTGTTCTAAAAGAGATTAGATTTGGACCAAACACGGACGATCATGATTTCGACTTCAAATTAAAACATGCAATCAATTTCCTGAAAGAAGGAGCTAAGGTAAAAGCCTACGTTCATTTTAAAGGAAGGACAATTGTGTATAAAGAAAGAGGAGAGATACTTCTTTTGAAATTTGCGCAAGCTTTAGAAGAATATGCTAAAGTAGAGCAGTTACCAAAACTTGAGGGTAAAAGGATGTTTCTCTTTTTATCACCAAAAGCAGGAAAGAAATAATTAATAAATAATTATAGATAATGCCTAAAGTAAAAACTAAATCTGGAGCAAAGAAACGTTTCAAATTGACAGGAACTGGCAAGATTAAAAGAAAGCACGCTTTCAAAAGTCATATCCTGACCAAAAAAGAGACTAAGCAAAAACGTAATCTTACTGGAACTGGCCTAGTGCACAAGTCTGATGAGAATAACGTTAAGCACATGCTCAACATTTAAAAAAACCATTTAAGGTTTCATGTTTAACCGGAGTTTTGGTCTTAAGTACTTATGAAAGTAGGTCGCCAAAAATCAAAAACTTAGAACTATGCCAAGATCAGTTAACACAGTAGCTTCAAGAGCTAAGAGAAAAAGAATCCTCAAGCAGGCCAAAGGCTATTGGGGAAGAAGAAAGAATGTTTGGACGGTAGCTAAAAATGCCGTTGAAAAAGGTCTCGTGTATGCGTACAGAGACAGAAAAGCTAAGAAAAGAGAGTTTAGAAAGCTTTGGATTCAAAGAATCAATGCTGGAGTTAGACTTCACGGAATGTCTTACTCTCAATTTATGGGTAAGCTCAGTAAGTCTGGAATTGAATTGAACAGAAAGGTGCTTGCCGATTTGGCAATGAATCACCCTGAAGCTTTTGAAGCAGTAATCAAGAAAGTAGGTTAGTAATAATAATTACCGATAACTGGAGCCTCGACTTGAAAAAGTCGAGGCTTTTTATTTTAGATAAAGTTTAGTAGAGTGCATAAACTTGATCTTCAATCTACCGTCCGAATAAGTTTCGAGTAACATGCTCTCGTACCAAGATCTACCAACCGGATTTATGCTCTTGTTGAAGTAGTATATGTGTACCAGATTATCGGATTGAGATACTTGCAAATCTTCAATCGACCACTTTCGGCCAATGGTATTTGGCATCAAGGAAAGAAGGCTATCTACATTCCATATTTCATCATGCTCGAACATTTGAAAATCATCGCTTAATATTTGTTGCATTAGGGTTGTATCTCCAGTCCCAAGAGCAATGAAAAAATCATCGGCTATGTATTCAATAGTCGACAGTGAGGGCCTCTCTGTTTTATTCTTTGTGCTTGTGATTTGACAAGCACAAAGGGTAGAGGCAATAATTAGTGAGTATATGAAGTGCTTTTTCATCAGTAGGAATTCAGGGGTATATCGGCAATTGAAATGGCTATGATAATTTTTAAAAAACGTAGCAATATATGTTATGTTTTAAAAACATGAATACATATCTTTGCACCCTGAAAAACGACAAGGTACTCGCTTCTTACCAAGTTCATAAGAAGTCATTGAGAGTAAATTGTAGTTTTCAGCAATAGTCTGATAAGTTTAAAAGACTATCAACCAATATGGCGAGGTAGCTCAGTTGGTTAGAGCGCAGGATTCATAACCCTGAGGTCACGGGTTCAACTCCCGTCTTCGCTACTAAAGCCCAGTCCCTAGGATTGGGCTTTGTTTTTACAACCACTCAAATGTTAATAAGAGCATTAAATCAAGGCTTAATGCTATCATTTGTTATTAATCGCTACTCATTAGAGAAGCGGTTTGTTATGTAATAAATAAGTCATATATTATTTCACAAAGCGATTTTTTGGCCTATGGGAAAGAACAAATTTATAACCGAATTCGAGATCAATGCCTCTCAGAAAATGCTTTTTCCTTATCTGAGCACAGCCAGCGGTTTGGCTCAGTGGTTCGCTGATGATGTTAATATCAACGAAGACAAAGTCTACAGCTTTCTTTGGGATGGTGAAGACCACAGAGCGATAAAAGCGGCACAACGTGCAAATGTCAGTGTCAAGTTTGAGTTTTTGCCAGAGACTGATGAGGACAAGGATGACCCGAACTACATCGAATTGAAACTGAATGTCAATGAACTGACTCAGTCGGTGTTTATTCAGATTACAGACTATTCTGATCTTGATGATGAAGAGGAGCAAGAAGATTTGTGGGAAAACATAGTCTACTCTCTCAAGCAAATTATAGGGGGCTAACCTTATATTCCGTTATTTCTTTTGATAAAACAGCTTAAGGGCATGATCTTTGAGCCACAATGACGTGTATTATATTCTGAATGAAGAAGATTGACAGACTAGTTTTTGGGTCCTTTATAGGTCCGTTCTTATTGACACTAGTCGTAGTAGACTTTATATTACTTCTTGTAACCTTACTCAAGTACTTTGACCAAATCATGGGTAAAGGTTTGAGTCTAGCCACTTTTGGTGAACTAATAGGCTATTTTTCTATCTCTAGTTCACCTGATGCTTTTCCTTTGGCGATCCTACTGAGTTCGATTATGACTTTTGGGAACCTTGGAGAGCATTCAGAACTAACAGCTGTTAAAAGTTCAGGGATTTCTCTTCTGAGGGCATTAGTTCCAATCTTCTTTTTCGTGGTATTACTGACCGGTTTTACTTATTACTCAAATACCCAATTGGTTCCTAAGACCAATTTAAAGACCTATAGTCTACTATGGGATATGCGAACCAAAAAGCCAGCACTTGATATAAAGGAAGGTGTTTTTTACACAGGTATTCCTGGTTATAGTATCAAAGTCAATGAAAAAATTGGTGACGAGCAACTGAGAGACATTATCATATATGATCACACCCAGTCTAATTCACAAGGTAATAAGCACGTGATTTTAGCCGATTCTGGCCGAATGTATTCTTTCATGAATCAACGATACCTAGCCCTTGAACTCTATAGAGGTGTCAAGTATGAGGAGATTATCAAAGAGAGTTATGATGAAAGGGCCGCAGGAGGACAGTTCATTAGAGATAAATTTAGTAGTAGTAGAATGTACTTCGACTTATCTTCATTTGATATGAACGACACAGATGAGAGTCTTTTTAGGCGAAGTCGTTTGGTTCAAACAAGAGCGCAATTGGCATTAGGGGTTGATTCTATGCAAAGGAGTGTGCATGAAAAGGAAGAACAAATGTTCACCCTTGTAAGAAATACGTTTACATATCACTACATGAAAGATGTAGCGACTCCTGATGAGGTGTTGATACCAAAAGCATTCTATGATTCACTGCGAGAGTCCAGAAGATCAATCGTAGCAGATGTTGAAGGTGATTTGAAGGTGATTGAAGACACATTGAAAAAAACCGTGGTTACACAGTCCAATCCCGAATTATTGATTGATAATGAGGGTATGGATGTTTTTGAAGCTAGCACTCAAACAGTAGCTACAAAATCTACATTATTGAAAGATGAAGAAGAGGAAGGACCAAAGAAAACATTTGAGGAGAACATGGAGGCTTTCGCCAATTACTATAAGCCGTCTGATTCTACCAGCTCTGTAGATAATACAAGAATGAATAGTGCCTTAAGTTACGGGGTTAACAGGAGCAGGTCTGCAACTAACCTGCTTAACTCAAGAGTACTTTCGCTTGATGCTGTTAAGAGAGATCAGAGAAAGTATATAGTGACCAAAAATCAGCAAATGGCTAGATCTTTGGCCTGCCTAATTATGTTTCTGATCGGTGCGCCAATTGGGGCAATCATCAAAAAAGGTGGTTTGGGTTTGCCAGTAATAGTCTCTGTAATCTTCTTTCTCATCTATTACGTCTTTAATACCACTGGAGAAAAATGGGGAAAAGAAGGGGTGATGGATCCTGCGCTGGCTGTTTGGATTTCTAATGCGGCTCTACTACCATTTGGTCTTTTCTTCTTGAGACAAGCCAGAAACGATGCGAGTCTTTTTGAAACAGATTTTTACTTAAATGTTTGGGAAAAGATCAAGAAGATTTTCAAAAAGGAAAAGGAATTAAAAACAGCCTAGTTTGCTAGTTTTCAGTAATATCTCTACCTTTGCGGCTGTTTAATATTTAATCACATTTTATTTTAGCTAAGCATGTATTTATCAAGCGAGAAGAAACAAGAGCTGTTTGAGAATCATGGTCGGTCAAAAGCAAAAACAGATACGGGTTCTCCTGAGTCTCAGATATCGCTTTTCACTTACCGTATCAACTACCTGACAGAACATTTAAAACTGAATAAGAAAGATCACTCTACTAGATTAGGTCTTTTAAAATTGGTAGGTAAAAGGAGAAGATTGCTAGATTACCTTTACACAAAGGATATTGAAAGATATAGAGCAATCATCGCAGAATTGAAATTGAGAAAATAATAAATGAGGGAATTCGTAAGGATTCCCTTTTTTTCCTTTCGAAACAAATGCAGGTTGTAATGACACCCTGCTTTCTTATTTTATAAAAACATATATGACAAAAGTTATCACTAAGTCCATCAAAATGCCCGATGGCGCTGAAATTACGATTGAAACGGGTAAACTGGCGAAACAAGCAGACGGGTCAGTAGTGGTTAGAATGGGTGACGCTATGTTGCTCGCCACTGTAGTATCTTCTAAGGACGCCAAAGAAGATGTAGACTTCCTTCCGCTATCAGTGGATTATCAAGAGAAGTTTGCTAGTGCAGGTAAAATACCTGGCGGATTCCTTAAAAGAGAAGGAAGATTATCAGACCACGAGGTGCTGATTTGTCGATTAGTTGACAGAGCCCTAAGACCACTTTTTCCAAGTGATTATCATGCTGATACTCAGGTGATGATTTCTATGATCTCGCATGACGAGAACGTAATGCCTGATTCATTAGCAGCACTTGCGGCTTCTGCTGCACTTTCTGTATCTGATATACCGTTTAACGGTCCAATATCAGAGGTGAGAGTGGTAAGACATGAAGGCGTTTTCAAAGTAAACCCAAGCAAGGCAATTACTGAAGAAGCTGATCTTGAAATCATTGTTGCTGCCGATAAGGACAACATCATGATGGTTGAAGGAGAAATGGATGAAGCTTCTGAAGCAGATATGCTTGAAGCGATGAAAGTGGCACATGATGCCATCAAAATTCAGTGTCTAGCACAGATAGAGCTTGCTGAAGAAGCAGGAACTACTGAGAAAAGAACTTACGATCACGAGAAGAAAGATGACGCGCTATTTGCTAAGATGAGCGAAGATCTTTATGACAAGCTTTATGCTTCTGTTTCTCAAGCAATCGCAGATAAATACGTGAGAAGCTCACAAGTAAGCGCTATCAAAGATGAATGGATGGAGTCACTTCCGGAAGATCATGGTTACGATGGCTTCTTGATGAAGCAATTCTTCAAGAAAATTCACAAAAAGGCAGCTAGAGATTTCGTTCTTAACGATTCTAAAAGACTTGATGGTAGACAATTCGATGAAATCAGACCGATTTCTTGTGAAGTAGATTACCTTCCATCAGCACACGGCTCAGCATTATTCACTAGAGGTGAAACTCAATCTTTGACATCCTGTACCTTAGGTACAAAATTAGATGAGCAAATGATCGATGGTGCTACTATGTCTGGTTATAACAAATTTATTCTACACTACAACTTTCCAGGTTTTTCAACCGGAGAAGTAAGACCGAATAGAGGTCCTGGTAGAAGAGAAGTAGGCCACGGAAATTTGGCAATGAGAGCTTTGAAGAAAGTTTTGCCGCCAACAGATTCAAACCCATATACAATGAGAATTGTATCTGACATTCTTGAATCAAATGGTTCTTCTTCTATGGCAACCGTTTGTGCGGGTTCGTTAGCATTAATGGATACAGGTATCAATATCACAAGCCCTGTTTCAGGAATTGCCATGGGAATGATCTCAGATGCAGAGACTGGTAAGTTTGCCATCCTTTCTGATATTCTTGGAGACGAGGATCATTTAGGTGATATGGACTTTAAAGTAACAGGTACGGCAAAAGGAATCACTGCTTGTCAAATGGACATTAAAGTAGATGGTTTATCTTACGAGGTGCTAGAGCAAGCATTGGCTCAGGCAAGAGAAGGAAGACTTCATATTCTTGGAATTATGAATGAGGCCATGCCTACTGTAAGAGAAGATTATAAAGCACATGTTCCGAGAACAGAACGTTTCAAAATTGATAAAGATCAAATTGGAGCTGTTATTGGACCAGGTGGAAAAGTAATTCAGGAAATCCAAAAGGAAACTGGAGCAACAATCAACATTGAAGAAGTTGATGACAAAGGCGTTGTAACTGTATTTGCAGTTAATAAAGACGCAATGTTAGCAGCTGTAGGTCGTATAAAGACTATTGTTGCTGTTCCAGACGTTGGAGAAGTATATGAAGGAAAAGTAAAATCGATCATGCCTTTCGGAGCGTTTATCGAATTTATGCCAGGTAAAGATGGATTGCTTCATATTTCTGAGATCAAATGGGAACGTCTTGAAAAAATGGACGGAGTATTAGAAGTAGGAGAAGAGATTAGTGTAAAACTAATCGGTGTTGATAAGAAGACTGGAAAATTCAGACTTTCTAGAAAGGTTCTTTTACCGAAACCTGAATAAAACTGAACAGAATTAGATTATTGAGCGTTTGATTCAGTAGGAACTTTTCCTACTTTTTCTATTGTTCGAAAGTTTCTATACACAAGGATAAACCCAAAGTTTGAATGAGACAGCTTAAGATTAGTAAGCAGATTACCAACAGAGAGTCGCAGTCTCTTGATAAATACCTTCAGGAAATTGGTAAGGTCGATCTTTTGACCCCTGACGAAGAAGTAGATTTAGCAAAGAGAATTAGAGAAGGCGATCAACTGGCGTTGGAAAAATTGACTAAAGCTAACCTTCGTTTCGTTGTTTCTGTGGCTAAGCAATATCAAAACCAAGGACTTTCATTAGGCGATTTGATTAATGAAGGTAACCTAGGTTTGATTAAAGCAGCGCAAAGGTTTGACGAAACACGTGGTTTCAAATTTATTTCTTACGCAGTTTGGTGGATTAGGCAGTCAATCTTACAAGCATTGGCAGAGCAGTCTCGTATTGTTCGTCTACCGTTGAACAGAGTAGGTTCTTTAAATAAAATTTCAAAAACATTTTCTGAATTAGAGCAGAAGTTTGAGCGTGAGCCATCTCCGGATGAATTGGCAGAAGTACTTGAGGTTACAACAAAAGAAGTAGTTGATACCATGAAGATTTCTGGTAGACACGTGTCAATGGATGCGCCATTTGTACAAGGTGAAGAAAACAGCTTGTTAGATGTACTAGAAAATGATCAAGAAGAAAAGCCTGATACAGGCCTAATGAATGACTCTTTAAGAAGAGAAGTTCAGAGAGCACTATCAACATTGACACAGCGCGAAGCTGATGTTATCACACTTTACTTTGGTCTCAATGGAGAACACTCCATGACACTCGAAGAAATAGGAGAGAAATTCAACCTAACGAGAGAAAGAGTAAGACAGATTAAAGAAAAGGCTATCAGGAGATTAAGACATACTTCTAGAAGTAAAGCTTTAAAGCCTTATTTAGGTTAATTTATAAGATAATTGGCAACAAAAAGGCCTTCGAGAGAGGGCCTTTTTTATTTTAAATTCATCAATGGAACATTCCTTTGATAAAAAGTTGTTAATCGATTAGTTTTGAATAATTAGGAATTTTTGGAGATGACTACAGAGAACGTAAAAGTATTAATTATAGGCTCAGGCCCAGCAGGCTATTCAGCCGCCATTTATGCATCAAGAGCTGGTTTGAATCCGGTATTGTACACAGGAGGCCAACCAGGCGGTCAATTGACAACCACCAATGACGTGGAAAATTATCCAGGTTATCCTGAAGGCATTAACGGTCCTCAAATGATGATTGACTTTCAAAAGCAAGCCGAAAGATTCGGTACTGATTTGAGATATGGGTTGGCGACAAAGGTTGATTTTTCTAGTTATCCTCATAAGGTTTGGATTGACGACAAACATGAAATCACTGCTGAGGCAGTAATTATCTCTACTGGGGCCAGTGCTAAGTATTTAGGGCTGCCTTCAGAACAAACATATGCCAACAAAGGTGTTTCCGCCTGTGCAGTCTGTGATGGATTCTTCTACCGTGGAAAACCAGTAGCTGTAGTGGGTGCTGGAGATACTGCTGCTGAAGAGGCTACTTATCTGGCGAACTTATGTCCAAAGGTGTATATGATTGTGAGACGCGATGAAATGCGTGCCTCTAAAATCATGCAGGAAAGAGTTAAGAATACACCGAATATAGAAGTGCTCTGGGAAACAGAGACGGATGAAATTCTAGGTAATGACGAAGTAGGAGTGACTGGAGCCAGAGTTGTGAATAGCAAAACTGGAGAAAAGAAAGAAATTGAAGTGAGTGGCTTCTTCGTGGCCATAGGGCACAAGCCCAATACTGACATATTCAAAGGCTGGTTAGATATGGATGAGACTGGTTATTTAATGGTAAAGCCAGGTACTTCTCATACCAAGGTAGAAGGCGTTTTTGCCACTGGAGATGCAGCAGACAAAGTATATCGCCAAGCGGTGACCGCAGCCGGAACAGGTTGTATGGGTGCTTTGGACGCTGAAAGATTCCTTGCCGAGAAAGAATTTGAAATGTCAACGGCCGAAGTCGCCCAATAGGCATTAAAACAAAAACCACGCTGAACAAACAGCGTGGTTTTTTTATTTATTACTCATGATCAAATTAGATATTCTTGCATTAGCTGCACATCCTGATGATGTTGAATTGTCCTCAGCTGGTACACTAATCAAAGCGATACAACAAGGAAAAAAAGCTGGCATTGTCGACTTTACAAGAGGTGAGTTAGGCACAAGAGGTACTCCTGAGATCAGAATGCAAGAGGCAAGCGCTGCTGCCAAAATTATGGGACTATCCGCCCGTGAGAACTTGGGTTTCAGAGACGGTTTCTTTAAAAATGATGAGGCTCATCAACTAGAAGTTGTGAAGGCCATTAGAAAGTATCAGCCCGAAATTGTACTTGCGAATGCAGTAGACGATCGTCACCCAGATCATGGAAGAGCTTCTTTGCTCTCAAAGGAAGCTTGTTTTTTGGCTGGTTTGGCCATGATAGAAACTGAGGTAGACGGTGTAAAGCAAGCACCATGGAGACCCAAGGCAGTTTATCATTACATTCAAAGCATTCCGCACACGCCTGATTTCATTGTCGATGTGAGTTCGGCATGGGAGACTAAGATGGATGCCATCAGGGCTTTCAAGACACAGTTTCACGATCCGAATAGTGGTGGAACACAGACTTATATTTCGTCTCCTAGGTTTATGAAAATGGTTGATTCGCGAGGAATTCATTACGGTCACGAAATTGGTGTCGAATATGGCGAAGGGTTTACTGTTGAGCGAGCTATCGGTACTGATACAATCTTTGATCTAATCTAAGGAGCGAGTCTTTCGATCTTCCAGTCGTTACTAGTGTCCTTATTATAGATTAAGCGATCATGTAGTCTACTTTGGCGACCTTGCCAAAATTCAAACGAGGTAGGTTTAATCTTATAACCACCCCAGAAGTCAGGTAAGGGTACTTTACCCTCTTTAAATTTCTGTTTCATTTCGGCCAGTTTCATTTCCAGAATACTTCTGGAGCTAATAACCGAACTCTGTTGAGATACCCACGCACCTAGTTGGCTGCCATGCGGCCGGCTTGTGAAATACTTTAAAGAAGTTGCGGTGCTTACTTTTTCGGCAATTCCCTGAATACATACTTGGCGTTCCATCGCATACCAAGGGAAAAGGATAGATACTTTCGCATTTTCCCCAATCTGTCGTGCTTTGCGACTTTTATAATTCGTGTAAAAAACAATACCATCGTCATCTAGCGCTTTCATTAACACAGTCCGTTGAAAGGGTTGATTGGATGTATCCGTTGTACTCAGTACCATGGCATTGGGCTCAAGAAGTTCGCCCTTTTGGGCTTCGGTAAACCATTTTTCAAACTGCTTTAATGGGTTTGCATCGGCAGTATCAATGTCAAGTGAAGCTTTTGTGTAATCTTTTCTTAAATCTGCAATGGCGTCCGTCATCTCCGAAAATTATTTAACTGTAAATATAACAACACCCTTAGACGAAAGTTTTTCTATTTCGTTAGGCAAAGTAAAAATGCATTTATAATTTTCTTTGAAGCAAGCATATGTTTCAGTACGATAAAAATATTCCCGATCCAGCGCCAGGTGATTTCTTATTATCAGAGCCTTTTTTGAACGACCCAAACTTTGAACGGACCGTTATTCTCGTTTGTGAGCACAATGAAGAAGGAACGTTCGGCTTAGTGTTAAATAAGCTTTCAGATCTAAAGCTCGATGATGTCTTGGAAGAGAAAATTACGTTTCCAACATACCTTAACATTGGAGGGCCAGTGGAGCAAAATACGCTTCATTTTATTCATCGACTTAATCATAAGATTGAAGGGTCAATCCAATTGAACGAAAACTTATATTGGAGTGGAGACTTTGAGCAAATCAAGTTTTTGCTGAATTCAAATTTGATCAAGGAAGAGGATATTCAGTTCTATTTGGGCTATTCTGGTTGGGGCGTTGGTCAGTTGAGAGAAGAGCTTGACAAGCAGTCTTGGTTCGTAAGAAAGAAGGCAACCGCCAAAGAAATATTTGATATGGAGTCTGACATATTGTGGAAGTCTATTTTAAAGCAAATGGGAGGTAAATACAAGGTGTTTTCAAATTACCCTGTCGATCCTCGATTGAATTAATAGTTTTACTAAATTTGATACTGTAACGGTGCGGCATAAAAGCCGATAGCATTTAGAGATATGAGTGAAGACAAGAATACGAAGGTGGAGAAGACAGATCAGCAAAACGCACACGCTGAAAATCAACAAGAAGTAAACCCACAAGAAGAGCCTACTAATTTAGAAGAACCAAAAGCTGCTGTAGAACCTAGCGAAAAGCTTGAACCTGCCGACCTTCCTGTGTCGGATGCAGCAGAGGTTTCTACGGAAGAATCTACCACTGAAGAAGTCGCACCAGAGCCTGAAGAAGCTGTGAAAGCTGATTCTGAAACGGAAATTGTCTCGGAGGAAGTTGAAGCATCTGCTGAACAGCCTGAGCCTGTTGAGGAAGTAACTGCACCAGAGCAAGTGATTAACGAAGATAAAGTTGAGCCTACTGAAAAGACTGTTGTCGCTGCTGATGACAAAGTAGATCAGACTGAAAGCGTTTCTGAAGATACTTCTAACGAAGACAACCCTACTGATACTGATGAGCATAGTGAATCAGACTCGCAGGAAGGGGAAGAGGAGAGTGAAGAAGAATTACCTGATTATAGTGCTTGCACAAGAGAACAACTTGTAGAAGCGATAGAGGAGCTTACACAACAAGATAGTTTCAAACGTACCGATCGCGTATTAAAAGAAATTGAGCCCCTATTCAGTGCGATGGAATCAAGCATCCGTCAGGAGGCAGAAGAAAAGTTTAAAGCTGAGTTGGGCGAGGAAGAAGAGCAAAGTTTTGAATTCAGACATGACGAATTGTATAATCGTTTTGATGCATCACTAAGGCTTTTAAAGGATCGAAAATCTTCTTACTATAAAGAGAGAGAGGCAAACAAAACTAGAAACTTAGAGAAGAAGCAAGAGCTACTAGATAAGCTTAGGTCTTTAGTAGATGGTGAAGAGGCCACTACGAGTTTAAAGCCAATCAAGGAAATTCAAGAGGTTTGGAAAGCTATTGGTGCGGTGCCAAATCAATACAATAAAACCCTTTGGGCAAATTATAATGCCCTATTAGATCGCTTTTATCACAACAGGCATATTCTTTTTGAATTGAAAGACCTTGATCGTAAAAAGAATCAAGTAGCAAAAACTGAATTATGTGAGAAAGCCGAAGCGATTGGTGAGCTTGATAATGTAAAAGATGCTGTCATTCAATTGAATGAATTACATGAAGAGTACAAGCGAATAGGAGCAGTGCCAAGAGAAGTTCAGGAAGAACTTTGGCAAAGATTCAAAGCTGCCTCTGACGTTATTTATCAGAAGCGTAAAGGCTTTTTAGAGAACCTGAAAGGAGACTTGAAAGAAAATCTGGTCAAAAAACAAGCGTTAATTACCGAACTGAATACCTACTCATCATTTAACTCTGACAGGATTAATGACTGGAACGCAAAAACAAAAGAAATCCTAGACCTACAGAAACGTTGGGAGGCCATTGGTGGTGTTCCAAGAGAAAATGCAAAAGAGATTAACCGTGCATTCTGGTCTACCTTTAAGGGCTTTTTTGCCAATAAGAATGAATTCTTTAAGACCCTTGAGTCACTAAGAAAGGAAAATTTAGCTAAGAAGGAAGCGTTGGTACAAGAGGCCATTGCATTGCAAAAAAGTGAGAATTGGGATAAGACTGCTGAGCAGTTGAAACAACTACAACGTAGGTGGAAAGAAGTAGGACCGGTTCCAGAAAAGCAACGTAATGCAGTATATGCCAAGTTTAAAGAAGCTTGTGATGTTTTCTTTAATAATAAGCGCGAGCAACTCAATCAAACAGAGTCTGCCTATATCGAGAACCAAGAAAAGAAGGAAGCTGTGCTAGCTAAAATTGCTGAGAAAGCAACCACTAAGGACGGTTCTCAAGAAGAGCTCATGGAGCTGATAGGAACGTATAACGAAATTGGCTTTGTACCAAGAAATGCCGTTAAGGGCGTTGAAAAGAAATTTCAAGAGGTAGTTAAATCGTATGTAGATAGTTTAGGGCTAGAGCCGTCAGATGCAGAGTCGCTCGTTTTAAGAGCTGAGTTGATAGCTGGTAATAAAGGTGGTGGGGCAGATAAGAAACTTCAGAAGAAGGAGTCTACACTCAGAAGAAAAATCTCCGAAATGGAAGACAATATTTCTCTTTGGAATAACAACCTAGCTTTTTTCGCTAATTCTAAAACTGCCGATAAGCTTAAAGCAGAATTTGACGAAAAGATAACGAAGGCTCAGGAAGAAGTTCAACACCTGAAAAAGCAATTAAAGATTTTAAGAAGTATTTGATAACCAATAGGTTAAAAATTCTTTGAAAATTAGCGTATCACAGCTTTGCAAATTTAGATGACACTTCTATATTTGCACTCGCTTTGAACGAAAAGCAATTAAGAAGCCTCCTTAGCTCAGCTGAGGACTGATCGTTAAGAAATCATTCAGTGAATGATTTTAGAGAAGAGCCAGCATGTAGCGCAAGCACCTGCTGAGCATGGCGAAAAGAAAAAATTTGAATAAGCCTCCTTAGCTCAGCTGGTAGAGCAACTGACTTGTAATCAGTAGGTCGTAGGTTCGATCCCTATAGGAGGCTCAATAAGACAATCAGAAATGGTTGTCTTTTTTTATGCTCTTACGGTTTACTCTCTTACGACTTTCTCTCATGCGTCTTGCTTCTTAAAACGGTTCTATATTTAGACATTCGATTTATCAATTTGATTGCCATTTTTTACATTTGGAATGTTAATTAAAAGAGCTGTATCATGAGAATAACACCTTGCTTCATTCTAATGCTATTTTGTTTTTCACAAGCTCAGAAGTTGAATGCACAGGGCTATTCTACCTATTACGAACAGCGAAAAAGCTTCTTTGAGAATCTCCCTGATACAGAGGAAGAGATAATTTTTCTAGGAAACAGCATCATTGACGGATGTAATTGGAGCGAATTACTGAATAACCCTCATGCCAAAAATAGAGGTATTAGCGGTGATAATACTGATGGAATCCTAAACCGCCTAGATGAAGTAACTTCATCGAAGCCAGCGAAAATATTTCTAATGATTGGCGTCAATGATCTGGCCAGAGGCGTTTCTGAAGAAACTATTCTTTCAAATTATAGAAGCATCTTGGGGAACATAAAAAGTGCTTCTCCTGAAACTAAAGTATATGTTCAAAGCATCTTGCCGGTAAACGCTGGCTTTGGAAAGTTCAAGGGACACGTCAACAAGAACAAAGAAATCATTCAAGTGAATTTAAGTTTGAAAACCTTAGCCGAGGAGTTTAAATACGTCTATTTGAATTTGCATGCCTCATTCGTGAATGAAAAGGGGCTTTTGGATCCTAGGTTTACAAATGACGGCTTGCATTTGTTAGGAGCAGGTTATATACATTGGAAATCCCTGCTTGGGGATTACCTAAAATAAGCACCGAGTAATACTACGTTTATATTTTGGTAGCTGGACAAATAACATTTGTCATTTAAGTTGAATTTTGAGCCCTATCAATGTTTAGGTCATTAAAATCACAATTGGCTACGCCATTGGCCGATTTCAAGGCATCTTACTTTATAATGAATAACCAAGTGTATATCTTATTGGAGTATCAAGAAGGTGTGTGTTTATGATTTATATGATTAGTAGAGTTGTTCAGGTTTGTTTTGCCTTTGTTCTCACAATTGTCTCATTCTCTTGTCTTGCCCAAAAGGTTGAAGCGATTGATGTACATGGATTCGACAAAGTATATGACTTAGAGAAATTCCTAACACCAATAGATATTCAAGGCCAAATATGGCAAGTACATGCCATGGCTTCAGATGGCGAATACGTTTTTATAGTGAATGATAAAGAAGTACCACCAATTAAGTCTTACCGCCTAAAGGACGGTAAATTCATAGGGGGCTTGGGAAGTATAGGAGGCGGGCCAGGAGAGTTTACATCGATCAATAGATCTGGCTTTGGTGTCAGAAAAGGCCAATTGATAGTGCAGGGTAGAAAGTATGTGCGAATATTTGATATCGAAGAGAAAAACGAAATGCTTAATTTTAATTTATTTAGGGAGTCGAAAATTCCTGCCGAGTTTGGTATTCCCAACCAAGGGTTTCTTCTAAATGATAATACACTGGCGGCATCTTTTATGTTTAGCCCTAAAGACTTTAAGACAATAAGCCTTAACACATCTGAGGTAGGTGAAAAAAGCAGTATTGGAGACTTTGGAGACTATCCAAACCTTTACCCCGATTTTCCCAGTACTGGTAAACATCATTTGTATAGCGGTAATTCAGACTATTCAGAGGATGGTCAATACTTGGTGAAGGCTTACTCTAGATTCCCCCTTATCCGTCTTTTTGACCTGAAGGAAGGTTTATTTAAAGACATACAATTGAAGCCTAAGAATGATCAGATATCCAAAGTGATTCCAGATCAAAATGGGAAAAGCGTTGGGAATGGTCTGGAAATGTTCAGTTATCAAGGACAGGTTAAATTGAGTAACGATTTGATTGTGTCTGATTACCAAGAAAAGATTTACAAAAGAGTCACGATGACCGAACGTGGCAACCTTGAGTCTATTCCACAATCTGAAAGGTTTTTACTTGTTTTGAGTAGAGATGGAGATCTTCTTGCTAAGCTCACACCTCCTGATTGGTTTCAAAAGTTTGTCCTTACACCTGACAATAGGATGATCGTTTTTCACCCCGAAATAGAGAGTAAGCTTTTTATGGTTGACCTAAATCAGTTCAACTGAATACAAGCTTTCCTGATTTTTATCATCCATTGTACTAACAAACCTCAGTAGTTTCTATTTGACGGTAGTCTAGCTTTATTTAAAACTTAAGACTATGAATATTAAGATAGCGGACTTAATGGTCAAGAATGTGGTCACTACAGAGCCACACAAGTCTATTGGCCACGTTAAAGACATAATGACTAAAAACAGAATCAGTTGTGTGCCAGTGGTGAATTCTCAAAATGAGCCAGTGGGTATAGTAACAACAAATGATTTTAAAATTAATCCAGGTGATAATTCGCCAGTGAGCCAATTACTATCAGGTCATGTCTATTCTGTACCTGCTTATAATGATGTTTCAGTGGCTGCCAAAGTAATGCGGAAGCATCATTTCCATCACTTAGTAGTTACTCATGAAAAGGAGATAGTGGGCATTATTAGTTCATTTGATTTATTGGCATTGCTTGATGACAACAAGTTTGTGATGAAGAACCCACCAACGCCAAGTAAGAAAAATAAGCATAAATCTTAAGGGTATTCTTTCACTTGTCTGTTCTTTATGTGACGTAGCACTTGTTGCGCATAAAGGTTTATAGATGAATAGATATTTTCAGGCTGTTTCAATTTTTCTTTTAGTAGTCTTTATATACTCGTGTACTAACGAGTTAGGTGTAGAATCTTTTGACTTTGAAAGATCAGTAGTAGTTGATGCATTGTTTACCGATGAGGAGAAGGTACATGAAATCCGGCTCTCTTATAGTAGTCCGGTAGAACAGGATACACTCTTTCCCTTGACTTTAGCTCAGGTTTGGATAGAAGATGATAATCAGACAGTTCTAAATTTTGATGAAGCTTCTGCAGGGTATTATAGGTCAGAAAGTGTGTTTAAAGGAGTTACTGGCAGGTCATACAAGCTGGTTTTTATTACTGAATCTGGTCAACGTTACGAATCTGACCCAGAGTTACTCATTAAATCACCTGAAATAGAACAGATCAGACATGAATTGATTAGTAGACCCATTGATCGTTCTGCTGAATTTGAACAAGGCCTTCAGTTTTTCATTGATTCTAAGGATGAATCGGGAGATGCTCAGTTCTTTCGTTACGAGTGGAACTCAGCTAAAAAGACGACCGTACCTTACCCTGAACAATACAAGGTAAGGATTATCCCAGATCAGAATCCTTTACACACTCCTCGATATATCCTTACTCCTCATCCACAAGATAGAATCCCCGAAACATGTTTTGAATTGATTAATTCAAGCCGTATAATTTTGTCCAATACGCTAGGGCTCACGGAGAGTTCCGCGTTGGATGTTCCTGCAGGCTTTTTTTCTGTTAACTACTTAAATTTTATGGAGCGGTTCACGCTTGAAATTAGTCAATATGCTATCAGTCAAGAAGCCTTTAATTATTACCGATTATTAAAAGATTTCAACGAGACTAACGGTTCTCTTTTTGACAAGCAGCAAGGTGCTTTTGGTGGTAATATGCGGTCAATCAGTGATCCGGATGAGGTTGTATTGGGTTACTTTGAAGTAGGTGGGCTTTCTCGGAAAAGAGTATTCTATAATTTTGATGATTTTGGTGATGCTTTAACAAAGTTTTCAGATGTCTGCGAAACCAATACACTAAATGTGCATGTGACTGAAGTGCAATCTGATGGTGTTATTGAGTTTGTGAGCCAAGAATTCTTTGATAGGTTTGGAAGTGGTGATTTTAGAATATATGATGTCGCTAACTTCGAGATGAAAGAGTGGAGGCCCGGTAGTTTATCTTTGTTCGGTGATCTTTTATTAGCTTCCAATTTTTGTGTCAACTGTAGAAACTACGGTGACTTAATTCTTCCACCAGATTACTGGATAGACTAAGTCTTCTAGCTGACCGTTTCAAACATTTTATCAACCCTAAGGTTAAGTTATTTTAGCTTTGACTAAGGGTCATTTAGCTAGGGTCTGTTCTATTGATGAAATTGATAACTGAAACTCTTAAAAATCCATTTTGATACGAACTGGCCAATTCAGGTTTTATATCACACTCTTGTTTGTTACGCTATTTCTTCCATCATGCACAAATGAGTTAGGAGACACCTTTTTTTCTTTTGAAAAAGCTATAGTCGTTGACGCAAGTTTTACAAATGAGTTAAAGAGACATGAAGTCAGATTATCATATACGTCTGCTGTTGAGTCTACAGAAACCTCATTAATCAGTAACGCCACAGTTTTTATCGAAGATGACCTTGGTGGTGTCATTCGTTTTGTTCAAGAGTCAGAGGGCGTGTATTTGACTGAAAATATGATGGCTGGCGAGGCAGGCAGGTCTTACAAGTTGGTTTTTACCATTGAGGGTGGTAAAACCTATGAGTCGTCTTATGAAAGCTTGGTTAATGCACCAGAGATAGATAATGTGTCATTCCGACCTGCGGAAACACCTTCCCGAGAGACAAATGAGAATATTAGAGGATTCCAGTTTTTTATAGATTCTGATGATCCGACGGGTGAAGCTAACTACTTCCGTTACGAGTGGAATGATGCAAAGCAAACCATTGTGCCATACCCATCAAAAGTCAAGATTCGCATCGAGCCAGATCCTATTCATGATTATGATTTCGCCTACCTGTCTAGAGAAACAGAAGACCTTGAGACTTGTTATCGCTTTGATGATTCGAGTAATATTATTCTGTCTAGCACAGTAGGTACTTCTGGGAATGGGGTCAAAGATATTCCAGTAAAGTTCAGTCCGTTAGATTATTGGAGGTTTATGAATAGATATTCCATTGAGTTTAAACAATATGCTATCAGCAGACAAGCGCATGACTATTACGGGCAGCTTAAGATTTTTAACGAATCAAATGGATCTCTTTTTGATCAACAACAAGGAGTAGTTGTGGGGAATATTGAAGCAGTTGGTGATGATGAATTGGTATTAGGCTATTTTGAAGTAGCGGGCGTGTCCAAGACTAGGAGGTTCTATGACCTTGAGAACCTAAATAGCATGAGTGTGGAGGAAATCCCTTCTTTTTGCGGGGCTTGTCAGACAAGCGAAAGGGATACAGTCCCACTGTTTCAAACTTTACTAGGCGAGCCTATAATGATAGGGGATACCATTTTTCCGAGTAACCGTATTCTAGATGAATTCAAAGTATATGATATTGACCCTAGACCCCAGTTCGACAATTTCATAAAAATATTTATGGCATCAAACTTCTGCGTAGACTGTCGACTTTACGGTGAAATAGTCGAAAAACCAGCTTACTGGATAGACTAAGCTTTCTTACGTACCATTCAAGAAAATATATGCTAGGTTGTCTTTATTAGGTCTTGAATCTTCCATGAATTATTTATCTTAAGGGGATGATTAATCCCGGACGTAGAGAATTCATAGCCAAAGCTTCTGCACTTTCTCTGTCTACCTTACTTCCAACCTCCTTATGGTCAACGGATCAAGCTATTAATCGCCAATTCAAAATTTGTCTTAACCCAGGAAGTATAGGTGTGGAGCTGTCTCAACAAGCCATGTTAGATAGTGCTATTACCTATGGATTCGAGGCAATCGTTCCGTATCCTGATCAACTTTCAACTATGCGTGACAAAGGCTTGGATGGATTTATGGCCAAAATGAAAGACAATAATATCACTTGGGGTACGGCTAATTTACCTGTTCAATTCAGGGCATCAGCACCAGACTTTAGGTCTGACTTTTCGCGCTTGAATGAAGCTGCTTTTGCACTAGAAACTTCAGGTGCGAAAAGAATGTCTACTTGGATCATGCCAACTCATGACGAGTTGAGTTACCGAAGAAATTTTGATCGGCATACAAGAAGACTTAAGGAAGTTGCTCAGCTACTAGCCGATCATGACATTATGCTTGGCTTAGAATACGTAGGGCCAAAGACATTAATGACCAGAGATAAGTACTCCTTTATCCGGACAATGTCAGAATGCTTAGAACTCATTAGTGCTATTGATGAACCTAATGTAGGCCTTCAGCTTGATGCATTTCACTGGTACTGTGCAGGGGAGTCTGAACAAGATATTTTAAATCTGGATCCTCAGTACATCGTTACAGTCGATCTTAATGATGCTAAAGCGGGTAGGACTGCCGACCAGCAACTAGACTGGGAAAGAGAATTACCTACCGAAAGTGGGGTCATAGATATTGAGAGCTTCTTAATGGCCCTTTTAAAAATTGGTTACGATGGTCCGGTAAGGGCCGAACCTTTTAACAACGAATTGAACAAACTGGATAACGAACAAGCCTTGCAGAAGACAATTGCTGCCATGCGTAAAACGATATCCCTCATTGAATAACAAATCAACCTTATGCAAATAATTGAATCAGCTAAAACGTATGACATTGCCATAGTAGGCTCTGGAGCCGGTGGTGGAATGGCCACCAAAATACTTTCCGAAGCGGGCTTTGACGTAGCAGTATTAGAAGCAGGTCCTTTTTTTGATCCTGCACAGGATGAGTACAGAAACCAGTTACGTTGGCCTTGGGAATCACCTAGAAGAGGTGCAAGCTCAGATAGAAGATCTTTTGGAGACTTTGATGCAGCCTATGGTGGTTGGAATTTGGAGGGAGAGCCTTTCACTAATGAAAAAGGTACCGATTTTAGGTGGTTTCGCTCAAGAATGCTTGGCGGAAGAACCAATCACTGGGGACGTATATCATTAAGGTTCGGGCCGCTAGATTTTAAACGTAAGAGTCTGGATGGTTTAGGAGACAACTGGCCTATTGGTTATGATGACGTTAAACCATACTATGATAAGGTCGATAAGTTAATCGGTGTATTTGGTAGTAAAGAAAATATTAAGAATGAGCCTGATGGCTTCTTTTTGCCACCACCTAAGCCGAGGCTGCATGAATTGCACTATATCAAAGGGGCTAGAAAGGCAGGTATTCCGGTAATACCTTCTCGTTTATCAATCTTGACAAAGAGGATTAATAATCAACGTGGTAGCTGTTTCTATTGTGGTCAGTGTAATAGAGGATGTTCTGCTTATGCAGATTTTTCATCCGGAACATGCCTAATCTTTCCAGCTCAGAAAAACGGTGGTAAAGTGGAGCTCTTCACTGAAGCAATGGTGAGTGAGGTAACAACCAATAAGGAAGGTAAAGCAACTGGGGTAACTTATATAAATAAATTAGATCGAAAGACTTATCACCTTAAAGCTAAGGTGGTTATCATGGCTGCTTCGGCCTGTTCTTCGGCAAGAATCTTATTGAATTCTAAGAGTACTGTCCATCAAGATGGCTTAGGTAACAGCAGTGGTATGATAGGTAAATACCTTCATGATTCTACAGGAGCGAGCCGAGCCGTGTTCATTCCAGAATTGATGGATAGAAAAATCTACAATGAAGATGGCGTAGGTGGTATGCATGTTTATACCCCTTGGTGGTTGAACGATGCCAAACTAGACTTTCCTCGTGGCTACCACATAGAAGTTTGGGGTGGGATGGGAATGCCAAGCTATGGCTTTGGTTTTAACCCGAATGATTTAAATAAGATTACAGGCATGGGTAATGTCGGAGGTTATGGAGACTCTTTGAGAGAAGATATCAAACGATACTATGGAGCGGTAGTGGGTATCTCCGGACGAGGAGAAAGTGTGCCACAACAAGACAACTACTGTGAGATTGATAATGAAGTGGTTGACGAATGGGGCATTCCAGTATTGAAGTTCAATTATAAATGGACTGATAACGAAGTAAAACAAGCCAAGCACATGCAAGATACTTTTGAAGAAGTGCTAGGTGCGACTGGTGGTATTCTCTTAGGTGACAAGCCTGGGGCAGATCGTGAATATGGTTTGACCAAACCGGGCGAAATTATTCATGAGGTAGGCACTACAAGAATGGGTAATGACCCAAGAACCTCAGTAACCAATAAGTACAATCAGTTACACGATTGTGAGAATGTGTTTGTCATGGATGCTGGTCCATTTGTTTCTCAAGCGGATAAAAATCCAACTTGGACCATCTTGGCATTAGCCTGGAGAGCGTCAGATTATTTAGTAGATCAAGTCAAAAAACGTAATATCTAAGATCATGGATAGAAGAGAGTCATTAAAGGGTTTATTAGTTGGATCAGTAGCTGGTGGCCTATTAGTTACGGGATGTGCGCCTGACGGTAAAGAAGACATAGTTGAAGAAGCGGCTGGTTTGCCAGGGTACGGGCGTACCGTTCCAGAACAAGAGCACGATAAGAAAGTGCTTGCCGAAGAATTTCTAAATCAACACGAGCTAGAGACAATTGCAGTCTTATGTGATATTATTTTACCAGCGAAAGCTGATATTGGCGGTGCAGTAGACGCAGAAGTTCCTGCTTTCATTGAGTTCATTGTCAAGGACATGCCTCGGCAACAGTTGCCTATTAGGGGTGGTTTGGCTTGGTTAGATAATCACGCTAACAAATTGCATAACCTTGAATTCAAGAAACTGACAAATGATCAACAACTGGCCATTTGTGATACGATTGCTTACCCGGGTAAAACTGCACCAGCATTGATGGCAGGCGAGAAGTTCTTTACAAGAATGAGAAACCTTACCCTAACAGGGTATTATACAACTGAATTGGGGATTAAAGATTTGGGCTATAAAGGAAATGCCCCAAATGTATGGGATGGCGTTCCACAAGATGTACTAGATGAACAAGGACTCGCCTATGAGAAAGAATGGCTCGCTAAGTGTGTCGATCAGACCAAGCGAACCGATATTGCTACTTGGGATGACGATGGTAATTTGTTGACGTGATACGCCTTTTAATCGCGCTATTCTTTATGATCTCCTCTTGTGCTGACTCATCGGCACAAGAGGGCGTTATTGCTAAGGTTATCACAAGCAAAGCGTTAAAGTCGCTCATTGAAGAAAAGACAGACTTACAAATCGTTGATGTCCGAACCATTGGCGAATTCAAGGCTGGTCATCTGTCCAATGCTGTGCTAATCGATTATTATAAATCAGACTTCAAAGCCCAGCTTCAAAAGCTAGATAAAAACAAACCTATTGTTGTTTACTGTGCCATAGGCGGTAGAAGCAATAGCGCACTTCGCATTTTGAAACGATTGGGCTTCAAAGAATCTTATGACTTGTCGGGTGGTATTCAAGCCTGGATGGAGCAAAAACTCCCCATCGTGAAATAGCCGGTAGCTTTTCTAAGTTTCTGACCCTCATCAGAGTCTCCATACACTATCAGCGTCTCCTGCAAGGGACTCTGATATTAGTCTATTGAGTCTATTTAGATACTTCGGCAAGCTCAGTATGGAAAAGAGGAGTGGATAGGCCTCAGCGCCATAATGAGCTTTCCTGTTTTATGAAAGAATCAGATTTTTTACTCATTTCAATCCCAACCCGCTATCAGCGTCTCATGCGATGGACTCTGATACCAATTACGCGTAGATACTTCGCCAAGCTCAGTATGGAAAAGAGGGACGGGTAGACTGCTGCAACATAATCAGTCTTTAACTTTCCTTCCTTCCCCTTCACTATTAGCGTCTCATGCAAGGGACGCTGATAATTACTCCTAACTTCTCCATCAGAGTCTCCAGTAAGGGACTCTGATATTAGTCTATTGAGTCTATTTAGATACTTCGGCAAGCTTAGTATGGAAAAGAGGAGTGGATAGGCCTCAGCGCTATAATGAGCTTTCTCTGTTTTACGAAAGAACCCGATTTTTTTAGTCATTTTGACCCGAAACCACTATCAGCGTCTCGCGCAATGGACGCTATTTACTACTATTCATTTCAGGCAATCTGGGGTTTCAACAACTTCACTTGGTAAACGATTGCAAAACTACCTTGAAAGTGTAAGTTCAATACCTTTAAGTGTTTGTTTTACAGTGTGTTGTAAAGTTAACCTTCAAAAAAGAGATTGTATCAAATCGAAAGATCAGTTGAGCAAGCTTAGTCACCCTTCATAAGTTTAGTCATCGAAATTGCTCGCATGGAACTGAACAAATACAGCAAACGCCTCACCCAAGACCCTACGCAGCCTGCCTCTCAAGCGATGCTTTATGGCATTGGTCTAACTGATGAAGACATGCTGAAAGCTCAAGTAGGCATAGTTAGTACTGGTTATGAAGGCAATACCTGCAATATGCACTTGAATGATCTAGCTGCTCAAGTCAAAGAGGGCGTGCTTCAATCAGATTTAGTGGGTTTGATCTTCAATACGATCGGTGTGAGTGATGGTATTTCGAATGGAACAGAGGGTATGCGTTATTCGCTTGTCTCAAGAGAAATCATTGCCGATTCAATAGAAGCTGTTGCTGGTGCACACTATTATGATGGGCTCGTTACTGTTGTTGGTTGTGATAAAAATATGCCAGGCGCCTTAATGGCCATGGGAAGATTAAATAGACCATCTCTTATGGTTTATGGAGGTACAATTGCTTCTGGTTGCTATAAGGGTAAGAAACTTAATATCGTTTCCTCATTCGAAGCCCTCGGTGAAAAGTTTGCTGCGAATATCTCTGACGAAGATTATAAAGGAATTATCAAGAACTCATGTCCCGGAGCGGGAGCATGTGGTGGAATGTATACTGCTAATACGATGTCTTCGGCCATCGAAGCATTGGGTATGTCATTGCCTTATAGCGCATCTAATCCAGCTGTTAGCCTCGATAAAACAGCAGAATGTGCAAGGGTAGGTAAAGCTGTAAGGAGATTGTTGGAACTCGATTTAAAACCACGCGATATACTATCAAAGAAATCGTTCGAAAACGCCATCCGACTGATCACTGTATTGGGTGGTTCTACAAACGCTGTAATGCACTTAATCGCCATCGCCAAGAGCGTTGATATTGACCTAACACTTCACGATTTCCAAAGACTATCTGATACAACCCCGTTTCTAGCCGATTTGAAGCCAAGCGGTAAGTATTTGATGGAAGACCTGCACGAGGCAGGTGGAATACCGGCAGTAATGAAATTTATGCTGGATGAAGGCATGTTGCATGGAGAATGCATGACGGTAACAGGCCATACAATAGCCGAAAACTTGGCTGAAGTAAGCGCTGTTGATAAAGCCAATGACATCCTCAGACCATTGTCCAACCCAATCAAACCGACAGGTCACCTACAAATGCTGTTTGGTAACCTAGCTGAAGAAGGCGCAGTGGCCAAGATTACAGGTAAGGAAGGAGAGCGCTTCGAAGGAAAGGCCATCGTTTTTAATGATGAATTTTCAGCCATAGAAGGCATTAGAAGTGGGAAGGTGAAAGCAGGGCATGTGATTGTAATTCGCTTCGAAGGACCAAAAGGTGCACCAGGCATGCCTGAGATGTTAAAACCAACTTCCGCTATTATGGGAGCCGGTCTTGGTAAATCCGTGGCTTTGATTACTGACGGAAGGTTTTCGGGAGGTAGTCATGGTTTTGTAGTAGGTCATGTAACGCCAGAAGCGCAAGCCGGTGGATTAATCGCCTTGGTTAAGGATGGTGACGATATCATTATTGATGCACAAAAGAATATCATCTCATTGGAAGTATCCCTAGAAGAGATAGAGAGTCGAAAGGCCCTTTGGATAGCCCCGGCATTAAAAGTAAAGGCAGGAGTACTTAAGAAATACGCAAAGGCAGTCTCATCGGCATCTGAAGGCTGTATAACCGATAACTAAATCCTCATGGAAGCAGTACTAACGCAATCAATTGAAACAAAACTGAAGGTGACTGGTGCCGAAGCACTGGTGAGATCGCTTATAAGTGAAGAGATTGATTTAATCTTTGGGTATCCGGGGGGTGCGATTATGCCCATTTACGATGCACTCTATGGTTTTCAGGACCAGGTTCATCACGTGCTAACACGCCATGAGCAGGGAGCAATTCATGCTGCACAGGGATTTGCTCGAGCCACAGGTAAAGTGGGTGTGGTGATGGCCACTTCAGGGCCAGGGGCTACTAACTTAATTACAGGCATTGCCGATGCTATGATAGATTCAACGCCTTTAGTGTGTATCACAGGACAAGTTGGTTCAAGCCTTCTCGGTTCTGATGCCTTCCAAGAAACTGATATTGTGAGTATTTCAATGCCTGTGACGAAATGGAACTGTCAAGTAACGAATGCAGAAGATCTGCCGGCCGCTTTAGCCAGGGCGTTTTACATTGCTAAGTCCGGCAGGCCGGGGCCGGTTTTAGTGGATATCACCAAGGATGCGCAGTTCCAATCTTTTGATTTCGAATATAGAAAGTGTGAGCAGATAAGAAGTTATCGGCCGATTCCCGAACTAGACTTGAGCCAAGTGGCCAAAGCTGCTAGCCTGATCAATGAAGCCCAAAAGCCTTTGATCCTTTTTGGTCAAGGAGTCATTTTGGGTAAAGCGGAGGAAGAGTTTCGTCAATTTATCGAAAAGACAGGTATACCGAGTGCTTGGACACTTTTAGGGCTTTCGGCCTTGCCAACCGACCATCCTTTGAATGTGGGTATGTTGGGTATGCACGGTAATTATGGGCCGAATAAGTTGACCAATGCGTGTGACTTGCTGATAGCCATAGGCATGCGATTTGACGATCGGGTTACAGGCAACCTTGATTATTATGCAAAGCAAGCCAAGGTTATTCATCTGGATATCGATCCATCGGAGATCGACAAGAATGTTCAAGTAGACGTGCCTGTACTGGGAGATTGCAAAGAAACGCTACAGGAATTAACCAAGCGCGTTCATCTGAATAGCCATGCGCAATGGCTGTCAGAGTTCAGAGCTTACGACAAAATTGAACAAGAAAAAGTCATCGATCATGAATTGAACCCTGTATCAGGTACCCTAAAAATGGGAGAGGTGATGGCGCAAATCAATGCAGTGACAAAGGGTGAGGCTATTCTGGTTACCGATGTAGGACAGCATCAGATGGTCGCTTGCCGATATACTCTTTTTAACCAAACCAAGAGCAATATTACCTCAGGTGGCCTCGGAACAATGGGCTTTTGTTTGCCCGCAGCCCTAGGAGCTAAATTGGGTGCTCCGGATCGTGAAGTCATTGCGGTGATAGGAGATGGTGGTTTTCAAATGACTATTCAAGAGTTGGGAACCATATTTCAAACGCAGGCTGCTGTTAAAATTGTAATTCTGAATAACAACTTCTTGGGTATGGTGCGCCAGTGGCAGCAACTATTCTTTGATAAACGCTATTCTAGTACGGAACTCATGAACCCGGATTTCATCAAGGTTGCCGAAGGTTATGGTATCAAAGGAAGGTCGATTGACCAACGTGTTGACCTCAAAGCGGCCATTCGCGAAATGATTGACCATGAGGGAAGCTTCTTATTGGAAGTTAAAGTAGGTAAAGAAGACAATGTATTTCCTATGGTGCCCTCTGGTGCATCGGTTTCAGACATAAGACTTTCCTAGTATGAGTCAATCTTATACCATATCGATCTTCACCGAAAACAGTATTGGTCTGTTGCATCGGATCACATCCATCTTTACAAAAAGACACTTGAGTATTGAGAGTCTAAATACCTCCGAATCTGAGATACAAGGTGTATTCAGATTTACCATAGTGGTGAATGCCGAGGAGGAACTGGTGACGAAAATTGTCAAGCAGATTGAGAAACAGGTGGAAGTTATTAGGGCCGTTTATCACCTCGATGAGGAGACTGTATTTCAAGAGATAGCACTGTATAAAGTATCGACAGAAAAGGCATCGGAAGACAACTTGGTTGAACGATTAATCCGCGATAATAATGCACGTATTCTATCCATGGAGCAAGAATTCATGATTATTGAAAAGACAGGGCATAAAGAAGATACACAAGAGTTATTGGAATTTTTACGACCATACGGTCTACTAGAATTTGTGAGATCAGGGCGTGTGTCCGTGATCAAACCTAACAATGAATTACACGAACGAATTATAAACTTTTAATTATAGAAACATGGCTTTAATCAATTTTGGTGGAGTAGAAGAAAATGTCATCACAAGAGATGAGTTTCCACTTTCAAAAGCACAAGAGGTATTGGCAAATGAAACCGTTGCCATCATTGGCTATGGGGTGCAAGGCCCTGGTCAGTCACTTAACCTTCAAGACAATGGTATCAAAGTCATTGTTGGTCAGCGACAAGAATCTAAAACATGGGATAAAGCGATTGCTGATGGCTGGGAACCTGGTGTAAGCCTTTTTCCAATAGAGGAGGCATTAGAAAGAGCTTCTATTATTTGTTATTTACTATCAGATGCAGCTCAAATTCAGCTTTGGCCGACAGTAAAGAAACACCTGACTGCTGGAAAAATGCTTTATTTCTCTCATGGCTTCGGGGTGGCCTATGCGGAAAAGACAGGAATCATTCCTCCAGCAGATGTAGATGTGGCGCTTGTAGCCCCAAAAGGATCTGGAACTAGTTTGAGGCGTCTTTTTCTTGAAGGTAAAGGACTTAACTCCTCATTCGCTATTCACCAAGATGCAACGGGTAAGGCAAAAGATCGCATTGTGTCTTTAGGCATTGGTGTAGGATCGGGTTACCTATTTGAGACCACTTTTATCAAAGAAGTGACTTCTGATCTTACTGGTGAGAGAGGAACATTGATGGGGGCGATTCAAGGACTGTTTATGGCGCAGTATGAAGTGTTGAGAGCCAATGGGCATTCACCTTCGGAAGCCTTTAACGAAACGGTGGAAGAGGCTACTCAATCACTCTATCCATTAGTGGCAGAAAACGGAATGGATTGGATGTATGCCAATTGCTCGACTACCGCTCAAAGAGGCGCGCTAGACTGGAAGGATAAATTTCATGCAGCGACTAAGCCTGTTTTTGAAGAACTCTATGCATCTGTTGTTGCTGGTAAAGAAGCAGAACGTTCTATTGACCTTAACTCACAAGCCGACTACAGAGAAAAACTTCAGGTCGAACTTGATGAACTTCACAATTCTGAAATGTGGAGAGCGGGTAGGGCTGTAAGGTCATTAAGACCCGAAAATGCTCCAGCGGTTAAACAAGAAGAATTGGTTTAAGCAGATACTCGGAATATGGAGTCTTTCTGAAAACAGTTAGACTCCATATTTCAATAATACTCATGGAGACGTCAACATACACGCCAAGCTTAGAAAACATTAAGGCCGCAAGTGGCCGATTAGAAGGTATTGTATTTCACACAGCGCTGACACCTAATTTGAGGGCTTCCGAAGTGTATGAAGCGAATGTTTCTTTTAAAAGAGAAGATTTACAAGTAGTCCGGTCTTATAAGATCAGAGGAGCACATAATAAGATTAGTCAGTTAACCGAGGCAGAAAAAGCATTCGGAGTAGTTTGTGCCAGTGCTGGTAACCATGCCCAAGGTGTGGCCTATTCATGTAGGAATCTGAGAGTGCCTGCGACTATTTTTATGCCTGCTCCAACACCTAAGCAAAAGGTAGAGCAGGTTAAATTCTTTGGTAAGGAATATGTTGACGTCATTCTTATTGGTGACACATTTGATGATGCCTATCAATTAGCTGTTGATTTTTCAGAGAAGAACCAAAGTTCATTTATTCATCCATTTGATGATGAGAGCGTTATTGAGGGGCAAGCAACGGTTGGTTTAGAAATCCTTGAAGACGCACAAGAGCTCATTGACTACTTATTTTTACCCATCGGTGGTGGTGGTTTAGCATCAGGTGTGTCTGCTGTATTTAACAAACTAAGCCCAGAGACCAAGATCATTGGTGTAGAACCAGCAGGTGCTGCTGCTATGCAAGCATCGATAAAGGCGGGAGAAAACATACGACTTGAACAGATAGACAAGTTCGTTGATGGCGCAGCTGTTCAGAAAGTAGGGGACAAAACCTTCGGCATTTGCAGTCAATTACTTACTAAGGTGGTAAGCGTATCCGAAGGCCTAATTTGCGCAACTATGCTTGATTTATACAATCGAGATGCCATCATAGTAGAACCTGCCGGAGCTTTGAGCTTTGCGGCACTAGAAAGCTTCAAAGAAGACATTCGAGGAAAAAATGTTGTTTGCATCCTTTCTGGTAGTAATAATGATATATCTCGAACTGAGGAAATTCGCGAGCGTGCACTATTGCATCAAGGCTTAAAGCATTTCTTTATCGTGAGGTTTCCACAAAGGGCAGGTGCGCTAAAAGAGTTTCTTGTCGAAGTTTTGGGTCCAAATGATGATATTGTCCATTTTGAGTATACCAAGAAGACATCCAGAGAAAAAGGCCCAGCCCTAATTGGTGTTGAACATCAGTCAAAAGATGATTTTGAACCACTCAGAGCCAGAATGCGCGAGATGAATTTCAACGTTGAATATTTGAACGAAAACTCTGATCTCTTTAGCTATATCATTTAATACTTAGCTAATGATATCCAAAGGAGCAGTGTCACTCCAGCCGCCTCTTGTAAAATCCGGGAAGTCTTGAGGTGCACCATCTTGGGCCACGGACTTTTCACTAAGCGGAGAAACCGCACTCCATAAGCAACCTTCATAAACGTTTTGGTCCAATGGCCAACCATTTCGAAGGCACTCTACAATGCGGTAGCGCATGATGCCGTCCATACCACCATGTCCACTTCCTTTAGCAGACTCAGATAGTCTTTTGTATAATGGATGGTCATACTTGTCATAGAGCGCCTGTAAATCCTTTCCCTGTGCCCATTGGTGATGACTATCAGTAACACCCTCAACACCACCTTCGAGTGCAACTCGAGTTGGAAAACCAGCTAATGTGCCTTTCGTTCCTTGAACGAGGTTTAAACGGGAATAAGGTCTAGGGCTCGTTTCATCCCATTGTACCATGATGGTACGGCCAAGGCTCGTTTTAATGATTGAGGTATTGAGGTCACCACCTTGATAGTCTAGCTGATTCCATTTGTGATCTGCTGCATAGTTCTTTTCAGCATAGGCTTGTCTGCCCATGGCAGGCGTGGAGAAGGATACTAATTTTTTAAAGGAGTCATCCGTTCTGCCAATGTTCATGTATTGAGCTACCGGTCCTAAGCCGTGAGTCGGGTAGAGGTTACCATTTCTTTTAGCATAATGGGGTGTTCTCCATGACCCTGTGCCTCGTTCTTGCTCTTCCATCTGAAACCTAAGCTCATGAATGTAAGAGGCTTCAGCATGCAGCAAATCACCTACAATGCCTTGACGGCACATGTTCAGGTACAATAACTCGTCTCTGCCGTAGTTGACGTTTTCCATCATCATGCAATGCTTCTTGGTAGCTTCAGAAGTATCTACAACCTGCCACATCTCTTCAATGGTCAAGGCGATTGGTACTTCCACAAAGGCATGTGCACCTTTTTTCATTGCCTCAATGGCCATGGGAGCATGGTTGCTCCAGTTGGTACTGATAAAAACTGCATCGGGCTTTACTTCCTCCAGCATCACCTTCCATTGGTTTTCATCACTGGTGTATAAAGCTATGTTTTGATGCCGTTGGCCATCTCCAATTTCTTCACAGTTCTTTTTTGAACGTTCAGCCCAGTCTTCATAAAGGTCGCTTATCGCCACTATTTCTGTGCCCTCTAGCATGGCTAGGTTCCGCGCATGTCCACTACCTCTGGCACCTACACCAATCATAGCGATGCGCACAGTTTCTATTTTGGGAGCACCAAAACCTCCCATATAGGTTGCATCTGCGGCTCTTTGTGGTTCGGCTTCTGCGCAACTATCAAAAGCCGTTGCGGTGGCAATGGCTGCTGCTGTTAAGGATGTCTTTTTGAGGAAATTACGTCTATCGAGGTTTTTCATTAATACGAACTGTCTGATCTATCGTACAATTTGCAAAATATATTGAAAACCAATGAATAGAATTTGATGGGAAGCTAATGATGGCATGAAGTTTTAAGCATCAAAGGGTTAGGCACTTAATGGTTTAGTCTTTTATATTACGATGGAAAGCTATGATTGGCCATGCGCTAGCCGCTTTTCAAAAAAATAAATTGATAAGAAAAACAAGATTGAACCAAACCGAAAAAAGTGCGACCTTTAACGCATGGTTGGCACCAAACAAAAGTTGATTAGAAAAGCCTGATAAATGAGTCTTGACCTCCTAGAAGAATACGTATTAATAGCCTTAGACGACAGTAAGGGTCAATTTGTAATTGACTCTACGCACTTGCATTATGGTTTGGCGGGGGCGGTTTTATTGGAGTTAGCGCTGCGCGAAAAAGTCAGCATAGAAGGAGACTACGTTAAAATCAATGATAGTGCTACCGTCACTGAGATAGCGCTGAATAAGGCTTTAGAATACCTCAAAGAGAAAGCGAAGTCGGTTAAGGTCAAAGATGTTATTACTGCTTTTGCAAGACAAGCAGGCGAGTTTAAGCAAGATGTGCTCCAACGGCTCATTAACAAAGGAATTTTGAAGAAGGAGGAGCATAAGATTCTCTGGATCATCCCCAACAATAAGTACCCTACCAGTAACCTAAGTCCTGAAAATAAGGTAAGGGAACGTCTGAAAGCCGTCATGATTCACGGTGCCGAATCAGAGCCACGGGATATTATGCTGCTGAGCCTTATAGATGTTTCTGATTTAACGAAGGAGGCTTTCAGGGACAAGGATGACTATCAAAAGGTCAAGAAGAAGATTAAAGAGGTAACCCAAGATGTGAAAATCAGTGGGGCAATTAACAAGAGCATCAGAGAGATTCAAGCGGCTATTATGATTGCCATTATGGCTTCAGTAGTCATCACTACTTCCACGGCTACATCAAGCTAGACCTTATTTTAGAGATTTAAACTTATCTCTGACCACTTCCTGCACGGGCTTGTTGTCAATTCTACTTTTTAAATAAGAGAGTATATCAAGGTATAAGAAAGGCCTTCGTTCATAAAGGTTGTCATTCAGCAACTCAAGCCTATTATAAAGGCTGATGAATTCTCCTTTCAACTCATCCGGCTTAATCTTTCCTGTCTTTCTTAAGAATTGAATGATCTCTTTTTGTACTGCTTGCTGATCGTTCATTTTTCCAATGAACTGAAAGGTGGACTTGATTTGATACTCCAACTGAAAGTCTTGACCATCCTCAAAATGTGCGATAAGGTTTAAGATTCTGGCGAAGCAATGAATATCTTCTCTAAGCTTTACATCCTTGAAATAGACGATCTGATTCAGGTAGAAAATGGCTTTGCGATAGTTATCATTTCCGAAGTAAAGCGAGGCAAATTTATAGTAGAACATCAGTACTCTTTCAGGGTCAATTTTACCCTCATAGCGCTTAAGTTTTTCTAGTATTTCTGGAATAAGGTCAATGCCCTTTTCGAACTGACCTTCCATAAAGTATTTATTAATTTTGGAAATGTATAAAAACTTGAATATCAGTATTTCAGCATTCAAGTCTTTAACAATCAATTCATTCTTGCTCAGCGCCTCAACTTCTTCAAGTACAAGGCAAAACTGGGAATAATATTGTAATTGGAAAAGGGCAGCCAACAAGTTGCGATAGCCTTTGATAAAAAGAACCGGCTGCTTCTGTGCCATGGCCTCATCTTCCTTGAAAAGGTCTACCCAAGCCTTGGCGTGTTTGTAAGCATTAGGGAAATTCTGAATGATCTTATTGAACCATACGTGAGATTGATGGTAATACAACTTTTCATAAAAGCTGAGCTCATCTAAATTGACCTTGGGAAGATTTGATTCGAAATAGGTTTTTACATTTTCGAACTCTTCTTCAGTACGCGCATAACCATTTTTTAAGAAGAGACTGTATAAGTTCAGGGATAGGTTTGACAAGCGATGGGCACTTGTAATTTTCTGAGTTGTGAGGTCTACTTCATGAGTTAGTTCCTCCGCTCTGTTTTCTATACTTCTTGTGATGTATTCTGATTCGATAAGTTTTTCGAACTCCAATACTTCTAGAGCGATGGTAAAGTGTTTGGTGTCTTGCGCTAGGGTTTTGGTTTTGCCCAGCATCTTTAACGCCTGCTTATAAAAACCCTTGTTATAGAGCACCTTGGCATGGTCCATATTCTCCCTAAGTTGAATGTCCACATTTTGGCCAATGTGATAATGCCTTAAGCTGGCAAGAATCTGCTTGTATAGGTGAGCTTTTTGGTTCGAAAACTGACTCTTTTTTATGCTCGTGACCTTCGATAAAATCTTTTTGTCATTGTAAATTTTGCTGCCCTCCATGGCATCAAAGAGCTTGATGAACTTGACTTCATCGGTATTTCCACTTCGGTTGACGAACAAGCGGAAATGTCTTTTCTCTGTTTGCGTCAGAGATTTAATCAATTCGAATAGAGGATCGCTCTTAGGACTTGCCATTGTAAATAGAAACTATTTAAGTGTCTGATTTATAAGTAATTAGAATTAGAATAGCATCATTTTGAAATAGTAGATAAATGTACTTCTACCATGGCATCAAATCGGTACTAGTCTAAATTCAATTATTCTGTAAAAGCGATTATAGAAAGACTGAAGACTGATCAAATAAACGATGTCAAATCAAAAAATACAAATCTTCGATACTACACTCCGAGATGGAGAGCAAGTGCCGGGCTGTAAACTGAATACCCATGAAAAGGTAGAAGTGGCCAAGCGACTGGAAGCGCTTGGCGTAGATGTAATTGAAGCGGGGTTCCCAATCTCAAGCCCAGGTGACTTTGAATCTGTAGACGCAATTTCGAGAGTTATTAAAAATACTATTGTCTGTGGACTGAGTAGGGCTGTTGAGAAAGACATTATCACTGCCGCTGAATCTCTTGAAAATGCAGTTAGACCAAGAATTCATACGGGTATTGGCACTTCAGAATCTCACATTAAATTCAAGCTGAATACAACGAAAGAAAAGATTGTTGAAAGAGCTGTTGCGGCAGTTGCTTTAGCAAAAAAGTATGTTGAAGATGTTGAGTTTTATGCTGAAGATGCTGGTAGGACTGACAATGAATTTCTGGCTTTTATCTGCGAAGAAGCCATTAAAGCAGGTGCTACGGTGCTAAATATACCGGACACTACAGGTTATTGCCTTCCTGAAGAGTATGGCGCAAAGATTAAATTCTTGAAAGAGCATGTAAGAGGAGTACATAATGTGACACTCTCAACACATTGCCACAACGATTTAGGCATGGCTACCGCTAACTCAATTGCTGGAGTGATCAATGGTGCTACTCAGATTGAGTGCACAATCAATGGAATTGGCGAACGGGCTGGAAATACGGCATTAGAAGAGGTTGTGATGGTTTTGAAACAACATCCTTACCTCAAGAAAACGACAAATGTAGACACGAAGCAACTGAATGCGCTATCAAGATATGTTTCAGATACCATGAGGGTACCAGTGCAGCCCAACAAGGCAATCGTTGGTGCGAACGCTTTTGCACATTCATCAGGAATTCATCAGGATGGGGTAATCAAGAACAGAGAGACCTACGAGATTATCGATCCAAAAGATGTGGGTGTGGACCATTCTTCAATCATTCTAACGGCTAGAAGTGGCAGAGCTGCGCTGGCCTACCGCATGAAGAACATTGGTTATGAATTGACCAGAGATGAGCTTGATATAGTCTATAAGAAATTTGTAGAGGTGGCAGATGCTAAAAAGGAAGTCTCTGATGATGACTTACATGAAATTGCTGCGTCAAGACATAAAGTAGCTGTATAATAATGGGACAGACACTATTTGAGAAAGTATGGAATGCGCATGTGGTCAAACAAGTTGATGACGACATCGATGTGTTGTATATAGACCGACACCTTATTCATGAGGTAACCAGCCCACAAGCTTTTTCAGAATTGGAGAAAAGAGGCCTGTCACTTTTCAGAAAAGAGAAAATGGTGGCAACGCCAGATCACAACATTCCTACAAAAGATCAGCATTTACCTATTAAAGAGGCATTATCTAAACATCAAGTCGATACACTCTTGGCCAATTGTGCCAAGCATGAAGTTGAACTATTTGGTTTGGGACACCCTTTTCAGGGTATAGTCCACGTAATAGGACCTGAGTTAGGCATTACCTTACCAGGTAGAACCATGGTCTGCGGTGATAGTCATACATCAACCCACGGAGCCTTTGGAGCGATTGCTTTTGGCATAGGTACTAGTCAAGTGGCTCAAGTGATGGCTAGTCAGTGCTTACTTCAAAGTAGGCCTAAAACCATGCGCATTACCGTGGATGGTGATTTGAAAAAAGGAGTTTTGGCAAAGGATATCATCCTATACATCATTGCTCAACTTACAGCCGCTGGCGGAACAGGCTACTTTATTGAATATGCCGGTTCGACTATTCAATCGCTTTCAATGGAAGCGCGAATGACCATTTGCAATATGAGTATTGAGATGGGAGCGAGGGGTGGCATGATAGCGCCTGATCAAACGACATTCGATTATATCAAAGGGCGTGAATTTGCACCAAGTGGCGATGATTTTGAAACCGCTGTAAAATATTGGCAAACATTGCACTCGGATGACGATGCAGTTTTCGATGCTGAACATCACTACGAGGCAGCAGACATAGAACCAATGATTACCTACGGTACAAACCCAGGGATGGGAATTAAAATAACGAATGACGTACCCCTTTCTCTAGGCAACGGCAGTCAAGATAGTTTTAACAAGTCTTTGGCGTATATGGGTTTTAAGCCTGGAGAGTCACTGCTTGGTAAGCCGATCAATCATGTTTTCATTGGTAGTTGTACCAATTCGAGAATTGAGGATTTAAGAATTGTAGCGGATTATGTAAAGGGAAAGAAGAAGGCTGACAATGTAACGGCTATGATTGTACCCGGTTCCAAGCAGGTCGAACAACAAGCCATTGCGGAAGGGTTGCATGAAGTACTATCTGCTGCAGGTTTTGAGTTGCGAGAACCGGGCTGCTCTGCTTGCTTAGGAATGAATGAAGATAAAGTACCGGCAGGTGAATACTGTGTATCCACATCGAATAGAAATTTTGAAGGTAGACAGGGGCCGGGAGCTAGAACGCTTCTAGCAAGTCCATTAGTGGCAGCGGTAACGGCCATTGAGGGTAAAATCGTGGATATAACTAAACACCTTAACTAAGATGGAAAAGTTTGAAAAAGTAATATCCAGAGCTGTTCCAATGCCTATAGAGGACATTGACACCGATCAGATTATACCAGCTCGTTTCCTAAAGGCAACTTCCAGAGATGGCTTTGGTGATAATCTATTTCGCGATTGGAGATACGAGCAGGATGGAAGTCCAAAGGCTGACTTTGTCTTGAATGACAATACTTTCAGTGGTCGAATATTAGTTGCAGGAAGAAACTTTGGTTGTGGCTCTTCCAGAGAGCACGCGGCCTGGGCCTTAGATGATTATGGTTTCAAAGTAGTCCTATCGAGTTTCTTTGCCGATATATTCAAAGGCAACGCTTTGAACAATGGTATTCTTCCGGTGCAAGTCAGTGACGAGTTTTTGTCAGGACTGTTGAATGCAATTCAAGAACACCCAGAAACGGAAATAACGGTAGACCTTGTGAATCAAGAAATCAGTTATCAGGATGAAAAAGAGTCCTTCGAAGTCAATGCATACAAGAAAGAATGCCTTATCAATGGGTATGATGATATAGATTACCTCATCAATATGAAATCAGAAATCGAAGCTTATGAAGCTTCTTCAATAGTGATATAATGGGAGTTAGGAAAAAAATAGGAATGCTACCTGGGGATGGTATAGGTCCAGAAGTAGTGGCCGAAGCAAGAAAGGTATTAGATGCTGTTGCTGAACGATTTGGGCATACCTTCGAGTATGAGTACGGTGATGTGGGTGCCGTAGCGATCGACAAGACGGGAGAACCATTACCTGACGAGACATTAAGAATTTGTGAGCAGTCAGATGCATTCCTTTTTGGAGCCATCGGTGACCCAAAATATGATAATGATCCTTCGGCCAAAGTCAGACCAGAACAAGGCTTGCTGAAGTTGAGAAAGAGCCTTGGGCTTTTTGCCAACATCAGACCAGTGACGGCCTATGATAGTCTCATCCATATGTCTCCATTGAAGTCGGAAAAGATATTGGGAGTCGATATGGTTGTATACCGTGAACTTACGGGAGGTATTTATTTTGGGGAAAAGGGCCGGACCGAAGATGGTGCTTACGATCACTGTACCTATTCCAACTACGAGATTGATCGCATTGCGCATTTAGCCTTTCAAGCAGCAGAACATCGCTCAAAAAGAGTTACTCTCGTAGATAAAGCGAACGTTCTTGAGACTTCCAGACTTTGGAGAGAAAGGGTAAATGAGATTGCAAAAGAATACCCATCCATCACCTTGGATTGTATGTTTGTGGATAATGCTGCCATGCAGATGATCCAAAACCCGAAACACTTTGATGTGATCCTTACAGAAAACATGTTTGGAGATATCATCTCTGATGAGGCCAGTGTAATAGGAGGGTCTTTAGGTTTATTGCCATCCGCTTCCGTGGGAGAAAAGACTGCCATGTTTGAACCAATACACGGTTCTTATCCTCAAGCAGCCGGTAAGAACATAGCCAACCCACTCGCGACCATTTTATCTGCAGCTATGATGCTCGATCATCTGGGTTTAGTGGATGAAGCGATTGACATAAGACAGGCGGTTAACACTTCATTGAGAAATGGTATGGTTACAGAAGACTTGGCCAGGGACGAAGGTTACGGAACTGATCGCGTAGGGGACTTTATCGTGAACTTCATTCTAGACGGAGAAGAATCTACTGGCCAATCGAATATCCAGGCAGGGATGAGTACTATTATTTGAAGGTGCAACGGTTTGGCTATGCGCAGTGTCCCGCAGGGGGCTATGATTTGTTATACAGTGTTAGGTGTATTTTTTAATTATTTCATCAAATTCGTCCTTAAATTCAGTCCATTTCAAATATCCCGAATCTGGAATTGCACTGAATCCTGAGTCTTCTTCAACTTTACTCCATCCGAATTTACCATCTGTCATTTGGATGCAATAAAAATCATTATCAATCCGAATGTCTATCATGGCCGCTCCAGAATCAAATTCATGAATTTCAAATTTGAAGTTAAGTTCATTTAATATATGAATTAGGGTGTTGGCATGTTCCCTCAATTTCTCTTCAATTTTGGAAGTTTCATTTAGGATTAATCTTTTTTGTTCTAATCTTCGCTGTTTTTTTGCAATGATCTTTTCTTCATCATGATACCCCCAACCATCCCTGTTTGAATGTCCTAGTTTGCCTCCTTGTCCTTTTTCAGTTTTTCCTTTACCCCAAGCCATATTAAATTCACCAATTTTCTTTTATTCCTCTTATTCTGTCTACGAAAGTCGAAGAATCAATTTCGTCAGTACCAAACCTTTCTCTGAAACGTTCTGCTATCCGATTTTCCCAACTCGAATAACCATCCATTCCTTCTGCATCAACCACGTCTATCGCAAAATCCTTGTCACTGTAATAATGCATTTTTGAAATTTGCTCAAAACTATCAGGAGGAAGGCAGAATCCCCACTTGACACAAAGGTCAGCTAAGAGATAAATCAATTCTCTCTCCATTGGTGGAGTATCTTTCGGCACTTTAAATCCCATTTCGTCTAATTACACCTAACGTTCGAAGGTATCAACTGTGAATTATGAAGGAATATCAAAATTGTTGATGTTGCTATTTGTTCACTGCTGATTTTCGAGTTTTAAGTTAAACACTTAAGATACGATTGAAAAAGTTGATTTTGAATATTCCGGGAATAAGATCAGTTGACAATTCAAGCTCTTCATGGTTTATACCGGATGTTGGGTATTAGTGCTTTGGTGGTAAGTGAGGGCGTAGTTACAGTTTAGCGGGCTTGACTTGCCTCGAACGTTGGGATTAATGAATAGGCTGAGAGCGCAGCGGAAGACTATGCCCCTCGTGGGGCATTAATCCCAACGTACAGCTATGATGAGTGGGAATTAGAAAGCACTAACCTTTCCTCTCGCACATAGCCGCACCTTGATTTAAATTTAAAACTTGTGGCGGACTTTCCTATCCCTACATAACTATCCTGACCGATAAAACCCCATTCATTCATGGTATTTGTTATCCACAGTTTAAACTTCACATTGAAAGGTGCCAGACTTAATGTTTGTCTTATCATAAGATCGATGTTCTGTATATACCAGTTCAATGCCGTTCGAAATCGTGTTCCTCTACGAGTTATTTTTGCTAATGGAAATTCAGTAATATGATTGGTTACGGGACTGATGTTCATAATTCTAAAGAAATCTGCTCTTGGCCAAAAGTCATGATCCCGTATTGAACTTATGAGAATATTCACAGTTCCATTGTTGTCATAAAAGTGTCTCAGACGATTGATGATGTTTACAGTATCCGTAGCTGTGTTCACCAAAATTCTAATTTGTTGTCCAGATTTGTCTGGTCCTTCAAGAATTGCGGTAAAGTCGGCAACAGTTGCTGGCACAGTTCCAGCCGTTAATTTAAACCCATTAGTTAGCAGGTTTTGAGTTAGCCGAAAGATAGCTTCTGTTTTTCCCACGGATTGTGCGCCTCCAATTAAAAGACAGTCCATTTGCGTATTGTTTATTGTGGTGAACGTTCCGTGTATGGTGTCGTAGCATCCCGCAGGGTGCTATGCACTATACACATTGTTGTGCTTTCGTGCTTTATTTTCTTTTCGTTTTTGTCTTCATTTTGTCCTCCTGTGCGGTGGGGCATTTTTTAAAATTTCTCTTTTCTTGGGCAGGGACTTGGAAGCTCTTTTGCAGGTTTTGGTCGTGCGCTGGCTTTGTCCGACCTGCAAATGTGCTTACTAGTGTGCGTTGGCCTAATCCTTTCTTGATTTCAACCATTTTTTTTCCTTTATGGAGTAAACATGTCCATTCCAGTAATTATTAACTTCCTCATCCCATTCAAATCCAGGTGAGAATAATTTATAGAAAGTATTATTCGGATTCTGAATTACCTTAACTAAATAGGTGTAACCCAATTCAGAATGGCAATAAAAATCACCAACAACATGGTTGCTGGTCTTTGTTTTAGAAGTGGCTAGTTGCGTTAAATTTTTTGAGATTTCATCTTCAATTGCTGCTTCGCCAATATCGTCAAGCACGTTTTGTGGGATAAATGAGATAAATTCTTCCGTGTCAGTATGAGTCGAATTAGCTGCATTAAAAACCAGGTTGGAGTTTAGCAAATTCAGCTGATGCCACTGCACTAAATTGACCATATCAGATTCTTCATTAACAATCGCGCAAATTGACAGTGAACTCAAATTGGTTTTAAAAGCCATGGTCTTATAATGCTCTAGTTTCATTCTGTAATCTGCACTATCAATATCCTTGAATCCTCCTGCTTGAGTGCACCACATGGTAAACATAGCTATGTATTGGGTCACGTATTCACTCCATGAATTTTCCTTTTTTGAAAAACGAATTTGTAACAAATGTTTTTCCTTTTCTTCTTCTGCAATGGTCTCTTTATGTCCAATGAGATGGAGTAGTATTTCCAGCATAATCAAATACATGGATAGATCAATCAATGACGGTTGTTCACCTTTTGGATCAATTGTTTTTTGTCGAAGTATTTCATGATAGCTGTCTAGAAACTTTGTCACTTTATCTTTTAACCTTTCAAAGTTTGAATTGGAAATGCTTCGCTTTGGTTTGGGGTCCTTCTTTTCTTTACGACCACCTGAACTGTTAATATCTTCAGTTTCTTCTTCGTCAATTTTTGCTTGAAGTTCTTTCTCACGACTTTCTTTTAGATAGGAGAAGATGCTTTCCCATAGACGAACTCCCTTGTATTCGATATAATGGTGAATCTTCTCCTGGTTGTCGATCTGCTTTGCTCTTTCCTGAATTTCTGCATAACTCAAATAGAGCAGATCATCATCTTCCTCCTTCGGTAACTCGTCATTACGTTCTACTTGTTCACTGGCTTTTGATATTCCTTTTTTTACTTCTTTCTGCCGATAGATGGTATTGAGGTAATCAATGATTTTAGGAGTAGAAAAATTTCCACTTTCGATCAGTTTTCTAATCTGATTTAATGATCTGTTCCGGGGAGAAGGGTTGGTGCTTTCAAAAGCATTGATATCCGTTATAAACTGTTTGTTTGACGTTGCTATTCCTTGTACTGAAATTTCGACAAATAGCAATGCAAGCCCATTCGGTATCGATATTTGATGAAAATGCTCACCAGGTTCCAATCCAATCATTTCTTCAAACTGTATTGCACCCTTAGGGTCAAACAACTGAAAGTTAGCATTCTTGATTGGGCTTTTTACTTGAAAAATAAGGTTAACGGTATCAAAATTCTTTTCTGCCGATTTGATAAAGACGCTTTGTTCAAGTTTGGATGATTCTGAAAGTTTGGTTTCATTTTCAGATTCGTAATCTGCAAGATTTACTGACTTGCCTGCAGACTTTATCGAAAGTAATTCAAGATAATCTGATTCCGTGCTTTGATAAATCACACAAGACTCTTGATTAGTAGCCGGAATAGTCATAGTACCAAATGCGGCTATTGATGCATTTGCACTCCCTGATATGAGGTAGTTCTTGGTTCTGCCTTCGATCACAATATTCTTAGCATGAAAATAACTTTGTCTTTGCTTTTCCTGCATGACCTCCCTCCATTCAAAAAAACGGACATTGGATTGATTTTTCATTTTAAGGGGTAAGGCACCAAAATCAGCCTGCACCAACACATCAATTTGTCCCGGTTTATAGCGGTTGTTTAGTTCCTGAATAAACTTGCCCTCTGAATCATGAAACGGACACATAATGGTAATCCGCTCAATTTTATCATTTCCAACAATATCAGAGACTTGACTAAAAAGAGAGCTGTCTGATTGGTTAGCGTGAAAGCTAATCTGATTTTGTGCATCCAAATTGAAAATGGTAGCTTCCACTTCATCACCCTTAGAAAGTAAAAAGCAATTCTCCTCAATACTTTTTAGTTTGCCATTTGCAGAATCACCTAAATCAGCGTGTAACTGTTTCATGTAATTCCATGCTTGAACTACAAAGCCATATTTGGTGTCATCCAGGCTATTGACATAAATCGCATTCCATACTTCGAGGTTTTTGCTATGACCGGAAGTGGTTAAATTTCCTGAACCTACGAGTAATAAAACTGAATCAGGCCCGGCCAGAAAAATCAATTTGGGATGAAAAGCTCCGCTACTTTGTATGCCATGAACAGCATAATTTCTTTTCCGCTGTTGACTTAAATATCCGTAGTGTTCCAACTGGGTTGAAAGCATGGCGCCATCGGCCAGAATAGAAACATAGTGAATGCCTTTAGACCCAAGTAATGGCAATACCTGCTGTTCTAAATAGTACAGGTTGATAGAATAGGTGGTAAATATGGCTGAATGAAATTTACCTGTTGGTATTTCTTTTAGGAGGATTCTGCTTTTCATACACCTCCAATTATTTTAGTTCCTGCTTCTGTAATGGTAAAGACTTTTCCTTCTCTTTTTATCCAGCCAATATCCATGATGTATTGAAGCACATTTTGCAAACGCGGTGTTGTGCGGTTCGGCAAAGTTTCTCTCAATCGCCATACAGAAAAATCCTCAATCATGTAATTGTGCACCAAACTTTGGCCAATCCTGGTTTTACTGTAAGAGGAAAATGTGTGAAGATTAATCGCTTTTATGATAATGGCTTTCACATACTCTTGAACACTTAACCCTCTTTGAGAAATGACCAATTCATCAATGAGATCCATGGCATAACCAATCCGATTGAAATTATTTTCAGGTGCAGCAGCAAATTCTTCTAGTTGCTCAATTTGAGCATTGCTGTTGACTTGGACATGCAGGATGGTTTTGACGGCATGCATAAGGCATGTGCCAAATTCACGAGTGCGAAAATGTTTTTCCATCTCATCGTAAGCGATATAAATATCTTCCTCTTCCTTCTTAATCTGCTCGGCTAATTGTTTGATGGAATCTATTCCTTTAAGAGCATCTTCCAGTTCAAACGCTTCGATTGTTTCATTCACCAATGCATCGATGTTCTGATCCAATAAGGTTGGATAGGTTTCGATGAAGTAGAGGAAACAAGCATGAAAATGCTCAAAGGCTACATGTATGAGTTCGTTGATTTCAAAAAGATACCAAGCCGTTGCGGCATCCTTTTGCAGAACAACTTCTTTTTGATGCGAATGATAATTATCACGTAAAAAGGAACTTACCAGAATTTCAATTCCTTCGCTTTGCTTACTTAAATGAGATAATATAAGTTTGATCGTTTCACTGCGGTTAAATGTGGGTTCCGCCTTTCTATTGTCGGCAGCAAGAATGGCGCTTTCATAAAATCTACGTTCACTGCTACCTTCAGGTATTTCATGTAGTGCAAAGGATTTTAAATTGGCTAGTTCTGATTCTTGAATGCTACCACTTTGCACCGAACTCCAGAAAAGGTCACGTTCTTCCTTTGGAATATTCTCCTCATAGGCTTTCGCGAGCTCTTTTCCTTTTTCTGTCAACGTATAAATATTGAGATCAAGCTGTGCATTGGGATGGTTAATCAAATTAAGGTCGCGAACAACTCCACTGTAATACTGACCAAAAACCCCTAGTTTGAATTTCCAATATAAGCCAGGACCATCTGCTGTTTTCGATTCCCAATCAGCCCCATTTTTTAGGCTTATTGCTGTATCTAAATTTTTCGCTGCATAAGCGCTTCCACTCACTCCGGTAATGCCTTCAAAGTTTTTCACCATCATATACGCCAATAGCAATTCTGCTCTGCGGCTATAGCGAATCTGTTCTTGTAGCGAATTTTTCTTATCGATGTTTTTAAGAATGGTATCAAATATCCAGCAGAAGAATCCATTGTAACGGATGCGGTTGGTAACGTTGGTGATGCCCACCACCATTTTGGTGTAAATAACAACACTGCTGTTCTGAATGGCCAGAGGATCTCGACCACTGGCAGCAGAGGAAAATTCTGCCCAAAAAGGTTCTATTTTTTCTTCAGTTGTATAGGCCATTCATGCAATGCTTAATAGTATTCCTTTATATACGCATACGCCCGATCAAACAATACCTGATCTTTGATTTTATACTTAGCCCACAGGATTTTTCGAAGTGAGCTCTGTACTTCTCTTTCTCCTGAATTGGAGTTCTGCCATCCCGGGAATCGTACCACCCGAACAATGGCATCAATATCGTTAACGATGCGTTCTACTACTGCCGGGGTTTGGTCGGTTTTTAATTCAAGGAACAATTCAGTGAGGGCCGCTTGTGGTGTTTTCTCTTGTATGAGTACTTCCAATTCCTTTTCGGCTTGTACAGTTTCCTTTGCCAGCTTGCAGAGTTCTTTCACAAACTCAATGGAAGTGATCAGGCCTTGCTCGGCTTTGTTTCTCAATTCTTCCAGGCGTTCGCTGAGTTTTTTGAATTTTGGGTCTCCTGCGTGCTTCTTAAAACGCTTAATGAGAATCTTCTCCAGCTTCTTAGCGTTCTTCGGATCGGGATTGTTGAAGATTTCCTCTATCACATCGGCATCCAACACAAATTCTTCCAGTTGATGTACCTCACCCACATGTATGTTTTCATGAATCAATTTGGTAGTTTGGGCTCCCAGTGAAAACCAAAGCAGCTTACCAATATTATCCGAAGCGGGTCGTACCGATTCAAAAACCTGCGACAACCATTTATAATCGGCATTGTACAGGTCCAAAATGTTATCAGGTGATAGGGCCTCCCAGAGCTTAGATAAGTATTTATAATCTCTCGCAAAAGCATCTTTTTTCTCATCGGTATTGATGGCGTTTTGAGCAGCTTCCAGTCCCTCAAAACCTCCGATAGTTCTATCGACCCCTGTAAAATGGGCGAGGGTTTCACGCATGGCTTCTGGCAGTTTGCCGCGTAATTCTGAAAGGTTGGAAATGACTTTCTTCACACTTTCTTCGTCAAATTGCAAGGCTTTGGCTGCATCATCAAATACGCCAAAGTAATCCACAATACGGCCAAATGATTTTTGTGGATACAATCGGTTGGTGCGACAAATGGCTTGCAAAAGGGTATGGTCTTTCAGCGATTTATCCAGGTACATGGTTTGTAAAATGGGCGCATCAAAGCCCGTAAGCAGCTTGGCGGTTACGATAATGAATTTCAAATCCGATTGGGCATCATTGAATTCATCTACAATCTTTTCCTGCTTGCTTTTGTCCACCCCCCATTGTTGCTTGAACTCCAGATTGTCGTTGGCCGAAGTGGAAATAACTACAGCACTTGCTTCCGTTGGGAAGTATTTATCGAGTTCTTCTTTGTACTGCACGCAACCAAAACGGTCGGGGGTAACAATCATGGCTTTCAGTCCGTGAGGAGCTACTTTTTCGTTGAAATGCTTCGCAATGTCTTCCACGATTTTGGATACCCGCTCGGGCGATTTCAAAAAGGCCGCCATCTTAGCCGATTTCTGATTCAGGGCATCTGCTTCTTCATCGGTCAATGCAGCTTCGTCTTTGAATGCGGCAAAGGCTTTGTCGATGGTTTCTTTATCTACATGCACATCTACCAATCTTGGTTCAAAATGCAGGGGCAGTGTGGCATTGTCGCGAATGGAATCCTGAAAGGTGTAGCGCGACATGTATCCTCCTGCATCCTCATCGGAGCCAAAAGCCCAGAAGGTATTTTTATCAGCTTTGTTTACAGGAGTACCGGTAAGTCCGAATAAAAAAGCATTTGGTAAAGCGGCTCGCATGGTGCGGCCCAAATCTCCTTCTTGGGTACGGTGGGCTTCATCTACCAGCACAATGATATTCTCGCGGGTATTCATGTTGGGCTTGGCATCCCTGAACTTATGAATCATGGAGATGATGATCTTGCGGGTGTCGCGTTCCAGCATGGTTTGCAATACGCTGATGCTGTCGGTGGTTTCTACATTGGCTATGTCTGCCGCATTGAAGATGCCGCTGATCTGTGTATCTAAATCAGTACGGTCCACCAACACAATCACCGTAGGACTCTTTAAATCGGCTGCCTTGCGGAGTTTTTGGGCGGCAAAGACCATTAGCAAGGACTTACCCGAACCCTGGAAATGCCAGATCAATCCTTTTTTTACCCGACCTTCTTTGACCCGCTCGACTATTTTATTGGCGCCTTCGTATTGCTGAAAGCGGGGAATGACTTTGATCCTGCGTTTCTTCTTGTCCGAAGTAAACAAGGAGAAGTTTTGCAGAATATCCAGCAGGCGGGGCGGATGCAATAAGTCCGACAGTTCTTTGCCTATTTCTGCCAGACCCAGTCGTTTGGCCAGGGCATCCTCATCATTTTCCAGTCGCCAGGGTGCCCAGTATTCCAGCGGACTTCTGATGGCCCCATAATACAATTCCTTGCCTTCGGTAGCGAAGCTCAGGATATTGGGCACAAACAATTGCGGTACGCTGTTCTCGTACACATCATGAATCTCATGCGCACCATCGAGCCAACTGACCGAAGGACGAATGGGTGTTTTGGCTTCACCCACCACTACCGGAATACCGTTGATGAGCAGCACGATATCGGGTATTTTGGTTTCGCGGTGGTGAATGCGGTATTGGTTGGTAACTACATAGCTGTTGTTGGTGAGGGTATCAAAATCTACGAGGCGCACGGGCACATGGCGATTGTTCTCTCCAAAGGGCATGGTTTTTTCTCCGCTGAGCCATTTGAAAAACTCCTCGTTGGTTTTGACCAAACCCACCTGATTGACAGCCAGAAATACCGCCCGCAGTTTATAGATAACCTCATCGGCCAAGGCAGGGATTTGGGTGATTTCCGGATTGAGGCGAATCAGGGCTGCCTTTAATTCCGATTCTACCAATACTTCATTCACACCCCGTTGAATGTCATTGGCGGATTTATATTCCCATGCCGCGCCATAGCCCTCTTTGCCTTCCTGCACGCCACTAGCATTCAAATTCACCCCACTGAGTTGGTGGATAATGTAATGCTCTACGCTATTGAGTTCGTTAAATGCCATTATTTAATTGCTTCATGAATTTTCGTTTTCAACTCATCAAAGTCTTTGCCCAACCGATCAATGTATTCCTGGCGAATGTGAACTTTCATTGTTGGGTCTTTGATCTCAAGTTTAATAGAGTCCATTGATCTTACAATTTCATCCACAATATGGGATTTGTCTACTTCACTAATCACATCATTTCCTATTTGATAATCACAAATGATATTGTTTCGCAGGTACTCTTCCGTAATGCTACTTTCTGGTGGCCTTCTAATCATTAACAGTGCGTAATTGTTAGGATTATTCCTGGCCTTTCTAGCTTGAAAAATTCCCATTTTTATAGGTTCGGTATTGTTTTCCCTAATTGATTTAAGTTCAATAAAATATTGATTTGAAGGATTGAGCTTATTTCTAATAAGGATGTCATAATCCCTGGTCCGCTCTAATCGAGCTTCATAATTAGGAAACTCTCTTTCGAATACCTTATTTAAGATCTGCTCAACATTTTCACCTATCTCTTTCTTGAAAAGTAATTCTCTTCGTTCCTCCACTAGTTCTTTGGCTGATGTTAGAATTGCCTCTACACCTACCTCTTTTGATAATTCTGCTAATTCAGACATTTTATTTATATCTACACCCGAATTGCCTATTGCCACCATCGAATTGATGTCCTCGTTTGTAAGTGAAGATTCTGCCAGTTTTGAGAGAGAAGCTAGTTTCCCGCTTTGAACAATACTAAAGGCTTTATCCCGGTCATCTTCATTGAATGTTTCCAAAAAGAGTTGCGGACGATGACTTGCAAACCATTTAAATAGCTCCTTTAGTTCTTTTTCAGGTAAGCTAGATTCACGCGCCCATTGAAAGGTTAGCCTCAGTGCTTTTAGAAAATTAGGATCTTGCTTATTACCCTGGTATTCACTGAATGCATCATCAATGGCTTTTGCCAAATCATGAGTTGTTTTCTTTCGTTCCCCTTCGAACAGATTTGTCACACTTATTTCAGGATGAATTAAAATCTCCTCGAAATCCTTACCTGTCATTAGAATATGAATCTGGAACAAAAAATCATCAACCTCATTATTCCTATAGATAGGATCCTTTCTTCGTACAAAATCACCATGCCGATTTGGGATAATTCCGTATTTGTCAAGTAAGTCAGGGTCTTTCAACAAAACAAAGGCCAGAACTTTATTAAACCAGTCAAACATTATTGTCTCATCAATAGTAATTTGTTCTAATGAGCCGAGTTCAGATAGCTCTTTGACAAAATCCTCCAAATCATAATTTAGACCATTGAAAATTGAAAAATCAAGTTGTTTATACCAATCAAGATAACCATCCCTTTGTGGCAGTTTATCAGAACAAAAGGAGTGCACTAAGTCATAAAATTCTAACAGTTCGTTATCTGTGTAAACCTCCTTTGGTGCATAAGGCACTATTGCATCAACCAACTTGATCCAATCATCGCCAGTTTTTACGATTCCACCAACTAAGTAGGTAGCCTTAATCTTATCGATAACTTCAGTCTTATACCAAATTCTTTCCTGATCTGACTTGAATGATGCAGTTGGCCATCTGACTATACATGACCAATTATCAACCTTTTCTGTAGTGAGTACTTCTACAGCATGTCCATGAACAATGACTGCATCTTTTAGTATAGCTCTGTTGTCAATATCGTTTGCAGTAAGACTTATCCCGTCCCGTTCTAAATGCGGAACAAATTTCTTGCTGTTTAATATCAGAGGAAAACCAAAAGCTTCCGTGCCGATCATTGGGAGTGAGCAAAAGAGTTTGGTTATGCCATCAGGATAGGGAATGATTCGATTGTTCTCTATGCGAAGAACGAGTTGTGCATCATTTTCATTGAATAGCCGCAAGTGTACAGACTCAAGTTGGCGTTCCTGTTCATAAACACCAACGACCATGGACTTAGAATCATCTGAAGCTTGTGGTTTGAAAATTCTGTTTTTATAACCAATCATTTCGGTATTGTTATGAACGATAACTGATTTAATCTTAGGCATAAATGCCAACGTATATGGTAGAACCACCTCCAGGTATCTGAGCCCTTCTTTCACCACTTCTTTAGAATCAACGTTGGGTAGTGAAGTTTTGAGATCATAGGTGAATTTGGTATAAAACTCTCCTGGATGATACGTTATTGGAACGATGCTTTCGTCTAGCTCAGCAGAAATTCTGGGGATAGATAGTTTCAATGCTTCCTTGTCATCATAGGCAGTGCGATCCAGAGTGAATTGAAACTTCAAATATTGGTCGGCTTCTCTTTCTGATTTCATCACACCTTCTACCTTCACAATAGGAGAAAGCACATGCGTAGAAATAAATCCGGTTCCAAACTGGCCAATCATATCCTGCTCCTTCAATTCATCCGAGTCTTTCCCAGAGTCTGGCGCTATCAGATTCTCAGCATCGGATGGCCGGAAGGGATTGCCATTGTGCATAAAGACTATTTTGTCATCGTATATTTTTAATGCCACATCTACTGAGTCATTGTAATCACTGGCGTTTTGCAGCAACTCCCAAAACCAGCGATGCTGTAGATCATTCACATTACTGGGGATAGGACGGAGCTTTTCCATCAACCTTTTGGCTGGGATATTCAGTCTGTTTTGCTGTCTAGCGTCCCTTATTTCATCTTGTATGCCCATGTACTAAAAAATTTGATTGATTAGGGATTTTTGGAGGGATTGGGAGCTCGAAATTTTCAACTTAGAATGCTTTATTGAATTGTCTGTCGTGTCTAACAAGAGACTTATTTCCCCTTGCCCATTACGGTTTAATGGGATAGGTATTTTTACTGTTCGTAAAGCTTCTAATGATATCTCTTTGAAAGTACTTCCTTTAGATAAAGCATGAATTCGAGTTTGAACCTTTACCGTTTCTAATGCGTGTTTTACATAATTAGCATTGAACGTCTCCTTAATATTTAGCCTTGCAGTGCCTTGGGTTAGATTAGCTGTTTTTAAATTCATTGGCACAAAATTCATTTCACCTAAATTTCCTCTTAAAGAAAAAACAATGTCTCCTGGAACAACTTCTGATCTTTTATACTTTTCTGCAATCTCATTGGATGTTCTTTGAAGTTTAATTGGATTAATGCCATATTCACTCAAATCAGAGCTTTTTATATATGGCATTCCGTTTTCGATATGAGGCCCTGCTTGTACAATACCATATGATATTCTCTTTTCACAAACACCTTCCAGTTTTACCCATTTAAGATTATCTTGTATTATGAGATTTTCTCTTTTAACCTTCTTAAAAACTATTAGTGCTTCCAACACCTCCCTCTCCCTCTCAATCACCTCATCCATGGCCCAGAGGAGTTCGGCCAGTTGGGCTTGTTGGTCTTTGGGTGGGAGGAGGAATTCTTGATGTTTCAAATCTCCCCAATTTAGAGTTGGCGAAAGTCCACCAACAGAAATATCCACCATGCGGTGCATAAACTGGTCGGAGTGCAGGAAGAATGGGAATAATTTCCGGTCTATCACTTCCTCATTCGCACGAAAAACAAAAGCATGGGCCGAACATATTCCTTCAAAATCAACAATAGCAGCTTTGCGCTGATAAGCCCGCCTTTTACCAAAAATCACATCTCCTGGATAACATTTCAGTTTACCTCCACTGACATCGTCAGGAGTTCCATTTCTGCGGATATGGATGTCCTCCGCATCAATATGTTCCAAACCCACATAAATCTCCAGCGTTGTTGAATTAGGGTCAACTGTCTCGGATATTTTTGAAGCAATTTCCTCAAAGCGAAAAGTTTCCCAATTCGATTTATTAATGTTTTTCAAATCTATCTTTTGCATTGTTGCTTCCATATTAATTTAAGATTTGAAATAATTCGTTCATACTTTTCTTTAGGGTATCAGAAGATTCATTCCAATTCTGCAAAGCATCAGCAATAGATAGATTTTCCACACTGCTATCGATATTGCTCACATATTGTGCAATGTTCAAACTGCCTTTGTTTTCAAGTACCTCTTCATTTGAAACCACTTTACAAAATCCTTCCTGATCTTTATAGCCCAGATAAGCCTTGTAGATTTTATCTATATGCTTGTCTTCCAAGAAAGCGATATTCTTTTCCTGTTTTACTTCTTTGACCGCATTCACAATTAAGATTTTCCCTTTTCGAGAGGCATCCTTATTTGTTTTGGTAATCAACAAACACGCCTCCATCGGAGAGTTATAAAACAGGTTCGGTCCCAAGCCAATCACACATTCCACCAAATCCTGCTCAATCATTTTTCTCCGCATGTCTGCTTCGCTATCCCTGAACAACACCCCATGTGGCCATAAGGAAATAGAGCGGCCATTCTTCGCATCCAAACTCTTTTGTATATGCTGTTGAAAAGCATAATCGGCACAGCCTTGTGGCGGCACGCCCCAGAGGTTGCGTCCGTAGGGGTCGTTAGCAAAGCTTTTCTGGTCCCAGGCTTTAATGCTATAGGGCGGGTTGGCCAAAATCACATTAAAGGTCTTGAGTACATCGTTGTGCAAAAAGGCCGGGTTGGCCAGGGTATCGCCCCGCACAATGCTAAACTCCTCTATGCCGTGCATAAACATGTTCATACGGGCAATGGCCGAGGTAAGCAGGTTAATCTCCTGTCCGTAGAGTTTGAGGGTGCGGTATTCCTTGCCTTCTTCCTTCAGGTGCAGGGCGCAGTTGAGCAACAAACCGCCACTGCCGCAGGTGGGGTCGTACACACTTTCGCCCGGCTGTGGGTCCATGATCATGGTCATGAGTTTTACCACCGTGCGGTTGGTATAAAACTCCGCTGCGGTATGTCCGCTATCATCGGCAAATTCCTTGATCAGGTATTCGTAGGCATTGCCCAGTTTATCGTCTGCCACATTGCTCAGGCTCAGCTTGTGCCGCGAGTAATGCTCGATGAGGTTGGTAAGCGTTTCGTCACTCAGCCGGTCTTTGTTGGTCCAGCTGGCATCCCCAAAAATGCCGTAGAGCATATCGGGATTTGCTTTTTCAATGGCCCGCATGGCTTCCTGCAAAGCCATACCCACGTTGGTGGTGGTTTCGCGCACGTTTTTCCAATGCGCACCTTCGGGCACCTGAAAATGGTGGTGTTCGGCAAAGGCGGCATATTCCATATCGCCATCGCTTTCTTTCAGGGCATTTTCAAACTCTTCGTCATACACATCGCAAATGCGTTTGAAGAACAGTAGCGGAAAGATGTACTGTTTATAGTCGCCTGCATCGATGGTGCCGCGAAGTAGGGTAGCCGCCCCCCAGAGGTATTTTTCGAGTTGTTGTTGGGTCATGCGATAAAGTCTTTTAAAATCGTTTTAAATTTTTCCTCTGTTTGCAAGCTGGCATCCCAGGCCGTTTTCAAATCAGCTAATGCTTCTTCCACGCTGGGTAAGTTGTCTTCAATGATCTTCTCCACATACAGCGGAATGTTCAGGTTGAAATCATTCTCCTTTAAATCATCCAACTCAGCCACCTTCACATAATTTTCTATATCAGCGAAGGCTTGGTACCAGTCAAAAATCTGGTTGACATGCTCGGGTTCCAGGTAGTTTTGTGCTCTGCCCACCCGTACCTGATCGGATGCATCAATGAAAATGACTTTCCCTTTTTTGTCGGCATCTTTATTTTGTTTGAATACCATCATGCAAGCAGCCAGTTGTGTACCGTAAAAGATATTTGGTCCAAGGCCAATTACTGCCTCCAGCATATCTTGTTTAATAAGTTCTTCCCTGATTCTGCCTTCGGCACCTTTTCTAAAAAGTGCGCCATGCGGTAAGACTACCGTCATGCGTCCCGTGCTGTTCATGGACTTGATCATATGCTGCACCCAGGCCATATCGCCATTCCCTTTGGGTGGTACTCCTGCTATGTTTCTGCCAAAAGGATCGTTGGCCCAGTTTTCAGCGCCCCATTCTTTAAGCGAAAATGGGGGATTGGCAATTACGCAATCAAAAGTTTTCAATCCATCTGCTTCAAAAAAAGCTGGATTGCGAAGTGTATCACCCCGAAAAATTTGAAAGTCTTCAATACCATGCAAGAACATGTTCATTCGGGCAATGGAACTGGAAGTCAGGTTCTTTTCCTGTCCGTATAATTTTAAGGTGCGGTAGTCTTCATTTTCATCTTTGAGGTGATTCACACATTCCAACAACATTCCACCCGTTCCGCAAGCCGGGTCGTAAATGGTTTCGCCCTCGTGCGGGTCGAGAATTAAGCCTAGCAAATGCACTACCGAACGAGGCGTATAGAATTCACCCGCTTTCTTGTTGGTGAGATCCGCAAAATGTTTGATGAGGTATTCGTAGGACTGTCCCAGCAGGTCAGAATCTACATTGCTGTTGGAAAGATTATACTGCGAGAAATGCTCAATCAAATCAATGAGCAATCGGTCGGAGAGTTTGTTCTTATTGCTCCATTGCGCGTCTCCAAAAATACCATAAAGGAATTCCTGGTTGGCTTGTTCTATGCCCCTCAAGGCTTGTTCGATGGCGAGTCCCACATTGGAAGTTGTTTCCCGCACGTTTTTCCAATGGCAGCCTTTCGGTAGAATAAAGCGGTGAAACTCAGGCAGAGAAGCATACTCAGCATCACCTTCCGATTCCTTTAAAGCTGTTTGGTATTCTTCGTCATACACATCCGATATCCGTTTGAAGAAAAGCAAAGGGAATATATACACCTTAAAATCCGAAGCATCGACTGGTCCTTTTAGAATCCATGCTGCTTTGGAGAGGTATTGCTCCAGTTGGGAGAGGGTGAGTTTATCTTTGGTCATTCTTCTTTGTACTTTCTATTAATTCTTTAACATCTACATCAAGTATTTCAGCTATTTCAATTAGTATTTCCAGTCTGGGTTGCTGTCTGTTTTGCACATAGGAGTTCACCATGTTATAGCTCTTTCCCAGTTTTTCAGCCAGCCAAGTTTGTTTAATCCCTTTGTCTGCAAGTACTTCCTTAATTCGATTCATTTCTGTCAAATTATTCCGGTCTAAATTACAATTATATCTCAAATAATAAGATATAAACTGATAGTTATTATGGGTAAAGCGTGGGAGATTTGGCTCTTTTGCAAAGCTTGGGTTGTGGGTTGGCTTGTGCGGCTTTGCGAATGTGCCAAATGCGGGTTGGCAGAGAAATTTTAAAAAATGCGAAGCGGGGGAAATAGAAATCCTGTCATTCTCAGTCGAATGATAAAAGCACGGTTCAGTTCGTTTGTCTGGCCAGTTGCTCCATATGTTTCTTATTTCAGTTTCACTTATTGTCAATGTTCAGGTGTCCTTTTTTTGCATGACGCACAACGATGTATAACGTGCACTTTTATGCACGATATATCTCATATAATTTAGCTTTATGCACGTTAGCCAACCAATACGGTGTGCTAAACGCACCTTTTGTTTTTTTGAAAGTACAGCTTGAAAAGTGGGGAGCTGTGTGTGTTTCTTCTATGAAGTAAAGAAATTATTGGGATAATGACAAGGGGTAAAGTAAAGCGGGAGTTTTGTGCTTCTTTTCTATCTCGTGGAGCGCCAAGAGATCGTCCTCGATTAGGGCAGTACCCGTCAGACCGCTCCAAGCGGTCTGACGGGTAGCGTTGTGGCAATCAGTGTCTACCTTGAGAGGCACTGAATAGGAATAACCAAGCAGCGGCTGAGTGGCATGGTCACCGAAGACTTGGCTAGGGATGAGGGGTATGGAACTGATCGCGTAGGAGACGTTATCGTCAACTTTATTTTAGAGGGCGAGGAATCTGGAGCACAAGACAATATAAGACTGGGGTTGAGTACGATCATCTAGCACTTTAAATTTAGGTTTGTTGATTAAAATGCCCCGACTAGTTGGGGCATTTTACTAAAGTCTAATTGATGCATTGTGGCTCACCATTGTTAGCGATTCAATTCAATCGCCTTTCTCTTCATAGATAACCAAAACATCAACCTCTCTTTTCCTTTTCTTTATTTTGAGCCCCATTTTTTTGATAGCATTATGGAAAGACTCGGAATTTTCTGGGTCAAATGAAAAATCAAACTTGAACTTGTTTGATAGCGCTGTCTCATCTTCTACCGGCATTCCGACAATCCCATGTTTTTCTAAGTAATCAGCGAAATCTGATAGTGTGGAGCTATTTGATTTGTACTGATCTCCTCTGGCCTTTAACTCGCGCTGCTCAGTTTCAGCGGCTTCCAAACGCAAAGGAATAGAATCATTAAGGCTCAGAACCGCAACGTCCATTTCTCTTTGCTCAATTCTACCTTTGATTTCTAGCGTGGAGAGTAACTTATTCTTAAAGATCTCTCTCAGGCGTTCTGTATCTTCTGGCGCTACCAATATGTCTAGGTTGTATCGATTGGCTGTGTTCTCCCAGTCTACCTTAGCCTCATCAATGAGTAAGAGTAAACGATAGTAACTCATGTCAAAGGCTTCTCGGTACATTCCTGTAATGGTTGTATTGTGCATGGTGATTCGCCTACCTTCATTATGGAACTTTGTAAACCCGGGTATATCAGGATTGTAAGGTTGAATATCGAAAGCCTCTATTTCGGATGAGTCTCTATTGAAATAATCCATGGTATAGTCAAATTCCAATTGATCACTTTTGATTGGGAGGTCAATTGGTTCTTGATCAATGACAGATTGAATGATGGATCGGTCGATGTTTTTTGGATTGGTAATCGCCACTACCTTTCCATTTTTGTCGATTATAACCGAGTGGGGAATGACCCTATGAGGGAAAGCTTCCTGAAATTTTCCGTCAGAACTATGCGCATAGGTAAAGCTAAATGGGCGGTTCTTCGCAAATCTTTCCAAACGCCCTCTTTCTTCTTCGCTAATCGCGATCACCTCTAAGTCTTCGGAAAACTCATTTTGTAATGCATCCAAGTGAGGCATATTGACTATGCATGAACCGCACCAAGTTGCCCAAAAATCCAACAGTATCACTTTTCCCTTTAAATGGTTCAGCGAAGTAGTTTCTTGATCTGTGGTAATCAAGGATATATCAAGGTCTGGTACATTGTCGCCTATACTGAGTACCTGACCATTAAGTTGTTGCCCCACTATGGCTAACCAGAAAATAAATGTTAATCTCTTTTTCATCTTTTTTATTGGCAATCTAGGAGTGATAAAACTTGAGAGTGTTAAACCAATCTATAAGGATTGTAAATGTTTGTTAATGGATTATTATTCAGCATATTAAGCCCTTTATATTCGAGTATGATAAAGAATAGAAATCTTACTGTTTCGCTGGCCATCATATCGCTTCTAGGGATGTTATTGATTCAAGGCTATTTTTTGAAATCTGATTTTGTGAGAAATAAAGAGTCATTTACGAGCGATGTTAATACTTCACTAGAGCTAATCATTGATGATGTTGAGCGGGACAGAGACATACGAAAGTACAAGCTGCATAGACAAGACTTAATGGATACTAACATTGTGAACATTGAGTTTGACATGAAAGAAGGGATAGACCCAGTAGTAACTGTGACAGACTCAAAAACGAATGTCAAGATATTGAGTATGCAGTTCACTAATACTTACAATGTTGACACCTTGACTGAAGAGTATCTTTTCGAAAGAGCTTTTGGGAGTATGCTTAATGACGATCCTGGAAAGAGAATTTATTTCTCGTTGGGTACAATCATTGACACCAAACTTTCGAGCTATCAAGACACACTGTCTGTCAACCATAATTTGCTTGATAGTCTTTTGACAAATAATCTCATGGGGTATGGAATTCAGGCAAACTATCAAGTCACCTATTTACCATTGGATAGTACCTACAAGGCCAAGAAAGGAGAGGTAGTAACCGATTTTTTCGAAGTAACTGACAAGAAGGAGAAGGTACTGGTAGGCGTGGTTGTTTCTAATCCTTTTTGGCATATTATTAACCGATCTCGAGCAGTGGTACTAGCCTCAGTTTTCGTGATGCTATTAGTGGTACTGAGTTATATCTTTTTCACACGCACAATTACTCGGCAGCAGAATCTGGCTCAAACTAAGGATGACTTTATTGATAATGTGACTCATGAACTACTCACCCCAATTTCTACATTGAGCATCAGCTTAGAGAGCTTGGACAGGTACAATGCCCTAGATGATAAAAAGAAAGCGCATGATTACCTTAAGATATCGAAAATGGAGCTAAACAGAATATCAGGCTTAGTGCAGAATGTTTTGCAGGTGAGCCTTCATAACTCAGGCGTAGTGACCTTAAAAATGACAGATACGGATTTGACGCGTGTACTTCGTGATGTGATTGATTATTACACCATCAAATCAGGAGGGGACTTATCATTTGAGATAGACTTTTTGGAGGAAATTCGGGTGATTGCAGATGTCTACCACCTCAATAATGTGCTATATAACCTGGTAGATAATGCTGTAAATTATTCTAACCGAAAACCACATCGTATTAGCTTTAAAGCCTTTAAAGAGCATGGGAAGGTCTTTTTAGAGGTTAAGGACAATGGCTTTGGTATACCAAAGGAAGATCGAAACAAGATTTTTGATAAATTTCATCGTGTCAGTCAAAAAGGAGTTCAAGAGGTAAAGGGTATGGGTATAGGCCTCTATTATGCTAAAAGCATTATGAATAGGATGGGAGGAGATTTGACGCTTAAGGAATCATCTGAAAACGGTTCTGTCTTTTGTCTCAGACTTCGAAACGGTCAAATGGAGTCGAATGATTAAGGTATTACTTGTAGAAGATGAATTGGCTTTGGCCATGCTGGTTAAGGATAACCTAGAAGCACAAGGTTACAAGGTAACCCATGTTGTTAATGGCCAAGCAGCAATAGAGTCTTTTCAGCGCCACAAGCCAGATGTCATTATTCTAGATGTAATGATGCCAAAAGTGAATGGTTTTGATGTTTCAAGAGCGGTCAGAACTGTCGATAAATCAACTCCAATCATATTTCTAACAGCGAAAGTTCAAGTAAAGGACGTAGTTAAGGGTTTTGAGGCAGGAGGTAACGATTATATCAGAAAGCCTTTCAGCATACAGGAATTGTTGATTCGGATGAAAGTGATCCTTAATGCTGATAGACTGTTGAACGCAGGCACCCGAATTGAAGATAAACTCTTTCGGCTAGGTAGATTTTCTTTCGATAGTAGAAAGTTTGAACTTACCAATGGTGAAGCGGTTCGAAAGCTTACCGCTAAAGAATCTCATTTGCTTTATGCATTGTGTGCCCAAATAAATTCTATAGTCACAAAAGAGTCTCTATTGCTATCTGTCTGGGGTGATGATTCATTTTTCAACTCAAGGAGTCTAGATGTTTTTATCTCTCGACTTAGAAAGTACTTAAAGGAAGAAGAAAGCATCAGCATACTAAATATTCGTGGTGTTGGTTACAAGTTGATTGTGGGCTAAGCCGATCAAAGTTCATGGAGATTGAATAACTTAGGCTTTTGACTATAAAGTGACTAGGGCTTATGAAATACTCGATTATCCTCTCATTACTATTTCTTTGGTTTAGTGCGCAGGCCCAATCGGTTGAATACCGCGAAAAGAAAGCAGCGAAACTATCCGTAAAATCCCCTTTTGAAAAGATTTGGGATAAAGAGTTACCGGCTGAGATCGTGTATGAGGATGATGAGATTATTGCTTTTGTACCCTTAAGGAGACAAACCCCTGTTCATTATTTAATTGTTCCTAAAAAACGTATACCAACGATTTCTGATCTGCAGGACGAAGACCTACACCTGATCGGAAAGATGTATAAGGTGGCAAGAGATTTGGCAAAGAAGTATGGTATTTCAGAGACAGGCTATCGGTTGGCCATGAATACCAATGAAGACGCAGGGCAATCAGTATTTCATATTCATTTGCATTTGTTGGGCGGAATGAAAACAGGTCCTATGGTGAATCAGACTTTTGTTGACCCTAGATCGAAAAAAGAAGAGAAATAAGCGTTGTCCGTTTTCAATACTTTTTAATTTTGAGTATTCAGTAACTATATATTATGGGAAGAGCATTCGAATTTCGTAAGGGTAGAAAGATGAAACGTTGGGGTATGATGTCTCGCGTTTTTCCGAAACTAGGTAAAGCCATCACCATGGCAGCCAAAGAAGGTGGCCCTGATCCGGACATGAATGCGTCCCTACGTACCGCTATTCAGAATGCCAAGGCTCAGAATATGCCAAAGGATAACATTGATGGGGCCATTAAGAGAGCTACCAGCAAAGATGTTGAGGCATTTGTGGAAATGAACTATGAGGGTAAAGGTCCGCATGGCGTTTTAGTCTTTGTAGAATGTGCTACGGATAATCAAAATAGAACTGTCGCTAATGTGAGATCTTATTTCAATAAGGCTGAAGGTGCTCTAGTACCTACAGGTTCTTTGGAGTTCATGTTCAACCGAAAGGCGGTTTTTGAATTCGAGAAAACCGAAGGAATGGATTTGGAAGAACTGGAATTCGAGTTGATCGATGCTGGTTTAGAAGAAATCGAAGAGGTGATCGAAGAAGACGAAAACGGTGAAGAAGTAATGTCTGTTCATGTTTATGGTGACTACACTAACTTTGGCGCACTACAATCCGCATTAGAAGGGCTTTCTATTGATGTAAAAAGTGCCAACCTCAAGAGATTTCCAACCACACCTACTGAGTTCACAGATGAGCAGATTGAAGAAATCGATAAGATGCTTGACAAATTAGAGGATGACGATGATGTGCAGGCTGTCTACACTAACATTGCTTAAGACAGACTAAAGCTATTTAAACCTCGATTTATCGAGGTTTTTTTATGCGCTTTCATTTTTGGCATCATTTTGGGAATGTACCTATCAACATCAACCAAAAGGAGGTCAAAATGAAAAAAGGTTTACTCATAGTATCCGTATTGGCACTTTTATCAAGTTGCGACATTACTTACATCGAAGTGCCATTTGACGAAAGAGAGAACTATCTCGGACGTTTTGAAGCTGAAGAATATAGCGAAACTTACGACCAATTGACGTATTACAATGCAAGGATTGTAAGAGATTCAGACACCTTCAGTAATGTTATATATATCAGAAATTTCTATGCTGTAGATATTGAAGTATTTGCCGAAGTAAGAGGTGATAGAATTACGATTCCAAGACAAATTGTTGGAGGATATATCGTAGAAGGAACAGGTAGAAATGAATTTGGGGACTTGTATTTAACCTATTCAGTGGTCGATACATTTGCACCAAATAACCCAACGGATTTCTGTAATGCTGTTCTGGTAAGAAGATAAAAAAATTGTTGTTTTGAGTTTTGATCTAGAGGTCGCTAGGAGTAGCGGCCTCTTTCATTTTTAACCGTTTACAAAAGTGTCTTCATGTAGGTACTCACAACTTCCTATATTCGCATACGTAGACAAATCGATTAGTTCAACGCGCCTTATGAAACTACAAGTCAAGATTCTTCTATTAGTATCTATTTTCTCTTTTGGTCAGTATGCAACTGCCCAAGCCCCTAAAAAGCTTAATGCCGCTGAAATAAAGCAAGCCCTTAACAAACTAGAAGTGCTAGGGTCTGTGCTTTATGTAGCCGCTCATCCAGACGATGAGAATACTCGGTTGATTGCCTATATGGCCAATGAAAAGAAACTGCGTACCGCTTATATGGCTATGACCCGTGGTGATGGTGGTCAAAATTTGGTCGGTACTGATATCAGAGAGTATTTAGGAATTATTAGAACCCAAGAGTTACTAGCAGCTAGAAGGCAAGATGGTGGGGAACAATTCTTTACTAGAACAAACGACTTTGGATTCTCGAAAGATCCAGATGAGACATTCAATACTTGGGACAAAGACGATGCGCTTGCTGATGTGGTCTGGAATGTGAGAAGGTTTCGGCCAGATGTTATGATCGCCCGATTTGATACTGCTAGAGGAAGACCAGGCATGCATGGTCATCACACAGCTTCAGCTTTATTGGCAATGGAAGCTTTTGATTTAGCCAATGATCCTTCGGTATACCCAGAGCAACTTAAGTATGTAGAACCTTGGCAACCCAAAGGACTCTATTGGAATACCTATAATTTTGGTAGTCGTAATAGTGGCACATTTGCAGGAGAGCCAGGATATTACGAGCTTGATTTAGGCGCTTATAATGAACTCCTAGGCAAGTCTTATGATGAGATATCGGCCATTAGTCGTAGTCAACATAAATCTCAAGGTTTTGGCAGTACGGGAAACCGAGGGGAACTGAGAGAGTACTTACAACTATGGAAGGGTGATGCACCAGATGAAGATATTTTTGCAGGAATCGATCAAACATGGAATAGAGTAAAAGGTGGAGCGGCAGTAGCCCAACACATCAAGAGAGCAAATGACAATTTCAACGTAGAGAAGCCAGCTGCAATTGTTCCAGATTTAATGAAAGCAAGGGTCGCCTTGCTGAAAGTGCAGGATAAGTATTGGAGACAGGTTAAGTTAAAGGAGTTAGACATCGTTATTAAATCAGCAATGGGGCTCTATTTGGAGGTTACCGCGAACAGCTTCAGTGCCGTGCCTGGTGAGAAGGTTAATATGTCTTTCGAAGCCATTAACAGATCTGGTGTCACAGCGAAACTCAATTCAATTGAGGTTCCAAAAATTGATATGAAGCTTGAGCTCAACAGAGCTTTAGATTACAATCAAAGGCTGATACTGCGTGAAGATGCAGTGATCAACGAAAATATACCATATTCTCAACCTTATTGGCTAGAAGAAGAGGCTTCACTCGGAATGTATGCTGTTTCAGATCAACAACTGAGAGGCTTAGCAGAAAATTCGGCATCACTGAAAGCCACTTTTAACCTAGAGATTGATGGTACTGCTTATCAATATGAAACTGATATCGTTTACAAGCGAAACGATAGGGTGAAAGGAGAGTTTTATCGACCATTTGTGATCACGCCACCCGTGATGGCAGACATTAAAGAAAGCGTTTTAGTATTTCCTGATAATGAGCCAAAGACGGTTAATGTTGTTGTAAAGTCAGGTCGATCGGATGTCAAAGGAACTGTGCGTTTAAACCTGCCAAAAGGATGGAAATCTAATCCAGAGTCTGTGAATTATGATTTAAAAGGCAAGAATGAAGAACTTTCTGTTGCCTTTAGTGTATTGCCACCAGCTGTGCCAGAGGAGGCTTTTATAGGTGTTCAGGCGACTTATAATGGAAAAACTTATGATAAAGGGCTGAAGATCTTGGATTACGATCACATTCCTATTCAGACCATATTTCCGAAGAGTAATACTAAAGTGGTGAGAGTAGATATTAAGAGAACCAGTCAATACGTGGGTTATATTATGGGCTCAGGTGATGCTATTCCGGAAAGCTTAGAGCAAGTTGGCTATACCGTTTCTATTCTTGATCCGAATAGTATTACCGCTGAAAGTTTATCCGCATTTGAAACCGTGATAGTAGGCGTTAGGGCATACAATACGATAGAACGTATGAGTGTGATACAACCTAGGTTAATGGAATTTGTCAAAGGAGGTGGAACAGTAATTACGCAGTACAATACTTCTATGAGAAATCAACCAGAAATTGGCCCATATCCATTGAGTATTTCTAGAGATAGAGTTACTGTAGAAGAAGCTGATGTAACCATTTTAGCACCAGACCATCCTGTAATCAATGGTCCAAATAAGATTACACAGAAAGACTTTGAAGGCTGGGTGCAAGAGCGTGGCCTGTACTTTCCAAATCAATGGGACGAGAAATACACGCCAATACTTTCGAGCAACGACCCTGGAGAAACACCTAAAAACGGTGGTCTGTTAGTGGCCGAATATGGAGAAGGTTACTTTGTATATACAGGCTACTCATGGTTTAGAGAGTTACCGGCAGGTGTCTCTGGTGCCTTTAGAATTTTTACTAATATGATTTCCTTAGGAAATGAGAAGCCTAAAAGTACTACATTGAATGCTGTAGAAAACAAAAAGTAATGACCGACAACACGAAAGAGGTAAATGAAGATAAACCTCCATTTTTTGATTCTTGGTCTAAAATGTACTGGCTCTTAATGGGAGTACTAGGCGTTTTAATCCTCTTGTTCTATCTATTCACACAGCATTATTCATGAGCAGTATTGATTGGATCGTACTTTTTGGTACACTGATTTCTATAGTCGCTTATGGCGTTTGGAAATCAAAGGACACTAAAGACATGGATGGCTACCTCAGAGGTGGCAGTGATGTGAAATGGTGGGCAATTGGATTGTCTATTATGGCTACACAAGCCAGTGCCATTACCTTCTTGTCTACACCAGGGCAAGCCTTTAATGACGGCATGGGCTTTATCCAGTTCTATTTTGGCTTACCGGTAGCCATGATCATTATTGCTGTATTCTTTTTGCCCATCTACTACAAACTCAAAGTATACACCGCTTATGAATATCTAGAAACTCGTTTTGATATGAAGACGAGAATGTTGGCTGCCTTTATCTTTTTAATACAGAGGGGTTTAGGTGCTGGTATTACAATCTACGCTCCATCTATTATTCTTTCTTCTCTTTTGGGTTGGGACCTAAGAATCACTAATATTCTAATAGGCGTTTTGGTGATCATATATACTGTCTCAGGTGGTACTAAGGCAGTTACTCAAACTCAAAAAACACAAATGGCAGTGATGATGGGCGGAATGATCATCGCTGGAATTCTCGTCATCGTTTCCTTGCCAAGCGGAGTTGGTTTTAATGATGCACTTCATGTGGCAGGAAAAATGGGTAAGCTAAACGTTGTTGACTTTAGTTTTGACCTTAAGAATAGGTATAGTTTTTGGTCGGGAATGACGGGAGCAGTTTTCCTCTTCTTGTCATATTTTGGCACGGACCAATCTCAAGTGCAACGCTACCTTTCTGGTAAATCACTGTCTGAAAGCCGTCTGGGGCTAATGATGAACGGACTCCTAAAAGTGCCTATGCAATTCATTATCCTCTTTATCGGGGTAATGGTCTTTGTTTATTATCAGTATAATCAGCCTCCAGTCTTTTTTAATGATACAGTAAAAGATCAAGTATATGAAACTGATTATGCCGATGATTTCAGGTCACTCGAGTCTGAGTATACTTCTATCTTCAATGAAAAGCTAGATGCGGTAAATCAGCTGAATGCTGCTATGAAAACCGATGACCCTGAGGTAATTGAGAGCGCACAGTTATTGGTGAATAAGATTCAAGCCGAGTCTGATGAAATTAGGCTAGAGGCTAAGGACATGATTGAGGAGGCTGTGCCCGGGGCAGAGATCAATGACAAGGATTACATTTTCATGACTTTTGTAATGAATGTATTGCCGGTAGGTATTGTTGGGCTCCTTTTTGCCGTAATCTTTTCGGCAGCCATGTCATCGACATCCTCAGAGTTGAACGCTTTAGGAGGCACTACAACCATTGACTTCTATAAACGAAGGGTGAAACAAGACGGTGATGATTTGCACTACTTAAAATCCTCAAAGGTCTTTACGTTGGCTTGGGGTATTTTGGCCATCATTGTGGCGTCTACCTTGTCGCTGTTTGAGAATTTAATCCAAGCCGTAAACTTAATCGGATCACTGTTTTACCCAACCGTTTTAGGAATTTTCATTGTGGCCTTTTTCTTCAAATCGATTAAGTCTAATGCGGTATTTATAGGCGCATTGCTCAGTCAGATCGCAATCATTGTAATTCACTATCTAAACCTAAATGAAATGGCAGGAGTGTTTACAATGGGATTTTTGTGGTACAATGCACTTGGCTGTATTTTAGTAGTCTTGTTTAGCTTTATGATTAAGATGATCAATGATAAATAGTTGTTATCTACCCTGAACTAAGGACTGACATTCATCAATCACCTTTTTTGTCTTATTAGACCTAATGAAATTGAGAAGTTTGGGTTGATCAATTAGCTCTTTGCAGAGTACCACTTTCTGATCCAATAAGATTTGTTTCTCTGATTTTGTAAGTGAACACAGGCAAGTAATAGGGTATAAGCCAGAAATGTCTATTCTTTCTCTCAGGTTGCCTTTGCTTGGGAAATTCCAAGCCATCAATTCTATGTTTTCACCCGATGCATAAGCAATCGCATCAGCGGTAAACCTTGTATTAGTCACAATCCAACACTTATAGTCTAGATGCTGGCCCTGACGCTTCTTTAATTGAGAAACTACATCATTGAAGCGAGCGTGCACATAGAGCACCACCTTGATATCGGACTTATAGTTTTGATTACTATGATGCTTGCATTCTACTATGTATTGCACTTGATGGTTCTTTGCCCAAACATCTACTTCATGCGTGATTTGTTTACCATTTAGTACTACTCCAACCTTAGTTTCTAATCCTTGAAAAGCGAAAAGATGCCCGATATACTCCTCAAAAGGATATCCAGACGGGCCTAGTTCAAGAATCGCTTTTTGTAGTTTGTAACGAGCAGCTAGCTGAAAAGAGGATTTTCTGAGTAGCCGAAAAGCATGCTTGTAAACGTCTTTAGTGGTAAGGTGCTCATTTGGAAGGCTAAGCACTGAATGGGTGATTTTTTCAATTAATTCAGGGCTTGCTCCTGAACGAAAAAGTGAACTTTCTAGTTTCTCACTTGAGAAAGGAACAAGCTCTCCGGAAGACTTTTTTATCAATGTGTTACTCATGTTTTTACAAAGTAGTGAAAGCAAAAAATCTTCCCTAAATTTCCTCTGATGTATGCAATTGTTGATATAGAGACTACTGGTAGTGCTGCTGCTTATGGCAAGATAACTGAGATTGCCATCTTAATTCATGATGGACAACGTGTGGTAGATGAATTTCAGTCTTTGGTCAATCCTGAGTGCGGTATTCCCATTGGTATTACCTCTTTGACAGGTATTTCTAATGAGATGGTTTATGACGCACCTAAGTTCTATGAAATTGCAAAAGAGGTACATCAGCTGTTACAAGGCAATATCTTTGTAGCACACAATGTGAATTTCGATTACTCATTCATCAAGAAGGAATTCCAGGATTTAGGCGCTACGCTAAACTTGCCAAAGCTGTGTACGGTTAGACTCAGTAGAAAAATTTTTCCAGGACTAAAGTCTTACAGCCTAGGAAACCTCAGTTTACACTTCAATATTCAAAATGGTGCTCGTCACAGAGCCATGGGCGATGCGCGCGCAACTGTTGAGCTGATGGACTTACTGATTCAAAATGATACCGGTCAGATAGAAGAGTTCTTGAAAAGAAACTCTAAGGAATCTGACCTGCCTCCAAATCTGACCAAGCAAATCTTTGATGAGCTTCCTGAACTGACAGGCGTTTACTATTTCCATGACGAGCATGGTAAAGTGCTCTATGTAGGTAAAGCAAATAAGATAAAGACAAGGGTTCGCAATCACTTTTCAGCTACTGACGTGGTTTATAAACAAGGTTTAAAGGACAAAATCTATGATATCACTTTTGAACTATGTGGTGATGAACTCATTGCCTTCTTGCTAGAGTCCTTCGAAATAAAGAGGCTTTTTCCACCTTTTAATAAGGCACAAAAATATCCATCTGCTAAGTACGGCCTGTATCATTATGAAGATGTCCGAGGCTTTCACAGACTATCAATTGGTAAGGTTCAAAAAGGGCATTTGCCCGTAAAGGCTTTTACTTCATTCGATAAAGCCAGAACATTTCTCATCCAATTTGTAAAAGAGCATAACCTAGACCCTGAGCTTTGTAGTTTACCAGCATCAATGATGAAATACTTCGGCTATTCTTTTAAAGAAGCAGATCAAGAAGAACTAAAAGATCGGTTTAAACGAGCTATCAGGTCATTAAATGACGGAAAGCAAACCTACTGTTTGTTGGGTGAGGGACGTACGATTGGTGAAAAAAGTGTGGTGTTGATAGAAGAAGGAGCCTACAAGGGCTTCGGTTTTTTTGATAACGACTTTGATGGTAACTCTCTTGATCAACTCCGAGACATAGTAAAGATTTATCCAGATAACCCTGAAGTCCATCGCATCATAAACCAGTTTAAAGAAAAGCGAAAAATATTGACTTTTTAGACATAGGTTTATTAGGGTGTGATGCTTTTGAGGTGTTTTATTTTATGAAAGTAACCAACCGTAGACATAATTTCCCGTTGAAGTAAATGTTAGATAGTTGGCATGTTTTGGCGAACATCATAGCCTAGAAGATGTTAATATTAGACTAGAAAAAACACCTATGAAAAAGACAAAAGAAATAGGAGGTAAACTGTTGAAATATGCTGAGGAAAGCATTCAACAGCGTTCTATGAAAACCTCCAAGCGTATTAGGAAATACGTAGACAATGTAAGCGATGTTAGTAAAGAGCTAGCTTTTGCAAGTTCTTTGATGGCTATTCATAAAAAGATGAAAGTCTCTGATTAGACTATTGCTCCAGCGATATCTGTTTAATAATGAGACGAAATTCTCAAAAAGAGAATTTGAAATTCGTTTTTTTGTATGCAAACAGTTAATTTCAAGCTTTAATGATTTGGTAGGGTTATTGACTACATAACTGTATTACAATCAATAAGGCATAGATGCTACAGAACACTGACTACTATTCTTACTTAATTTGTCCTTTTACTGGACGCAATTTACGTTTCCTTTCAGAAAAGGAATTGGAAACGGTGAATGAGCGTATTGGTAGAGGAGAACTGTACTTCCACCCAGGAATACAAGTAAGCAAAAGCCTATCTCAGGCTTTGGTTACGGAGCATCAAACCTATATTTACCCGATTTTTGACGATATATTTTATTTAAAAAGAGAGACTGCTATAGTCGCTAAGAATAGAACGGAAAACTACCTGAAACGCATCAGTCAAATAGTGATTGATGAATTCGAAAGGAAATACTCGTTTGATCAAAATCAACAGGGAAATATAAAGGAGACTGCGCCAAAGCATAAGGGTATTACTTCACAATTGGCTAGTTCTTTAAGAGATAAGCTTCCAAAAAAGGGCAAGTACTTTTTGTCTATGTGCTCAGGAGATATTGATGCCATTCATAATTTAGTATTTGGGACTGACTTCGATCAATATTTGCATGTCGATTTTGAGCTTAGTAAGTTGAGAGCAATAGCACCTAGTCTAAGAGATAAGACCGTATTGATTTTGGCAGATAATGGACACCTTCCTTTTAAAGCTTCTACTGTGGATGCTCTAGTCTCTTTCGACCCAATTAATAAGTACACAAAGGAAGATCAAAAAGTCATTTACCAGAACTTTAAAAGTGTTTTGAGTACTGATGCAGCGTCAGTCCTGCTATACGACAGTAGTAAGCCGCTACATGCTAAAGTTTTACTTGGTGCCGATAAGCTATCCAATGTGGCGCGTGGCGTTGTGATGCCATGGAGAAAGGCTAAAAAGGCATCGTTCCATTTCGAAGGTGTTCAACTCAGCGGGATTGAAGATCAACCTGATGCAATTGTCAGCAATACTTCTTTTAATCAACAATTTTCTTAACAGAAGAAATCCAGAGCAAACCTTTTCCTCGTAAATAAGGTTAGCATTCAAAAGGAAATCACATGAAGTCTAAGATAATACTTTTGTCAGGCCTATTGATTGTACTTGTTACGAGCATTTTTGCACTTAAGAGGCAGGATGTAGACGCACAAGACAAGCCAAAAGGTAATCAGGAGAAATACGAAATTGAGTTATCAGAGGAGGAATGGAAAAAACGTCTCACTCCCGAGCAATACTATGTACTCAGAGAGCAAGGTACTGAACAAGCTTTCACAGGTAAGTTGAATAAGTTCTACGAAAAAGGAACTTACTATTCGGCAGCATCGCTACAGCCTATATTTAGCTCTGAGACTAAGTATAACTCATATTCAGGCTGGCCAAGCTTTTGGAAGCCTATAGATGATGATGCCATTAAGCTAGTGAAGGATACCACATTTGGAATGGTTAGATGGGAAGTTGTGGACAGCAAAAGTGGTTCACACCTAGGGCACGTATTTGACGATGGGCCAGAGCCTACGGGAAAACGTTATTGCCTTAATTCTGCTGCCTTAATTTTTGTTCCAGAGGGCGAGGAGCCCCCAAAGTTCAAAAAACCTAAGAACTAATTCAGTGGAAGAAAATATTTGATTAACATTGGCCTGATTTATCAGGCCTTTTTTTATTTGACCCATGGAAGAACCAAAAGCACTCAATAGCGTAGCAGAATTTCACAAAACATTCAAACACCCGATTTTAGAGACACCACAAATTCCTTCGGAAGATCGATGTAAATTGAGAGTATCTCTCATTGCTGAAGAATTAAAGGAACTAGAAGAGGCAATTGCCGATAATGACTTGGTTGAAGTCGCTGATGCGTTAGCCGATATTCAATACGTCTTGTCAGGTGCTATTTTGGAGTTTGGTTTGGGTGGAAAGTTTAAAACCCTTTTTGATGAAGTACAGCGCTCTAACATGAGCAAGACTTGTAAAACTATGGAAGAAGCTGAGGCTACTAGGCGACACTATCAGCAAAAGGATGGAACGGAAAGTTATATTGAAGAGTCAGATGGACACTTTTTGGTGTATAGAAAAGAGGATAATAAGACCCTCAAATCCGTTAACTATTCGCCTGCAGACTTGAAAAGCATCTTGGCTGACCATCTCTGAAAACCTTTAACATAGGCAGAGCGTTAGGGAATCTGAATAGTTAAAATAGAAAGAAATGCAGGGATTATATTCAATAATGATTTCAATAGTCTTTAACCTATCAATGAGCTCTTGTGCTGCAGAAGGGGAGACAAAACTGGCAGTGTTAGACTTAAGCCAGAATGACAATGCCATCGCAACTTTTGCTGGAGGATGTTTTTGGTGTACCGAGGCGGTCTTCGAAAGAGTTGAAGGAGTGAAAGATGTTTATTCTGGATATACTGGTGGAAAAGAAGACAATCCGACTTATAGTCAGGTAAGCTATGGTAGAACCACGCATGCAGAAGCAATCCAGATAGTTTACGATCCAAAAGTAATTAGCTATCAAGAATTGCTAGATATCTTTTTTATTAGTCATTATCCTACACAAGTCAACGGCCAAGGCCCAGACAGGGGAGCACAATACAGAGCTGCAGTGTTCTATCATAATGAAGAGCAAAAAAATGCAGCAGAGGCAACAATTCTAAAATTGTCACAATCTGGAGAGTACGAAGATAAGATTGCAACGACTGTTGAGCAATATGATAAATTTTGGATGGCAGAAGATTATCATCAAGATTATTACGAGCTAAACCCGGGTAACCCGTATATCATTCAGGTAGCGATTCCTAAAGTAAAGAAACTGAAAAAGTACTTTCCGGAAAAAATTAAGGATAAGTACAAAGCCGAAAAATAATTTAGAGTTTGTTGAGGGCAGAAATAATTTTCTGCCCTCTGCTTTTAAACCCTGCCGTACCATAGGGCAATTGATCTTCAATCAATATGCTCAATTCATCTTTTAATTCAGGGACTTCTTTGACTATGTTGTAGGCCACAGTCATTGAGAATACTTTAACAGCAATGGTTTCATCATTTCTTGCTAAAAATTTGAGAGAAATATCAAGCAAATCGCCCCAATACGCTTCGTCTACGTTAACCTCCTGTAGGTATCTCATTGTATTACGTCTTGCGGCAACATGTATTTCTGATCGCTTAAGGTTTACAATCATTTGACCTGTGTAAGGTCTGATTAGTTCAGGATTTGATCTTCCTAAATCGCCTACTACCCATGCAGATCTTTGAATCAATCTATATGATTCGTTCAAAAAGATATCCATCAGCTCAACCACTAAATGAGGGTTTTCTTGAATGTGGCCTACGATTTTTGCCGTATTTTCTTTAGAGTGTTCTTTAAGAAGTTGTTTTCGAAGATCCATATTTTATAATCTGTGAAATTTAGGCATCTTTAATCTTGGTCAAAAACAATATTGAATGGATATCATACTCGTCATATTAGGGTCAGTCTGTATTATAGTAGGCATCTTAGGATGTTTTTTACCCATAATCCCTGGTCCTCCAGTGAGTTTTGTTGGCTTGTTATTATTAGAGTGGACGGAAAAATCTCCCTTGGATTCGGATACTCTTTGGCTCTGGGGACTCATAGCTGCTGGTGTGACTGCCTTGGATTACGTAGTTCCGGTGTATGGAACAAAGAAATTTGGAGGTACTAAAAGAGGTGTTTGGGGGAGTACGATCGGTTTGATTGTTGGAATATTCTTTGGCCCTGTGGGCATTATTCTTGGACCCTTTATCGGTGCGTTTCTTGGTGAAATGAGCACAGGCAAGGCCACAAACAAGGAAGCATTAAGAGCGGCCTTCGGAGCCTTTGTTGGTTTCTTAGTAGGTGTTCTCATTAAATTGATAGCCTCGGGTTGGATGGCTTGGATTTTCTTTAGCAACATTTTCTAATATTTTTTTAGTCCATACGCTACATATCTTGTACAGAACGTTTTTTTTAAACATCTTAAACTTAGTGCTGTAATAGGGTAAAATGTCTTTAAAGCCAGTCACAAAATATACTAAGAGTGGTCGTATCAATATAGCCTATCAGGTTTTCGGTTCAGGTTCAATTGATCTGGTATATATACCTGGATGGGTCTCCAATATTGACTGGATGTGGGCATGTCCTGAGCTGGTCAGTTTTCTACAGGAGTTAGGCAAGATATGTCGAGTTGTCCTTTTTGATAAACGAGGAACAGGCCTTTCAGACCGAGTAGTCGAATTGTCCACGTTAGAAGAAAGAATGGATGACATTCGAGCGGTTATGGATGCCATAGGTTCGGAAAAGGCCGTTTTATTCGGACATTCAGAAGGAGGGTGTGTCTCAGCACTCTTTGCAGCGACTTATCCGAACAGAGTAATTTCCCTAATTACCTTCGGCATATTTGCTAAGCGTAGATATTCCGCGGAATATCCCTGGGCACCAACGGATGAAGAGCGTCAAGGTGTTTATGACATGATTGAGCATAGCTGGGGTAGCGGCAAATTGAATTTAGAATCGCTAGCCCCTTCCAAAGCGCATGATAATGTATTTATGGATTGGCTAGCTAACTATTTTCGTTCAGGTGCAAGCCCAAGCGCAGCCATGGTGCTCACGAAAATGAATACCCAACTCGACATTATCAATATTCTAAGCTCTATAAAGGTGCCGACTTTAATCATGCAGCGTACGCATGACATTGATGTAAAGATAGAGGAAGGGCAATTTATTGCCGATCGAATTAAAGGTGCCAAGTTCGTTGAACTTGAAGGCAGTGATCATTTATTCTGGGTAGGAGATACTTTTTCGGTATTGGAGGAAATGAAAGCATTTATCACCAATGTTCGGTCAGTAGCCACTTATCAAGAGCGGCTTTTTACGTTAATGGCTGCGAAGATATTACCTTCTAATAAAGAGAGCCCAAACCCTCAAGAGGTTATCAGAAACCGTGTCATACAGTACAGGGGCCAAATTGTTCAGTATAATGAAGAATCCTTTACGGCTATCTTCGAAGGCCCAAGTAAGGCAGTGCATTGCGGTATTGATATCATTGATACCGTGTTTCGTTCGAACATTCAACTTTCTATCGGGATTCACATTAAGGAGAGTGCAATAGATGAAGTTCATTTTGTGAGTAATAATACGCAAGCCCTCATAGCATCTCTTTTAGAGCCGGCTGCACCCAACCAAATTCTAGTTACTCAGCCAGTTAAGTTTTTGTTGTCAGGTGCTGGACTGAATTTATCGGAACATGAAACGATAATCGAACCCGCCACGGGAGAACACCTGCCGCTATTCACTGTAACAGATCATCTTGAAGCTTCAGACCGATCCTCTGATAATATTCAGAAATCGTTGCCTCAAAATGATTCCTTTCTAGAAAACATTCTTCAGGTAATAGAGAAAAATTTAAGCGATGAGTTTTTTGGAGTCGAGATGCTTTGCAAGGAAATTGGTGTAAGCGAACGTCAGGTACAGCGAAAACTAAAAGCGATAACCAACAAATCTCCCAACCAATTGATATCTTCAGTTCGCTTGCACCGCGCCAAGGAATTACTGTTTGATAATACATTGAATATAGCTCAAATTGCTTTTCAAGCAGGTTTTTCTAACCCATCTTATTTCTCAAAAATTTTCAAAAAGGAATTTGGTTCCAGTCCTTCGGAATTATTGAGGTAACCCATAACACCCGTGTCGGAATTGTCATAGTCACGATTAATTGACTTAGTGAGTTGTCGGAAATGTTAACGGATTCACCGGATTTGTGCTACTAGAGTACGCTGCAGCCCTATATTTTTGTGTTGAATAAAACATGAAATAACTCTGATTTAAGATTTGTCAATAAAACACGCAGCCTTTTTAAAATGATAGCTGTATTGACTACCGACTAATAAAACGCTCTATTAATGAAACAAACTAAAGCTATTCTGATTTTGTCCTTAGCACTTACCTTCGCGTGGGCATGTACCTCAGAGAAAGAACCACTTCCTGACAGTACAAACTGTATCAATGTCTTAAACATATCTTCAACAAATGCGGTAAGCTCCAATTGTGGACAAAGTGACGGTGGTTTCACAATAGCAGTTACAGGAGGTTCAGGCAATTATACCTATCAAATAGGTGCTACTGCCGCTCAATCTTCTCCCATTTTTCAAAACTTAGCCGCGGGAGTGTACACAGTAACAGCTACAGATGCAGACCTTGGCTGTACTACAGAAATTGACGTACAAGTTCTCAATGAGAATGGGGTAAACGCTACAGCCGCTACAACCGAAAGTGATTGTAATACACCTGCCGGAACCATTCAGCTTACAGCTACAGATGGTGCCGAACCTTACGAATACAAACTGGGCAATGGTACATTTCAATCTTCATCAAGCTTCAGTGATCTTTCCCCAGGAGCTTATAGTGTAACGGTGAAAGATGCTAACGGTTGTGAAGTAGAACTAGAAGCAGAAATTGGGTCAACAGTGACTTTCGCATCTATTAGAACGCTTGTGCAAACCAATTGTGCAGTATCGGGGTGTCACAACGGAAGCATATCACCAGACTTTAGAAATGATGCTAACATCGTAGGAAGATCATCAAGAATCCAATCTAGAACGAGCGCGAGAACAATGCCTCCTGCCTCAAGTGGTAGAACCTTATCGAACGAGGAAATCGCCAACATTGTGTGTTGGGTGAATGATGGAGCTCCTGGAAACTAAAAAACTATGAAAAAGAAAAACTTTTTAATCGCAACCGTAATTATTGGAGCAATCGTAGGATATTTTGTCTGGGCTAACTTTTTAAAAACAGCCCCGTCTATGCGAAAACTAGATGCTGACTATGAGGTAGAAGCTGTGCCTTTTTACAGCGAGTTTGACAATGACGAAGGCGCAGCCAATAGCAAATATCTCAATAGAATTGTTCAGGTAACTGGAGAGATCTCAAAAATCGAGATTTCAGAAGATAGTAAACCAGTTGTCAGTCTTAAAACTGAGGGTTTTGGTGTAATAAAGTGCACAATGGAATCCACTTTGGACGATGATCAACTTGCAAAATATCAGATAAATAAGACTGTAGTGATCAAAGGGGAATGCATTGGTATGCTACTCGATGTATTACTCAATCGCTCAATCATAATAGACTAAAACCTTCAAACTGAAATTATATACAATGAAAACTATAAAAGTAATTTTTACCCTTGCCTTGCTCACAAGTTCAGTGGCATTACAGGCCCAAGATCGATACTTGACGCGAACGGGTCATATTAAATTCTTTTCTCATGCTCCATTAGAGGACATAGAAGCGCATAATAACAAAGTGCTCAGTATTGTAGACTTGTCCAAAGGGCAAGTGGCAGTCGACTTATTGATAAAGGCTTTTGAATTTGAGAAGAAGCTTATGCAAGAGCATTTTAATGAGAATTACCTAGAATCAGATAAGCACCCCAAGGCAACATTTAAAGGTAGCTTCGAGGTGCCTGCCGGGCTGAAAAGTATGACAGATGGCACCTATGAAGTTGATGTGACCGGAGATTTCTCTGTTCATGGAGTCACTCAGCCTATGAATACCAAAGCCACTTTAACAGTAGCAGGTGGAAAGCTATCAGGTGGCTTAGTCTTTAAAGTGAAAGTGGAAGATCACGACATAAAGATTCCGAAAGTGGTGGTACGTAACATTGCAGATGAAGTGGAAGTGACTGCAACATTCGATTTTGAACCTTATAATTAATACGCATCATGAAACGGATTAGCCTAACTTTTACTTTGCTCTTCTTTCTTTCTTTCGGTTTGACTGCTCAAGACGACTTGCTTGACTTATTGAATGAAGAACAGCCAGAAGAAATAAACTATGTCACTTCAACTTTTAAGGGACAAAGATTAATTAACGGTCACACGGTAGTCACGAGAAAAATGGGGGAGTTGGAGTTCCTTATTTCTCACAGGTTTGGACGTATTAATAGTGGTATAAGTGAATTCTTTGGATTAGATGCCGCGAATGTACGTTTTTCACTAGAGTATGGACTATCAAATAATGTTACTGCTGGAATTGGTAGAAATTCACTTGAGAAGGTGTATGATGGGTTTGTGAAGTATAACTTAATGAAGCAGTCAACTGGTAAGGTCAACAATCCATTTACCATAACTGGTCTGAGTAGTATTGCCATCAGAACGGCCGATAACTTTGATTTTGCTGAGGATGATTTCGGTTCTAAAGTGTCCTACACGCATCAGATACTCATTGCTAGAAAGCTTAATGATAAGTTCTCATTTCAATTATCACCTACATTTGTACACCGAAACAAGGTGCTAGAAAATCAGGAGAATGATATTGTGGCATTGGGCTTTGGAGGTAGAATGAAGTTATCTTCTCGTATAGCATTGAATGCTGAGTATTTCTATAGACTTACCGATGAATTGAACAGCGACTTTAAGGATGCTGTAGGCATTGGGATTGAGATTGAAACTGGAGGTCATGTGTTTCATCTTAACTTTACAAATGCCCGATCTATGGCTGAAAGAGCATTTATTACAGAGACATCTGGAGATTTCCTAAATGGCGATATTCACTTTGGGTTCAATATATCGAGAGTATTTTAAATGAATAATAAAGCGTATGTTAATATGTTAAAATAATTAATATTACATATTAACATATAAAATAATTAACATATATAATCACCATCTGTGATTACTGTTTTAGGCGCTAAGTTTTGACTATTTTAGATTTATGATCATCTATTGTCAAACTCAGCGCCTAATTCTTGAATAATAGGCCCAGATTTACCTCTAAGTTAGGAGCCATCCTGACAATGATTGGCGTTTCTGTTGGACTCGGAAACGTTTGGCGTTTTCCATATATGATGGGTCAAAATGGTGGGAGCGCGTTTCTGTTCATATACCTCATTTTTACACTTCTCTTTGCCGTACCTGCTCTGGTTAGCGAGCTAGCCCTTGGTAGAGAAACCAGAAAGGGTCCTTTGGGCACTTTCAGTTCCATCTTCGGAAATCCTCTTGGCAAATGGGTAGGCTACCTCTTGTTGCTCACAGTCTTAGTGGCTGATTCCTATTACCTAGTGGTAATAGGTAATGTGGCTTTCAGTACATACTTCTCCATTGCGGAAGGTTTTTCTACTGAGACTAATGGTATTTTTCAAGAACAATTGGGTAATGGCTCTTTACAATTAGCCATTACATTTTTAATTCTGTTTTTAAGTTTGGTCATCATCAGGCTAGGGCTTAAGCGGGGTATAGAAAAAGTGAGTAAGATCATAGTTCCATTTTTTTTAGTGGTCATCATTTATCTCACATCTCAAACTTTACTGTTAGAAGGCGTAGGAGAGAAGCTTCGAGTTTTTATGAAGCCGGATATCTCGGCCATAACAATTGATGTAATCTTTGCTGGCTTAGGACAGACTTTCTTTTCGCTCGGCTTAGGCGGTACTTTCTTGCTTCTTTATGGAAGTTATATGAAAAAGGAGCAGAGCATTGTTAATGTTGCTTTATCAACTGGCATAGGAGATATGGCAGCTGCCGTTCTTGCCTCTTTATTCATCATTCCTGCTATACTTGTCTTCAATTTAGACATGACTTCTGGGCCGAGCCTTCTTTTTAATACACTTCCAGAATTGTTTAGTCAAATGCCCATGGGACGTTTATTGGGAAGTCTTTTTTTGTTGGCGTTGACGGGCATAGCCTTCCTCTCCAATATTGCGGCACTGGAAGTGTTTGCTAATGCTTTGCGCGAGCAAAAAAGCGTTAAGATGACGCGCAACCAGATCATTGGGCTTCTTGGTGCTATTGAGGCAATATTAATTGTGCCTAGTGCCCTCAATCCTGATTTGATAGGTTATTTAGACCTCATTTTCGGGTCTGGCATGCAGACTTTTGGTAGCGTGATCTCAATCATCGGCTTAGCTTGGTTTGTCAATAGAAGAAAGACTACACTACAAATTTTTGGCAGTCAGCCTAAAGGTAAAATACCCTCTATCTATTTCTTGTTGATCAAATGGGTAATTCCTGCGATATTATTAATCATACTAATTAGCTACATCTATTCATCCATATTCTCATGAGCAAACCATCAAAAGAGCACGGTATCGATGCTGTGAATCAAGAGTTCAAAAAGTACGAACAAGTCGAAAAAGATCAGACTTATAATTTGGCAGAGAATGAATCTGAAGATCAGTTCGATAATGACTATGTGATTGAAACGTGCGACTTAAAGCAGTTTTTTGAAGGCGGAGAAGAAGGAAAAAAGGCTTTTGCTCAAAGGTTGGGAAAGGCCATGGAGGGAATCGGTTTTGTGGTATTGACCGGACATGGTATAGATACTTCGTTGTATGATGAAGCAGAAGAGAAGACGAGACAAATCTTTGAAGACATTAGCCTAGCCGAAAGAATGCCCTTCGAGGCGAAACGCCATGGATCTGTGAACCAAGGTTACTTTCCAATTAAGGAGACTACCATTATTCATCCTGACTTGGTTGAAGGATGGGTTTTCTGTAGAAGAGCATTTGATATGCCTGGTAATCGAAACCCTGACTATAAAGTATCTGATTTTTGGCCAAAACCATATTATGAGCCTTTCTTTAGGTCTTTATGCCTAGAGCACGAAAAGCTGATATTACCCATCATGCAAAGTATACTTGGCTATTTAGGTTGTGATCCGCATGCATATGATGAGAAATTGACGAACACTAATTTCGGCTTTCGGTTAAATTACTATCCCCCTGTAACCGTTGAAGATGATGCTTCAGGTGCTGGGCGCATGTTAGGGCACGAAGATGTTGACTTATTCACCATTTTACCCTCGTCCGCTGTGGAAGGGCTTCAAGTATTGAACAGAAAGAATATGAAGTGGATTCGTCTAAATCCACCAAAGGGAAGTATTATCCTCAATACAGGCGACTATATGCAGCGTATTACGAATGATCGTTTACCATCCACAACCCATAGGGTTTCAAAACCAACCACGAAGGGTTTATATCAAAAACCCAGAATTAGCGTACCAATGGCCGTCTACGTATGGGAAGAAGAAGTTTTAGAGGTATTGCCTTGCTGTGGCACCCCGAAGTACGAGCCAATCAATGCGGAAACCTTTCATACCAAGATTACCAGTAAGTATTATGGGGATGATTATTCAGATCACAAGTGATTTTTGTACATAGAGAATAGTATCTAAATCTATCAAAGTTCATAGTCTTCCTTAATTCGTTTAAGCACTACGGACCTATAGGCTTGATTGTTAGTTAAGGCTATTCTGTTCTCAATGAATCTGAAGGATTAGTATAAGCTGTCTTTATTGTATGCCAACCGGTTGTAATGGTGCCTAAAATCAGACAAACTCCAATTGTTAGTAAAAAGACTCTCAAGTCAATACCAACACTATATTCAAAGTCATTTAACCACTGTTGGATACAATAGTAAACAATAGGAGTAGCAATAAGAGCCGCTATTCCAATTAGTAAGTATACTTCTTTGCTCAATAGACTGACAATCTGAATGACCGAAGCACCAAGTACTTTGCGAATACTCACTTCTTGAATTCTTGATTGAGTTAGGTGGATCGACAAACCGAAGAGTCCAAGGCAAGATATTATTATGGCTATAAATGTAAAACCGCCAAATATGGTTGACATCTTTTGTTCACCTGTATAAAGCCTTTCAAGTTTGTCATCTAAAAATTCGTAATTGAATACGCGCTCAGGATATACTTCGTCCCATACAGACTTCAAGCTAGCTATTGTTTGTTGGAAATTTTCAGTTTCCATTTTGACAACTACCTTAGTCAATGCCATGGGCATTGCTTTAGCTGACCTAAGAAGTACAGGTTGAATTTTCTGGTGCATTGACTCTAAATGAAAATCTTCAATTACACCAATGATTTTAGAGTTATCAAAGCGTTGAGCATTCAAGCTGGCAGCATTAAAAGGCTCCTTGATATCCAGTGACTTGGCTAATGATCTATTGATAATAACACTTTTGAAAGTGCTATCAGATTTTGAACTAAAATTCCTGCCACCTATGATGTCAATGTTGAAAATACCAAGGTAGTCTTCATCTATGAAGTATGATACTATCGGTTTTACCATGTCTTTATTTTTCATGGTAGGAAAAAAGTTATCCCCTGGTGTTGAATTTGATATGGAAACGCTCTTAATACCCGGTATGGACATAAGTTCTGTTTTGAAGGTCTCATAATTATTTTTAAACATGGACACCCCACCTTTTAACATCACAAGTTCTTCAGGAGCGTAGTTTAAGGTTTTACCTTTTATAAAGTCTAGCTGACTCTGAATCATAATAGAGCTCATGATTAGGCCGATAGAAAAAGTGAATTGAAAAACCACAAGAATTTTTCTGAGCAAAGCACCTCCTTGTGATTTAATACCTTGACTATGAACAGAATTAGATAGTTTGAATCTTGATAGTAGGAGTGCTGGATAAACCCCTGCGAGCACAGCAATGCCTATTGTTACTACTAATAAATAACTGATAAATTCTAAGCTTGTGTAGTAGCTAAATACCAACTCCCTTTCCAGCACTAGTTCTAAATAGGGGATTAGGATTTCAAGTGTAATTAAGGATAAAGGAAGTGAGATGAAGACCGTTAGGAATGATTCTGTCAAGAACTGAGCAATAAGGGTTCTCTTTTGTGCACCAACTACTTTCCTTATGCTAACCTCTCGTATTCTTTGAATTGATTGAGCACTGGTTAAGTTTATATAATTAATAATAACTAGAGAGATAATGAAAACGGCAATTATTGCGAAGATTACCATTAACCTGTAATCAGTCACTCGGATAACACCATCTATAACATCTAAGTCATACTTGACCTTATCAAACCTTTTGAGTGCATAATTCGCCTCGATTAAGTTTTTTCTATTGGTATGCTTCTTAAGTTCGGGGACTATCTTGGATACTATGGATTCAGGTTTTATACCAGGTTCTAATAGAACATATACTGGCAAGGATATGTTGAAACTCCCATCGAAAGAGTAGTTCCCACTTGCGGGGAATAATTCATGATTCGATGCTAGAAAATCGAATGATATACTTGAATTGCTCAATGGATCTTCGACTACCCCAGTGATTTTTTTAGGAAGTTGATTTGGTTTGGCGAATTCAACCAATTGACCGATTGGATCAGAATTTCCAAAATATCGCTGTGCAGCAGATACGGTAATTAATACACTATTAGGGTTAGATAGGGCCGTACTAGGATCTCCTGCAATCAAATTGAAATTAAATATTTTCAGAAAGTTTGGGTCGGTGAATAAAAAGGTTTCTTCGTTACGGTCAGTGTTACCATTCCTATTGATAAGGAGCGTTTCTGTAGTTTGACTAATACGTGAAAATTCTTCAATACCTGGAATGTTGTCTACTATGGCGGTCATGAGGCTACCATGGTGTGTTGCCTCTGTAGACATATTTTGGCCTTGCTGGTACGTAGCTTCCAAACGGTAAATCCTGTCTTGGTAATCTAAGAAGTTATCCGATTGTGACTGGTCAATCAAGAATAGTATAATGGCTATACTAGATGCCATACCTATTGTTATACCAAAGATGTTAATAGCAGAAAAGACCTTTCTTCTGGTCATGTTTCTGAGTGCCATTTTTAAGTGATATTTGACCATGTCAATGAGTTTTGGTTTCCTGTTTTCTCTGTTATGAATTAGTATGTAAGGGCGCAATGACCTGATTGCAGTCCAAGTATATAAACTCCGTGCTTTTTTTACACCTAACGATTCGAGGTTATCTATGTAGTCTTCATAAAGATCACCTTCTATTTCCTCCATGATTTGCCTGCCAGCAAAAAGCCGAAGTAGCAGTAAGGGAAGTTTTGGCGGTTGCTTCATGAGGTTTGGCTTTTCAGTTTGGTTTCAGGCGCTAGCTTCCAGAAGGATTCACGTATTCTCCTCATTTCATTTAGAGCTTCTATGCCTTTAGCCGATATGCTGAAATATCGTTTCTTTTTACCGCCTCTTCTTGGAGTAGCATCAGCAAGTTGGGATTCTAAAAAACCTTTACGCTCCATTCTGTAAAGTGCTGAATGTATGGCGCTTAAGTTGATGTTTCTGTCTGTGTGTTTTTCTACTTGACGTTTCACCAAATTGGCATAAGCTTCCTCATCAGTCACAAAAACGCTGAGTAACACCACTTCTTCAAATTCGCCTAAAAATGTGCCTTTCACAATAGTCTATTTATCAACTATATAAATGTAGATAAAATAATTTGAGTTTATCAAACCAATCACATAATTGTAAATAAAATACTTTCCTTAAAGGTCAGTGGCTTGTGATCCGCATGCATATGATGAGAAATTGACGAACACTAATTTCGGCTTTTGGTTAAATTACTATCCCCCCGTAACCGTTGAAGATGATGCATCAGGAGCTGGAAGAATGCTCGGACATGAAGATGTAGACTTGTTCACTATTCTGCCTTCTTCTGCAGTGGAAGGACTTCAGGTTTTGAATAGAAAGAATATGAAGTGGATTCGTTTAAATCCACCCAAAGGGAGCATTATTCTTAATACAGGTGATTATATGCAACGCATTACGAATGATCGCTTGCCTTCCACCACACATAGGGTTTCAAAGCCAACTACAAAAGAACTGTATCAAAAGCCAAGAATCAGTGTGCCTATGGCAGTGTATGTATGGGAAGAAGAAGTCCTAGAGGTATTGCCTTGCTGTGGCACCCCAAAATACGAACCGATCAATGCAGAGACCTTTCATACACGCATCACCAGTAAGTATTATGGGGATGATTATTCTGAGAAGAAGCCGTCTTAGAGAGCTTGTTTTTGATTTAAAGAATTGATCACTTAGATGAAATAGAGAAGAGCAACTACGCCTCTCTATTCCTTCATTTTATCTTCAATCTTCTTCAGTCGTTTGTCAATAGACTCCATTGCTTTGATCACCTCATTGAACCCTTTTTGCAAAACATAAATGATGCCTAGCAATAGAATAATAAACAGAGAGATTAGTAGAATATTAAATACGGTCATTGAAGTGAATTTTTAATGATGAGCGAAAAGGAATTTACCAACCCGTTCTGTACTCTCTCTTAACATACTGGTTGGCCTCTTCAAAGTTAGTAACCCGCATGTTTTTGGCATCCCACTGCAGTCGCTTTCTACCATGGTATTTTGTACCACCCCAGAAACCTTGATTTTTAGCGTTTGGATCTACTTCAAAATATGCCTTGAGTGCTAGGTTACCAATGAGGATACTTTCCGTAAATGGACCTGCATAGTCAAAGTTAGAACTGGTATAAGCGTTTCCATAACCAGCTATACAAGCGTTCACCCATTGTAGATAGTGACCTTCGGGCACCCTTTCGATGGTCTCTTTTACATTGACTTGCTCGTTTAGTGACAGAGGTAGTAGTCTAGGGTTAGCACCGTAACAGTCGGCTAGGAGTTTACCTTTTGTACCGATAAAGAGTACGCCACCATCCCAATTTCCAAAGGCTTCGTCATCACCTAATTCTTCTGGTCTTTCGGGCATAAGGCCTCCGTCCATCCAAGAAACCTTAATGGTTCCTTTGCCATCTGTTCTAGGGTATCTTAAATGAATTTTACTCGCTGTTGGAAAACTTTTCGGATAATTTACCGTCTCAAAATTGGCCTTGAAGGCATCGGCTACACTACATTCTACTTGATCAGGATATAATATTGGAAGTATTCTATAGACTGGGTCCATAATATGACAAGCCATGTCTCCTAAAGCACCTGTTCCAAAGTCTGACCAACCTCTCCAGTCGAAAGGCAAATAAGCATCATTATAATCTCGTTTTTCGGCTGTTCCTAACCATAAGTCCCAGTCTAATTCTTTAGGGACCTGATTTTTGGTAGTAGGTGTTTCAAGCGCCATCGGCCATATGGCACGATTTGTCCAACACTGAACGGATTGAACTTCTCCAATTAGGCCAGCATCATAATACTCTTTCATCTTTCGGACACCATCGCCAGAGGCTCCCTGATTTCCCATTTGTGTAACTACTTGATACTTTCTAGCAGCTTCCGTCAATTGTCTCGCTTCTGCTATATCATGGGTAAGTGGTTTTTGAACGTATACATGTTTGCCTAATTCCATGGCTGCCATGGCCTGTGCAGCATGCATATGGTCAGGTGTAGAAACAGATACTGCGTCAAAGTTGTCTTTGTTTTCCTCAAGCATTTTCCTGTAGTCCTTATACATGGGTGCGTCAGGAAAGTTCTTCGCAGACTGTTTGGTTTGGCGTGCATCAACATCGCAGAGGTAAGCGATTTTGACATTAGGGCTTTTTGCAAAACTGGCCAAATCACTGGCTCCTTTGCCGCCAGCACCAATCCCTGCGATATAAAGTGTGTCCGATGGTGCTACAAAGCCTTTGCCTAATACGTGTCTAGGCACTATAGAAAAACCAGCCCCTGCAAGGCCTAAAGTTTTGATAAATGATCTGCGAGAGGTAGGAGTCGTTTTTTTGTCCATTGTCTTAGATTGAAGGAAGAAGAAAAGATATGATTTTTAAGATAAAGCACAAAGTTATTCCGGCTAGCAAACAAAAAAGGCAGACCAATTAGCCTGCCTTTTTTAATGTTTCTTGATAACACTTAGTTCTGGATTTCAAGCCAGTACCTTCTCAGCTTTAACTGTTCAGGTGAGGCGCCAAGGTTGAATGCTAGGGCAAGGGGAGTAGGAATATCCACTTGTTGATTGGGCGCGGATAAAAATACCTCCTTCATTTCTCCTTCTACTTCTCTTAATACCGTAAAGCTAAAGGTCTCTAACTGAGGAATTTTTGAGAACTGGTCAGTTATGAAAGTGTTAATCTCTGGACCTACAGCAGGAAAGTCGTCTCCATTCATTTTTAGAATAATGTCGCCTTTCTTGAGCTTGATTGCCTTGCCCATTTCGTCCATGGCTTGGTCATTGCCTATCGACAATACGGGCCCTCCGTCATGCTCAATGACAGCAATGTTTGATTGGTTTAAGACAATGCTGTATTGTTTAGTGGTGCCATTCACAATTACATCAACACCTACTTGATCGAATATCTCCTCATAATCTAGTGGCTCGTTTCCAGCGACATAGGTATTTAGGAAGTCTCCAATTTCAGGGTAGGTGAGTTTAACTATCTCATCAAATAATTGATCGTCTTTAAAAGACTTATCCTTTCCATATTTCTTGGAAAGGTCAGCCATCATATTTTGAACGCCATATTTACCATCAGAAAGTTTTCTCAGCTTAATGTCTAGTGCTGCCCCTATTAATGCACCTTTTTGATAAACATTATAATACTGATCTGCATATTGATCTAATGCACCTAGACTTAAATCTGTGAAGGCAAGTGTATCTTTAAACTGCTGAGAAATGCCGACTTTTTGAGTCAACATGCCTAAGTATTCTTGTGGAGACACTAAACCGTATTTCACCTGCACGCTACCCGCAAAGTATTCAGTCATTCCCTCGTACATCCATAAGTGTCGAGACATCTTAGGGTCATTGAAGTCAAAACTGCCTATTTCTTCAGAGTGAATATTTAGTGGAGTTACAATATGAAAGAATTCGTGTGCGGCAAAGTCTCTCAGCTGTTGATTCATTGGTCCAATAGTGCTTTCCGGCATAAAATAAAAAGAGCTATAAGAGTGCTCTAGTGCTCCATATGACTGTACAGGTTCTTGAGTGAAATAGAATATGAAAGCATACTTGTCTACCGGAAGCTCTCCACCTAGGAATTTACTCTGTGCATCCAATACCTCACTAATGCTCTCAGCGATTTCTTTAGCGGTAATTTTGTTGCCAGGAGAGTAGCTTGCTATCAACACTTCCGTATTCGCCACATTGATAATAGCAGTATCGGCTTTGCTATACATCAAAGGTGAATCAACTAAGCGATCATAATCCTCGACCAAGAACCTATCGACAGCTAAGTCTTTATTGACTTCGCTATTTTTCTTTTCCTTCAGCACTGACCCAACTAACGGAGGGGTAGCAGGCATGAGGCCTGTAGCTCCATAAAATTCTTTATCACGCAAAATGGTGAGTTCGAATTCTTGCTTCTTCATTCCCTCGAAATAACCAAAAAAGCCGCTCGGGTTGATAATGACATTTTTTTCTGCTTCAATGTTGGTTCCTGCTGGCTGAAAAATAGTAGGACCCTCAGCTTTAGTATCATAGGTATCTTCTACCCAATAGGTGATTTTTCTAAGTTTCTTAGCATTTTTTATCTTCCAAGAGTTGTCATCAAGACGTTCTACCTTAATTTCTCTTCCTTTTTTATCGAAGGCCTTAAGGTCTGAGATCATGCGACCATAATCGGCAATTGCATATGTGCCAGGTATGATTTTGGGTAAGTAAAAAGTGATTTCCTTTTCTTTAATTCGTGGTGTGGCAAGTTCTACATAGACCTTGTCATCAACTATTTTGGTAAGGTTGACCGTGTATTTATAGGGATCTGCTGCCCATAGCGAAACTGACAGGAACAAGCCTACTAACAGCACAACCAGTTTAGATTTATTCATAATTTTCTGTTTTGGAATTTTTTGGAATTGACCTTTGTAAAATGTCTTTAATGAGTAATACTTCAATTCAGAGGCCAAACTTAATATAATAACCCTTCTTATCGGAGTTTAGCTTTGAAATAAGGTGTGTCTTTTTGCTAAAGGTATGGCTTCATAGTGTTGAAAGCTAGCATTGTGACTCAGAGGAAAGTCAAAACTTCAGTTTGAATTCGGTACCTCGTGTAGGCGAAGACTGCACTTCTAGACTTCCTTTATGCAGTCTCATGATTTGTCTAGATAATGATAAGCCGATGCCGGAGCCCGAGACTTTGGTGGTATAAAACGGCACAAAAATATTCTCGGCTACTTCATCGGGAATACCAGGGCCATTGTCAGCAATGCTGATTTCAGAGCCTTCAGCACCTGTTTTGGCCGTAATATTGATGGATGCTCCTTTAGTAGACTTTAGTGCTTCAATTGCGTTCTTTACTAGATTGATAAGGACTTGATCGATCAAATCAGGATCAACTTGAATTTCCAAGCCTTCCTCTATTTCTAGCTTAAGACTAATCGCGTTTTGTTCAATATCTACTTTGAAAAGGTTTCGGAGTCTACTGATAAGCCCCTCGACCGCTATTGGTTGTGTAGCTGGTTTTGGAACCTTAGTCAATTGATCATAGGTCTTAACAAAATTTGCCAATCCTTTGCTTCTAGACTCTATGGTTTCTAGACCGCCAACAAGGTCTTCGATTCCCTCATCATCTAGAAGGCTTAAATCGGTATGACCGTTTTCATCTTTGATCATTTGTAAGATCACATCAGAGAGGGTAGAAATGGGAATCACTGAATTCTTAATCTCATGTGTCAACACTCTAATCAACTTTTGCCAAGACTCTATTTCATTGGCTTCTAATTCACTTTTAATGTCCTGAAAGGAAACCAGTTTAAAAGCTTGGTCTTGAAGTTTAAACTCGGTTGCAAGAATTGAAAGATTCATCACTCTACCATTTAGAGAGAACTTAACTAGCTCTCGTTCCCCACTTTTAATCGTATTGATGGTATTTAACAGTTCCGGAGATATGTGTTCAAGTGATTTAATGGTAGTGATCAATTGTTTATTGAAGAGATCTTTTGCAGCATGATTCACTAACTGAACGCGCATTTGATCATCAAAACAGACGAGCGCTATGCGCACATGCTCCACAATAGTTTGCAGATAGAGTAAGTTAGAGGCTTTCTCATTCCTTAGTGTTTTTAGCACTAGGTTAATTTCGTGAAAGGCATAATTAAGATCAGATTCTTTTTTATAATGATAGGTATTGCTGAAGTCTTGCTGTTTTATTGCTAAGAGAAAATTGGCTAATTCTCGTCTGGAGCGCTCTACATATTTTACAAGGTTTGCAAGCGTAATTATAAGGGCTAAAATGAGCCAAAAAGAGACGAGCCAAAAATGCGTTTCGGTAATTACGTAGATAGACCCGTAGCCTAGTAGAAGAATGAGTGAGATTCGAACGATTACATTCCAACGGAAGTATTTATACTCCATTAATCATCAGCGTTTTTGTTCACGTAGAATACGAGTAATCTAAATTCCGTATCAATCATGTTTTGACAACCCCACCGTAATCCATAATTGATATTCATCATGAATTGATCAGGAGTGGTGTAAATGGAGGTGGTAGCCTTATAACCTTTGAATTCAGTTTCTAAGCTGATGTCATCATTAGAACCGAATACATATGCTTCTTTTTGATCTCTTACATCAAAGAACATATAGCAATCTGTTTTTGCCAAGAGGTACATTCTCACCGTGGTGTTTCCTTCTACGCGCAGATAACTTGTCGTTTTATTATTGACACCTCTTAATGTATAGTCGAAAGTTCCAAAATGAACCCAGTCAGTGGTTTCGTCTTTCATTTGGCTTTCGCGAATCAGGCTAGCTGCATCGTCAATCGATTCTTGTCCAAGAATTGTTGAAACAGACAGTAACAAAATAATGAAGACAGTGAGGGTTTTCATTGAGGTTGAGAGATTGAGTTAGTCATGTCTAAGCTAGTAAATACTTTTCTAATATGGTACTCTATAATTTGTATTTAGACATCTTTCTATAAAGTGTGCTTCTCCCAAGTCCCAGAGCCTGAGCAGCTTTAGTAAGGTTACCTTCAGCATTTCTTACGGCATTTTGAATGGCCTGCTTTTCCATTTCCTCAATATTATAGTTGTCACTGGCAATGACATTTTGGGTAGGTCTTTCAATCAGCAAGAAATCTTCGGGGGCCAATAGGTGTGAGTTTGCCATGATCACAGCACGTTCAATGGCATGCTGTAGTTCTCGGACGTTTCCGGGCCAAGAATACCGTTTCAGCTTATTCAAAGTAGTTTCATTCAAGCGCATTCGCTCTTTGCGGTACTTTTTGCCATACATTTTCAGAAAATGCAGCGCAATAGGCTCGATGTCTTCAGTTCTATCTCTAAGCGGTGGAAGCTTAATTTCTACCGTATTAATGCGGTACAAAAGATCTTGTCTAAACTCACTTTCAGCAATCATATCATACAGAGGCATGTTGGTAGCACAAATGAGTCTAGTGTCTAGAGGCGTTACTTTGTTAGAGCCTACACGTGAAATCTGTTTAAACTGAAGTGCAGTTAATAGTTTGGCTTGCATGGCCAACGACAAGTTGCCAATCTCATCGAGAAATAGACTGCCTAGGTTTGCCATTTCAAAACGACCCGGTCGATCTTCCTTGGCATCTGTAAATGCGCCTTTAGCGTGCCCAAAGAGTTCTGATTCGAATAAGGACTCGGATACGGCACCCAAGTCTACTTTTATAAAGTTTTCTTCTACCCGAGGTGATCTGTTGTGAATGGCACGAGCGATGAGTTCTTTTCCAGTACCATTTTCTCCTAGAATTAAGACATTGGCGTCAGTTATGGCGACTTTATTGATGGCCTCAAAGACTGGTTTCATTGAAGGACTTACACTTATAATATCGTCAAATTCCTTTTGCTGGTCCCTGACCACAATTTTCTGACTAGTTTTCAGTTCTTTGACTTCCTTCTTCGCCTGACTGAGGGTGTATATTGATTGGACAGTGGCCAGTAGTTTTTCTTTTTGCCAAGGCTTTACCAGAAAGTCTACGGCTCCTTCCTTCATGGCTTCCACGGCTATGTCTACTTCTCCATAGGCCGTATTCATAAGTACATGTGCTTCCGGGTCTTTTGCAAGTATTCTTTTTAGAAGTTTAATACCTTCCTTGCCACTAGTGAGGCCATAGGAAAAATTCATATCCAAGACTATGACATCATATTTATGTTGATTAAGGAGAAAATCAAGCTTCAGCGGATCTTTCTCCGTGATGACAGTTTCAAAGTATTGTTTGAGAATCATCTTGGCTGTATAGAGAACACCTTGATCATCGTCAAGCACTAAAATCTTACCGTCTACCTTCGTCATTATGTTCGTCATTTACCCTTAAGAATTGTTAAGGTATTCATTGTGTCAAACTGATACAAGTACTCGTGCCATATTGATACGAATTTCTTGATAAACGGAAAAGTGTAATCTATAACTGTATGGTTTTTAATGAATTACCAAGTTAGGCATGGTATTCGGATAAGATGGCACAAAGAAGAGAATCATGCTTAAAAACTACTTCAAAGCCGCTTTCAGAATTCATCTCAAGAATAGACTTTATTCTTTCATCAATTTTATCGGGCTTTCGGTAGCATTAATGCTATGTTTTTTGGTTTATCTGTTCGTTCAGGATGAGTTTAGTTATGACAACTTCCATAAGTATGGAGATAAGATTTTCCTTTTTCATGCCATTAACTATAAAGCAGATAATCCTCAATTAGAAGCTGGTTTCTGGGACACTGAACCTTTGGAAGGTGTTAAGAAACAATCCACAACTAACCTTCCGTTTCTTAAGCGAATTGAGTCTGATATACCCGAGATTGAGAACATCACTAGGGTTGAGTATCAAGGGTTAACTACGCTTAGAAATGGAGAAGAGTCTAGGGAAGAAGTCCATTATGTAGATCGTAATTTCTTCGAGAACTTTTCATTTCCCTTTTTAAAGGGAAGTGCTCAAGTGGCGTTAACAGATATTTCTAATGCGGTGATCACCGAGGATTTTGCCATTAAGCACTTCGGCACATTAGATGTTATTGGTGAAGACCTCGTGGTATTAGGCGAACCAAATCGAATTTTTCAGATCACGGGAGTGATAGATTTACCACATAATACGCTGTTTAAACTGAATATCATTCTGCCTGTTGAAAACTCCTATTACTTTAAACAAGACCAAGACAATTGGAATTACTATGCCATTTCGGCCTTCTTTAAACTGAAAGATCCTGCTCAGGTGACAACTGTTAATAAGAAGGTTCGAGATATCTATATAGATCACCTTGGTCAAAAGAGCCTTGAAGGAAGCAGAGAAATGCTGAAGTTGTCAGAAGACAATCCCGTTTATGATTTTGGCCTAAAGAATGTATCTGAGGTTTATCTAGATCCTTCGATCCGTTACAGCAAGAGTTCATCTCCACTTTATTCTTATATCCTTATTGCTATTTCATTGGTCATTCTGATCATAGCGAGCATCAATTACCTGTCTATTAGTATTGCGTCTTCTGCAAGCCGAAGGGTAGAAATTGCAGTGAGAAAGGTTGTAGGGGCTGACATTCCTCAATTGAGGTTACAATTCTACTTAGAGGCTTTGGCGCTTACCTTGCTATCAGTGGTTGGAGGATTTACACTCATGCAGGCTCTACTTCCCACCTTCAATGAAATGGCGGGTAAGTCACTGTCGCCTAGCCTGAACGAAAATGTAGAGCTTTTGTGCTATGGATTGATTTTTGGCCTCTTCATTTCTTTTATCGCTGGTGGTTATCCCGCCCAAGTATTGGCCAGATTCAAAGTACTATCAGGTCTCAAAGGACAAACTAGTAGTAAGGTGAGTCCAGGGTTAATCAAGGGTATGGTCATTTTCCAATTCACACTTTGTCTGGTCTTTATTACGATGAGTTTGGTCATGAAAAGCCAGTTTAAGTACATCAATGATAAAGACCTGGGGTTTGATAAGGATCAAATGGTTATGGTTGGTGGGCTATGGGGGCAGGCTGATTTAGTAAAACAAGAATTGTCCAAGTATGCTTCAGTCCAAAAGGCTGGTACTGGCAATGGTATTTTTATTGGGGGAAGTAGTTTTGGCTCCATGGTAATTAGTGGAGAAGAGCACCGCGTAAGACGTGTGCGTATTGGACAAGATTTTCTAGAGACACTCAATATTTCTTTTGTGGATAGAGAGGGCTTTCCTGCGCCAGATAGATCCGCGCTTATTGAAGGAAAAGATTATGTTAACGAGACTTACTTTGACCTTATCGCTGGTGATTCGGCCATGTTTAACTTATTAAAGGGCGATATAGGTGGTGTTGTAGCAGACTTTCATTTTGAATCGCTACAAACTGAAATGTATCCAATAGGCTTTTCCTTGGTCGATAAAAGTCAATTATCAACACTCTTTGTTAAACTCAATGCTGGTATGATCGATCAGGGTATAGTTGATATTAAGGAAGCATATGAAAAGGTAACAGAAGAACCTCTCAGGGAGGTGAGGTTCATGGACACCTTCTTAGCCACGCGATATAAGGACAGTCAGCGTTGGCAAAGAATTATAAATGCATCAACCACCCTTGGGATTCTGATTGCAAGCATCGGTCTTTTTGGTTTGACAGGAATCAACATGGGCAATCGAATGAAGGAAATAAGTATTCGAAAAGTATTGGGCGCAGACTTTAACCAGATAGCCTTTTTGCTTAATAAGCAGACAATTGTCCTAATTCTCATTTCAGCAGTGGTTTCTATACCCATATCGTATCAACTGGCCACACAATGGCTGAGTGGTTTTGCTTACCATGTAGATGTGTCAGCGAGACTCTTTGGGCTTTCAGTCCTTATGCTAATGGCCATAGCCTTAGGTACTGTATTGTTTCATTCTATTAAATCGATCAGGACAAACCCAGCTGAAATACTACGCAACGACTAAACTATTTATCATGCTCAGAAATTACTTCAAAACAACACTCAGGTCACTAAAGAGCAGCAGACTCTTCTCCTTAATTAACATTTTTGGACTGGCCATAGGAATTGCTGCCTCAACCTTAATTCTGCAATACGCATATTTCGAATTGACTTTCGATCGGTTTCATGAAAATTCATCGAATGTCTATCGTGTAATGAACGAAAGGTTCGAAGGGGAGAAGATGATCCAACGCGGACAAATCACTTACTCAGCTGTGGGCAAACAGATGTTCGAAGACTACCCAGAGGTAGTAGACTATTTTACCTTAGGCACCTTCGGTCAAAATGTGATCGAACATGATCAGAACTTGGTGAAAATTCCTTTTACCATTTTAGTTGAGCCTAGCTTCTTCAGCATGTTCTCATTTAAAGTGTTATCAGGCAATCCAAAAGATGTCTTTGGTGAAAAACGTAAGATATTGCTCACAGAAAGTGTAGCCCGAAACCTTTTCAGAGAAAAAGGTAATGACTGGGATCAATATTTAGGGAGTGTTATCCGAATGGGTTCCAGCAAAATGGAATATGAGTTGGTTGGTATTATTGAAGATGCTCCTGCTAATTCTAGCCTTCAATTTGATGTGATACTTTCTAGAGCAACCACTTTCGACTTTTTTGATAATGCTGAGTTTAGTTGGGTGGGTTCAGACTATTTTCACTATGTCCAATTATCAGATAAAGCTAACAAGGAAGCATTAGAAACAAAGTTCGAAGATTTTAGCAACAAGTACTTTAAAGGAAATGAAGTAACCGGAACGTTTGAGAAGTTTCATCTACAATCCTTAGAAGACGTTTACCTCTATTCAGATTATGAATATGAAAATCATACAACCTCTGATGGAAGTATGGTCTGGACACTGATCTTAGTCGCGGGTTTTATCATCACTATGGCATGGATCAACTATATTAATCTAACCACCTCTAAGTCATTACAACGTGCCAAGGAGGTTGGGGTCAGAAAAGTTGTTGGGGCTTCCAAGGGGCAGTTGATCACTCAATTCTTGTCAGAGTCTCTAATCCTTAATTTTTTGGCCTGTATTATGGCCATCACATTAGTGCAGATATTTCAATCGTTCTTCAACGGCCTTGTTGAGCGAGACTTGGACTTAGTTCAATTTCTCACCTCTGACATGATGGCCGTACCAATTTACTGGTGGTTTTTTGGCGCTTTACTGTTCGGATCGCTACTCTCTGGTGTTTATCCTGCCTTTGTTCTTTCCGCATTTCGTCCTACCGAATCACTGAAGGGGCAATTTGCTAAGAGCGCCAAGGGCCAGTTACTAAGAAAGACACTGGTTGTTTTCCAATTCTCGTTATCCATTGCGCTGATTGCTGGAACAATTCTAGTTTATGAGCAAACGAGTTTTATGCGAAATCAAGACTTAGGGGTTAATATGGATAAAGTCATTACAGTTGAGTCACCTGCGGTTACCAATTTGGACACTACTTTTGTGGAGCGCATTAATCAGTTTATTTCAAAACTTGAGCAAAACTCGAGAATTGATAAGGCAGGAACTTCGGGTTCGGTATTGGGAAATCGTTTACCAAGAACTTTCAATGTTCAGACTAGCCCAGAGGCAGAGGGTAACATGCTTAATCGCCTCAGTGTCAACTATGGTTTCATGGATGTTTATGAGGTCGATTTTTTAGCTGGAAGAAACTTTGTACCGACTGATCATAACAGAGAATTCAATCTTCTTAAGAGCGTGATGCTGAATGAAAAAGCAGTGAAACTATTAGGTTTTGAAAACGCTCAAGACGCCATCAATAAGAAGCTCATATTTTTTGGTAAGGAGTGGGAGATAGTTGGTGTGACGGCTGATTTTCATCACCGATCATTGAGGTCGTCCATTGAACCTTTATTAATTACTCCATTTTATAATGGTGGTGACGACACCTATCATATCCGTGTGGATGGCTCAAACCTGCCAGAAACGATTGAATATATGGAAAGTACATTTGACGAGTTTTTTCCCAATGATATCTTCGAATACAATTTCATGGATACTCGTTTTGATAACCAGTACGCGGCTGATCGTCAGTTTGGTAAGATTTTTAACCTGTTCTCATTATTGGCCATCGCCATCGCCTGTCTTGGGTTATTTGGTTTGGCAGCCTATACGGCTATTCAAAAGACAAAAGAGATAGGGATTAGGAAAGTGTTAGGCGCCACTTTGCCGAACATTCTTCACTTGCTTTCTAAAGACTTTTTAGGGCTTATTTTGCTCTCCAATTTGATCGGTTTACTCTTAATCTACTTGGCAGGACGTCAATGGCTAAATGCTTTCGAGTATCAGACCAGTATTGGTATACTTTTCTTTCTATTGCCTATAATAATCGTGCTTTTTGTGGCTGCTACTATAATCATCAGTCAGACTTTAAAAGCAGCTCAATCTGCACCTGTCAATGCTTTAAGACAGGATTAGTATCAAATGAGTGCTTAACTATGATCATTTCTAACTTTCGTTTCGCTTACAGACAGCTCGCAAAGCACAAGGTGTTTTCTGTAGTCAATATCTTAGGACTTTCACTGTCCATGGTGGCTTGCTTGCTCATTTATAAATATGTCAGTTTTGAAAAAAGCTATGACAACTTCAATGAGAACGCTGAAAACATCTACCGAATTTATAGAATAGAAAGAGGAGAAGATCCTGATGATGGCGTGGCATCTGTTTTTTCAGGAATGAAGATTCCAATGCAAGAGAATCTGCCTGAAATCACCCATGTTTCTAGGTTTATCGGATACGATAAAATCTTTCAGTCTTTTGCTTTTACCTATTCAAATGAAAAAGGAGTAGACAGAACTTTCAATGCCTCAGAAGGCTACTTTACGGACCCTGAAGCTTTCGATATTCTCACATTAGATTGGAAAGAAGGAAATCGAAATTCCTCACTCTCTAACCCATATGAATTGGTTATTTCAGAGTCCTTCGCCAAAAAGTTCTTCGGTGATGAGCCTGCAGTGGGGGAAGTCCTCCATTTCAAGAATATGGATGTAGACTTTATGGTAACGGGTGTATTCAGAGATTTACCGGCTAATACCCACATGAAGTTTCAGGTACTTTGCTCTATGAAGTCTTTGCCGGCCGATTGGAACTTAGACCAGATATACAGTTGGGGTAATTTTTATACGTATGTCAGAACGGTTGATGGCACTTCACCAAGAGATTTGGAAGACAAGATTAACGAGCTCTTTGGAGGCATAGAAGGGGCTTGGTTTCAGGAAGAAGGCGTGACCATGAAGCTTCAGCAATTAGAAGGCATTCATTTAAATTCACATCATTCATATGAAGTAGAAGCAAACGGCAATAATGAAACGGTGAGCTTTCTCTCAATTATCGGAGTATTCATTATGATCATTGCTTGGGTGAACTATATCAACCTGAGCAGTTCAAAACTTGTCGATAGGGCAAAGGAGGTAGGCATAAGGAAAGTAATGGGAAGCTATAAGCGTCAGTTGGTCAGTCAATTTCTAGTTGAGTCATTGCTGATTAACCTCTTAGCTTTAGTAGTTTCATTAACAATCCTTCAGCTTACGAGGGGCTATTTTGAAAGCCTCATCGGAATTCCTATCAGCTTTTTCGAGCCTGATACATTGATCGCCACACTTATCTTTTCCGGTCTTTTCACGCTAGGGTCACTAGTTTTTGGGTTCTATCCGGCATTATTGTTTTCAAACCAGAAGGTTTCGATTGTACTTAAAGGGAAGAGTAGGGTAAGTAAGTCGGGTCTTTTACTAAGACAGGTCTTAACAGTATTTCAGTACACCATTGCGGTGGTGCTAATTCTCGGAACCATTGCCGTAAAGCAACAATTGTCGTTTATGCAAAACCAATCGTTAGGAATGGACATTGATAGAACTTTGGTTGTTAAAAAACCATTTATGGAAACTGAAAGTAGAGCCTCAAGTAAGGCGCTATTTATGAACAGTATCAGACAAATGAGTGAGGTGAAAGCGATAAGTGCCTCTTCGGAGATACCGGGATATGAAATCTCAAGAATGAGATGGATCGCATTAGGGCCGGGTGAAGATGATAAAGCACTCTATGCTAAAGACATTGCGATAGATGAAGCCTTTATTGATTTATATGGAATTGAAGTACTCTATGGCAGAGGCTTCTCGAAAGAATTTAAGGACTCTGCATCTGTAGTGCTCAGCTTATCAACTGCCGAAGAGCTTCTGGGACCGGAGAACTTATCGGATTGGATCGGTAAGACGATATACTATGAAACTGCTCCTTATCGCCTGATCGGTATTTTAGCTGATATAAGTCAAGAGTCGCTAAAGGTGAATACCAAGCCGCATGTCTACACTAAAGCGAACAGAGATAAATTCTATTCCATTAAGTTGAATACTGCTGATATGAGCGCTGCGGTGAACCAAATTGAAGAGTCATTCAATAGTAGTTTTACCTCAAGTCACTTTGAATATTTCTTCTTGGATACTTACTATGACAGGCAATATCAGGCCGATCGATTGTTTGGTCAAATTTTCAGTTTCTTTTCTTTGTTAGCGATCGCTATTACAGCGCTAGGCCTTTTTGGTTTGTCATTGTATAATATTGGTCAAAGGGCCCGCGAGATTAGCATTCGAAAGATTCTAGGAGCCCCGCTTAACAGCATTTTCTATTTACTCACTAGAGAATACTTGGTACTTATGGGAGTTGCAGCAGCCTTCGGGTTACCGATTGGCTACTATATTGTGAGGGAGTGGCTTTCGAGTTTCGCAAGTCAAATGAATGTTACGGTAATACTATTTCTATTTCCGCTTATATTGATTCTAGTATTGACATTGATCACCATTTGCTATCAAGTATTAAAGGCCATATTCTCCAACCCAGCTGATACCTTGAGATATGAGTAGCGGAGCGTGTCACTTTGACACAAAAGTGTGTCATCATGATACGTGTTTTTAGTTATCATAATACGTAAGACATTGATAATTAGAAAGTTATTTAGTTGGTACATGTCTTGTCTTAAGTGAGTCAGATTAAACTCAAAATATCATGTTAAAAAACCATCTCTTCGTAGCACTTAGGAACTTCCAAAAGCGGAAGTCTTTCACTTTTATCAACATACTAGGTTTAACAGTGGGTATGACGGTTTGCTTGCTCATTCTGACGTATGCGCGTTATGAAATGAGCTATGACAGTTTTCATAAGAGGGCCGATGACATTTATAGAATCACAGTGGATATCTACAATGGCAATGATTTTCAAGTAGCTGATGCTCAGTGTTACCCTGCTGCGGGTAAACTTGCCAAAGAGGAGTTCTCTGAGATTGAAGATTATGCCATGACAAGACATTTTGGTCGATTGCTCTTGAAGAATGGTGATAAGGCGTTTAATGAAGACAGAGTTTACTGGGCTACACCATCTTGGTTAAAGATGTTTGATTGGCAGATGGTCAGAGGTGATGAAGAAAGTGCTTTAAACGACACTGACGCCCTTGTCATTACCGAAAGTACAGCCAAAAAATACTTTGGTGATGAAGATCCTATTGGTAAGTTTCTGACTGTCGTTCCTGGCGGAGATGAAGTACCAATGATTATTAAGGGAGTTGTAAAAGACGTACCCGAGAATGCACACTTGAAGTTTGATATTCTTATATCATATGCATCTGCTGTAAAGTATGAGGGTAGTAGTTACGATGATTTTGGTGGAAATAATGAGTTCATGTACATATTGGCAAACAAGCCTTTAGACAATGCTTTTGTCAAGCGTTTTAATGCTACATATTTCGAAAAAACCGAAGCGTTTGAAGAAAGAGGAGATAGTCTTGCCATTCAAGGTTTAACGGATATTCACCTAAACTCGGATAAGACTTATGAAGCCGAAGCAAACGGCAGCCAATCGATTGTTAGCATCCTACTGGTGGTAGCAGGGTTCGTGCTTTTGATTGCTTGGGTTAATTATATTAATCTATCTACCGCTAGAGCCATGGAACGTGGTAAAGAAGTGGGGGTGAGAAAGGTCTTGGGATCTAGTCGACAGTCTCTCATGTTTCAATTCTTGTTAGAGTCCTTTATGCTCAATTTCTTAGCGCTGGTCCTTACAATTACTTGTATCCAAGGGGTATTACCTTTTTTCAATACGCTATCAGGAGTAGACTTATCTTTTAATGTTTTTCAAGAACCAAGCCTTTTATTACAAGTAGGATCAATCTTTCTGATAGGCTCTCTGGCATCTGGTGTATATCCTGCGCTCGTATTGTCAAATTATCGTCCTCTAGCGGTTCTTACGGGACGCCTCAAAGACTCTAAGGATGGTTTGATACTACGTAAAGGTTTGGTTGTATTTCAATTTATGATTACAATGCTTCTGCTTGTGGGCACCATTACGATTTACAAGCAAGTAAATCATATGAGGTCGCAATCTTTGGGAGTAGACATTGATCAGACTATTGTGGTTAAATACCCAATTTTAATTGATAGCAGTCGGGCTCAAATAGCTAAACGCAATACGTTTAAAAAAGAGCTCGAGAGAATATCACAAGTCAGCGGTGTTACCTATTCCGAAACTGTGTTTGGACAAGGTAGTTTGGAAATGAATACCAATACAGGCTTTTCTACTGTGGAAGGAGAAGTTGGTGATGGCGTGAATTTCGCCTTTTACCGAGTGGATGAAGATTTTGTTCCAACCTTCGGGTTCAATATACTCGCTGGTAGAGCATTTGACTCAAATCTTGATCAAGCCTTGGAAAGAACTCCAAGTATGTATAATGGTATGATGATCAATGAAACGAGTAGAAAAGTGTTCGGGTTTGCCACCAACGAAGAGGCTGTAGGCGCGAAAATAAATCGTTTTGGTTCACAAGTACCGATCGTAGGAGTTTTTGCCGATTACAATCATCATTCATTGAAAACTAAGGTAGAGCCGACCATTATTATGTTTGATAAAAATGCTTATTCGACTAACTACGTTTCCATTAAGGTTAATAGCGGTTCAAATCCAGAAGAGACTTATAAAAGTATCTTAACGGATGTGGAAAGCACGTATCGTAATGTCTATCCGGCAAGTGATTTTGAATATTTCTTCTTAGATGAAAACTTCGAAAAGCAATACAAAGCGGATAGACAATTCGGAACAGTGTTTACTTCGTTTGCGTTTGTAACCATTTTCGTAGCCATACTCGGTTTGTTTGGCTTGATACTCTATGAAGTTCAGCAGCGTATCAAGGAGATTGGAATTCGAAAGGTTTTGGGGGCTAGCGTTTATACGATCATTCAACTGCTTTCATCAAGCTTCCTGAAGCTCATACTTGTGGCAATCGTTCTAGCATTGCCAATTGCCTATTTCGGTATGAACGAATGGTTGTCAGGATATGCCTATAGAATAGATCTATCTATTGTGCTCTTCATTGTACCAGCATTAGCCTTGCTGCTAATAGCCTTGGCCACAGTGACTGCGCAGGCAGTAAAGGCGGCTAGAGAAAATCCAATCGACTCTTTGAGGTACGAATAAATGCTTTTTGTCTAAAACACACTAAAAGAGCCCCGATTCTCATCGGGGCTCTTTTTAACAACCAAAAACTACTTCTTGCAAAATTAATTTCCGCCTCTACCGCCACCACGACCAGTTCTTGGAGGATTGGCTTTTTTCCATTTTTCATAACCTGCCCATTGCGTGGCAGAGAATATCTCTTTTAGTTTTTTGTCCTTATCAGCTTGAGCCTCAAGCGCCATTTTCTGAAAAGCTTCACGATCAAATGATCCGCTACTTCTCATTTCAGTCATCTTCTCAGCATTAGATTTCGCTGCAGCCAGTAGTACATCATAGGTTTTCTTGTACTGCTCATCTGATAGGCCTAACTCTTCTTGAAAGGTCTCAGCTTGTTTCTTAGAAGCTTCTTCCGGGCTAAGTCTTGCAGCTCTCTGTCCACCTTGACCTCTTTGGGCTTGTGCTGCTAGTCCTACAAACAGCAACATGCTCATTAGTATAAATGTCTTTCTCATGATTTTTTATTTACGCTCTTTTTGACAATGAATATTTGTCAAGGTTTAATCTGTCCATAAAATGAATAGATCTATTGGGAGATAGGAGTGTGCTAGGATATTTCTCCAGAGCCAATCAATTCTGGACCATCATACCAAGCTACAAACTGACCTGGGGCGATACCTTTTTGGTGATGGTCAAAAATAATATACAAGCCATCAGGTTCAAGGAAGAGTTCGGCATCCTCAAGGGGTTGTCTGTACCTGATTCGAGCCTGATACTTTTTTGAATCTCCGACTGATAAGGTTAGGTCTTCTCTTACCCAATGAATATTATCATTTGATACAAAAAGGCCTTTTCTCAATAAGCCAGGATGGTTTTCTCCTTGGCCCGTATAGATTACATTATGGGTTGTATCCTTTTCAATTACAAAAAGAGGCTCTGGGGTTCCACCAACTGCCAAGCCTTTTCGTTGGCCTATGGTATAGTAGTGGGCACCGTTATGTTCGCCAACAAGTTTACCATCCTCTGGTGTATAGGAGTAAGGTGTGGTCAATGCCACTAAGGCATCGTGCCTATTGCCTGCTGCCAACTGTGCCTTAGGGTCGAAGCTTTTAAAGTTGTGTGCATCGGAGTGGAGCTCTCTGATTTCTCCTTGTTTGGGAGCTAACTGTTGCTGTAAAAAGTCAGGGAGCCGCACTTTGCCAATAAAGCATAGGCCTTGCGAATCTTTCTTTTCAGCTGTGATCAAGTCTGCGGATTTGGCTATTTCTCTTACTTCCGGTTTTTGTAGGTGACCAATAGGGAAGAGGGCTTTTGACAGTTGCTCTTGATTTAATTGACAAAGGAAATAACTCTGGTCCTTGTTTGGATCAGCTCCTGCCAACAGTCTATGCACTTCTTTACCATCTTTTAAAATAGTTTCTTTTTGCACATAATGACCTGTTGCCACAAAGTCAGCTTTAAGCTTCATGGCTGCTTTAAGAAAGATGTCGAATTTGACTTCTCTGTTACAAAGAATATCTGGATTGGGTGTTCTGCCTTTTTCGTATTCATCGAACATATAGTCTACAATACGCTCTTTGTATTGTTCGCTTAGGTCAATGACGTGAAAGGGGATGCCTAACTTTTCAGCTACGGACAATGCGTCATTGCTGTCTTCAACCCAGGGGCATTCTTCCGAAATAATGACAGAATCATCGACCCAATTGCGCATAAACATGGCAATCACCTCATATCCTTGCTCAATTAATAAGTGTGCCGTAACGCTTGAATCTACACCCCCTGAAAGTCCTACAACTACTCTTTTACCCATGATCTTCTCCGATTACGAAGTCTAACAACGATTCCGCAAAAATAGTTGAATTGTGATAATAATTGTGAGAAAGAAAAGAGCAACTAGCTGAGTGTGTAGGCTATTAGGTTGAAAACTGCGTGATGTATCATGGCATACCTTAGTCCGAATCTAATTCTCACCAAGCCAAGTACAATACCACCAATTAATTGGGTTGCTACAACTATTGGGTACGCGTATATGGGAAGCTGTTCTAGGTCAAAGTTAGTTGTATGTACCAATGCGAAACTGATGGTCAGTAACCAGAAGATAGCTTTTGAATACTTAGAATGGAGGCTTTTCAGATCAAAACGGGTTATTTGATCAAAGTCCTTACCTGTTAGATATATAGCGAATATTAAGGCCGATAGCCCGACAATCCAGTGCAGGGAGAAAAGGATAAGGGCAAAGAGCATAAACCAACACTTTAGGCGAACCTGATCATAAAGCATAGGTAATCGAAAGAGCAGCTCTTCAGCTATCGGGGCTGCTAAAACCATAAGCAAAAAGAGGCCCTCTATTTCTTCATCATTATATAGCTCGAAGTAGGACGTGAAAAGCGTGTAGAGACCATACCCAAAACTCAGGCTAAGTACTAAGTCGACTGCTAAGTAAACTGTCAGTGTGAGTAAGAGGTAATGCCATCGCCAACCGCGGGGTAAGGGCTTTAATTGCCTTTGATTGCGGACTACATCCCTTAGGTATAATGATTCATATTTTAACAGCGCTTTCAATAGGGAGGGGTATTAAAAAAGCCCAACTCCAAAGATTAATTCGGAGCGGGGCCTTTCTTAGGTTGAGATTGAGGTATTTTATTTTTTCTTAATATCGATAGCCTTTTTGTCTTTATCAACGCCAGGAGTTCTGTTTAAGAACTCGTCATAAAGTCTAATTTGACGTGACGTCATTGGTACTTTATAACCGTCTATAAATAGGTCAGTAATTTTAGTCGCTGTTTCAAATGGATCGCCAGTGGCTACAAAGATGTTGGCCTTCTTACCAACTTCGATAGAACCTAGTTGATCACCAATGCCTAAAATTTCAGCAGCGTTGATAGTAATGGCTTTCAACGCTTCTTCACGGCCCATTCCGTATGCAGCTGCAAAACCAGCATGATAAGGAAGGTTTCTTACGTTTTCAGAATCCATTGTTCTCAAAGCTACTTTTACACCAGCTTTAGCCATAACTCCTGGGTTAGCGTAAGCTGCATCATATGCATCAGACTGACGTGTAGGAATGGCTTGAACAGGACCTGTAATTACAGGTAAACCTGACTCAGCAATTTGATCAGCAACTCTCCAGCCTTCAGCTACCCCCGTAAGGATTACTTTCTTATATCCTCTTTCTTTTACCCATGCGATGGTTGCAACTATATCCTTCGCAGCGTTAGCTTCGATGAACAACATCATCTCTCCTTTAACAACAGGTACCAAGGCTTCAATTTCAGGATAAGACCGTACCTCATCAGAGTTTTCAATTTTAGCGTAAAGTTCAGCTTTGTCCCATGCGTCATCGATGGTTTTTAGTGCTCTTTCTTGTCGCTTCTTTGCTTCCTCAGGTGAAAGTCTTCTGAACCTTCTTCCACCACCGGTAGAAGGGAAGTTCATCACTATTCCTTTTGATCCAGCAAACATTTGATCAGGCGTATACCCAAACAAGTTGATAGCTGCTGCAGTACCAGAAAGGGCACCGCCTTGTGGCATTGTCCATACAGTAGTTACACCACTTACTCTAGTCACCGGAATGGCAGTAGAGTTAGGGTTAACAGCCGTTAATGCTTGCATTTGTGGTGTCAATTGACCGAATTCTCTGAAGTCATTTGCTTCAGAAATACTTCCAATTTCAGCCAAACCAAGTGTTGTACCTCCATCGATCATACCCGGATAAATCTCTTTACCCTTATAATCAAAAACTTCAGCATCTGCAGGGATGGTTACATTAGCACCAACTGCTTCAATGATACCATTATTGATAATGATGGTGCCATTCTCGATAATACCATTCGTAACGGTATATATTTTTGCATTCGTCAAGGCAAACTTGCCATTACGAGCTCTTAGTACTTGATCATCCTCTTGTGCCAAAGACATCAAAGGAATAATGGCAAGCATTAAGAATGCAGCGAATATTGTTCTTATGTTTTTCATTTCTCTGATCATTTTTTGTTAGAGAATAATTCTTCAAATGCAATCACATTTGCTCCTTCTAAGCATCTGTGATCATCATGTCTGTCGTAGATCATAATTTCTTCAATGCTAGATTCAGGGTTAATGTAAATTCTAGCATCACTTTTATCGATTGATTTGTCGAAGTATTTAACACCGTCAACAAATGTCATCAAAGGAACTGCGTAAACCGATAGCGGGTGACCTTCAAAGATAGCGATATCAGCATCTTTACCTTCTTCAATTGAACCTACTCTGTTGTCGATTCCTAGCTGCTTCGCTGGGTTCAGTGTGATCAAAGCCAATGCTTCGTCATCACTTAGTTCACCGTACTTCTGTGTCTTAGCAGCTTCATGGAACAAGTGTCTGATCAACTCTCCAGAATCTGAATTGATTGAAGTCAAAACACCATTTTCAGTTAGGATTGCCGCATTGTAAGCAGTAGAGTAATAAACTTCTAATTTATATGCCCACCAATCTGCAAATACGGATGCGCTAGCACCAAACGCAGCTAATTCAGGAGCTACTTTATAAGCCTCATTCGCATGCTGGAATGTCAATTTAGGAATGTTGAAATCGCTAAACACCTTCATTAACATGTAGATCTCGTCTGCACGGTAAGAGTGACAGTGAACAAGAACATCACCATTCATGATGTCTACAAGCGTTTGCATTCTAAGGTCATACTCTGGAGCAATTTTTCTAGGAGACTTGTCAGCTCTATAAGCATCCCATTTTTTACCGTAAGCTACTGCTTGTGTAAAAGAGTTTCTAAGCATGTTTTCAACACCCATTCTACTCTGTGGCTGAATGCCTCTTGAACGTCCACCTCTTGTAGGGTTTTCACCGAGTGCAAACTTGATCGTTCTAGGAGCTCCTTCGAACCGAAGTTCATCAGGGTTCATAGTGCCGTATCGCAACTTCATTGTTTCGTTCTGACCACCAATAACATTGGCTGAACCGTGCATCAAGTGAATGCTCGTAACACCACCAGCTAAAGCACGGTAGATAGAAACATCAAGTGGGTCGACAACATCTTCCATACTTACTTCAGCTGTTACCTGGCTTGTTCCTTCATTAATAGCACTACCTGCAATGTGTGAGTGCGCATCAATGATACCCGGCATAACAAATTTGCCTGTTGCGTCAACGGTTTCAACTCCTCTAGGAGCACGAAGACCTTTGCCTATTTTAGAGATTTTTCCATCTCTCACCAATACGTCAGTATTTTCAAGTGTTCCATTGGTCACTGTCAATACCGTTCCATTCTTAATTAATAGATCTCCCTTTTGGACCTGTGCCAAAGCCATCGTACTAAAGAAGGCGAGGAGAAGAGTTAATATATTTTTCATTTTCATGATTGTATCTTTTTATTGACTACTTACCGTCTTTAGTAGCAGTTAATCCTAATTCAACATTCTGACCACCAAAGGAAATCGAAGCCTTAGCATCGAAATCAGTACCCGAAACGTTACCAACAACTACGACATTCACCGAATTACCAGCAGCCTCGATGTCGAAATCAAAGGCTAACTCTCCATCTCTGAAACTGATGTTATTCATATTATTATCAGGTGTACCATCGTTACTGGTTAAAACACCTGAATAAGTACCACCTTCTCTCTTGATGATCATTTTACCACCCTGAGGTTCGCCTGGCGTTACCAATTCGTAAGACCAAGTACCTACAAGTGGATCGTTGCCAGTAGCTGCAGGTGCTGCTTCTTCAGCTGTATCTCCTTCTTTCTTAGCCTTCTTTTCTTTGACTTCATAGACATGCTTAGTTCCATCTACAAACATCATCTTGATTTGTGAGTCTTTGGTGAAGTAAGGGGCAGTGGATACCAAAAGGTTAGCCATTTTACCTGTTTCTACCGAACCTGTCACATTATCAATACCTAGCATAGAAGCAGGGTTTGTAGTTAACGCAGCTAATGCGTCATTTTCGCTTAAACCATTTTCAATAAGTGTCATTACACTTTCTTTGATTTTGTTTGCGCTAGCACCTCTTGCAGAAAAACCGAAGTTTACTCCAGCGGCTTTCAAAGCTCCGGCTTGTGCTACATGTGTTTTATAAAACTCCAAACGTCTTGCCTCAAGTGCTTTCACTTCGTCAGACTTGTCGTCTCCTTTAATTTCCTTTGGTTCAGCAGGAAGATCAAGTGATAGAAATAAAGGAGTGCCAGTAGCTTTTAATTCATCTATCACAGCCCAAGCTTGTTCTACACCGGCTAACATTAAGTTAAAACCTAAGTCGTTCTGCAAACGCATTGCACGTCTAACGTCAAGCATACTACTTACATCAAACATGACAGGCTTAGTTTTACCAATTACTGGATGGAAAGCTAGACTTACTCTATCATTTACTGGTCTTGGTAGGCCTGCAGGGTTCTGAGCATAGAGTTCTGTGTGGTTCTTATGGTTTTCAGCATTGCGGTATAAATTTCTCCACTTAGCCATCATACCTAAGATATTACCTGGGTAAGCTCCTGGAGCACCAACAAATTGTGCATACAATGCAGCATCTCTAGTTAAAATAATATCATCTACATGTTCTGCATCATTCAAAAGAATCAATGATCCAGAACCCGGAAGCATTCTACCATAAGGCACACTGTGAGAGATGGCAAAACCAACTTTTCTCATGTTGCCTATGCTGCTGCTTTTAATATCTAACTGAGGTACGACACTGTTTTCAGGAGTAATGCCTGCGTAGTCATTTGGCGGGTCAGGAGTAAACAGGTTCTGAGGCCTTGGTAAGTTATCAGGTCTTTTAGCACCTGTATTGGACATGCCGTCTATAAAGGCAGCATATACATAAAGTCCAGAAGCATCTATTACCTCTGCATCATTAGGAATGGATACATTCTTTCCAACACTAACGATTAATCCATTTTTGACTACCACCGTGGCGTCTTTCATTTCACTACCCGGTTTTGTGATTACCGTGGCATTGGTAATTGCATAGGTTGTTGTAACCGCAGATTCTCCCGTAGGATCACTCTGCGCTAGCAAGCTTGTTTGCAATACAGTGAATGAAAGCAGCAACACTAGGTGTAGGCGTAACATTCGAAGCGATTTCATATTTAGCAATTTAGTTATGATTTGTTCAAGTCGATAATATACTCCAAAGGTGGGGTCAATTCAAAGTCAAATATGAGAGTGGTTCAATAATGATTTTGGGGGTAAAGGTGGCGGTATTTGTAAATCACAATTATGAAGTCAAAGTCAACACTTATGAATTGATCACGTGGTGTTCAACAGGTATTGATGCAAAGCCTTAAATTGTGGTGACAACCACAAACTGAAATTGACAATGTTTCCAATTAAGATGAGGGCTGGACTCATAATTGGTATCCTGCTATTTTATGGTTCACTTGCTTGTGCTCAGCATCAACAGGAAAGTGATTTAAATCGAGTATTAGACTCCCTTTACCGTGTAATCTATTCTTTCAACTACTCAGATGAATCTACTTACGAGCCAAGTTTCACTCGATTCGATGCGTCTGTGGATTCAGTCCTAGATATTAGTGTTCAAAACCGCTATAAGCAGGTCTATTATAAGGCAGTTAATGTTCGGTTCATTCATTTAAAGTACCAAGATGAGATTCAAAAGTCTAGGGTACTTTTAGACCAGACCGTTGCCTATGCCGCTGAAAATGGCGATTCTCTTTATCAAGCCCAGTTCACGTATTTCATAGGGAATTTATTTTCAAGGGAAGATGAGGACGATTCCGCCTTGGTCTATTTCGAAAGGTCCTTGGACCTTGCACAACAGATTGTGAGCAAACAAGTAGAGGCGGCTTCAATAAATGCCATTGCCGTGACCTACGCGCAATTGGACAGAGATGATCTGGCAGTCAAGTATTATTACAAGTCCTTGGCGGTTGCTAATGTCTCTAAGGATTCTTCGCAAATAGCCACGGCAGTAGGCAATTTAGCTACTGTTTACAGCAGGATGGGTGTGGGTGATTCATCATTCTATTATGCTGAAAAGGCTTATCAATACGCGATTGCTTTGGATGAAATGGCTATAAAGTGGCATGCACTTAATTCGTTGACTATCGGATCATTTCTCAATGGAAATTACAATGATGCCTTGCGATATGCCGATCAATTGCGAGATGAGGTAACACCAATAGAGGAATATGGATTTCTCATTACCTCTCATTTATATAGAAGTAAGACCCTGGCCGCTCTCAACAGACTTGAGCAGTCGTTTGAGTTTGCACTTAAAAGTTTAACACTGGCTAGGGAGTTTGAGGTAGTTCGGAATGAAATGAATGCCTTAAACTGGCTCGTGAAGCTGTCTAGCGATAAACGTGATTTTCAAAGTGCGCTTGACTACGAAAAACAACGCGCTATGCTTCAAGACAGTGTCAATCAAATTAAAGCCAACCAACGAATAGAAAGGCTATCTGCGAAATATGAAAATCGAGAGAAAGAGGAAAGAATTGCGACTTTGAGCTTGCTACAAGAGGAGTCCGAAGCGCGTAGGAAAACACAGTTATGGCTATTTGGAACACTGACCTTGTTGCTGGTTGTGTCTTTTCTATATTTCTATAGAGTGTTTAAGAATAGAATTGAAATAGAACAATTAGCCAACCAAAAGGCGAAAAACGAGCTTCTCAGGTCACAACTGAATCCTCACTTCTTGTTTAATGCACTTTCTTCAATACAATTGTTCTTGATAGACAAAGGGCAGGGACTCAACGCGCTGAATTACTTGTCTAAGTTTGCAAAACTAATGAGGAGAATTCTTGAGAATAGCCGCAGAGATTTGGTGTCTCTGGAGGCAGAGGTATCGACACTTAGGCATTACTTAGACTTACAAAAGATTCGGTTTGACAATCGGTTTGACTATCGCATATCAGTGGATACCCAAGACGATATTACGGAAATCATGATTCCGCCAATGTTTGCCCAACCTTTTATCGAAAACTCTTTAGAGCACGGCATAGCGGCAATGAAGAATGGTTTAATCGAAATCAGCTTTCTTCAGGAAGGCGATTCTTTAAAGTTTAAGGTAGAAGATAACGGCATAGGTTTATCTAAAACTACTTCTTTGAAAAAGTCTGATAGTGAAGATAGTCATGAGCCTTTAGCCACAAAGATTACCGAGGATAGGATAGAGTTGCTGAAGAAACAGTTTAAACGCAATATTTCTTTTATTGCAAAAGACAAACTCAGTGACAATCAAGAAATCATTGGTACCGAAGTAATCTTCGAACTTCCCATTCAATTTGTTTGATGAAAGCAATCATAATAGATAATGAAGCTAAAATTAGAGAGGGATTGGTTAAGCTATTGACGCTTTACTGCCCTTTGGTAGAAGTGCTGGGTCAGGCCGATGGGTGTGTTTCAGGGCAAGAACTCATCAATGCAACCGAACCAGACTTAATCTTCCTAGATATTGAAATGGATGATGGCACTGGGGTGGAGTTAATTAAGGCTAATCCTCATGTTGCAGGTCATGTCATATTCATTACTGCCCATGATAAATATGCGATTGATGCTTTTAAATGTAGTGCTTTAGATTTTCTGCTAAAACCTATTGATAAAGAGGAACTTATAAAATCTATTCAAAAGGCTGAACTTCAAAGAACAGGAGTCGATATGCGAGAAAGGATATCAGTATTAGAATCTCGTTTGAACCATAAAAATGATGATGAAGCCAAGATTGTTCTCAGTGATGCGGAGAGTATGCACTTGATAAAGGTCAACGATATTTTGTGGTGTGCAGCCGAAGGAAGTTATACGCGCTTTGTGCTGGTTAATGGCGAGGAGATTTTGGTATCAAAAAACCTAAGGTCTTATGAAGACTATATGAACGCGTCTCGGTTCATCCGTACCCATCACTCTTTTCTAGTGAACGTTGACCATATTAAGCGTTTTGAACGGAGTGAGGGGGGCTCAATCATCATGACCAATGGTGCTACTTTACCCGTTTCAGTCCGTAAAAAAGATAACCTACTGCAGGTACTCAAAAGCTGGAACCAAAAACACTTATAAGCCCAAACCAAACAGCTGTTGGTTCAAAAGACCTGTTAGAGAATTAAGGCCTCATCCAAAGAATTTTGTTGTAGATATTCGTATTGAAAGTATGATGAATACAGACTGAGTATGCTCACTAATATGTTGTGCTTTTGATGTTGGGGTTTCGATCAAAGCAGCTTTTGAGAGATTATTAGCAGCTAATCAAAGACAATCAGTCAAGTCAATTCTAAGGGTCGTTTTAAGCAATTCTACCCAAAAGTTTTGGTTGTGTCAAGCATGGAGTCAAAACGTGATTCCATGCATTTTTTACCTTATTAAGAAGTTGAGTATAGAATGAAAAAAGGGCCCACAAGGGGCCCTTTCTATTTTAATAAGCTTGTTAGTTTACTTAGGATCAAGAATATCAGCGATTCTATCCTTAAGGTCTTCTAAATGTACTCTGCTCGCTCTATCAGAATATCTTCCAATGGCATTGCTCACTTCTCTTTGAAGCGTTTTCAATTCAGACTTTACAACTGGTCGAATATCTGATTGACTGATGTCAACAGTTCTTGCCTGAAACTGACTCACTTCGTTGGTCATCATAAACTCTAAACGTTCAACGAATGCTCTTTGAAGATTTCTTCTATACGTATCAATGGCAGTGCCGCTCGACAGTTCAGAGAAGAGGCCTGTTCTTACATCAGCAAACATCTGGTAGATGGTGTAAGTGTTTCTTCCTTTGAAAGCTTCTGCTTCAATCAGGCGTTGTGCCCTTGTAGCATCCAGTAAACTGTTTAAGAAAGACGCTTGAGTCGTTCTGATACGGTTAACTGCTCCGTAGCTCTCCATTTTTCTGAGCAATTCTTCGTCTAATAGCCATTCAGGTGTTGAGAATGCATATTTATTCATCCAATTCATAGCCTCAACCTGACGCTTCTCAGGCACAAGGTTGTACACGGATCCTTCTTGGTCAGTAGACTTAAAGTCTTCAGTGACGCCACCCACATTGGTGATCACATGACCAACAAAGCGTCTCCATTGACCGATGATCTCATTGTAGATTTCGCGCGTATCGTCATAATTTTCGCCATCGGTAGTTGTCCAATCCAATAGGTTAGGTACCACTTTCATGATATTTTCCATACCATATGTACTGGCGAGTACACTATTATCGCCAAGGTCTTCCGTTTGTGCTTCAGGGTTGTGGCCATTGCTGCTTCCGAATCTGAACATACGATCATTGGCTTTGTCAAGAATCCATTGATCTAACGTGTCTAACTCAGCTTCAGGCGTGTTGGCATTAGGAATTACTCTGTACCCCCAGTTGATCACATACTTGTCATAAGGACCAATTTTTCTAATGAATCGAGTTACACCATCACCCGGTTGTGCAATGTAATTCACACGGGCATAATCCATAATAGTTGGTGCTACACCGTACTCTGCAGCAAATTCAGGGTTTCTCAATGACTCAACAGGATAAGAAGAACTTGCCTTCATGTTGTGCGGTAAGCCTAAAGCGTGACCAATTTCATGCGCAATAACTGCTCTCATCATTTCTCCGATGTCTTCAGCCGGAGTATCAAGTGTTCTCGCTCTAGGGTTAGCCGCACCAGTTTGAATCAAGTACCAGTTTCTATATGACCTTAAATGGTTATGGTACCAAATGATATCACTTTCTATAATTTCACCTGTTCTTGGATCTGCCGTACTTGGTCCAGTGGCATTACGCGTCATGTTGGCGATATACCTAACGGTAGAGTAGCGGGTATCTTCCGGGCTCCAATCTGGATCTTCTTCTTTGGAAGGAGGATCTTTAGCGATAATGGCATTCTTGAAACCAGCAGCTTCGAAAGCCACTTGCCAATCTTCAATGCCTAGCTTAAACCACTTTCTGAATTTCTCAGGAGTCGCAGGGTCTAAATAATAAACAATCGGTTTGATGGGCTCTACCAATTCTCCTCTAGCATATGCAGCTGGATCTTTTGGTTCTAACCTCCAACGCTTTAAGAAACGCACTTGATCTCCCTTTAACTTGTCTGAGCTAAAGTTGATATTACCCATAGTAAACCATCCTACACGTTCGTCAGCGAGTCTTGGCATCATCGGGTTTTCAGGGAGTTTAATCATTGATTGTGCTACCTGCATGGTGATCAGCCCTGTATTACCATTTGATGGTGGACGACCCGCATCATAGGTCATGATTTGACGTACTTCGATGTTTTCAGGGAAACTCTTTACCGATTCAGTGTAACTCTTCTCAGGGTCAAGCCTTCTGACTTGGAATTGCGTTCTGAACCGAGTATTCATTGCACTGATCGCTCTTGTGTCGCCAGTGAAGAACTTGGTGACATCTACGAGATAGGCTGTAGAATCTTCTGGTTGACCTTCAACTTTGAATGACCCAATGATAGGCGCAAAGTTGTTATTCATTACCGACTTATAAATGGCATCGGTACTGTCAGCCACATTATTGAAAGAAACCGTTTTGAGTAAAATTTGATCCTCTCTCAATTCCCAACGCACCACTTGTTCAATCATCTTTGAACCGGAGCCTACGAAACCGCCACCAAAGTTCTCAGGTGCAGATACCAACCTAGTTACCCAGAGCATGTCTTTTCCGAGTTCCGATGATGGAATTTCATACATGATCTTATCATCCTTTTGGTAGATAGTGAAGAGTCCTTCATCCGCATCCATTCCATTCACAAGCGACTCATAAGTCTTTTCTTTTTTCTTAGTTGGGGCCGGAGCCTTTTCTGTTGCTGCTTCCGCTGCTGCTTTTTTCTTCTTTCTTTGCGCCATGGCTTCATTGCTAGGCATTAAGAAGAAGACAGTCAATATAACAAGGCCTATCGCCCTGATTAAAGTATTTGTCCTTTTCATAGGGTATGTTTTCATTTGAATGTAATGACGCATATTCAGACCAAAGCAGAAAAAACTATTCCCAATAGTGGGTAATTCATTATGTTAGTGGTCGGTTGAAGAAGTAAATAGTAATAAGAACCATGATTGATTGGCAATTAGTAGGTGATGCATATAAAGGCTATGCAAATTATTTGTGGCAAGAAATAACCTTTCAATATGACTATAAGCCATTATGGCAAAACTACTTTTGGTGGCTAATTGGCATTTCATTAATGTTTCTAGCTTGGGAATGGCTTCGGCCTTGGCGCAAAGATCAGCCTAAATTTCGAAAAGACTTTTGGCTAGATGCCTTCTACATGTTTTTCAACTTCTTTCTGTTTTCACTGATCATTTTCAATGCCTTATCCAATGTGGTGGTGGATGCCTTCAATGGGTTTTTAGCCAATGTTGGGATCTCTAATTTGGTGGCTATTGAATTAGGATCGTGGCCTGTGATCGCCCAGTTGCTTGCCTTATTTGTGATTAGGGACTTTATCCAATGGTGGACGCACAGGCTGTTACATGCTGTGCCTGCGCTATGGAAATATCATAAAGTACATCACTCAGTGGAACAGATGGGTTTTGCTGCACACCTCAGGTATCACTGGATGGAAACTATAGTATACCGAACCATCGAATATATTCCTTTGGCCATGATTGGCTTTGGTATAGACGATTTTTTCTTTGTACACATGTTTACACTCGCTGTTGGTCATTGGAACCATGCGAATATTAAAGTGAACCTCGGTCCATTGAAATACATCTTTAACAACCCAAATATGCACATGTGGCATCATGCGCACGATTTGCCGGAGAATCGAAAAACCGGTGTCAACTTTGGTTTGACGCTTAGTATTTGGGATTACCTTTTCGGTACAGCGTATATACCTTCAAGTGGTAAGTCGATTAAGCTTGGTTTCCCGGGAGTGTCAAAGTTTCCTAAGACGTTTATAGGACAGATTTTCTATGGTTTCGGTAAGAAAGACGATTGATCAGAAAGTCTGTATCTTTAATTAACTGAAAATTAAAATCATGAAGAGATTTTTTAGCCTGATAATTTACCTGAGCCTCTCAGCTTCACTTTTTGCACAAGATGCGAAGCCTGAAGATGTTCAATCAGCAGATGCTATCCTTGCTGCTTTGTATGATGTAATCTCCGGTCCGGCTGGGGAAAAGAGAGACTGGGATAGAATGAAAAGTCTGTTCATTCCTGAAGGAAGACTAATGCCGAGTGGGAAAGGACCAAATGGCGTTGGTTATCGTATATGGACTGTTCAGGAATACATTGATCAAGCAGGGGCGAACTTAGAAAAGAACGGTTTCTTCGAAGTAGAGATATCACGCAAAATGGAAGCCTATGGCACGATTTCGCATGTATTTAGTACTTACGAATCAAGAAATAAGGCTGATGATAAAGATCCCTTCGCACGAGGTATTAACAGTATTCAACTCCTAAATGGTGGTGATCGTTGGTGGATTGTTAGCGTGTTTTGGATGGGAGAAACGCCTGAATTTAAGTTGCCTAAGAAGTATTTAAAGAGGCAAAAAGGCTAAAAGCTCACCTTTTTTCAGTGAGGTTGATTTTTTTTGAAAGCTTTTATCAAAACCGACTTGTACGATGGCCCAATAGGCAAAAAGTGATTTGTTAATTCCAATTGACCCTGAGAAATACTTTTAATAGCATCTAACCGCACTATATAAGATCTGTGGCATTGTAAAAAGCCTTGGTTACGCAATCTCTCATTCCAGTTTCTAAGGCTATCTAACACCAGAATTTCCTGCTTTTCAGTTACAATCTTTACATAATCTACTTCTGCTTTGATAAAAAGGATGTCCAAAGACTTCACTTTATAAGTGGTCTTGTTTGCATAAATGTACTGCAGTTCTTCAGGCAACTTAGTGTCCGACTGTGCCTCAATTACACGTAACTCCGCTTTTTTCTTTTCTTCAGAAATTTGATTCAACGCCTCCTTTTGTGCGAAAGAACGCTTGATCAGGTAGAGCACAAGAAAGAAAAGAATGAAAGCTGAGTTTTTAACCACATCTGATAAGAACTGCCTCCATGAAAAAGGTTGAAAATTATCACCATGAAAGAGGCTGTCCGTAAATTCATAAGTCAAAATGGCACCTGTAAAGACCAGTATGAGCAAAGGAAGCCATTTCCATCTTTTATATAGGCTTAAAGGAAGCCACCATAAGTAGAACACATAAGATGGTATAATGATGAAAAGGATAGAGTTAAGCTCGTGAAGGAAGGTTTCAGAGTAGCCTCCATCACGTTCAATAAACTTGATGTAGGGAAATAAAAGCACTAATCCCCATAAGAGTATATGAAGAATGTATTCTTGCTTGATTAGGTTTGAGATTTTCTGGGGCATTAGCCCAACCAATTTATAGTTTTTAGCCGTGTGTTAATACAAAATCTTTATAGGAAGCTTTTGCTAATATGACGTTGCTGCCATTGGTGCCACTAATCCTTAGCATTAAGTGTCCGCCAGTAAGGGGCGTATGGTCTTTCGTCTCGAAGATGATTTCCCCATCGAGTGAAAAGCTAATAGAGGTTCCTTTTTTAATTATTTCAACACTATACCATTCGCCATGAGTCATTACATTTTTGGCCTGATCTAAACGAAACCCCTTTTCGTAGGGCGATACATTTTTATAGAAAAAAGGCTTGTTGCCGTGCGACTCGTTATTGAAAGTGAGGTTGTAATGTTCTAGCGTAGTTCTCCAGTGCCAAACTTCTCTCGGTGTAAGATCTTCCGAAACCGGTAGTGTTAAGGCCAAAGACGCGCCTGGGTCTGATGCCGACAATAATACGATCTGAACTGCGGACGCTGAAAGTGCTTTTACTTTATACGTTATAGTGAGGTCTCCTGAATAAGATTTAGGACTAATCAGAAAGAAGCCATCCGACCCATCGGTTTCTTCAACGATCAACTCATCATTTTGAATGGTGGTTTTACCAATACCATAAGTTTGCCAATTTGCTAAATCATCAGAAGCGTAGACTTCGCGCTCTTGCGCATGGCTGAATAGTACGAATGGTAGGAGTGTAGCTATAATTAAATATTTCATCTCGTTTTTTCAACAAGATGATACGGAAGCCAGTACGCTACAAAAATGATCTGTTAACCCCTCGATTTTTTCTGTTAAATAGGGTTTGAAGATCCTTCAGGTCATCGCTTTAACTTTAAGCATTGTCTTTATTTATCAATTAAATAATAAGTGGTCCGGATTGTTGACGCCTAATTATGGCAATAACTCAGTTGATTTAGAGCGAAATAAGTGGCTGACCTTGAAATGCCTGATAGGCTGTAAAACAAACAATTAATAAGTAGACTAAGCTTAATCCCCAAACCCACTGCTTCGCTTTATGGGCATCTAAGTTATTCTGTTTTGAAAGAATGTAACCGAGAATTGGGATGATTTGAAGGGAGTGCAGGCCCAGAAAATGAGCAACGCGTAAGTCGCCTATTTCAGTGCTCCAGTTTACAAATGGTAATCCGGGGCCACCAATTGCGCCACCGATATTGTGGCTATTGACAGCACTCATTAGTCCTCCGAAAAAGCCAAAACAACAAATAAGACTAGGCCAATTTTAATAGATAGGGCAAATACTGGTAAGATGGAGTATTCTTTCTGTCGAATGAATCGGATGGCAATCACCAATGTGGCTGTTGTCAGCCATGTGATCATAATACCCATGAAACCATAAAGCATACCACTGATCGGATCGTTGATGTTAAAATGGGATAGCTGACCTCTAAATGCTTGTACAGTGATAACTGCATTTTCATATACCATTGTAGCAACTGCTAGGATGGTATAAAGCTTTACACTCTTTCGGTTGTTGACGTAATGAAGCAGGTAGGCCATTGTCCATGCATAGATACCTGTGCTCAAACCAAATTTGATAGGTTTAATCATTGAGTTAATGCCAAGGATTTGGGCATCATTGAAAGGGGCATAAATGATTAAGCAAAGAGAAATTACAAATAGACTAAGCCCTAGGTAAGCCAAAACCTTATTTCGTTCGAAAATGGCTTTAATCAGCTTCACTGAATTTCTTAGTTTTTACCGTCTTCACAATCAGAAAAATCAATAGACCAATAGGAGCAAAAATGAAAGAGAACGGAAGTATAAGGGTGTAAACCCATCTAGATAATCCCAAGCCGATAGATTTCTTTACAATGTAAGCTCCTATGAATAAATCGAAGGTTAGGTAATGTAACCAGCCAGCAGCTACCGCACCATCACTTTCAAAAAGTGCCTTTACATTCGCTAATGTACTGAAGCTATCAGCATTAAAATTTTGAATGTCCTTGAGGATTAGGAAAGTATAGCATACTGCTAAAACCGAAACCACACACATAATTACAATGGTTTGCGTGTGCTTCCATTTAGGTACGACTATTAATAACAGCCAACCTATAAGCACGAAGCTGTTTCCAAAAGTAAAAATTGCGTCAGGACTCATTATCCAATATGTATTTACTTATAAATCTCGTTGACCACACCAGCCAAACGAACACCAGCTTCTTTGATTCTTCTTTTTACTAAGTCAAAGTTCTGATAAGAGTAAAGATACCCTAATCGACCATTTTCTGGGACGTCATACACACGAGACCTTAAAGCCATTGATTCCATGGCCCAGTCTCTTACCGTAGCCGCTTGCAAGGCCTTCACTTCGGCTTTGGTTGGATGGTTTACCCAGTTAGCAAGCTCTGTATAGCTCATTTCTTTACCTTGAATCATGCGTGTGTCCCATACGCTATGCAAGTTTGTATTGGCACCAAACCATTGCACTTTTACATCGTTTCCACCGCGGTCTTCACCATTACCAACGTGCAAGGGTTGGTGAATGTCTCCAACTAAATGCACTAAGAATTTAAGGTTCTTGGCTTCATCTTCGGCAGATAGTCCGCCTTCTTTTAACTCTTTCACAATCTTCTCTATGGCCCAAATGATGTCACCGCCTTCTTGTGTAGGAGCCGTTTCGTAAGTCAGGCCATCAGGAATGGTGCAGTAGTGCCATGCACCAGCATAACGATAGGCATTGTCAGATTTTATATCGTCCATCCAAGTGCTCACTTCTGCCAGCGTTTCATTACCAAGTACTCGTTTTACATGCTTTTTAGCCTTTTTCGAGAGCATACCGTCAGCGATATGTCCAACGGTTCGGTGACCTATTTGTCCCCAGAAAACGGGTGCCGATGCAGTGAAGGTGAATGTTGTGAGTAGAACTATTGGGAGAAGTAGTCTTTTCATCTAGAAATAATTTGAATGCAAGCTTACGAAAAACTCCGCGATCCTGAATTACCATTAGTTTAAATATTGATGAAGCTTGGCCATGATAAGACCTCAATCGGATGCGGCAGACTTAATTTACTTGCCTGTCGACATAGGCAGATTTCTGTTACTCCTGCTAAGGAGCGAGCCTATGATCAGCGTCCTCTTTGAGAGCGTTACTATCTTACTATCGGGTTTTAGTAATTGATAGATTCTTCGCTGCGCTCAGAAAGGAAAGAGGGGTGGCAGGCTATGCGGTAACTTTTTTATCCTGAGTGTAGCGAAGGAACTCATTCCACTCATGATGTGCCTTTTCTCAACGTTGGGAACTTCATGATCAGCGTCCTCCTCGAGAGACACTGATCGCGGTAAACTGATCGCGGTAAAGTTGATTGAGACTGTTGTCCTGATAATGTAGATACTGAAACGAGTTCAGTATGAAGTACTTCATTAGGTTACTCATTCCGATCAAAACGAGAACCTTCAATTCACTGTGATAAATTCAATCCTTTAGTCATCTCGACAAGGGAGAGATCCTAACCATGATATAAGCAGAGACCCTATGATCAGCGTCCTCTTCGAGAGACACTGATCGCGGTAAAGTTGATTAAGACTGTTGTCTTGATCACATAGCTACTGAATCAAGTTCAGTATGACGAACTATTAGAGGCATTGCACCAGATCACCAGTTATAAAAAGTGCCACAACATTCTAATGGCGATTCCTTATTTTAAGGGCATAAACCTTCAACCATGAAAAGATCAATCCTCTCGTTGGCTATTGTCCTTTGCTTTAGTCTTACACTCTCCGCTCAAAAAACCGCTTTTACAGTAGAAGACGCCATCAATGTAAAGTCTATGGGAAGTCAAACCCTCAGCAATGACGGCAGTCACTTAGCAGGCATGATCACAGATGGCCGCGCACGCTTTGGTACCGATCACTTTCGCTTTAGAGACCCCAGCTACCTAAACCTCAGGGCTGGTAAACTCATCATCATTAACACCGATACGGGAACAGAGACTAGCGTCTTTGACGATGCTGTGCGTGTATCGAATCTCACCTGGGATGAAAAAGGAGAGAAGCTCGTCTTCTTTCAGCAAAAGGATGATAAGCTCGTATTGGGCTATTATGATGTTAAATCTAAGAAAGTCAAATACCCTAAAATCAAAGACGAACGCATCTTGGCTTCCAATACCGGGATCAATTTGTCACCTGATGGTAATTCAGTGATGCTTTCAGTACGAAAAAAAGGCTGGATGGAAATGGCTATGGCCGAATACAAAGAAGCCACCGAGGGCCCAGTTGTGGTCTATGATGGAAACGATGACTTTTTAAAATGGGATAGAATCAGCAATACTTCAAGTCTTTCGGAGATCGTGAAGATTGATTTGAAATCAGGCAAGGTTGAAGACTTATTAGCAGAGGCTAATTATGGAGGCATCAATATTTCTGAAAATGGTCAGTATATGCGCTATAATGAGACTTTCAGAACTAAGACTTCTTACAAACGAAATGATGGTGTAGAATACCAGTCCTCATTCATTGATTTGTCAACGCCAAGCGTGGCCATGCATATCTATGCGCGTAACAAGAAACGCAGAGGCTACACCTGGGATGACTCTGGGATGAACTATGCTTGGGTGGATTCAGGCAATGTTTATGTGAATAACATAGGTCAGCTTGCTGAGCCATTGAACCTTACTAAAAACAAGGCATACGAGGATGAAGAGATGGAGAAACCCGTGAAGTTCTCTGTGGTGCGTTGGGACGCTCAAGGTAAACAGCTCTTGCTAAGTTCTAAAGGCGGCTGGTGGACCATCGCTTCAGATGGAACTGACTTAGAGCAGATTTATGAGTTTCCTGAAGAAGAGGCTGAAAAGAAAGCTTTACCGAACAGAAGCGTAGTCAAATGGTCGGAAGACGGGGACTACCTGTATGTGTCTTATTCCGATAAAGAGAAATGGAATAGAGGAATTCAACGCTATGTCATCAACTCAAGAAAGTTTGAAGATCTAATGATCAACAGCGACTTGTATAGTGGTTGGAGATTCGCTGAGAATGGAGACAAGGTGATTTACAGCAAGTCTGATGGAGATAAGCCGAACAACGTATACGCCAACAACTTATCCTTTAACTCAGAGAAACAATTGACAGATTTAAACCCTTGGGTGGCGAATAAGAAATGGACAAGAACCGAACTGATCAGTTATCGCGATGCAGATGGCGAAGAGTTAAAAGGCATTCTTTATTACCCAGTAGATTACGATCCGAATAAGAAATATCCATTGGTCTTAGAAGTTTATGAGACCTTCTTCGATAATGGCTATCGTTCTTCGTTGAACCTTATTGCTAACCAAGGTTACTTTGGTTTGAGACCTTCGGTAGACCTTGAGCAGGGCTATCCTGGGGAAGCATGGTTAAAAGGAGTAACCTCTGCCATTAACTTATTGGTAGACAAAGGCATGGTTGATAATGATAAAGTAGGGATTCAAGGCACCAGTTATGGGGGCTATGCGGCCTCTTTGTTGATTACTCAAACCGATCGCTTTGCCGCAGCCATTAACATTTCTGGTAAGGTAAACATCATCAGTTTCTTAGGCGATAGCCCAAAGATTGGTACACGTAACTACGCTGCTGCTGAAGTAGGTCAAGATAGGATAGGAGGCTCTTTTTGGGATGAACCCCTCAAGTATTTCCAAACCTCGGCTGTCTTCTTTGCAGACCGAGTAACCACACCGCATTTACTACTCAGTGGTGAGGGCGACTGGAACGTTCCAGGCACCAACTCGCGTGAGATGTACTACGCCCTTAGAAGACTAGGCAAAGACGTGGAATGGGTCAACTACATGAAAGGTGGTCATGGTGCAGGCTTTGCCAGTATAGAAAGCGATTACTATGACCAGTGGGATCGCATCTTCAAATTCTACGACAAGCATTTTAATCCTAAAAAGAAAGACGATAAGTCAGAAGAAGTAGAAACTGATCAGGGAAATTAGACCTGATGAATTAATTATCAAGGCACTCACTTTGAGTCAGTGCCTATTTTTATTCTTTTGTTCAAGAAGATGAGTCCGCACTGCAAGTGCGAACTAGAGATGAAGGTTAAGCCTGATCGCTTAGTCATCTCGACCTTAGGAGAGATCTTGACCGCTCCACAGATCACTACATTGCCTTATGGTCAAGATTCTTCGTTATACTCAGATCGCTTAAGCTGAAGCTTTACTGCGTTCGCATTAGCTTTAGCGGTTATGAAGCAAAGGCGCAAAGACGGGCTAATAGAGTTCTTGTTCCTCTTTCTACCTAGACTTTATGGACGGAGCTTATGCATCAAGATGTTTCGGCAGACTCAATTTGACACAGATGCTGAAACATCCCGAAACTTCAGGACAGCATGACGAACTGTTTAAGTCAAATTTACCCTGAAGCATTCCGAGACTTCGGGACTAGGTGATGAAAGTCTATAGTTTTCGTGTATTCACGTGATCCTGTTACGACTTCGCCATTTGCTGTGTGAAAGTGATCACTATAAACTCTGCCGGATGTGTCACAGCAACCCTGATTGTAACGTTCATAAAGCCGTTTAAAATATCTTCTCCAGTCATGGTTATGCCTAATCCACATTCAACTGAGAAGGCATCAGCAGCTTTTGCACCTTGAAGCCCACCTTCTTTCCAAACAGTTGTTAAGAAACTGCTGATCATCGCTTTTACCGACTCCCAAGTGTTTTTATCATTGGGCTGAAATACAAAAGCACGGGCAGCCAGTTTACATGATTGCTCAATGTAAGTTATTGTACGCCTGACTGAAATATATCGCCAATCCTGGCTATTGCCATCAAGAGTGCGTGCGCCCCAAACAAGTATGCCTTGACCATTGAAAAACCGAATGGCGTTAACTGACTTTCCAGAAACGGCATCTACGTTCAAATTCTCCTGTTGTTCGTTTGATAATTTTATTGGCAATGAAACTGCACCAACGATGCTAGTATTGGCAGGTGCATGCCAAGGCCCTGCTTGGTCGTCAATCGTGGTAATTACCCCGGCCATTCCTCCGCTTGGCGGTAACATGTTTGCATCACTCAAAATATGTTTCATAATGGTGGCATAGGTCTGACTAGCATTAACCAATGCGGAATTGTATTGACTAACGGTCAATGGTGCACTAGGCGAATTCTCAATGTCTTTGATGATGGATTGGACTGCTGGGTTTGGGTTATCAGTTGGACTTAAAAGCGGTTCAAGTTGTTTTACGTCACCACCAAATAGGTTGGTGTAATCTATATCTCCGGACTGCATTATGGTTGTTCCAATAAAGGGATAATATGATGTACCGTAGCTCAATCCAGTGCTTCCGGTATTCTCTCTAAATGTTTTGATATCATTAGTATACAGTATAGGGTCGGGATTTCTTCCGCCAATAATATCAAAAATGGAAATGGCTGTTTGCATTTCCTCGCATTGAAATAGTATAGACTGCATTAGTGTGCCGTTGTTGGCAACGGAGAGCAAGGTGGCCTCTGGACAGATGTACATGGTAGGTTCCTCCTCATTCTTTAAGAGGTCAAATCCTTTTGTCAACTGGTCCAGTTGTACATTTGGGTTTACAATTTGATCGCCCGGTGTCATTGGCTTTCCAGAAGCAGGGCCATAACTTCCTACAGAAACGATATAGGCTTCTCCACCACCATTTTCGTAGAATAAGCGAATGCTATTATAGAGATAATAAATCGTATTTGGGTCGGGCACGATGGCGTAAAAGGTTCCATCAATCTCTATAAAGTCACCTTGCTTGGGTTGACTCGTTTGTGCAACTAAATAGTATTGAGGGCTATACTGCTTGGCAGGGTCAGCTGGTGGTGCCGGATCTGGATAACAAAAGATAGCTCGAAATTCTCCCATTGAGCTAACCTTAGTCGGTTTATTAGTGTATGACTTTCCTCCAAAGGCAGCCTGAGGTGTATATCCAATAAATGCTGGGACAGAAGTAGCTACTGGGACAACCGAGTTAGGGAATGCGTTTACCTCATTGATGTACACGCCAGGGGTTTTAATCGTAGACAAGGTCATAAGTAATTGTGTGTGGGTTCTATTCTAAAAATAGGTAACTCTGGTTTACGAATGAAGGACATGGTCTTGTTTAAGGTGCTGAAACGATCTGGCTGCCGTAAGCAGGGTCCAGCATAACGTTCTAATATTATTTTCGTCATTCCCGTGCAGACGGGAATCTCCCTATTGGACTAGGCTTTCAATTTCTTAGTCACCTCGACAATAGGAGAAATCTAACTCGCATGCTTTATCGATTGAGCCTTCGTAATTGAATCTCATCACCTAATCCTGAAATGATTAGTTGTTCTTCTTCTAACAAGAACTGGGTAACTGATTGGAGTATAGCCCTAAAAACAAACGATTCCTCCGAATCTCCACCAGCCTTAGTACACCATGGTAAATCAAATGAGATATCACCATTATTGTCGATAGAATAATTACCACCACATGTATTCACAGTAAGTCTTAAAGCGTAAGAGTTTGCATCTTTAAAGTCAAGCAGTAAGGTGTCTCCGGCTGCAGGAACAAAATCTACATTAGCTGTTTTTAGCGCTTGAACCATCCATACCCCACGAATGACATTGGGCTTAGCCACATCGTAATTACAACCCAAGGTTGTAAAAGCGAAGCTTAGCATTAAGACGAGTGCTGAATAATTTCTCATCTAACTTTTATAAATACTACGCTCATCTAATGTTTCCAAAATTAATTTTTGGCTCTATTCAAACCTTCTAAACCGAACCTCCCCATTAGTACTAGAGATTATTAGCTCATCTTCTTCCAAAGTAAACCGATCGGACTCTAACAGAATACCTCCATAAATATCAGACTCTTCCGAATCACAACAGGTTTGAGTACAAAAATCTGTGATTTCAAATGAGATATTACCATTGCTGTTGATTGAATAAATACCACCACAACTATTCACAGTAAAGCCTATGGTAAATGAGTTTTCATCTCTAAAGTTGAGCCCTAAGTTGTCTCCGTCTGGAGGAGTAATATAGACATCGGTGGTTTTGAATTCCTGAACAATCCATACTCCAATAACATCAGGCTTGGGCACATCGTCCTTACAACCCAAGGTTGTAAAAGCGAAGCTTAGCATTAAGACGAGTGCTGAATAATTTCTCATTGTTTCATCATTAAGAATACAACTGAACACCAGTTGAGCCCTATGTCACCCTGTTTTATAAAGTGCTTTTGTGTCTTTTAGGCTATTTATGAATACATCAATAATGCATCAATCTAGAGGTATTTGTTAAAGAACAGAAGTTTCATCTTTTCTGAGTCGGTTTAGTATTCAAAATTTAAGATATTAAAAGCTCAACCTTACGTACATCAAATGAATCTTAAGCTTACCCCATACTCCAAGTCTGTTTTCTTCATATGCTTTGTTGCGATAATGGCAAGTTGCGCTAGCAACACAACAGAAGAAGCAGTATCCAAACCTTCTAAATCTGAAATTAGAGAAACCGAAGCCGGCTATCAACTCTATGTGAATGACGAACCCTTCTTCATCCAAGGAGCAGGGCTAGAATTTGGCAGCATTCCAAAACTAGCCGCACATGGAGCAAATTCTTTCCGTACATGGAGAACTGATAATGGTCAGCGATCCGGTAAAGAGGTCTTGGACGATGCTTTAAAATATGGTTTGAAGGTCACCATGGGTATTGATGTAGGTAGAGAAAGGCTTGGCTTCGACTATGATGATGAAGCCGCAGTCAAAGCCCAGTTAGACCGTATCAGGGGAGAAGTGATGGAATTTAAAGATCATCCGGCCTTGATTATTTGGGGAATTGGTAACGAGTTGAATCATCATTCAGAAAATCCTAAGGTTTGGGATGCGGTAAACGAAATCTCTAAAATGATCCATGAGATTGATCCAAATCATTTAACGACTACTTCACTCGCAGGTATGAACGAAGAATATGTTCACCTTATTCAAGAACGAGCTTCTGACTTAGACATTTTGAGCGTTCAGATGTATGCAGAAGTAGAGATTTTACCTGAGCAAATTAAGAAGTCTGGATGGACCGGTCCTTTGATGGTGACCGAATGGGGAGCTACGGGTTACTGGGAAGTGGGTAATACCGAATGGGGAGCACCATTAGAGAATAATAGTTCAGTAAAAGCCGACTTTTACCAAAGTCGCTACCGTAAAGCGATTGAGTCTCAAAAGAAACAAGTGATCGGTTCTTATGTCTTCTTATGGGGACAAAAGCAGGAGAGAACGCCAACTTGGTTTGGGATGTTTATGCCTGACGGTCGTGAAACGGAGTCCATTGATGCCATGCATTACGTCTGGAATAGTGAATGGCCTGCCAACCGTACGCCAAGAATCAACGCTTTTAAACTCGAAGGAAAAGTGGCAACCGACAATATTAAATTGGAAGCAGGCAAAGAATACAACGCTATGGTCGATATGACTGATCCTGAAAACGATCCATTGACCTATCGTTGGGAAATTATGAAAGAGAGTACAACCAATGCCACTGGTGGTGATGCTGAGGAAGTTCCAGAAGTCATTGATAAACTGATTGTTAGCGAACCGGCTGCGGAGGTGACATTTAAGGCTCCAGCTGAACCAGGCGCTTATCGCCTTTTCATCTACGTAGATGATAATCATGACCATACTGCTCACGCGAACATTCCTTTTTATGTGAATTGATTTCCTAGGAAGTTGCTCCCTTTGTCACCTCAGCTTTAGGAGAGATTTACGCCTTGATTGTTCTCAACAACAAGGGCTAATACTTCGTGATCAGCGTCCTCTTCGAGAGACACTGATCGGGATAGTATCTGAGTCATAGACCCTGAAACGAGTTTGTGGTGACGTAAAAGGGTTGGATCCAACATAAGGATTTATAGACCGATTCCTTGATTCCCTTTATGATAGCTGAACAACTAACCCAACTCAGTCCACCAATCAGTGCTAGGTTCTTCTCCTAGGGCAACGACTTTTCCAATTTCAGGCGTAGAGATGGTCTGTTCTTTCGCTTTTGCTTCAGCAGTAAAACGTTCAATTGGGTCTTGCCATGTGTGTAGGGCTAGTGGAAAGCCTCCCCAGTGTACAGGAATAGATACTTTTACACCAGCGTCAATAGAAGCTTGAACGGCTTCTTCGGGATACATATGTATCTCATGCCAGTATTCGTTGTATTGTCCACACTCCATAAAGCCCCAGTCAAAAGGGCCTAATTGTTCGCCAACTTCTTTAAAGTGCTCGTCATAGCCACTATCGCCACTCCAGTAGATGCTATGATCGGCAGTTTTAAACACCCAGCCACCCCAAAGACATTTAGATCGATCAGTTAATCCACGACCGGAGAAGTGCCTGCTTGGTGTAAAGGTGATGTTGATGTCTCCAAACTCTTTAGAATGCCACCAATCAAATTCGGTAATAGAAGGCGATGGAATGCCCCATGCTTCTAAATGCCTAGATACACCCAAAGCGACAAACCAAGTATCTACCTTGTCTTTAAGCAATTTGATGCTGGCATAGTCTAAATGGTCATAATGATCATGCGTCATCAATACGATATCAATATGTGGTAATTGATCAATAATGTCTAATGTGTTTTCACTAAAGCGCTTTACGGGAAAAGGAGAGATAGGCGCTGCGTTTGGACCTAGCATTGGGTCGATCAATAAGTTCTTGCCATTTAATTGAAGGAGCAATACTGAATGACCATACCAAATGAACTTGGGTTTAGTTGGGCTGGCACTGAACGCCTCTGCATCAAATGGAGTGACAGGCAATGGGAGTTGAGGACTTCTAACTTCTCTATCTGTGAATTGCTTCTGAATGAGATCGACTATGGTCGTGAAATTCATGTCTAAGGAGGTCTTAGACGGATTCTCAAAGATTTTGCCAGTCCATTGGGGAGATTGTGCGAATCGTTTGATCAGACCATTATTTAGTTTTCCTCCGAACTGCGGGTTGAATTCTAGAAATGCCCATACAGCGAGGACTAAAAATAGGAGGATGGTGAGAAAGGTCATAAGTGTTGGAAAACTAGGGATTAGTAATCAGACAATCAGGGATTAGATGAATTAAAAAACGATCAGACCACAAAAAGCGATCTGATCGATAGTTACTAATTTTTAAGTCTTGAAAATTGATTACTATTTACTGTTAACTGATTTCCAATTTACAGATTACCGATCTCCACCAGTCTTTTCGATATCTATCTTTCTGTCCTTGCGCTCTAAGGCCTTATTGAACTTCTTGATGTCCTCGTTAATAAGCTTATCAAATTGGGTAATGGCGTTCTGAAGTCTATCACTCAATACTTCTTTCACTTCGCCTTGCTGATCGGTTGGCTTAAAGTCAATACCACTACCGTTGATGTCACTTGCTAAAGCACTTAAACGTCCATAAAGCTTAATAGGAGAGCGGAAGGCATCTTCACGAGCACCTGTCAAATGGATGTCGTATAGTTTGCCTGCTACTTCTTCGGCTAGAGCTTTCAGTCTAACGGCTTCTCTCTGTGTTCTTTTGTCACCCACTTCAGCAATGATAGATTCTAACTCTTTGCGAAGCACTTCTACTGCATTAATGTTCACTACAGCAAGGTTCATGGCATTTCTCAACGCTAAGGAGAAAGCCACTTGCGCTTCAAGATCAGCTTGTGTGCCTTCGGCAAACGGATCTTTCAATACTGTTAGAGGCTTGCTCATAGATTCAATCACCTTACCATCCTTGTCCTTGATCATCAAATGTGCTTCGTAGGTGCCTGGCGCAACTCTAGGGCCTAATTGTCCAGCATTCAAGTCAAGATCCCACTGTACTAATGGTCTCCAGCCTTCACCGTTTAATTGTACCCACGGACGGCCTGGAGGTTGCACCCTAAGCTTAGGTCGGAAAGTAGACTCGTATCTGAGGTTCCAGACGGCACGATTCACACCCTTATTATTTCGAGCCCTCACCGTGCGGATCAATTCACCATTCTTGTCTTTGATCTCAATGCTCACATCGCCCGCTACTTTGTCCGGTAAGAAATAGTTGATAATAGCACCATTCGGAGGATTCTGACCAGAATTGTTGCTTCCGCCATCAGTCTTAATGCTTTCTCTGCTATTGAATCGGTATGTGTCTCGAATGTCTACGAGCTGGGCTTTGTTATCCATCCTGTCCGCATTCCTCACAGCTCCTAAGTCATCTAGGATATAGTAACCGCGGCCATAAGTTCCGACTACTAGGTCGTCAAACCGTTCTTGTACTTCCATCCAATACACAGGGGCAGGAGGAAGGTTGAGTCTGAGCCTTTCCCAAGTATCACCATCATTGTGACTTACATAAATGCCTTTGTCGATACCTGCGTAAAGAAGACCTTCTCTCTTTGGATCTTCCTTCACAACATGAACAAAACTCGATTCTGATTTTGGAATGCCATCAGAAATTTTAGTCCACGATTGGCCGAAATCATCTGTTTTATAGATATATGGGTCAAAATCGCCCATTTGATGAAGGTCTACCGTAATGTATGCCGTGCCTGCCTTGTACTTAGAAGGGTGTATGTTAGCGATAGTTCCCCAAGCTGGTAAATCAGGAATATTAGCGGTTAGATTCGTCCATTCCTTGCCACCATCTTTGGTCAGTTGAATTTGTCCATCGTTAGTGCCTACCCAGATCATACCTGCTTGTAATGGAGACTCTTCTATCGCAAAAAGTGTAGATCCGTCAAAGGTCATCAAGTTGTCAATGGCAGCACCACCCGAGCTCTGTTGGTGACTCTTGTCATTCAACGTAAGGTCTGGACTGATGATTTGCCAGCTTTGTCCGCCATCATCTGATTGGTGTACAAACTGACTTCCCACGTATACACGATGTTTTGTGTGTGTTGAGAAGCTTAAAGGAAAATTCCAGTGCCAACGATACTTCATGTCAGCCGGAGCCCAGCCGTAACCTGCTTCTGGCCAAACGCGAACTTCGCGAGAGTAACCTGTTCTTAAATCATGTCTTTCTAGGCCACCATCATAGCAACCCGACCAGATAATGTTATTGTCGTTTGGATCTGCCTTCGCAAAACCACTTTCGCAGCCGCCAACGCCTTTCCAAAGCCCTAAAGGAATGTATCCCTGCAAAGAGTTGCTAGGGCCCATATAAGACCAACCATCTTGTCTATTGCCAATTACATTGTATGGAATCTGATCATCCACAGAAACGTGATACATCTGAGCGATCGGCAATACCACACGTTGAAATGAACGCCCGTGATTCAAACTGATACTAGCACCACCGTCATGCGCCACCATCATACGATCAGGGTTAGTTGGGTCAATCCACATGTCGTGGTTATCACCACCGCCTCTTGGAGGTCTTGAGCTTCTTGTTTTTCCTCCATCTAGTGACTGCACAAAACGCACACTCATAGAGTAGACTTCGTCTGGGTTATCCGTACCCACGGCAATTCTTGTATAATAAGGAGCTCGTTCGTTCCAAGTATGATCTTGGCTCATCAAAGTCCATGTTTCCCCTTTGTCGGCCGAACGCCAAAGTTCTGGGCTATCGATTTCGAATAAAGCATAAACCACATTAGGGTTGGAATGAGAAACTGCTACAGCTGTTTTACCGACTGGTCGTTCAGTACCACCGGGTAATCCTTTGGAGATCAAGTGCTCCCAAGTCTCGCCACCATCGGTAGACTTATAAACACCGCCACCAGCGCCACCGCTGTTGAGTCCCCATGAGTTGATGTTTACAGACCACATGCCTGCATAGAGCGTGTTTGGATCGTTCGGGTCAATGGCTAAATCGGCAGCTCCCGTACCTTCATCTACGAAAAGAATGCGCTCCCAAGAGTCGCCACCATCGGTTGTCTTGTAGATGCCTCGTTCTTGCTGAGGGCCATAAGTGTGTCCTAATGAAGCAGCATAAACTACTTTTGGGTTCGTAGGGTGCACGATTACGCGACCTATTCTCCCAGTTTTCTCAAGCCCCTTATGTTGCCAAGTCCTTCCTGCATCAGGAGAGAAGTAAATACCGTTGCCCATAGCATGTGCCGGACGAATCACGAAGGTTTCTCCTGTACCTACCCAAACTTGTTTGGGGTCAGATTTTGCCAAGTCAATCGACCCGATAGAAGAAATGTCTTGATCATCGAAAATAGGTCTCCAATTGATACCGCCATCTTCTGTTTTCCAAAGGCCACCAGAGGCAGCGCCAATGTAATTAACCATAGGATTGCCGGGCTCGCCAATAATGGCAATGGCACGATTACCTTCAGGCCCGATAAACCTAAAGCGTTGGTTGCCCATAAGGTCATTGAGGTTTTGCTGAGCGCTTAGCGTGCAAACAGAAAGCAAGAAGATAAGGAGGGTAGTGATTCTCTTTTGATGCATAGTTGTAATAATAGTTACGCTTAATTTAAGCATTCTGAAAGATTGACAAAGCATGGCTTTTGTAGGATCGTTAAAATGTGATGTGAATGGGGAGACGGAAGTGAGTTTGAAAAAGCCCTCAGTCCCTGAAGGCCTGCTAAGGGTGTCAGCAGACTGATTTAGAAATGAGTAATATAAATCTTATACCTATAACTCAAAGCTAGCAGTTCATAGCTTACAACTTAAACCTTGAAGCTCTGTATAATTCATATTTTCACTAAATTCAATTCTAACTTTTAACATATGAGGTTACTGTCTACTTTTTTGATACTGTTTTTATCTATCTCTCTATCTGCTCAAGACGATCCGTTGGAAGGCCGTTATACTTTTGTATTCCTAAACACGAATGACGAGAGAGCGGAACTACCAAAAGCCGAAGTAGATAGCTTGCAAGCTGGTCATATGGCGAATATCAATCGACTGGTAAAAGCAAGGAAAATGATAGCTGCAGGACCATTCTATGATGGAGGGGGGATTTTCCTTTTCGACACCAATCAAACAGAAACACAAGCAGTGTTGGATACCGATCCTGCCATTGCAGCAGGAAGGTTTAAGCTCGAAGTACTGCCATTTAATATGGAAATGGGCAAAATTTGTACGTTATGGGACTTGCCTGAAGAGAGTGTCGAAATGACCACCTATTTTATTGTACGATATACCAATAAGTTCGAAAGTGATGGGTCCTATGCGGCTAAAACCAATCGTTTCACTTTGGATCACTTGAAGAATGTCAAAAGACAGTTCAAAAACGTAGAACTACTTAGCGATATGGCCTTTGATGGTAATCAGGGGCAAGTTGTAATCTTCAAAGGGATTGAATCAGAAATAGATAATTACGAGGCGTATTTTGGGGAGCATACATTGGTTAAACAAGGCATTATGGATTTTTATCTCAAACAAATCTATTTTCCGAAAGGTGTGTTTTGCGAGAAATAGGTTGGGGAGCCGGAAGTAAGAGGCTAAAGAGTTAGTGAGGAAGCAAATAGGTGAGAAATCTCCATTCTGTAACTTATGGCCAGCGTCATCTCAAAGCTTACAACTTGAGGCTTACAGCTCGAAGCTCATAACTCAAAGCTCGTAGCTTCTTTCAGACTAACCATTAATAACCACTACATTCTTGCCGATCACTTTTCGATCCATTAAGTCACGAAGGGCTTGACCGCCTTCTTCCAAAGCGTATTGCTTGTAGATACTCTGTTTTAACTGTCCCGATTCGATCCAGCCCAGAATCTGTTGAAAGTTCTCTAAACTATCCTTCGGCTGTTTTTGAGCAAATGCACCCCAGAAAACTCCGACTATTGATGCCCCTTTTAACAAAGGTAGATTGAGTTTGATTGCTGCTGGTGCGCCAGCAGCAAAGCCTACCACTAAATACCGACCTCCCCAAGCCAGTGCGCGAACGGCAGGTTCTGAGTACTGATCTCCAACAGGGTCATAGATTACATCAGCACCTTTTCCATTGGTGAGTTCTTTGACTTTAGCTTTTAAGTCTTGGGTAGTATAGTTGATCACTTCGTCTGCACCTGATTTGATACAGCGCGCGAGCTTTTCATCTGAGCTGGCCGCAGCAATTACATGTGCACCCATCAACTTACCGATTTGAACTGCAGCGAGACCTACACCTCCGGAAGCACCTAAGACTAACAGTGTCTCACCAGCTTGAATATTGGCCCTTTGCTTTAAAGCATGGAGAGAAGTACCACAAGTGTACATGGTGGTAGCTCCAGTAACAAAGTCCATTCCTTCGGGCATGAGTAAGCATTTGTGTGCATCGGCCAATGCGTATGCCGCAAAGCCACCCCAGCCTGTTAAGGCAAAAACACGATCTCCTTGTTTGACATGCCTTACGTTTTCGCCAACTGATGCTACTTTTCCTGATATTTCACCGCCAGGGGCAAAGGGAAGTTCGGGCTTGAATTGATACTTGTCTTGAATGATCAGCGTATCGGGAAAGTTAACCCCACAGGCTTTCACCTGAATCAATACTTGATCTGGCCCAGGTATGGGCATTTCAATATCTGATAATGATAACGTTTCGGGTTGACCGAATTGATGGCAGAGTAGGGCTTTCACTAGTTGTTTTTTTGATAGATATAATAAGAGACGCGAATGCTCTTAGATAGCTTTTGTGGGGCTAAGTTGAAATCGCCAAATTCTCTGCTGTCCGAAGACTTTAGGGCCATTGATTCCATTAGGACCGAGCCTTGGACTTGAAAAGCCTCACCTTGAGAGTAATCTACACTTCTCACAGGTCCAACTTCAAACACACCTGCTTTGGCTAGCATGGCGGCTTGTCTTCTGGCGTTTTCAAAAGCAGCATTGATTAGTGATTCTTCTGACGCTGCTTTGGCTGCATCGCTGAAATAACCACTTGTATTCACGCTCACAGGAAGGTTGGTGTCAGCAATCACATTCAACAATTTGATGATCTGCTCTTTGTCTGCACCCATCTTAAGCTGCAACGATTGACTGGCTGTATAAGTTGTTTTGGTGTCTGGCTTATAGCGGTAATCGTTAATGCTGGTATAAAAGCCGATGGTTTTTAGACTGTCTTTCTTAATGTTTGTCTTTTTAGTGATGCACTTAATCAAATAATTTGTCATCTCGTTGAGACTGTCGATAGATACATTTTGCTCATAGGTTGTAACGTTGAATCTTAAATCGAACTGAAAGAGATCGGGAATCATTTCAGTTTCCGCAGTGCCTTGTACTTTGAGTGTATTAGCTTCTTGGTCTTGGGCAAAAAGGCCTAATGGGAGTAAGGCTACAAATAAGATGGCTTTAATTCTTTTCATAATCTTTTTTAGTGGGGGCTTTGCAAGTTCAGTGCCAACCGAAGTAAAACTAACGTTTATACTTATCATTTAATCCTTCGCCTCTGCCAATCATAGGAATGATTTTCTCCAATCTAGTTAGCTTTGTTTCTGCTCGTTTGGCTTTGATGATGTATTCTGCAAAATCTCGCTGATTACTTAAAGAGAGAGCTTCGAAACTCTCTTTCAACCCCTCAATACTGTTTAAGGCTTCTTGCAATTCATCAGGAATAATTAATGGTTTTGAAGCTTTTCGCTGTGGTTTGAGTTCCTTTCCCGCCAATTGGTTATCGATTGCTTCTTGAATATAACTTCGGATTAAGTCTTCATGAGCTTCTATTTCTTTAACCGTACTAAAGCGCCACTGCCGCATACCATGTGTTTTGCCTTCTTGTGCATTCACGAGTTGGTTTGTTTCGTCTTTTAAAAACACCCCTTGAAAGAACCATATGCCTGCGTAAGCTTTAAAGCCTCCTAGGCCGATCACGTTTTTACCATCGATCATATAAACAGGGAAGGCCCATTTGACAGTTTCTTCAAAAGGAAATGACATGATAATGTTTCTCAAAAGGTTCATGGATTCTGGATGAGGTGCATCACTGGAAAAGTATTCTTGGATGTGCTTTCGTTGGATCATGATGGTGATAAGTCTAAAAAAACAATAGCAGTAAGTTCTTAAAAACTAAGATTCTAAACAAGGTAATGGCTTTCAGGTCTCTTTAAAGGCGTTTTTAAAGGGATGTATTCAAATACTAAAAATAATAGTTTACTATACTAATATATTTAGTATATTTGAATTATGATCACTGACAATAATAGAAACCTCTTTACATATACCACCCTCAGTGAGTATTTGGTTATCGCACTTCCGTATGCTGAAATCAACGATGAAGTAAAGCGATTCAAGAAAGAATTTTTCGGCAAGTATGGCGCCTATTCTGGTCAGAATTCATGTGCCCATATTCGCTTAGTATCTTTTTTCCAGCCGGAAGAAAGAGAGCATCGCATACTAAAGGCAACACAAGAAGTGCTTGATGAAATTAAGGGTTTTGAAGTGTTTTTAAGTGGGTTTGGTTTTAATGGTGTAAGCAGAAGTGTTTTTTTAGATGTGCTTAATAAGCAGTCACTTTTAGATGTTTATCACCAGTTGAGACTAAGGCTTTTTAAAGAATTGATCTCGCTGTCATTCCTGAATAAGCACTACCAACCTGCTATGAACATCGCACGAGATTTAAATGCTTTACAGTTTATGGAAGCTGTTCGCGATTATGAGCAGACCCCGTATACTAATAATTTTAGAATTACCCGATTACACATACTAAAAAGAAAAGCACCATTTAATACCTGGGAAAGTTTGACGACACTGCCCTTTGCTAAATCAGAAGGAGAGTTGCTAGGGCTGCATTAATGTTTAGGTGAGTCCCAAGTCGGTAAATACTGACCAGTCTCCGCCATACCAGGTGGCGGAGATTGAAAGGGGCGTTAAAAAATTAAATGATTTGAAATGAAGACTTTTGGCAGTTTAAAAATATTAGAGCAGGGTATGGAGATTGTCTCTACTGCTCATCAGTTGGCCGGTAAATACACACAAACCGATATGGCAGGGCTAATCAATGAGATTAGTTTACTCGCCATTGGTATTCCATCGAGTATTGCTGCTTGTAGTAAGCAGGATGTACCAAATGCTTATCAAGAAGGACTTAAGCTTGCATTAGATACTATACACCATATCGATGAAAAATTAAGTCACCTGCCTTGCGCAGAGCCTACCATCGCTAAGTTGAGAAGTCTGATTTATTTAGAACATCAAATGATAGCTCAGGCATTAGGTAAGTCAGGTCAAATGACAATGAAAAGACCTGTTAAGACGTCTAGATTATCCCTTGCTTCAATGAGAATGAGAGCACCCATGCCTTATATAAAAGTATCTCAGGGAGTTCAGGGAGAGTTGTTCTAAGCATTATGTAAGCACTTCATACATATGCTCAATTCTCTGTTGAGCGAATATCGCGTCTCTTAAGTTTTCTTCTAACTCTAATCATAACCTTAGATGGCCTCAGGGGATTCTACGTCTAAAATTATCATGCACATGGACCTGGATACATTCTTTGTGTCTGTGGAGCGTTTAACCGATAGTCGCTTAAATGGAAAGCCTGTGCTCATTGGTGGAGTTACCGATCGTGGGGTAGTAGCAGCATGTAGTTATGAGGCCAGGGCTTTCGGTGTGCACTCCGCCATGCCAATGAAGAGGGCGAAAGAACTTTGTCCTGAAGCCATTCAAATCCGTGGTAATTCAGGAACCTATTCTAAGTACTCTGAAGATGTAACGGCCATTATCAAGGAAACAGTACCACTCTATGAAAAGACCTCTATCGATGAATTCTATGCAGACTTAACGGGCCTAGATAAGTTTCATAGCAGTTATCAGATGGCTACCGAATTGCGAGAACGCATCAAAAAAGACACCGGGCTACCCATTTCTTTTGGCTTGTCTAAGAATAAAACGGTCTCTAAAGTAGCGACAGGTGTGGCTAAACCTGACAACCTACTAAAAATAGCCTATGGTACAGAAAAGCCTTTTCTGGCTCCTTTGTCTGTAAGTAAGATTCCTATGGTGGGAGAGAAGACCCAGCAGACGCTCTTCAGCCTTGGCGTAAAGCAAATCAAGACCATTCAGGAAATGCCTGTAGAGCTAATGGAAAAAGTGCTCGGTAAAAATGGCGTGAGTATTTGGAAGAAAGCCAACGGAATTGATAACACTCAGGTAATTCCTTATAGTGAGAGGAAATCTATTTCTACCGAAAGAACCTTTGATAAGGATACCATCGATGTAGTAAAGCTCAAGGGAATTCTATTGGCCATGGCCGAAAACCTAGCCTTTCAATTGCGGAGGGGACTCAAATTGACAGCCTGCGTGACTGTGAAAGTCAGGTATTCAGATTTCAATACTTACACGCTTCAATCTCGAATCCCATATACCTCCGCTGATCATGTTTTGATTTCCAAAGTTATGGAGCTCTTTGATAAACTATATCATAAGAGACTGTTAGTAAGGTTGATAGGCGTAAGATTTAGTCATTTAGTTGAAGGTGGGTATCAGATTAATCTTTTTGAAGATGCAGAGGAGATCATCAGTCTGTATCATGCCATGGACAAGATCCGAGACAAATTTGGTGACCGGAAAGTGATGCGTGCTTTTGGGATGGGGGCTAAGACGATTAGTCGGTTTAATCCATTTAATGGAGAGCCGCCACCGTTGTTGGCGAATAGGAGACAATGAGCCACGAGTTTCTAGCTATGAGCTGTGAGCTGTGAGCTATGAGCTGAGAGCTATGAGCTATGAGCTGAGAGCTTTGAGTAGTATAGCGTATTGAGAATGGATTAAACATATACAATTATGAAAGATTTTAAAAAACTCAAAGTCTGGGAAAAGGGTATGACGATAGTCAGCCTGACTTACGAGCTTGCTAAAAAGCTTCCAGAAAGTGAGAGGTTCGCTTTAGTAAGTCAAATGACTAGAGCTGCAGTTTCCATTCCTTCAAACATAGCAGAGGGTAGTAGTCGTGATAGCCCAAAAGACTATCGGCATTTTTTAAGGCTTGCACTGGGTTCTTGTTTCGAATTAGAAACGCAAGTATTGATAGTTGAGCGATTTAATTACGTGAGTATGCCTGAAATAGAAGGCCTTAAAGAGGAAATAGATCAAGAACAGAAAATGCTAATGTCATTTATGAATCTACTTTAAACTCGAAGCTCATAACTCACAGCTCGGTACATATTTCGATATATTAATAAAACAACATATGTAAGTATGTAAAAACAAATAAGTATTTATAGTTAAATATTAATGTATTTAAATTCTCATACATATTATAGCTTCAAATACGGTACCATCAATACTAAGGAATTGCTATTGCAAGTGCAAAGGGCAGGGGTAAGTCAATTTGCACTGACCGACATTAATAGCACAGCAGCTTCCCTCAATTTCGTTCGTTTAGCGCCTAAATACGATATAAAACCGGTTTTGGGTATTGATTTCCGTAATAGGGCAGAACAGCTCTATGTTGCTATTGCGAGGAATAATGAGGGTTTCAAAGAGCTTAACGATTACCTATCTACATATTTACATTCGGGAGAGGCAATTCCTGAGAGAGCTCCTGATTTTAAGAATGCTTATGTGGTCTATCCCTTTAGTAAGTACACTGGCTTTAAACTAAAAATATTAGAATTCATAGGAGTAAAGCCAACAGACCTTTCTCGATTGATCTATCCGCCACATCAGATGGACAAATCCAAAATGGTAGTACTCCAAACCCTTACCTTCCGAAGTAAGGTGAATGAACTAGGAAAGCGCGAGGTGCTTAAGAAGGATTTCAATGCACATCGTTTATTAAGGGCTGTGGACAATAATACCTTGCTGAGTATGCTTCCCAAATCAGAAGAAGGAAGCCCTCATGACTTTATCTACCCGCTAGATGAGCTTCTGGAGATCTATAAGCATCACGCTTATATGGTTGAGAATACCGAAAGGTTATTGGCAGACTGTTCTATTCATTTTGATTTTGAAGGAGAGGGGCTCAATAAAAATAAGAAGACCTACACAGGTAGCCAGCAAGGTGACTACGACTTAGTTGAAAAACTCTGTACCGATGGCTTTTCCTATCGCTATAAAAACCCGGAAGAAAGGATTTTAAAACGTATCAAAACGGAACTAGAGGTAATCAAGCAACAAGGATTTATGTCTTATTTTTTGATGAATTGGGACATTTGTCAATATGCTCGGAGCAAGGGATACTTCTATGTAGGCCGCGGGAGTGGTGCTAATTCAGTAGTAGCCTACCTACTTAGAATTACCGATGTAGATCCCATTGAGCTCGATCTTTACTTCGAACGATTCATTAACCTTTATCGGCAAAACCCTCCTGACTTTGATGTTGACTTTTCATGGAAAGATAGAGAAGACATTACCCAGTACATTTTCAATCGCTTTCCGAATGTTGCCTTGCTGGCTACCTATAGTACGTTTCAGTTTAAGGCAGTAGTCCGTGAGCTAGGAAAGGTTTTGGGAATTCCTCCACACGAGATTGACCACATTCAACGCGCTCGGTATGACGAGTTGGATGATGTACACAAGCTTGTATTACGTTACGGAAAGTACATTGAAGGCTTTCCAAGTCATTTGAGCATTCATGCAGGAGGAATTCTCATTTCCGAAAAGCCAATACACTATTATACGGCCACCGATCTTCCCCCAAAAGGTTTTCCAACGACTCATTTTGATATGGTCATTGCTGAAGATATCGGCCTTTATAAGTTCGATATCCTTAGCCAACGAGGTTTAGGTAAAATCAAAGACAGCCTTGAAGTAGTGGCTAGAAATCATCCTGATCATCCACCGATAGATATTCATGACATTCAAAAACTTAAGCAAGACCCTAAGATAAAGGCGATGCTCAAAGAGGGAAAGGCCATTGGCTGCTTCTATGTAGAATCTCCTGCCATGCGTATGTTACTCAAGAAGCTTCGGGTAGACGAATACCTTGGTTTGGTAGCTGCGAGTTCAGTCATTCGACCAGGTGTAGCCAAATCTGGTATGATGCGTCAGTACATTCTCCGCTTTAGAGAACCACATAGAAGAAACGAGGCACATCCCATTCTTTTAAACATTATGCCTGAAACTTATGGGGTAATGGTCTATCAAGAAGATGTGATTAAAGTGGCGCACTACTTTGCTGATCTTACACTAGGGGAAGCAGATGTACTAAGAAGAGGGATGTCTGGTAAGTATCGCTCGCGCGAAGAGTTCCAAAAGGTAAAGGCCAAGTACTTTGATAACTGTCTCAAAAAGGGGCACACCTACGAGTTATCAGCAGAGATTTGGCGCCAAATCGAAAGCTTTGCAGGCTATGCCTTCGCCAAAGGGCATTCAGCATCTTATGCCGTGGAGAGTTATCAGAGTCTTTATCTCAAGGCCTATTATCCTTTAGAGTATATGGTAGCTACCATGAACAATGGAGGTGGTTTTTATCGCGTAGAGCTCTATGCACACGAAGCTCATATGCATGGTGGTGACATACAAGCACCTTGTGCTAACCAAAGTGAGTACCTCTGTACCATTTATGGCAAGACCATCTTTATGGGCTTTGCTTTTATAGGTGAACTGGAGAAAGACACTGCAGAGGCTTTATTGACAGAGCGTTATGAAAATGGTGTCTTTATGAGCTTCGATAACTTCTTAAAGCGCGTGAGTATTTCTCTTGATCAACTAAGTCTATTGATCAAAATTGGGGCCTTTCGGTTTACGGGGCAAAGTAAGAAAGCATTGTTGTGGGAAGCGCATTTCCAGTTGGGTAACCATAAGAAGACAAACCCTGTTAAAATGCTCTTCGATCCTGAAGTAAAACGTTTTAAGCTCCCCGAACTGAGCTATGATATTCTAGAGGACGCTTTTGACCAGCAAGACCTACTAGGCTTTCCTTTGTGCAATCCTTTCGATCTTTTGAAAGAGCATCCACCAAGGAATGTACTTGTCAGAGAAATGGATCAGTATGTCAATAAAACGGTACGGATGGTTGGTTACTTGGTTCACATCAAGAATACTAATACTTCGAAAGGCAAGAGAATGCAATTTGGCACTTGGATAGACCGTGAAGGCCACTTTATTGATAGCACTCACTTTCCACCTGTTGCAGCGCGTTATCCCTTTAGGGGGAAAGGAATCTATGAGCTTGTCGGTAAAATCGTAGAGGAATTCGATTTCCTCAGCCTAGAAATGATCGCCATGCGCAAACTCCCTTATGTACATGATCCTCGTTATGCCGAAGAACCTAGGCATGCGAGTATGGGGGCGGGTATTTAGATTGACTCTTGATATTTCACGAATCCAAAGACAATAATTAAGTCAAGTTTTATATCAATCTTGTAGACACATATGTAGCCTTGGTAAACCAAGTCTCTAATAGTTTCATCATCAAAGAAAATCGACTTCCGATGTTTATAAGGATAGTCTTTAATCTCCCTTATTCGTTCAAGAATAATTTTTTTGAAGTTTCTGGCTGCTGAAGGTTTGTCATGGGCAATGTAGTCGATTTGTCTATTCAGCTTCTTTATGAAAGAATCCTGCAGTTCAACTTTCATGACGCTTTATGGTTTCCTCTAAAAAAGCATCCGCTTCTTCAATGGAATAAGATTTTGCTACCCCAGATTCATACCTTACTAACGCTTCATTGACCTCTGATTTTGCAGTATCAAAGTCATTCAATTCTTCGATGATTTCGATTTCCTCTTTGGTAAACTCGTCTAACAAGGTTTTTAACCTTGGTAAAGATTCATTCTGAACTTTGAGTTTAATAGTGGCCATACTTCAAATTAAGGAATTTTGATTGCAGATCGTATTCCACCCACATAAATCTGCCTGCATCTCTATTTTATACTCAGTAAAGATGGCATGCTTTATAAAAAATGAGTCTGCTTCTAGCTTCATAATCACTTTAACGGATTTACCATTTGAAAGAGGTAGGCCTTAAGACTAAGATAAGTCACTCGTTTGGTAAAGTTTTCTGAAAGAATTTGAATACACATAGCCGTGATGGCCGAATAATCTGCTATAATTAAACATCCTCCAAGGTGCTATGAATTATACATGAGTGAAGCCATCCCCATAAATTCAGCAATTTCCTACTTTAGAGATTGCTATCGTTTAGACACTCGAACAACGCAGCTGTCAAATTTTTTTGGTAGGAAGGTAGAACAACGTTTGCTCTTTGAAGGGAAGGAACAATTACTAACCGGAGAGTTGCCTTATTTACCTATTGCTGATAAAACAGGAGAGGAACTAGAGAAATCTTTACAATTATATAGTAAGGAGAAAGTACTTTATTATTGCTCATTTTTCGCCCTGGGTTTCGAAAAAGGTCTCAATGGTAAAAGACAGCGAGTTTGTGCACCACTATTTTTACACGAAGTAGAGCTTTTCAGACAAGAAGAAGGTTATGCAATAAAGGTTAATCTGGAGCAAAGGATTATTAATTCGGATTCATTGTCTGGTCTCAGAATTAGTGAAGATAGTCCTCAATCTCTTTTAGACTCTGTAATAGAAAATCATACAATTGATTTTGGAGTAATCAAATCACTTCAGGATGTTTTAAGTACGAACTATTCTGGCCTGAATGTGGATGACATGTTACTCTATCCATCACTTTCAAGTGATAAGGCAATAAAAGCTCTTTTTAAGAGCGGGGAACTAGTCTCAGGAGAATTTAAAATAGTTCCAGCAGCAGGTTTGGCACTTATAAAGCGTTCAAATCAAACTCAGGGAATAATAACCGAGTTGGAAGAAATGATAGAAATGGGAAGCGATAAATTCCCAGATTCTTTCAAGTCCCTATTCAAACATGAAATTAAAAGTAAGCCCACTCAGGTTGAACAGGGTTTTGTGCCAGCATTACTCAATAATTCACAAAAGAACATATTGAAAAATGCTCATAATGAAAATCTAAGTATTGTGATTGGCCCGCCTGGTACAGGTAAATCTTTCACCATTGCTTCATTAGCCGTAGAGTTTTTAAGCAGAGGTAAATCGGTGCTTATTGTATCTAAAACCGATCAAGCAGTAGATGTAGTTAATGATAAGGTTCAGTCAGAGCTAAAAATATTTTATGCCACCGTCAGAGCAGGGAAACAAGACTATTTGAAAGAGCTTAAAAATAGACTTAATGAACTATTGAGTGGATTTAGGGTAAACGTTGGGAGGAAGTTTATTCACAAAAGTGAGAAACAACTCCATCAGCTTGAAAGCAGAATTCAGGGTTGCAATGAACTTGCTAATAAGTCAATAAGAGAATACGATCGATTACTAGAACATGAGAATCGTTGGAGCGAATCACTGTCGAATAGTCACTCAAAGTCAATCTTTAATAAAGCCAAACTATCTTTTATTAAATGGCTCACTCTGTTGAAGGATCCTCACTGGTTAATTGTAAATGACTACATGCATGCAATGCTTACCAGGGTTCAGTTAGTCAGGGAATATGTGGACCTGAATTTTGAAAGAAGGATAAATCAAGGTTTGATATTAGAGAGATCGACCTTTCGCAAATTCTTGAATGCTATTAGAGCAAGAACCTCGAGCAAACGAGAACAGCTATTTTCAGAACTAAATTTCAATGTCTTGTTCAGAGCATTTCCCGTTTGGCTATGTAAATTATCTGATTTACAAAAAGTACTTCCTTTAAAGCCAGAACTCTTTGACTTGGTTATTATAGATGAAGCTACTCAATGTGATATTGCAAGCTGCCTTCCTGCAATATATCGGAGTAAAAGTGTTGTGATTGTGGGAGACCCAAAACAGCTTCATCACATTTCATTCTTATCATCTTCAGTTCAAGAAGCATTACAAGTCAAGTATGGATTAACCAATTTTTCAGATTATCTCGACTACAGAAATTTAAGTATTCTGGATATTGCAGATGATGCTTTAAAGTCTCAAAAGCAGTTAACGCTTTTGAATGAGCATTATAGAAGCCTTCCTGACTTAATCCAATTTAGTAACCAGCACTTTTATGCCGGGAGTTTGAAAATAATGAGTGTGATTCCAGAAGATCATTCGAAGAAGAATATAAGACATATCCAAGTGAACTCTTCTAGGGATTCAAATGGTGTAAATTTGGGTGAGGCGGAAAGAATATTAGACGATCTTGAGTCAATTCTTTTCAATGACAGGTCACTCAATCAGGAGTTAAAAAGGTCGGTTGGTATATTATCACCTTTCAGAAATCAAGTGGATCTAATAAGTAAAATGTTGATCAAAAGATTTACACTTGAGGAGATAAGTCTTCACGATATTCTATGCGGTACGGCTCATTCCTTCCAAGGCGAGGAGAGGGATGTTATGCTGTTATCTTTTTGCTTGGACAACCAGAGTCATTCAACAGGTTTTCGACATATCAATCGTCCTGATGTGTTCAATGTAAGTGTAACCAGAGCTAAATCAAGTATGAGTGTTTATACTTCATTTGAAATTGATTCTTTAGGAAAGAAATCATACTTGAGAGCTTATCTTGAGTACACAGGTGAAAAAAGACCAAAAGTCAATATTCAAAATCATGTTCATGATGAATTTTTAAAAGAAGTAAAAGATCATTTGCTTAGCCTTAACTATGAAGTTAGAGTAGGTTATGAGGTAGCCGATTTATCATTAGACTTGTTGATTAAACAAAATGATAAACTTGTCGCAATTGATTTGATCGGATATCCTGGGTATTTTAAGGATGGTCTAGCCTTGAGGAGTTACAAAGTACTACACCGAACAGGTGTTCCCACATTTCCGTTACCTTATAGCTTTTGGAAATTTGAAAAGGAAAGCTGTATTAATGCGCTAGAGGATTTCATTTCTCAGAACAATGTAATCCCACCCACATAAATCTGCCTGCATCTTTCTGAAAACATGATTAGGTTTGAGTAAAATCAACCTTAATTATGAAGAGACTTAACTATTTTTTGCTGATACTTTTGGCGGCTTTTACAGCCTGTGAGCCTGCTTCCAAGTCTGTCGAGGAAATGACAGAGGCAGAATTGATGGAATATGCCAAAGGAATTCATGAACGTGTGATCACACTCGATACGCATGATGATATTAATACCAACAATTTTACGGAAGACAACAACTATACAAAGAAGCTTCCCACGCAAGTGAACCTTCCAAATATGGAAGAGGGTGGGCTAGACGTAGCTTGGTTTATCGTTTATACAGGACAGGGAGACTTGACAGATGAAGGCTTTGAGCGCGCCTATGCTAATGCAGATGATAAGTTTAAAGCCATCCATAGATTGGCAGAAGAAATAGCACCAGACAGAATTGAAATAGCCTACAATTCTGATGATGTACGAAGAATTAATGCTGCTGGAAAGAAGGTGGCCATGATCGGAATTGAGAATGGCTATCCTATCGGAAACGATATTGCCAGAGTCAAAGAGTTCTATGATAGAGGGGCTAGATACATGTCCTTATCGCACAATGGTCATAGCCAATTAAGTGATTCGAACACAGGAGAAAGAGACTCTGTATGGTTACATAATGGTTTGAGTGATTTGGGACGTGAGGTAATTGCAGAAATGAACAAATGGGGTATTATGATTGATCTTTCACATCCATCGAAAGTAGCCAATATGGAAATGATGCGTCTGTCAAAGGCACCTGTAATTGCTTCTCATTCTGCGGCCAGAGCCATGAATAATGTAAGCCGAAATCTAGATGACGAACAGTTAATGATGCTGAAAGAAAATGGTGGAGTGATTCAGACAGTAGCTTTTAAAAGTTATTTGAATTCGGAGAAAAATGCTGCGAATCGTACTAAGTCTAGTGAAGTGATTGCGGCAATAGCAGAAGAAGAGGGTTTTGAGATAAAGCCAGGTAGTTTGTTCAGGGCAATGAGCCGAAATGAACGAACTGCTTATTTTGATGAATATAATGCCTTTCAGGAAAAACATAAGGAGCGTATTGCTGCTGAAATCAATAGCGAAGCGCCACCAGTTAATGTTGCTGATTTTGTAGACCATATTGATTACCTCGTACAAAAGATTGGTTTGAAGCACGTAGGAATTAGCTCTGATTTTGATGGTGGTGGTGGAGTTGAGGGCTGGAATGATGCTTCTGAGACTTTCAACATAACTTTAGAGCTCGTAAAAAGAGGCTATTCGGAAGAAGAGATAGGAATGATTTGGAGTGGAAACTTGCTTCGCGTTTTGGACGAAGTTCAGGCGGTAGCTAAAGAAATTCAGGTTGGTTCATAGGAAATCGATTTTTCCAATAAGAATGATCTGACCAGCGTTTTTCGCTGTCATATTGATGAAAAAGCTTTTTGAGATAACCTTGAAAAGCTTTTTCCATTATATACCTATAAGTGCTTAGTGCACCTTCTTTGCCATTCATATAGTCTGCTAGGGCATTGCCCGCATAGTAACCAGCAGCCAGGGCCGAAGTAATACCATAGGATGAAATTGGATCATAACAGTAGGCAGCATCACCAATAGCAAGCCAGTTTTGACCAAATGGAATATCAAGACTACTCGTTCCTGCAGGGATCACTTTTACATCACTTGGTGCTAAGGTAGCGATACCGAGTTTCTCTTGAAGGTGCAGACTCTTTGCATATGCAGTATTTAAAAAGTTGTCGATTTTTTCTTTTTGAGGTAGCAAGCTTTTAGCAGTAAAGAACATCAAAGTCATTTGTCTATCGTCAAATGGAGCCGCATACCACCAGCCGGCTTCAACTGCCTCAATAATGATTTGTAGTGGGCTTTCAACGTGAATCGTGACTTGAAATGTCAGAGCAAATTGGTCGTCATGAGCCTGCTTTTTTATGCCTAACCTTCGACAAACTGAAGCCTTTCTTCCTGTTGCATCCACGATCATTTTAGCCGATAGTATTTTGGAATCCTGATCATTAGCAATGCGAACCTGTATTCCTTCTGGACTCTGTTCTAATTCACTCAAGCGATAACCTGAGTAGAAACCTGTTCCTTGTGACTTGACCAAAGACTGCATTTGCCCTTCAAAATGTCTTCTATTCAGTAGGTAGCCATGACCATAAAGGTTCTCGATAAATTCTTCTTGGATCAGTTCAGCACTTCCCCAGGAACTCAAATTACCATAATAGGGGGCATGTGTGCGGTCTTCAGACAATAAAGACTCTACGCCCAATTGTCTCATAAGAGGACGGGCGTTAGGAGGAATGGCCTCACCAGGCTTATTAGATGGTTCAGTATTGGCCTCGACAATACAGTGAGAAATTCCTCTGGCTTGCAAGGTTAAAGCAGTGGCGATCCCTGCCGGACCGCCACCAATGATTACTATTGCATAATGTTGACTATCGTTCTCCACGACTAAACGTCTTACGTTCTCTAGTTGGACGTTCTGGGGCCGCACGTTTCAGCATCATTGGCGTTGCCATATCTTCCAACGATTCTTTAGGTTCGGCATTTTCGGCATGCAGAACTTGCTTAAAGGTAGGGTCAGCACCGGTAAAGTGCCTACCCGTTTCTTTCCAAACAACCTTTGGCAAGTAGCCTTCATCATTATTCTCAGGTGCTTGTTCTACTTTAGCAATAATTCCTAATTCATGCCATTCAGCAATCATAGCGTTGATTTTCGGTTGATATTGAGATCCGAAATCTCGTAACCAATCTTGCCTCGTATCAAAGTGCTTCAATCGCTGCGCAATGTTAACAGATCCGTCTTCCATTCTGGAATAACTATCTTCTGACAAGACTTGATTAGGTACCCGCGCTGCCCAAAAAGAAGGGAGTGGAAGATATGTGGAAGGATCATAACCAGAAAGACAACTTGCTTCATCAGTTTGCCAAGGTACGCCAAGCCATCGGGTAAGAGCACCTGGGCCACTTTTTGATAAGGGACCATCTTTACCAAGTGCAATGTTTTCAGAAAGCAAAGCGCCAAAGTCAAGAGGAGTCGGCTCTCCCTCATTCACAACATTGAGGCGATATGGAGCTTGCCACATGATTTTTTGACGCATTGGCCAAGTGAGTTCTATCCCCGGGTGGAAGGGTCCACCTAGACATTCTTCCATAGGCGCTTGATTCAGTGCACTTAGCTGTTCAACCAAACTCATGCTTTCGAAGTCCTTCGGCTTAGTGAATTTGCCTGGTTTGAAGCTTCCTTGAGCCCATTGTTTTAATCTACCGTATTGTGTTCTTGTTATGGGCAAATCGACTATGGCTATGTTTTCATACTCGCCAAATCCATCTCCATAAAAGGGAGGAACTTTGGTTGGTGTGTATTCCTTTGAATTAGGATCTCTAAACCATTCAAAGACTCGCATCCGTTCTGCCTTGGCACTATTCGATGGGTCGGCTAATTGCTTTAATAGGTCTGGGTTTTCGAAATCAGAAGGTGAGTTTTTGCCAAAAAGCATAAAGAAGCCTTGGTTCACCCACTGCGTATTTGTCATCCTGGATAAGATTGGGTAAATGTCTCTCCAAAACTCCACCCCAGCACTAGCAGGATCGGGGTAATTCATTTCACGAATAAAGAGGTCTTGAACAACATCATTCATGGTAATTACACCATAAAGGCCTGGTCCAAAGTCTGGAGGAGTTACGGCTACCATGGCAGGAGTGGCTTCAAAAGTCTTTCCATCAATGGTTACAGATGCTCTTATTACACCATCACAGGTATCGTCATGCCAGCCGTCATTATTCGCAAATGTGGTGGCAGGCTTGTTCTTCTTAGAAGCAGAATCGCCATCACCACCAAAGAAGAGTAATCGGCCTTCGTCATCTGTTCTAACTTCTCCGAGTTTTACTTTTTTGTTGTAGAACTTACCATCATCAAAATGGTATTTCTTGCCCTCCTTATTCTTTCCTGAGATTTTAACAGATGAGGGAGTTATGGCGAGTTGATCACGGTCTTTGCCTGTTATATCACTGTTTCTGTAAGCTGAAGGAATAGAGGCCCCTGTAAGGTCAAGCGCATTATTAAACTGATACCAAGCGGCTTTTACGTTGGCAACGTCTACACGCCATTCAATGTCCGTGCCTTTGTTCTCAGTGAGTTCGGCTACAACCTTTCCACTTTTATCGAATCCATAAATTCTAAATCGTGCGACTTGCTTTTTGACTCTTCCTTTGGCGTCTTTAAAGCCATCAGGAGGACTTGGTGCTACGCCCGGAACATCGGAGGCTAGAAAGTAGTCTGGGGAATTGCCGATCCTTGATATCCCAATAGGGGGATAGATCGACACACTGTCGATTTCTTGTTTCATAATTGTGTGGTTTAGTGTGTTTTCACTTTCTGACATTGTGCCCAAAAGCATTCATAATTTAGTCTATATGTAGAATGAATACAATATAAAATTCACGTGATCTTGAGGGCCGGACTGTTCACAGATTTTCTTCCGAATATTTTTTGATTTGGCTTGTAGATTTCGGCTTCAGGCTCTTTATTTGTATTTAGATTAAGTCTAAATAAGAATGCAGTACAGCGAAGATTATAGCCAAATTCACCCAAAAGAAGATGCTCCATTTTCTCCATTTATGGGATGCTCATCGGTATGTGATTTCAAAAAGTGTTGTAAAAAGTATAAAAAGAAGAACAAGAAAATGTGTAAGAGCTGTCCTAAGCGATAGCTATCTATCTGTTTATCAACCATTTTGATTAAGTTGGTGTCTAATTATTCAATACATAAGCCATCCAACAATGAAAATGTACTGTCTTATTCTCGTATCAATTATTTGCTTCTTTTCTGTCCACCAAATAAAAGCTCAGTCTACACTATCTGAAGATATATTGTCTACTTGGGACAAGCATGTAGAGATGAACTATCTACTGATGAAAGCACTGAAGCCAGAGTATTTGAGAGATACAACTACTTCGGGGGGAAGAAATATAGCCGATCAATTCGCGCACTTACACAATGTGAGAATGAGCTGGCTCAATGAGCTTATGGCCATGGATTCAAATATTGTGGACGTAGAAATTGATTCAATTGAAAGTTTAGACTATGCAAAACTGAGGAATTCTTTAAAATCTTCAGATCGGTTAGTCCGGGCTCTACTAGAAATGGGCCTCAAAGAAGAGGAAACGGGTTGGCCCATGAGCCCAGTTCGCTTTATGGGGTATCTCATATCTCACGAATCGCATACTAGAGGGAGGTTCTATTGGCGTTAAAACAATCAGGTCACCCAGCACCACCACAGGTTTCATTTGGTATCTGGCAGTGGTGAATAAAAAAAAGCTCCAAAAGGAGCTTTTCAATTCTTTTACAATGCTGAATGACTACTTCATGTCAGCGATTAGCTTCTCGTTCAATCTCACGTAATCAGGGTTACCCCCCGTTTTAGCCAATGACATGGACTCTTTTGCGGCTGCAATGGCTTCTTTTTTATTACCCATTCTGGCTAAGAGTTTAGCTTTCAGGTGAACCACCCAGTATTGCTTTTGCTCACTGGCATCTAAGGCTTTGTTTACCCAAGCTAATGCTTGCTTTGCATCTCTCTCAGTATCATAATAGTAACCCGCAGCCTGGAAGTAAACACCAGGGTTAGTTGGTGTCATATCAATCACTTGCGCTTTGATATCAGCCATTACATTGGCATCAACATCACTTTCAATGGTGAACATCGCTTTTGTATGTCCCCATTTCATATTCAGGTTGGCTGAATTCATGGTGAAGTCAGAAAAGCTCATTGTGAACGTCTCATAATGACTACTTGGATGTTTTACTGTAACATCAAATCTCAGTAAGTCATCTTTAGCGTCATATCCGAGTGAACCCCACCAAGTAAGGTTTTTGCTGATGATGATAGTCGCAGTTTCTTCTGTGAACATCGTGTATAAAGCATATTCACCTGCCGGAACAGCGTTTCCGTTCAATTTCACATCCGTACTAAAGGTAATTTTGGTAGAGGCGTTCGCACCAGTTCGCCATACTTCATTGTATGGAATTAGGTTTCCTGCAATATCACGGCCTTTAGCGCTTGGACGCGAATAAACCACCTTAACATCCGCCAAACCCACTGTTCCTTTCAATTCGAAAGTAGGGCTCGGTGGTGGCATTTTTATCTGTGCTATGGCACACACAGAAAGTGTAAGTGCAATGAGTGTAAGTTGTATTCTTCTCATAGGTATGTCTTTTTATTACTTCAAAGATATAAAAAAAGCTTCCACCCAGCGGGCAGAAGCTTTTACAATTACTTAATAGCGAATTAGTTTTTCACCTTAATTGGAAACTTTACAGAAGTATTTTCCCATGCTAACTCGATGTTAGCATTGTCCATCGCCTTCTTGTCAAAATCAGTGATGTTGATTGTGAAAGTTTCAATTTTATCCTTGGTAGTTGTAGGAGTAACTTTGAATGAAAGAATGTTATTCTTCTCATCAACAGAGAATGGGTTCGTCTGCTTTGTGTTATTGTTAAGAATGATCGTCCACTCTTTTTTACCTGGAATAGTAAATAAGTTGTAAGATCCAGCCTTTACTTCGTTTCCACCTAACATTACGTCTTTAGAGAAAGTAAGAACAGTTCTAGTATTAGCACCAGTTCTCCATCTTTCACCAACAGGTGTAAGTTTTTCATACATATCTCTACCATCAAGACTCGGTCTTGAATATTCAATGCTTACTTCAGTAAGTCCAACCATTTGGCTCATTTTCTGAAGTGGGCTAGGAGCTGGGCCGTTTTGGGCTACAGCTGAAGTCTGTGCTATTACCATAAGGCAAACAGCAGCAAGTGTTGTAAGTGTTCTTTTCATTTTCGTTTTTGGTTTGTAACTGCAAACTTAAACCCTTTTGTGATTTCAACCGTGATTGATCGTCATAAAAAGACCTCTTACAATTTGATGCAAGAGGTCTTAAAGGATAAGCTGATTAGCTTTTTAATTTTTAACTACGATTGGAAACTTAACTGAAACGTTCCCCCAAGCCAATTCCAAGTTGGCTTTGTCTTTCGCTTTGTTATCAAAATCTGTTAAATCAATTCTGAAAGTCTCAACAGACTCAGAAGTCTTAGTTGGTTTAGCTGTAAAACGTAGGGCATCCTGAGATTTATCGTATTGAGTTCCCCAGCTCTTTGCCTTATTAATGATAATTGTCCATTCGTTGTCGCCAGGAATAGAATACATAGAATATTCTCCAGCAGGCAATGCTTTTCCACCAATCATCACATCTTTATTAAAGTTGATTTTGGTGTTGGCATTGGCACCTGTTCTCCATACATCACCTTTCGGTGCTAAAGAGGCAAAAGAACGACCTGCTAAGCTAGGTCTTGAGTAAACAATCGTCATTTCAGTATTACCAATGGCCTGAGTAATTGTGGCTGTTGGACTGGCTGCAGGACCTCTCTGTGCTAGTGCAGTACTTTGAAAGAATGCTAGCAAAGCGATTGAGGCAATAAGAGTTAATACTTTTTTCATTTTATTCATGGTTAATTGGTTCCGAACCTTTAAACTGATTTGAGGTATTTTAAGTTGCATCAATTTACATATGAAGTTGAAACCATCGTTTTATCAAGGGGGAGATGTCGTCCAAATTGCCAAGGCTTTGCTTGGTAAAGCACTACATACTCAAATAGATGGGCTGCATACATCTGGTATAATCACCGAGGTAGAAGCTTATGCGGGAAGAAACGATAAAGCTTGTCATGCCAACAACGGTATAAGGACCAAACGTACTGAGGTAATGTATGGAAGGGGAGGCTATGCTTATGTATACTTGTGCTATGGCATCCACCACCTTTTTAATATCGTCACTAATGCCGAAGAAATGGCAGATGCAGTACTAGTGAGAGCGATTCAGCCCATTCGTGGGATTGAGGTGATGCAGAAGAGACGACAGTTGACAACGACTCATTATAAGCTCACTTCCGGACCTGGTACTTTAACAACTGCTTTAGGCATTAAGACCAAAGTTCATTATGGTATGGACTTACAGGGCGAACAAATCTGGATAGAAGATGCTCAGCAAATCAATGATAATTATATTGTGACTTCAAAGCGAATCGGTATTGACTATGCCGAAGAAGATGCCCTAAAACCTTGGCGATTTTACATTAAAGACAATCCATGGATCAGCAAAAAGTAGATATCCTTATTTCATCTTCAGTATGGGACCCAAAACCTTGGGTAGAAGGCCTTTCGGAATCAGACCTTGTAGGAAAAGTACATGTTTGGCCTACAAAAGCCGATTTAACGAATGTTGAAGTATTGTTTGTCTGGAAGCCATTAGATCAAGGAGTCATTGATTTACTTCCTAAACTAAAATGGATTAGTTCATTGGGAGCTGGAGTCGATCATCTAATGGCTGACTCTCAGATTCCAAGTGACCTTCCAATTACTCGTATAGTAGATCCATTCTTAGCTAGAGACATGACAAACTATGTCATTATGGGATTAATGATGCATCAGAGAAGCATGCTCAGCCACCTAGAGAATCAAAAAACTAAAAACTGGGATCGAATTACTTATCAGCCCCTGAAAGTAGGAGTGATGGGCCTTGGTGCACTTGGAGGTCACCTGTCTGAAAAACTTGTAGATCTTGGCTTCGAAGTTTTCGGCTTTAGCCGAACGTTAAAGAACATTGAGGGAGTTCAATGTTATGACACATCAAGTATAAAGGAGTTTTTAAGCCATGCCGAAGTACTGGTTAACCTTTTGCCCGTAACTCCCGAGACTACCGATATACTTAATGCTAATCTCTTTTCCCAGTTACCAAAAGGTGCTTATTTGATTAATGTTGCCCGTGGTAATCACTTAGTGGAGCAGGATCTAATCGATGCACTAGACCAAAAGCGACTCTCAGGTGCTTTATTAGATGTTTTCAGGGAAGAACCACTACCAACAGATAATCCGCTTTGGAATCATCCAAAAATTACAATTACACCACACGTTGCGAGTGTTACTACGCCTCAGTCTGCAATTGAATTGTTGCTAGAAAACTTGTCTAGGTTGAAGACTGGTCAAGACCTATTGCACACGGTAAATCTTAGTCAAGGCTACTAATTCAATGCCTTAAGTTTCCGGTTCAGTTCACTGATCTTACGCTTCAGTCATGAAGTCAAGTATTTAATTTGCAATAGTGAAACATATACATTTCATTTACTATTGTGAAACAAATATAAATCAATGGCTAGAACGAACATAGGTGAATTTGAAGAATTGGTTTTGTTAGTGGTAGCTATCCTGAATGACAATGCGTACGGCATTAGTGTGATGGAAGAAATCCAAACGCAAACCAATAGAAAAATCAATATCAGTGCAGTACACTCTGCCTTGGACAGGTTGGAAGTAAAAGGCTTTCTCGATTCACACGTTGGTGGGGCCACCAAAGAGAGAGGTGGTAGGCGAAAGCGCTATTTCAAAATCAACACGGTGGGACAGGAGGCGCTCAACTTTATCAAAGAGCAGCGGAATAAATTACACGATCAGATTCCAAACTTGGGTTTAGAGTATGTCTCATTCTGATCAGGAACCACCTCAGTGGGCGATCCGCTTTCTTAGGTTCTATTGTAAACCGAGAGCTTTAGAAATCATTGAAGGAGATGCCTATGAACTGTTTTATAAAAGAATTGATACTGACGGAATAAAAGCTGCTCGCAAGAAATTCTCTTGGGATGTGCTTAGGTTTTTCAGGTTAAGATATATCAAAGGTCTAGAAGATATAAACTCATTAAACAACATTGCTATGCTTAAAAACTACATCAAAATTTCATTTAGAAGCCTGCGGAAACAAGGTTTGTACAGTCTTATTAATATCGGTGGCTTAGGCGTTGGTCTCGCGGCATGCCTGCTTATTGTCATGTACATTTCCAATGAATTGAGTTATGATAAATTTCATGCCGATTCAGAAAGAATCTACCGCATTGGCTTTTATACGCCAGCAAGACTTGCTATCCAAGCTCAATCAGACATACCTGAAATAGAGGAAGCCGCGCGTATTCAAGGCCCGTTTAGCCAGACTTTTAACATTGATGGCAATGTATTCAAAGAGCCTATGGGCTTTAATGCAGACTCAACCTTCCACAATATATTCACAGTTGATTTTATTGAAGGAAGCCCTGATGAAGCGCTAAAAGAACCAAACTCAATTGTGTTGACACAGAGTCTGGCAACTAAATTCTTTGGATATGAGCCTGCTTTAGACAAGATGATTAAAGTAGATGGAGAGACAGTCAAGATCACTGGTGTAGTAGCTAATCCACCTAAAAACACACATTTTAATTATAACTTCCTTGCCGCGTACCCACATGAAAGTTGGGTGACTGTCGGTAATTGGACAGGTAATAACTTCTTCACTTACGCCAAGTTTTCAAAGGGCAGTGACCCAAAAGAGGTTGAAGCTAAATTGACTGATTTTGCTACAAAATACGTAGGCCCTGAGTTGGTGAAATATACAGGCCATGCAAGCTATGACGAATATTTAGCAGGAGGTGGCAGAGCAAAAACGTTTCCAGTTAAAGCAATGACTGATCTTCATCTTTACTTCCCAAGATATTCTTTAAGGTCTGGTGGCAGCATTGACAATGTCTATGTCTTTTCAGCAGTGGCTTTGTTCATTCTGGTCATTGCCTGCATCAACTTTATGAACCTCTCGACTGCCCGTTCGGCAATGCGGTCTAAGGAAGTAGGTATGCGCAAAGTGCTCGGCTCATTGAAAGGCCAATTGGTTAACCAGTTTTTGGTAGAGTCCATGATGGTCAGTGTCATTTCCATGATTGTCGCCTTGGGCTTAGCCTCTTTAGCATTAGATGGATTCAATAATTTATCTAATCGCGCATTTGATTATCAAGACCTATTTGGAGGTACCGTCATGCTACAATTATTTGGTTTAGTGTTGGTGGTTGGGCTTTTGGCAGGGTCTTACCCAGCATTTGTTTTGTCGAGTTTTTCGCCAATTCGAGCCCTAAAAGGAGAAGTGCAAAAAGGTGGAAAGGGAAGTGCTTTCTTGAGACAAGGGCTTGTCGCCTTTCAGTTTGGCATATCCATTTTCTTGATCATCAGCACAGTGGTTGTTTTTAGACAGTTAAATTTTCTTTCTGATCAAAAGTTAGGCTTCGATGCCGAGCAGGTATTGGTGATTAAAAATACTCAAGTGCTTGATGACAAAGCCGAGATATTTAAAACAAGTCTTGAGCAGATAACGACCATAGACAAAATGTCTATGACCAAGGACTTTCTATCCGCAGGTGTTTCTGACTGGAGCTATCAGACCATGGAAGATAACCCACGTCAGTATAACTTCATCAATATGTTTGCTACTGATGGCTTTGTCGAAACGATGGGGCTAGAGCTGGTTGACGGTAGAAACTTCACAAATAAGCTAATCTCAGATACCGCTAATGTGCTTATTAATCAATCCGCTGTTAAATGGCTGGGATGGGAAGATCCGATTGGACAGAAGCTAACTCGGGGAGATGGTGAAGATTATACAATCGTTGGTGTCGTGAATGACTTCAATTTTGAAAGCCTAAAACAAAGTGTCGAACCACTGATTATTCGTGTGATGGGCGAAGATGGAAGAGTTGAAGCCGATTGGTATGCCGGGAATTATATCTATCTCCGCGTAACCGGAAACTTTAAGGAAACGGTCTCTGCAATAGAAAGTATTTGGAAAAATACTGTGGCAGATGAACCCTTTGAATATGTATACCTTGATGAAGCCTTCAATGCACTCTATAAAGAAGAGGAACGTTTTGGAAAACTGTTTACAACCACTAGTGGTCTCGCGATAATCATAGCATGTCTTGGTCTTTTCGCTCTTGCCGCATTTACGCTTGAACGAAGGTTTAAGGAAATTGCAGTCCGCAAAGTACTAGGGGCTTCTATCCAGAGTATTACGCTTATGATTCTAAGAACATTCACTTTACTAGTGTTGGCGGGAGCAGTAATTGCTATTCCCATCGGATACCTGGTGATGCAGGGCTGGTTAGAAGACTTTGCTTATCAGATCAACTTAAATAATCCTTTGATCTGGATCTTACCAGCACTTTTTGTGGCCGTCATAGCTTGGTTAACTGTTGGGATTCTTTCTGCTAAAACAGCTATGGCCAATCCAATTAGGGCACTGAGGAGTGAGTAGCATACTAAACTTTTAAAATTTGACCTTGGCACATCGTGCTAAGGTCTTTTTTTTGATTGGTTTTTTGTAATTTCCCTCAAAACGCAACAAGACTATGGGAAGAGCAGCAGAAAGAAAAGCCAATAGAGCAGCACGAAAAGTGCAAAAGAAAAGATTGATTGCAGCCGTTGAGCATGCAATTGAAAACAACACCATCACCTTTAAACCAGATGCAGGAGGAGCTACGCCAGCTTTTGCTGATGTATTTAATCAGATATGGCCAATACTAGACCCAGCCCTCAAGTTTGCGGAAACTTATACCAATGATGCTACAGATGCAGTACTCGAAGATGTTTGGGATGCTGGAAATGCGATTGCTACGGGAGGAGCCAATGCTGATGAATCTGCATTTCAAGCAAAATTCGATCAGGTATGGGATAAGATCAGTAAGTATCTAGAATTAATACAAACGTTCACCAATGATAAAACGGATGCTGTTATAGACAAGGTGTTGGATATTGGAGATTGGATAGCTGGAGAAGCAGAGTAAAGAACATTTTTGAGCTGTCTTAAAAATTCATTTGGTCATTCTGAATTGATTTTAGAATCTACAGACTTTATTATTTCAAATCTGTAAGACCCTGAAACAAGCTTGTCTTGCCGGAAGGCAGGTTCAACGTGAGGTATCGTTGGTCTTTTTAAGACAGCTCTATTTTAGTTTCCAGCCGGAGGCGTAATCATAATATGAGCTCTATAGAGTCCTGGAAACATTACCCATGGGTGTCCAGCAGCATTTGGTTTCTCTGGTAAACCAGTAGTCAGCGCAGTTGCCAATGGTGTATAAATAACATACCTAAACGATCCACCTTCAACTTGGCCAGTCTCTTTATTATACCTGGCATCTTTACCATAGTAGATTTGAAGCGTAGATCCGTAGCCTGGCTTTTGTAATGCGCCATCCATCATTTCTTTTTCACGGATGGCAAAGATTTGACCTCGGTTCTTTCCTTCGGCTTTTAGTGCACGTCCGCGGGCCATAAATGGCTCAACATTTTTAGGGTAACAAACTATTTCAAACCCCTCTTGATTAGGATTGTCTGACCGAACCACAAAGTCATTCGTGCCTTCTCTTAGTGTGATGAAGTTGCCATCATCATCAAAGCCATAGACATGTGCTCCGTCACGTGCATCAACCGGTGCGGCTAGTAATGCCATTTTAATTTGATCTTCTTTATTCTTTTGAGCGAAAGCCGATGCACTCAACAAGAGTACTATGGCTATGATATTGATTTTTTTCATGAGTTGGTTTTTTGTAAATAAACGGAATTGTAGCGATAAGTTTTAGTAGCAAGCAATGCTATGAGCTAATGCCTTTCATAAGGAAGACTTCATTAATAGCCGAGGGTAAAAACAAAAAGAACATCAGAAAGGCAAAGCCGATAATAAACCCAAGGATCATTTTAGGTTTACTGAGCTGATAATACTTCATAAGTTGAATAAGAAAGTAGCAAGATTGTAGCAGAGGTAAAAAGTATACAAAAAGTATTAGCGTATTTGACTCATCTTCACTTTGGCCTAGTCCTAAAGGACCGTTCACAATAAAAGAAATAATGTAAATGGTGGCATACTGATAAATTAAGAAGCCTATAAAGACCCTGGCATCCTTTGTCTTAATACCTACTAAGATTTTCCAAAACCACATCGCTCCTAAGAAAACAAACAGTAGTACTACAAAGAAGAGGAAGAATACACCTTGATTAATCCACTGATCGGTAGTGGCGTCTGTTGCTACTTCTTCTACCACTAAGAAGGTGAGGGAGAGCATGAAAATGCTCTTCATTAAGTTGAAATCAGTAAAAAAGCGCGCCTTTAAGCCCATACTCGCACGCTGCAAATTCTCTTTTTCAATTGCTCTTACGTTCAACGAAATCGGACTAATTAGCCATTTGAAAATCGTTTTTATGATAGACCAGAAAAGCTTGAAATCTCCAAAAATAGAGTTGCCTAATCCTAGGAGGGTGTCTTTTATTTCTTGGATAAAATTGTCTTTGGCTTCAATGATTTCCTCTTTGACATCATCGATAAAGTCGTCAGCTTCCTGTTTCGCTAATTCAGCTACATCTTCAATCGAGTCGATTGACTTAACTGTATTAAGAGATATTTTTTTACCAGCCATGGTGCGAATGTTTATTTGATATGCTAAAATCTCAATTTAGCAAAAATCACCCGCTACAAACAATAGGTAGCTCTCGGAATTATAACTTACTCCTTAGGACGGTTACCAGTTAACAAGTTGATGGAGAATTCCTTGAATTCCTCAAAGCCTTCTTTTGTAAAGACTGATTTAATGACCTTCATTCTCGAAGGTTTGGCACTCGTTGTTTCAGCTTCTTTGGCAGTGGGTTTAACAGTGTTTTCCTTTACTTCAGGTTTATAGCCTACCAACTCATTTGATTTGTCAAAGCTTTGTTTGGCCTTGTCTTGGTAGCCCATCTTTTCTTCAACGAGTCCTTTGTTATTTAATGCAATGGCATCTTCAGGATCTAATTCTATTGCTTTTTCATAGTCTTTGATAGCTCCTTCGAGATCGCCAAGTCTATCCTTAAAGAACGCCCTCGATGAATAGCGATAGGGGTTATTTGGCTCAATGGATAAGGCAAGATTGAATTTTAATGATGCTTCATCTTGCTTATTGTTTAGATGAAGAGATACAGCATAATCCCCTATATATGAAGCGTTTGTAGGATCTATAATGGTCAGTTGTTTAAAGTCTTCTAATGACTTTTCAAGACTACCTACTTTAGACAATGCTCTGCCACGGTTGTAAAGGGCTTCTCTGTTATGCTGATCTTTTTTAAGCACTCGATTAAAATATGTGATGCCTTCCTCAAAGGCTCCACTTCGACATGCTTCAATTCCTTTTTCAATTAAATTCTGTGACATTTCAACCGCTTTTATGCAAATATAAACAGCTTGTAAAAGTCTTAGTTCAATCGCTGAAAAAATAGAAACGAGTGACTATATTTGATTCCAAGTCTATGAGTCTGCATCCCGATCAGGTATTAAGTGATTTGAAGGCCGGAAAGTACGCCCCGGTATATTTCCTGCAAGGCGAAGAAGCCTTCTATATCGATCAAATTTCCGATTTTATTGAAGACAATTGTTTGCAAGAAGCTGATAGAGGCTTTAACCAAACCATCATGTATGGTAAGGATGTAACCATGAGTCAAGTGATTACTAATGCTAGGCGTTTTCCAATGATGGCGGAGCGCCAATTGGTGCTGGTAAAAGAGGCTAAGGACCTTCAGGATATCGGTAAAGAAGAGGGGCAAAGGCTTTTGATGGACTACTTGGATCACCCTGTACCATCTACAGTTTTGGTTTTTGCCCATAAGCACAAAAAGGTTGATGGTAGAAAGCCACTGTCCAAAGCCCTAGGAAAAAAAGCGCTTTTAGTTACTACCACAAAACTCAGAGATTATGAGTTACCCAAGTGGATAGAGGCATATGTAAAATCGAAAGGTTTAAAGATAAACTATGCTTCCGTACAGCTCTTAGCTGAGTACATTGGTACTAACTTAGAGCGGCTGAGCAACGAGATTGGTAAGGTAGCCATCAACCTGAAAGAAGGAGAGGAGATTAATGAGGCTTCCATTCAGAAATATGTAGGCATAAATAAGGACTACAATGTCTTTGAACTTCAGAAAGCAATTTCAGAGAGAAATATCCTCAAGGCGAATAAGATAGTTAGCTACTTTTCTGCCAACATCAGGGCGCATTCCATCATACCCATGATTGCCTTATTGTATGGATACTATACTAAGTTGCTTCTTATTCACAGTGCAAAAGACAAGTCTGATGGAGGTTTGGCAAGGGCTGTAGGTGTACCTCCTTTTGTGGTCAAAGAATACAAAATGGCGGCTTCATATTACCCATTAACTAAAGTGATGCAAAATATAAAGCACTTGCACGAGGCTGATTTAAGGTCTAAGGGAGTGAATGCAGGTGCTATCAAGGAAGAGCAAGTATTGAAGGAATTGGTATTTAAATTAATGCATTGATGGACTTAGTCAAGGAGCCGACAATAATCAATGTCAAAAAGAGTTTAGAGTTTAAGCGAGCAAATAAATATTGATGAGGAAGATAATTTTTTTATTCACTATCTCACTTTTTGCTCTCGGGTCATTAAATGCTCAGAATACGCTACATCAAAACAACGAAAACCGATTTTATAGATTTGGTTTAGAGTTGCTTGATAAGCATAAGTTTAGTGCTGCTCGAGAACAATTTGAAAGATATCTCAACCAAGGGAATGACGAAATCAAGAAGGCAGATGCAGAATATTACGTTGCCTATTGCGCCTTAAACCTTGATAACCCTGATGGCACCCAACTGATAGCCGATTTTGTAGCCAAACGGCCAAACCACCCGAAAGCAGCCAAGGCCTATTACAATTTAGGCGTGAACGCTTTTGAATCAAAGGATTGGCAAACAGCCAACAAATACCTTAAACTGGCTAATACGAACGTACTCGATGAAGACGAGCGTTCTGAAACGAACTTTAAAATTGCCTACTCGGCCTTTAGCCTAAACAATAAGAAGGAATCTATCGAATATTTTGATTTAGCGAAACGGCAGAACAGCCCATATTATGCTGACGCGAATTACTACTCGGGTTTTTTGGCCTATTCAGACGAGAACTATGATAAAGTATTAGTTGATCTAAAAAGAGCTGAAGAAAGCGATAAGTATAGGTTTCGTGTACCCATCATGATTACAAGTGCCTATTTTAAGCAAAAGCGTTTTGGAGAAGTATTGACCTACGCAGAAAACTTCAAAGACATAACAACGGAAAGCAAGCGGATGGATTATCTCTATCAAATCTATCAGCTTGCGGCCGAGTCTGCTTACATTCAAGAGCGTTTTGAAGAAGCAATAGCGTTCTACGATTTGTACCGTCAAATTGCTGGAAAAAGCATAACAGATGAGACTTTGTACAGAATGGGGTATTCCAATTTTGTACTGGGAAATACGGAAAAGGCAATAGAAGACTTTAAAAGAGTAGCGTTGAAAGACGATACCATTGCGCAACTATCATCTTACTACTTAGGACAATTGTATGTGGAACAAGAGAATTATCTCTTCGCAACATCTGCTTTTGATAAAGCCAGTAAACTACCTTTTAACCCAACTATCCAAGAAGAGTCGGCTTTCAATTTTGCTAAGGTCAATTTTGAAGCAAAAAAGTACTCTCAAGCCATCATTTCACTTGATAGATTTATCAAACAGTTTCCTACATCCACTTACATTCCAGAGGCCAACAACTTACTTTCAGAAGCATTTCTAAACACCAACGATTTTCAGAGGGCCATTGTCTTTATAGAAAGAACTGAGAATAAGACTGATAGAATTAAGGAGGCATATCAAAAAGTTACCTTCTACAAGGGTACCGAGTATTTCAATACCGGTAAGTACCAAACTGCGATTCAACTCTTTAACAAATCGCTGACCTATCGCATTGATAAAAATTTAGAAACAGGAGCGCTGTTTTGGAAGGCTGAAGCCCAGGCAACTTCAAGGGCATACGCTGAAGCCATCAATAGCTACCAGAAAGTATTTGAAACCCGAAATCGCAATTCTGAATACTATGTGAAGGCGAATTATGGCATAGGCTATGCCTATTACAACACACAAGACTATTCAAGAGCGAGAGTATATCTCAAACGATATGTGGATGCTCTCCAAAACTCTCAGAATAGACTGAATTATGACGATGCGATTCTAAGGCTAGCCGATTGCTACTATGTGGACAAGGAATATGCGACTGCTATTTCTTATTACCAACGTGCCATTGATAACACCAATCCCAATATCGATTATGCCTACTTTCAAAAAGGCGTAGTAAGAGATTTTCAAGATAAGAGCAATGAAGCCATACAAGCACTAGATGTGGTCATTAATCAGTACAGTAGGTCCAGATACTATGATGACGCTATTTATAAAAAGGCTCAGATTCAACTTGAAAGTAACGCTTACAGAGAGTCTATTATAGGATTTACACGCGTGATTGAAAAACTTCAGCAGAGTCCATTCATTCCTTACGCTTATGAGAGTAGAGCTTTGGCATACTTTAATCTAAATGAGTTAGACAAAGCCGAAGAAGACTATAAAACGATTATCGACAACTATGTGACCAGTAAAGTAGCCAATAGCGCACTGCTTGGTCTCCAGAATACATTGAAGCTTAATAATAAAGTGCTTGAGTTTGATCAATATTTGGCGAAGTATCGTGGTGCCAACCCCGATAATCAATCTTTGGAAACCATAGAACTAGAGGCTGCAAAGAACAAGTATTACAGCCAAGAGTATAGTGCTGCTATCGGAGCATTCGAAGATTATGAGAAGAACTACTCGCAAAGCCCCCTAAAAAATCAAGCTAAATTCTTCAGGGCTGAGAGTTATTACAGACTTGAAGACTCAGATAAAGCCCTTGAGTTATACTATGAACTGGACAGAGAATCACAGATTAATGACATGGATGTTGTTTTTCAAAGGATCGGTCAGCTGCAACTAAAGACTGGAGATTTTCAAGAAGCGGCAAACTACTTTTCGAAATTAGAAACTATAGCCAGAAGTAAACGACAAGAAAATGATGCATGGATTGGTCTATTAGAAGCCTACTTCAAACTAGGAGACTATGCTAACATGAGAACTTATGCAGACTATATCCTGACTAAAGGTAATATCTCACAAGATGCGACTAACCGTGCTCAACTCTATAAAGCTAAAGCAGCTTATAGCGAAGGTGATTTTGACGATGCAATTGATCAGTTATTGACAACAATTAATTCGGCAAAGAACCAATACGGTGCAGAAGCACAATACTTATTGGGTCAAATCTTCTATCAGCAAAAAAGGTATCAAGAATCACTTAATACACTTTTTGAGTTTAGTGAGAGCTTCTCCGACTATGAACGATGGCTAGGCAAAGCCTTCCTATTGGTTGCAGATAATTACATTGCCCTCAATGAGCTTTTTCAAGCAAAAGGCACACTAAACTCAATTATTGAAAACTCATCTATCAAGGTAATTGTAGATGATGCCAAGACTAAATTGAAAATAATAGAAGAACTTGAGCAAGATGCCGAGAAAGCAGCTGCACAAGACACTACACAAAACAGGGGAGGGAATCAGTAATGAAAAGGTTTTTAACAATCATTATTATCATCTCTTTTGCTACCATTGATGCTTTTGGCCAAGGGGAGTCTGGAAGATTAGAAGAAGAGGCAGAAATTGTCATTAGAAAAGACAGAAAAATAGTCTTACCTCCGGCTACACGTAATTTTGAAAAAATGCCTCAGCTACCTGTGTCCGCAGCAGGTACAAAGCAGCAATATCAATTCAAGAGGTTCCAATATAACCTTAGCCCTTTAGAGCCATCATTTCGCACTGCCAATTACAGGTCAAGTCAACCGACAATGGATTTTACTTCCAATTATGTAAAAGCCGGTTATGGTAATTATGGCACGCCCTATTTCGAAGGATATTTGGGTTCGCCAAAAAGCGAAAGCTACATTGTAAACCTTTATGTAAGGCATCTTTCGTCCCAAAGAGGGCCTGTGTTTGACGAAAATTCTGCTAGCGGAAAAACTGAAGCTGCCGTTGGTGGTAAGTTTTATAATGGACTAAACACAATCTCCGGAAGCCTGAATTATACAGGTCAAAAAGTTCATTTTTTCGGTTACAATCCTGTTTTAGATTTAACTAGCGATGCGATAGAACAGAAGTTTACAAGGTTTGTGGCAAATGTGGCCGTTGAGAAAACTGAGAGGACAGATCCACTCAACTATCGGCTTGAAACGGATTGGATTTTCTTTAGAGATGCCTTAGAGGCCAAAGAAAACCAGTTTGACTTTGACGCATCAGCAGACTATCAAATTTCCGAAAACCTCAATTTCGGTATTCAAGGAATAGCCGTATTATCTAAATTAACACAAGGAGCGCTAGATATTAATAGAAACTACCTAAGCCTTAGTCCAAGGATAAATTATACAGGGGAGAGCTTCTCTATTGAAGCAGGGGCAAACTTTGCCGGTGACAGTGACTCTGGTAATGGTATGTCGCTTTACCCTGTTGTTGAAGGTAGCTTTAGGGTAAATACAGGGCTTCGAGTTTATGCTGGCTATAAAGGGGAGTTGATGATGAACACGTTGGAGTCTTCCATAGCGCAAAACCCTTTCTTGCAGGCTGGCATCGATATGAGAAATACTGAAAAGGCAAGTGATATCTATGGAGGTGTAGAGATAGACTTGTCCAAGGGACTCAGGCTTAATGCTGGGGGATCGCTGGCATCATTAAATAATCTTCAGCTCTTTACAAATGCAGCAACAGACTCCTCAAGGTTTGAAATTCTCTACGATCCAGGAGCAGTAGAACGTTTAAACATATTTTCAGAGGTTAACTTCGAGCGAATAGGACAGGTTAGGTCTTCTCTGAGATTTGACTTTTACAACTATACCATGAGCACGGTAAGCCCTAACTTGGAAGAAGCTTGGCATCTGCCCAACTTCAAGGTGGCGTTTAACAACACATTCTTTCCTTTCGAAAACTTGATTGTAACGGCAGACTTGTATTACATGGGAGGGCTTAATGCTTGGAATGGCGAGACAGCTCAGAAATTTGAACTAGATGATATTGTGGATTTAAATTTGGGCGGACGGTACCAATTAAATCAACAATTTGGTGTATTTTTACAACTGAACAATCTATTCGGCAGCGAATACCAGAGATATCTTAACTATCCATCGCGAGGTATTCAATTTTTAGGCGGAATCTCAGTTTCATTCTAATTTACTGGTTTCAGTACACCTCGTATAGTTTCGATATATTCGTACTTTATATATTCTAATTATCAACACTTAGCCAATGGCAGCAGAACAGAAGAACGACTCTTCGGACGAAAATAATAAGCCTAAGAGACCAGCTCGTAAGACTCCGGTCAAGAAAACGCCTGCAGCCAAGCCTACAAGTACACGGGCCAACAAGAAACCAGTGGCCAAGAAAACGACAGCCAAAAAGCCTGTTGCCAGAAAGGCACCACCTAAAAAGCAACCGCCAGTAATTGAAGACGATTTAGGTTTAGATGACATTAGCCTTGATGCCAAGGACGAAGCCGTAGTTCCTGTAGTAGGCGACCAAAAGAAGTCTACCCCTGTTCAAAAGAAGACAACGCCTGCTCCTAAGCCGAAGGAAGCAACCCCTCCGACACCGCCTGTTGTTACTCCTGATCCTCCTAAAGAGATATCGAAACAAGAACAGAAGCCTCAAACTCCCCAAGTTGAAGACGAAGAGCGCAAGGGTGTAAGCCCAGTCTTGATTATCATTATCATACTGGTACTAGCGGCTGCGGCCTATTTCCTGTTCTTTTATGAACCAAAGGAAACTGAGTCAGAAGCACCTATAGAACAGAAAATAGAGGCACCGGTTGTCGAAGAAAAACCTGAACCCGAGCCAGAAGAAGTACAACCCGTACCAGAACCTGAGCCAGAAGTAACAGTAGAATTAATTACAATTTCAGAGCCTACTGGACGTTTCTACGTTGTTGTCGGAAGCTTCTATGATGAAGACCTTGCAGTAGATAAAGGTAATGAGATTGTAAAAGCAGGAAATAGCGCATACCTACTGAAACCGACAGGAGACTTTGAACTCCATAGAGTAGGAATAAATGCAGGAAATAGTTGGTCTGAAGCCGCTAAAGGGCTAGAAGATTTGAAAACTATTTACGGTGATAATATCTGGGTATTGAAATATTAAAATGACGTTGATTCAAAATTTAAGTGCTGCCGATACAACAAACGTTGGGGCAAGTGAAGATCAAGTATTGTTCTTTTTTGAGCTAATCCTAAAAGGTGGCTTCTGGTTAATTCCGATTGCAGGACTATCCATTGTGGCAATCTATATCTTCTTCGAAAGACTTCGAAGTTTGAATAGAGCCTCCAAAACTCCTTTTGAATTTATGGATAAGATCAAAGACCTAGTGGGTAGCGGAGATGTAAATGGGGCGAAGCTCTTATGTTCACAAACCGATTCTCCCATCGCCAAAATGATTGAAAAAGGAATCCACAGAATTGGGAGTCCTTTGAAATCAATTGAAGCATCCATTGAAAACGTGGGTAAGATTGAAGTATACAAACTTGAGAAGAACCTATCCCTGTTAGCGACTACAGCCGGTGCTGCTCCTATGATTGGATTCTTGGGGACTGTTTCGGGGATGATTCAAGCATTTATATCAATAGCGCAAGAGGAAGGTTCGGTTAGCCCGAAATTATTGTCTACAGGTATCTATGAAGCTATGATAACTACTGCTGCCGGGTTGGTTGTTGGTATCATTGCCTATTTGGGGTATAACTACTTGGTGTCCAAGGTGCAGAAGGCCATTCACTATATGGAATATACTTCTATCGATTTTATTGATTTACTTCAAGAGCCTCAATAATGGATATCAAATCAAAACATAAAGTTGATTCAGCATTTAGTATGTCCTCAATGACAGACATTGTATTTCTGTTATTGATATTCTTTATGTTGACTTCATCATTCATTACACCGTCAGGACTGCCGGTTGACTTGCCATCTGCTGCAGCAACGAGTATCTCTTTGCAAAAGAATAGCGTTACAGTAGGCGAGGGTAATATCTTCTACGTGAATGACAAGGAAGTAACACTGGGTAATTTAGAAAATGAGTTGTCTAAAGTTATTTCTGAGCCAGGTGGAACGGTAAGTCTTCACTTAGACAAAACCATTACGGCAGAAATCTTCGTTAAGGTAACTGGGATCATCGCCAAGTTAGAACAAAAGACCAATTTGGTAGCCAAAGCTGAATAAAATGTCAGAGCAGGAAAAGAAAGATAAGAAGTTCGGCATAATCATGACCAGTGCGGTTTATGGGCTGTTCATATTGCTTTTAGTTTTCCTAGTGGCATGGAGACCACTTGACCCACCAGTAGAAGAGTACGGCATAGAATTGAATTTCGGTTTTCAAGCCGAAGGTGGTGGCGACCTAGAAAGAGACGCTGAAGCGCAAATAGAAGAAACTACGGAAGATACACCTCCCGATTCGGAGGTTGAAACAGAACAAACAGAAACGCAAGCTGAAGAAGTGACTCCAGTGGAAGAAGTGGTCGAAAAAGTAGTTGAAACTGAACCTGAAGTCAAAGAAGAAGTAATTCCTGCAAAAGTAGAGGCTGAGAAAACACCTGAAAAGCCACCCGTTGAAAAAGTAATTGAAGATCCAATTACCACGAAAGAAGAATCTGAAGTAAAAGTCGAAGAAGTTACGCCTGTTAAAAAAGAAGTAGCAGAAGAGAAGCCACCTGTGGAAGAGAAAAAAGAAGAGGTTAAGCCAAAACCAGTGCCAAAACCGACTTTGGATTCAAGAGCCCTAATGGGTGGAAAGAAAAAGGAGTCAGATTCAAAAGATGCCGCCTCCAATAACCAAGGGCTATATCCTGATAAAAAAGGAAATCAAGGTGATCCTGAAGGAAACAAGAAGACAGATGGTATCAACCCTGATGGTTCCGATATTGGTTCGGTCAGTTACAGTCTTGATGGCTGGAAGTGGGAGAGACCTCCTGCAGAAAAGGATGAATCACAAATAGATGGTATCATTCGATTTGGTATTAATGTGGATGACAGAGGAAAAGTACTTGAAGTGTCTGTATTACCCGGCACCACCATCAGTGATAACACCATCGTAGAGTTTTATAAGAAACAGGTGCTCAAACTAAGTTTTATTCAAACTGACGGCTCAAAAGCACCTGCTCCAATCTCAAAAGGTGAAGTTACCTTCGTGATTAAGACGAATTAATTCGACTTTCTAATTACTCCCGAGCCACTTATTCTGCTCGTAATTTGAGGGTTGCCTGTATACCTAACAATACCAGCACCTGAAATATCGACATCCAATGATTCTGATACGTCCGTCTGTACCTCACCAGATCCAGAAATATTTACAGTTGTGCTTGAGGTCTGAAGTCCATACGCCTCAATTTTACCGGCACCAGTGATTTTCGTTTCTAAAGCATTTGCAGTACCACAGAGATTAATAACACCTGCCCCAGTTATCTCTACGGAGAGTTGATCAACTGTTAGACAACCTTCCGTAGAAATGCTTCCAGCTCCAGTAATACTTAGCTTTTCATAACTTAAGGCTGAAACAAATACCTCTAGTGTTTTAATATTTCTGAGGTTGCTGTTTGTGCTAATGCGAAGCGTACTGCCGATCACTTGAGTTTCTATTATGTGTAAAATATTTTCGTGCGTACGAATTCTCAAAGTTTCTCCAGGATCATCTGTAATGTAAACTTTGGCGGGTACATTTAGCGCGATAGCTGTATACCCTGTAAGTTCTCGTTCTTCATTAATGATTGATCCGTTGGCTTCAATGGCGTCATTATCGCAGCTGACGACAAAAAGTGTGGCTAATAATAGTCCAAAAAATTTAATCTTGTTATTCATGATGTTTGAGTTTTGTTGTTGTTCATCATCATGACGGTTCAAAGATCAATCACACGTACCGCTTGATCGAAATTTCTGATAAGAGCAGTAAAAAATGAATGCTAAACTTATCTTCGCAGCATGAATTACCAAGAGACGCTTGACTTTCTTTTTCAAGCACTCCCCATGTATCAGCGTGTGGGTAAAACCGCTTTTAAAAAGGATTTGACCAATACGCTTGCCCTATGCGAAGGCCTCGGTAATCCGCAGCATAAATTTAAGAGCATTCATATCGCGGGTACTAACGGAAAAGGGAGTTCGTCTCACATGCTTGCTGCTGTCCTGCAGGCGGCTGGCTATAAAGTAGGTCTCTATACCTCGCCACACCTGAAGAACTTCACAGAACGCATTAGAATAGACGGGGAAGAGATTTCGAAGAACTCTGTTGTCACTTTTGTAGACAAACAGAAGGTAGCTATTGAAAGTATAAAACCATCTTTCTTTGAAATGACAGTGGCAATGGCATTCGATCATTTTGCCAATGAGCAAGTTGATGTGGCCGTCATTGAAGTTGGTTTAGGTGGAAGACTTGATTCTACCAATGTGATCACTCCCGAGGTTTCATTAATTACCAATATCGGATATGATCATATGGATATGCTGGGAGATACGCTGCCCGAAATTGCTCGCGAGAAAGCAGGAATCATTAAGTCTTTCGTACCCGTGGTCATCAGTGAGTATATTCCTGAGGTAAACTCAGTTTTTGAATCTGTGGCTAAAGCTTCTAATGCACCACTTTATCATACAGACGAAGTAATTGAGTTCTCAGAAACAGATCTGAACGGGAGTTATCAATCGAAGAACATCAAAGGAGTCATCAAGGTTATTCAAGTTTTGCGAGACTTAGCTTGGGCCATTGAAGATAATGCTGTGACTAAGGGTTTGCAAAATGTTGTAAGCTTAACGGGTTTAAAAGGACGCTGGCAAAAGCTGAATGATAGCCCTTTAACTATTTGTGATACAGGACATAATAAGGAAGCATTTCAATATATTATTGATCAAATAGCTAGTTTAGGCATTAGTAAAGCTCACATGGTCTTGGGCTTTGTGAATGATAAGAATGTTGAGGCTTTGCTTCGAATGATCCCAGAATCAATAGCCCTAACCTTTTGCCAGTCTGGTGTCCCGAGAGCCATGCCCTTAGAGGTATTGAAAGAGAAAGCCCAATCGATCGGTATTAAGGCGAATTATATAAAGGATGTTAATCAGGCAATTGCAGCCGTTAGTGCCCAAGCTGCAAAGGATGATTTAATATTCGTAGGAGGTAGTACATTTGTGGCGGCCGAAATAGACAATCTTTAATATGCCGAGAGCTAAGCTAAAACGCTTCAGTGAAAACAAAGCACTGCCCAACTTGCTTCAAGAGGGTAAAGAAGGTTTCAATGACTTAAAAGGAAACTGGGGTACACATCATTTTAAAAATGATTTACCAATTACAGTCGAAATGGGCTGTGGCAAAGGTGAATATACCATCGGCTTAGCCCGAGAATTTAAGGATAGAAACTTCATTGGTGTAGACATTAAAGGTGATCGCTTATGGACCGGTAGTAAACAGGCCATAGATGAAGGACTGCATCAGGTTGCTTTTTTGAGAACACTGATTCACAACATTGATGGCTTTTTCGCTCCAGAGGAGATTAATGCCATTTGGATCACTTTTCCAGACCCGAGACCAAAGGATAGAGATATCAAAAGAAGACTTACATCACCTCGTTTTTTAGAGATGTATAAGACTATGCTCAAACCAGATGGACACGTCTTTTTTAAAACAGATAATACAGCGCTTTTTGAATATACCTTAGAAGTGCTAAACGAACGTAAGGATATTCTGGACCTGCACTATACCTCAGATCTTTATGCCTCAGACTATGTAGATGACCATTACGGCATTAAGACCAACTTTGAACAGAAGTACTTGGAATTGGGCGAGAAGATAAAATACTTGAAATTTAGATTCGCTAAATGAAAACCCAAGAACTCTTCGGCAAACAAATCAATTGGTTGACGGCACTCTATTTTGTCAGCTTTGGTATGCTCTTGGTCTTAACCGCCCATGGAGATATAGTGCTATGGTTTAACCAAAGACATACTCCTTTTTTGGATACATTTTTCAAGTACTGGACTTATTTAGGAGATGGGGCATTGCTTGGCGTATTAGGCCTCATATTACTCTTTACCAATTACTATAAGTTCTTAACATTTCTCATAGCTGTTGCCCTACAAACAGTCTATGTACACATTTTTAAGCAATGGCTTTCGGCAGGTGAACCTAGACCCAAAACCTTCTTTACGGATCAAATTGACACACTCAACTTTGTTGAAGGTGTTACGGTAAGAGGGTATGATAGCTTTCCGTCAGGCCATACTGCATCTGGATTTGTCCTGTTCTTCTTTCTGATCATCATTATCAGGAACAAAGCCTTAAAGCTGATTTGCTTTGTCACTGCCGTTCTGGTTGGCCTATCACGGATTTATCTCATCCAACATTTCGCGCGAGATGTATATGTGGGTAGCCTGTTTGGCGTAATAGCCGTTGTATTGGCTCTGTACCTGATGAGAAACCAGGTGGATAATCCTAAACTTCAGCGAGGGCTTTTGAAGCGCTAGCTTACTTTTTTGTCCTGTCCCACATCATTAAAAGCGATGTTGGGTTTTCAAACAGGTCGCGTGCTTCTGATACATAAGTTACTCCAGGTAACTCTTCAAGATCTTCACGGTATTCCGTTCTGGAAATGATATAGCCTTTTTCATACTGAAGCATAGTCTTTTGAATATCAGATAAGTCTACATACCGGGTGATTTCTCGCTGTAGCTCAAAGACAAATGCTGCGTTAAGCCGCTGGTAGGCAATTACTTTGGCAGATGTGTCCATTTGAGGCACAAGCTGCCTCACAGGATTTTGTGCATCTACCTTCGGGAAGATCAAATAGAAAAAGAGAATGATGACCACAATCCAAGCAGCTATATTAACGCGAAGGACAGCTTCAATATTTCTTTTGGCAAAGGCATAAAAGAGAATGAGCACTCCGGCTATACTCAAAACGATAAAGTAGAAACTTAAATCGCTTAGGTGTGATATGGTTTTATCACCTTTCAAACCAAAATATATGCCCACAGGAAAGGCAATGAGCAAGATAGCATAGGATATAAGTCCGATACGGTTTCCAAGACTATCAAGCCACGCGGCCTTTATCTGACTTACGTAAACACCTACTAGCACCGCTAAGAGTGGATAAGCTGGCACAGTATAATTGGGCAACTTTGTGCTTGATGAAGCAAAGAAGATAAGTATTATAGCGACTGCTAACCCGCAATACAGGAGCGCCTCGTTCTTTCGCTCGCTAAATGCATGCTTTAGCGATTGAAAAACAAAAGGCAAGTAAGTAAGCATACCCAACACAAACACAAAGCCGAAAGTCAATAAGAACAAGCCCTCATGGCCTTCCATGGCATCGGAGTAGCGTGAGAAATTATGTTTAAAGAAGAAATCTTGGGTCCATGCCCCGTCAGTGGCCTTGTGCACTTGCCAGTACCAAGGGAATGCAACCAGCAGCGAAATTAGAATACCACCAAAAGGTTGCAGCCTCCAGATGGTCTTCCATTTAAGGTCTCTATTGAAGATAAGAAAAGCCAAAGCCGTAAGCCCCGGTAGTGCTAGTGCAATCGGGCCCTTGGTTAGTAAACCACAGCCAATAGCAAAGTAATAGGAGAGCAGTTGCCATCTACTATTCGTTTTATAGGCCTCATAAAATGATAAGAAGGCCCAAGTAGTGAAGAATACCAGATAAGGGTCTGGCACCGACATATGAAATTGTAAGTTGAAATGAATGGAGGCAATCAGCACGAGAGCACTATTAATGGCCGCTTTTTCATTGAAATTCTTTCTAACGAAGAGAAAGGTTATAAGAATAGTCATTATCCCCATCAAGGAGGAAAAGAAGCGTGCGCCAAAGGCATTTGGGCCAAATAACTGATAACCCGCTGCCATAAAGTAATAGTGTAATGAAGGTTTATCCGTTCTTAACTCACCGTTATAATAAGGCGTAACATAATCCCCTGAGGCGAACATGGCACGAGCGGCCTCTGCGTTTTTTGCTTCGTCTAGGGCATAGACGTCTAAGCCACCAATATTGGCATATGATACTGCAAATGCCAATGCAAGGATAATAGCAAGAGAAAGGTGCTTACTCATGGAAGGGCAAAGCTACACGAAATGCGCTTTATTAGGTATTTGAGGTAGAACTCTTTTACTTTGCAACTTCAAATTTTCATTATGAAGCTATCCGTTGTTGTAACTGTTTACAACGAAGAAGATAATGTAATTCCGCTCTGTCAAAAGGAGTATGAAGCCCTCGAAGGAATTGACTACGAATTGATTTTAGTAGATGATGGTTCTACCGATAAAACTGTAGAAAACGCTAAGTCTGTGGCGAATGATCGTACTAAACTATTGATTTTCAATAAGAACTATGGTCAAAGTACTGCTATGTCTGCTGGCATAGATGCTGCAGAAGGTGAGTACATCGTTACCATGGATGGCGATCTACAAAATGATCCGATCGATATTCCTAAAATGATGCACAAGTTAGAGGAGTCTGGAATGGACGTTGTAGCGGGTGTCAGGGCTAATCGTAAGGATGGTTTCGTTTTAAGGAAGTTTCCAAGCAAAATCGCCAACTGGATCATCAGAAATACAACTGATGTTAAGTTGAGTGATTACGGCTGTTCATTAAGAATCTACAAAAGAGACATTGCTAAGAACCTAGGTTTATACGGTGAACTACACCGATTCATTCCTGTTTTAGCCAAGCTTCAGGGTGCTAAGATGACTGAGGTGGATGTCAACCACCACGCTAGAATACATGGTGAATCAAAGTATGGCATCAACCGAACCTTTAAGGTGATGGCTGATTTGATTTTGATGATCTTCTTTCAGAAGTATTTCAGAAGACCGATGCATCTTTTTGGGGGCTTGGGTATCATCACCTTCGGCATTGGTTTTTTGATGGACTTATACTTGGTAATTTACAAGTTTGTAACGGGTGAAGATATCTGGGGTCGACCTTTATTGCTACTAGGAAGCATACTCATTCTTGCTGGTATTCAGTTTATTACCGTGGGTATAATCGCTGAGTTGATGATGAGAACCTATTACGAGTCTCAGAACAAGACTGTGTATCGATTGAAAGAAACCTACATTGGACAAGCAAAGGCTTAAGCGCTGGGTTAAACTCATCAGTCAAATTTTTATCGCTGTTATCGCGATCTATCTCGTACTTCAAGAGATTGATGTTGACGAACTAAAAGCAAGTTTGTTGCGTGCGAAAATTGGACCGCTCATCATAGCTTTTTTGGCTTTCAACGCGTCCAAAATGCTCAGTGCTTTCAGACTGAACTATTTCTTTCGGGCCTTAGGCCTAAAGCTTTCCGAAGAATTTAACCTCAAACTGTATTATCTAGGCATGCTGTATAACCAGTTCTTGCCAGGCGGTATCGGTGGCGATGGTTACAAGGTTTACTTACTGAATAAAAGCTATAAAACCCCGCTCAAAGGCTTAATCGCTGCGACACTGCTAGATAGAGTCAGTGGAGTAGTTGCATTGGGGTTTTTGGCTGCTGGCTTAGGCTTGTTAGGTTCTGCGTACGGAGCGCTTGAGGGCTATGCTTTTTTACTTTGGGTAGCACTAATTTTGGCCTATCCTGCCTATTACCTACTAGTCAATGTCTTTTTTAAAACATTCAAAAAGGTAAATCACATAACTAATTTACAAGCGATCGGGGTACAAACACTCCAAATTATTTGTGCTTTCTTTATTCTCAAAGCGCTTAATGTAGATACTGGTTTTATTGACTACTTCACGCTTTTTTTGGTGTCTTCCGTATTAGCAGCATTGCCTATGTCTTTACCAGGAGGTTTAGGGGTAAGGGAATTAACTTTTACAGTTGGTGACGAATTTTTCGGTTTAGATACAACAGCAGCAGTCGCCTTGGCTTCAATATTCTTTCTGATAACCTTAGTCAGTTCACTGATAGGTATCATTTACCTAAAACTTGGAAAGCAAGCGCCTACTTCCGATGCCACCAAGCCCACAGTAGTAGAATAGGGTGTACGACTAGGAGTCTGACCCACATTACCCAAACGGCCACACAAAGCCCTTCATGAACACAACCACCCACATCGATGAAGTAGATGTGTGCGGGAAGAAAAGCGATCAGCATGGCGATAATGAAATAGCTACTGATTTTCCGAGTTGACTTAAAGATTAAGCCAATGGCTAAGATTATTTCAGCTATGCCACTGATCAGGTTGATTGTCTTTGGCCAAGGCAGGTAACCAGGAACCAGCGGATAGTAGAACTCAGAATCAATAAAGTGATTGGCCCCCGCAAAAAGATAGAACCCAACGATTACAAAAAAAGAAACAGACTTGAACTGTCTGTTTAATTTAGATTTCATACTTGATGAACTATGAAACACCTAATATGTTAGATGCTGAGCTTGATCAATCAGTAATTTAAAATAGTAACGGTGCCTTTTCCGATCTCTGTAATACTCACAATGTAGATTTTGCTGTAATCATCTTCCGATAATTGTTTGAATTTATCCGAGCCTGTAAGTACGTTAGCCAACAATGGGGTAGTATTAGAGTGGCCAGAAATCACCACCGTTTTCCCCTTGTACTTCTCCATAATATCTTTTAGAAAATCTGAACCTCTAGGATCGTAAGTTTGTACCTCTAAACCTTTCGCTTCTGCAATCGGCTGTACGGTGCTTTTGGTTCTTTTGTAAGGAGAGGAATACAATGCAGCGATATCTGCTTGTTTCATGAGGGTATTTAAAGCCTCGGCTCTTTTCATGCCTTCTTCAGATAGCGTTGGGTCTCTTGGGTCATCTTTAGACTTTTCGGCATGGCGGACTAATATGAACGTGGTCACATCTGTCTGTGCACTTACTTCTAAGGATACCAGTGAGATAAAAAGGAGGAGAGCGATTCTTTTCATAATATTCGGTTATGAAAGAAAGGTAAGCAGATAAGCTTTTATTTGCCTGCTAATGCCTTAAGTTTTATAGGAATGGCAAGTATACGCAATTAAGCGAGGTCATCGATTTCTAACAATTCCAAGATATCCGCCAATTCATCAAAGTCCTTGTAACCTGGCCTTATTTCATTTCCGCCTTCTAATACAATTCCTTTTGCTCCGCAACTTTCTAATAGAGGCAATAGACTAGTATCATCAAAGCCATCATTCAGAAGAACTGGTATTTCCAAAGCCAGCGCTTGAATGTCTGAGGATTTGAAATTGCCAACACCGAGTAAGACGTATGCTAATTTTTGCCCCGATAATGCCCATGCTTCTTTGGCTTCTGAAATATTATTGGCTATAAAGCTAACCTGTAACCCTGTTTTGAAAGCCGCTTCGATCTGACCTAAGTTTTCAATTTGAATGGCATTCAACGCATAACCTTCAATCGTCTCTTCAATGTTCGTGTCTGTTTGGCATATTTCACCAACAAATTCAACACCAGACAACCATTCAGACAGTTCTTTAAATTTAGCCGGATCAGTATAATTGGAATGATTTGCCTCAATATTAAACCCAAGTTCATTTACTTCCATGCCAGCACAATACCGCGCATCACTTAGGTTGTTAATTCCGTTTACTCTTACAAAAGTCCTTAATGCCATGCTATTATAATCGTGTTTCTGCCGCAAATTAAGCCAATAAAATCCGGAATTGACAAATCACATGGCGCATGATCGTCTTGAATATTCGAGATAATTGACATATTGGATTAGGGTCTTTGATCATACACTTGTAACCTTAAAGATGATAGCCAAATGTCTTTATGCTAAGATTAGTAGAATAACGTTTACTAAACATCACCTAAACCTGTTAATTTTACCACGATGCGCATGAGATTTGAATATCTTTTCTTGGTACTACTCATTGTTATTTCTTCATGTGGAAGTTCCAACATAGAAGATGCTGAGCCCCCTCTTGACCCTGATTTGGGTAAGTCTTACTTTTTTTTGGCCCCAAATAAATTTCGTGAGTATGATGTTTACGAAATCAGGTATTTGGCAGTAGACATAAGTGATACCCTGGAGTATCAGCTCAGGGAAGAGGTAAGAGAAGAGTTTACAGTGAACGGAATTTCTTCACGACTTATTCATAGATTAGTAAGAGACAATAGCGATCAACCTTGGTCGCTCGATTCTGTTTGGTCTGCACGCGTTGAACGCGAAAGGGCTGTGTCAGTGGAAAATAACCTCCCATTACAAAAAATGATCTTCCCGGTTGATACAACCAGAAGGTGGGACCGAAATCTTTTTAACAGTAAAGAGTCGCTGGTCCAGAAATACTTGACATTTGATGAACCCTTTACACAAGGGTTTAATACATTTCTGAACGCTACAGTGGTAGAGGTAAGCAATCAGCGGAGTCAAAATCCGGATGGAATTGATGTTACCTTCAGAGACTTAAGAACTGAAGTATATGCGGATAGTATTGGCCTAGTGAGGAAAGAATACGAACAATTAAGATTCTGTACAGTAGGTCCATGTGCACTGCAAGAAATCGTTCAATCTGGGCGTTACTACAGGGAAACACTAATAGCGCACGGATTTTTAGATGAAGCAGGTAACTAGCACCTTATTTCTTTTTTTTGCCCTCTTAGCGAGTGCTCAGGCACAAGATCGTTACATGGTGTTTTTTAAGGACAAGGTGAATAGCAACTTTTCTGTCAATAGACCACAAGAATTTCTTTCTGAACGATCATTGCTTAGGCGCACTAAAAATAGCGTTCCTGTAACGGAACAAGATCTTCCCGTGAATCAATCTTATGTTAATCAAGTAGCCGAACTGGGAGTGGAGACCTACTTTACAACCAAGTGGATGAATGGTGTATTGGTTCAAATGGAGACAAATTTAGTGAGTGCCATTGAATCATTAGACGCTGTGGATAGAGTAGAGTTTGTAGCACCCGGCACCTTGCTGATACAGCCCGGAGGGGTTCGATCCGAATTTGATGAAAGTCCCGTTCCGCCTTCTTTAATTAGTCAAAGCCAGTATGAAATGCTTGAACTTGACTTAATGCATCAAGCAGGCTTTTTTGGCGAAGGTGTGTTGTTGGGTGTTTTTGATGATGGGTTCAACAACTACAATACATTGCCTCCCTTTGAGCATGCCATCCTAAATGAACAGATCATCTATACCGAAGACTTTACCAAGAATATAGAAAGTGTTAACAATGCTTTTGATCATGGACTGAGGGCTTTTTCACTCATTGCTGCGGATGATCAAAATATTATTGGAGGAGCCCCGAGAGCTGAATACTTCTTGGCCGTGACAGAAGCAGCCGGTGAGTTTAGAATTGAAGAGTATAACTGGCTATTTGCAGCAGAAAGAGCCGATAGCATAGGCGTAGACATCATTACTTCGTCATTAGGCTACAGTGAATTTCAAGACGCTAGTATGAATTACACTGTTCAAGACATGGACGGTCAAACGGCAGTGGTGACAAGAGCTGCAAACATGGCTGCGCTCAGAGGAATAGTGGTGGTAACCAGTGCGGGAAATACGGGAGGTAGTACATGGGGTATCATTACGGCACCAGCAGATAGTGAAAATGTGATAGCGGTAGGTGCAGTGGATAGTGATCAAGTGTTAGCAGGTTTTAGTGCTTTGGGCCCTTCAGCAGATGGTAGAATTAAACCAGATGTAGTAGCGCAAGGTGTTGCCAATCCTGTGTTGAGAGCTACAGGAAACATTGCTTTCCAAAATGGCACTTCATTTTCAGCACCTTTAATCGCGAGTCTAGCCGCAGGCTTGATCGAAGCTTTCCCTACAATGAGGGCCGATAGAATTAGAGAGATAATAAGGTCTTCAGGTGATAGAGCCGATAGTCCCAATAATAATTTCGGCTTTGGTATACCGGGTTTTATCAAAGCCTCTAGAATTGCAGACGAAACCTTGGTACCTGTTGCCGATGGTATTTCTACATATCCAAACCCTTCTGCACTGTCTTATATTAATTTGGCTTTCCCAGAAGAGTATATTGGCCAATCCATCTATGCCGAACTAATGTCCAATAAAGGAGAATTGGTTCAGTCATTTCGATTTACGCCAGGGCTTTTTCAAAACACAATAGCGGTAGATTTATCAAAAGTGAAGTCAGGTCTACTCTTGCTAAAGTTGGTAACTCCAGGAGGAATAGTGACTAAAAAGATCATAAAGGTGGACTAACGATATGAGTCAATATTGACTTATATTTGAATATGCATACGCCTATTATCGCTCCCTCCATCTTAGCAGCTGATTTTGCGAACCTTCAGCATGATGTTGAAATGTTGAATCAAAGTCAAGCGGACTGGATTCATATTGACATCATGGACGGTGTGTTTGTCCCGAACATTTCTTTTGGAATCCCTGTATGTGAAGCCATTAATGAGCATGCTAAAAAACCTTTGGATGTTCATTTAATGATTGAAAAGCCAGAGAAGTATCTGAAAGCCTTCAGAGATGCAGGTGCTGCGAATATTACGGTTCATTATGAGGCATGTAATCATTTACACAGAATACTTCAGGAGATCAAATTAATGGATTGTAGGGCAGGAGTGGCCATCAATCCGCATACCAATGTGCAGTTACTGGAAGATACCATTTCGGATATTGATTTAGTGTGTATTATGTCTGTCAACCCAGGCTTTGGTGGACAAAAGTTCATCGAGAACACCTATAAAAAGGTGAGACAACTCAAGGAAATTATTGCCGAGAATAATGCGCATACACAAATAGAAATCGATGGAGGTGTGAATATTCACAACGCCCGAAAATTGATGGAAGCGGGTGCTGACGTTTTGGTGGCCGGTAGTTTTGTCTTTAAGTCAGTAGACCCACAAGAAACTATTCAAGAGCTTAAGGCCATCTAAAGAAAGCAAGTGGCGTGTAGATTCTGCAGCTTCACTCAGAATAGAAAAAGAGAGTAAGATAACTGTACGCTATCCTTTTTTGTCCCGAGTTTATCGAGAGCACTCATCTAAAGGGTGATTCACTAAAATGTTGCTTCATCATTGAGAACAGCTGCATGAGATTTCTCACTGCGTTCGCAATGACCTGCTTGGAATTTTTTTTTAAGAAAACCGCACTAAAGATTCAATCTTTCGGCAAGGGCAGTAACAGTTTTTTTACTGTTCCCGATAAAAACCTCACCGTCCACCACAAAAACAGGTCGCTTCAAAAAAGTATATTCTTCAAGTAAGTAAGCCTTGAAATCGCTTTCTGAGAGTTCTTTTTCATTTAGCCCGAGCGACCGATATTTACGGGCGACTTTACTAAATAGTCCTTCGTAGCTTCCGGCTAATTGATGTAATTCTTCCAGTTGCAAGGCCGTAAGCGGCTCTTTTTTTATGTCTTGCTGAAGAAAACCGTCAAGATTGAGGCCTTTCATAATACGATGACAAGTGTCACAGGTAGATAGAAAGTATACTTTACGCATGGGTTAATAATGTTTGGTAGATAACACTGATCGCATAAAATTATAAGCTTTCTGACAGAAATGGCAGATTTTAGCTTGTATGTTTTCTACAAATCCTTTGTTTTGTAATCCTGTTAAAAACAGAAATAAACTACTAACCTATATTGAAGAGGGTCTAACTAACTTTCTTACAAACTAAAAATTAAATTGAGATGATGAGATTAACGAAGGCCGTTTTGGCAACAGCAATGCTAGTGTTCTTGGGGGTGAATGCAGCAAGTGCACAAGATTTTACGGATGAGGACATTAAGGATTACGCAGTAATTCTAATGGCACAAAAATCCATTACGGATAAAATCACTCCTGCGGTAGAAGAGTTTATTGCTCAGCAAGACGGAATCGACAACAATAGGTTTGCTGAATTAGACGCGATTGCTAAAGGTGATGCAACCAAGTTACCGAATGGTACTCCAACCGAGCAATTCGAGCGTACCTTCTACAAAACACTGCAGGACAGAGTTGTGGCTAAGAAAAAGAAAGCAGCACAGACTGTGGTAAGTCAGTTGGCAACGCACGGTTTAGGAGCTAAGAAATATAACGCCATCAAAAAAGCATATAAGAACGATAGCGCCTTAAAAGCTAAAGTTGATGGAATTATGGCTGGAATGAGCGCAGAATAGAACTTAATCAACCTTAATATACTAATACCAGAAGGCTGCTTTTTAGCAGTCTTTTTTTATGCCTTCCATAATAAATGGTTTAGTTTGCCTTTAATAAAGAAAACCTTCGCACTTGTTGAAAAGTAAATCCATTCTACTGCTCATTACGCTTGTATTTTGCTTCGGCCATCAAGCAGAAGCACAGCTATTCAAAAGGAAGAAGAAAAGGACTAATGTTTCAGGCTTGGTTGTCGAAGAAGCCCCTGACCTGGAAAAACAAGAACGTCAACTACAAAGGCGCCTCGTTAATCCAATTCGTAAAACACTGAACCGCTTTAATTTCAGCATAGAACAAGGCTTTGGCTACTTCACCTATCAAAATCCACTAACGGACGTTTCTGTCATCAGAGAGCCTACTGGTGAGCTTTTATACATTGTACCGCTCAATGAAGAACAAGGCCTCACATCGCCTATAAATGGGTATAGTAACTGGTTTAATGACTTGGCACCTGAGGGTATTGAACGGATAGATGATGATAGTCATATTGTAAGAACAGATACTACAGACTTTCTTTATAAAAACAATGGTCGTATCAATCCTCTAACCTTTCGGTTTTCACTGAGTTTGAAGAAACTGGATAAGGGACATTTTAAGCGAACAAAAGAAAAGATTTACTTAGACGATGACCAAATTAGAATAGGTGGTGGAATAGGCTTTGGGGCTTTGAATTTTAGAAACCCAGCATCCACACAAACGATCAGTAACGAACTAAGAAGCTTCACACTTCCGACCACTAAGTTGTCGACTACTAAGCTTTTCGCCTCATTGAGTTACAATCTATACACACTAGGAGACTACTCAATCCATGCAGATGTACTAGGAGGTGTGTGGAAAATAAAAGCCAAGCAGGCAAATCAAGAAGTGATAGACTACGATCCCTTCTTTAACTTAGGCGTGATGTTTCAAATGAAGTTTTCTAAGTATTTCAAAGGCTATGTTCGACCATCTTTTGAATTCAGAAGCTATACGATATCAAATGACTTGGTGAATGTTCAGCATAAGTTTTCCGTTTTTAGTATTGATATAGGTTTACTCTTCAAATACCCGATTTATCCACGTAATAAATACAAGGCTGATCAAGTCCAAATGGAGCATATTTTTAATAACAAGATTTATCGTGGAAGGCCATTTTACCGCAAGCAAAACCCACGTTTTGGTCAGAATAGAATTAGAAGAAAACCGAATGGTTAATCATTCTCTGACTCTTACAAAAAATGGCAATTAAAGCCTCCGAAATCGAGGCATAAAACGGAATATTTTTGGTATCTTGCTGCCTTATTCAAAGCATACTTTTTAAGTAGTTTATGGCAGAAGGAGATAAGGAAACAATCATCCCGATTAACATAGAAGATGAAATGCGGGGAGCTTACATCGACTATTCAATGTCGGTGATCATTTCAAGAGCACTTCCTGACGTAAGAGATGGCTTAAAACCTGTTCATAGAAGGGTTTTATACGGCATGCTCGATCTAGGCGTCAACTGGAACAAATCCTATAAGAAATCAGCAAGAATCGTTGGAGAGGTGTTAGGTAAATACCACCCTCACGGAGATTCATCGGTATACGACACCATGGTGCGTATGGCCCAAGAGTGGTCTTTACGCTACCCATTGGTTGACGGGCAAGGTAACTTTGGATCTGTCGATGGTGATTCGCCCGCAGCAATGCGATATACCGAAGCGCGTTTGCGTAGGATAGCTGAAGAATTATTGAATGATATCAACAAAGACACCGTTGACTTTCAGTTCAACTTTGATGACTCGTTAAAAGAGCCTACAGTATTACCGGCTAAGCTTCCAAACTTGTTATTGAATGGTAGCTCAGGTATTGCGGTAGGTATGGCCACTAACATGGCCCCTCACAACCTTAATGAGGTTGTTGATGGCATCACAGCATACATTGATAACAAAGACATTGAGATAGCCGAACTCATGCAGCATGTGACTGCGCCAGATTTTCCAACAGGAGGTACTATCTATGGTTACACGGGCGTAAAAGCAGCCTTAGAAACGGGTAGAGGTAGAGTGGTACTTCGTGCAAAAGCTGATATCGAAACCACTAAGACAGGTAGGGAGCAGATCATTGTGACTGAAATTCCGTACCAAGTCAACAAAGCAAGCATGATCGAGAAGACTGCTGCTTTGGTGAACGAAAAGAAAATCGAAGGGATATCTGACCTTAGGGATGAATCAGATAGAAACGGAATGCGCATTGTCTATGAGCTCAAAAAAGACGCCATAGGGAATGTAGTGCTTAACAACCTTTACAAGTACACGCAACTTCAATCGTCTTTCAGTGTTAATAATGTAGCACTTGTAAAAGGAAGGCCTTATACACTAAACCTCAAGGACTTAATCGTTCACTTTGTTGATCACAGACACGAGGTAGTTGTTAGAAGAACACAATACGAATTAAACGAAGCTGAGAAAAGAGCTCATATTCTAGAGGGTTATTTAATAGCATTAGATAACCTGGATGAAGTGATCAACCTGATCAGAAGTTCTCGTGATCCTGAGTTGGCGAAGGCTGGCTTGATGGAGAAATTTGAGCTGAGTGATATCCAGGCGAAGGCCATTTTGGAGATGCGACTGCAGAGACTGACAGGTCTTGAAAGAGAAAAGATCCAAAAGGAATATGATGAAATCATGTTGTTGATCGCTCATTTGAAAGAGATTCTTGAAAAAGAAGAGCTTCGTATGGAGATCATCAAAAATGAACTACTTGACATCAAAGAACGCTACGGTGACGAACGTAGAACGGACATTATCCATTCTGCAGAAGATTTCACCACGGAAGACATGATTCCGAATGAAGAAATGCTCATTACCATTTCTCATGAAGGCTATGTCAAAAGAACATTATTGTCGGAATACAGAACACAAGGTAGAGGTGGAGTAGGCTCTAAAGGAGCAGGGTCTAAAACAGATGACTTTACCGAACACCTTTTTGTGGGCATGACGCATAACTATCTCCTCATATTTACTGAGTACGGTAAAGTATTCTGGAAGAAAGTTTGGGAGCTGCCTGAAGGAGGGAAGACTTCGAAAGGTCGTCCTGTTCAGAACCTGATCAACATAGAGCCAGGGGACAAAATCCGAGCTGTCATTAATGTCGCTGATCTCAAAGATCAAGACTACATAAATAATAATTACGTAGTGATGTGTACTGAAAAAGGTACCATCAAAAAGACTACGCTAGAAGCTTATTCTCGTCCTAGAACGAACGGAATCAACGCAATTACCATAAACGAAGGCGATCGTTTACTAGAAATAAAACTTACTGATGGTAACAATCACATCATCATTGGTAAGCGATCTGGTAAGGTCGTTCACTTCCATGAAACTCAGACCAGAGCGATGGGTCGTACTGCGGCAGGAGTAAGGGGCGTTACCTTGGAATCAGCCGATGATAAAGTAATTGGCATGGTATGTGTATCTAGGGAGGATGCTAACCTGTTAGTCGTATCAGAAAAAGGCTACGGTAAGCGCTCTCCAATAGATGATTACCGCATTACCAAGCGTGGTGGGAAGGGTGTTAAAACCATTAACATTACCGAGAAAACTGGTAACTTAGTTGCAATAAAAGAGGTAATCGATACCGATGACTTAATGATTATTAATAAATCAGGGATCACAATCCGTATTTCGGTGAGTGGCCTCAGAGTTATGGGTCGTGCAACGCAAGGTGTTAAAGTCATACGATTGAACGAAGGAGATGAAATATCTTCGGTAGAGAAAATCGAATTGATTGAAGGCGCAGAAGAAGAGGTAATAGCCTCTGAAGAAGGAGAAACAAATACTTCGGAAGACCCGGCTGGTGCTTCTGAAGGGAATGATGATAAAGAATAATTAATTTAGACTTAACTAGAATTACGATAATCATGAAAAAGTTATTTTTCACTGCTGCACTTTCTTTACTGGCAATGGGGGTATTCGCCCAAAAGAAAGTATTGAAAAGTGCTGAAAAGGCCTTTAAGAAAGGTGCTTATGAAGAAGCTGTTGCTCTTGCAAAACAAGCTTCAGAAAATCCAGAAACGACTAGCAATCCAGATGTTTACATATTATTAGGTAAAATAAGTCTGCAAGAGTTTGCGAATAGTGATTTCGCTGACTTAGACGAAGCTAGAACAAGTATGGCTTATTTTAATCAGGCTTTGGAGTACTCTGACGAGAATGGTAAGGAAGATATTTTGGCAAAGCCTTTCTTCCTTCCTGGAGAAGATAAAAAGCCAATCAAAGAAAGAAAGTTAGCTGCTGGTGGCGATATGATGGGCTTGCTAGAACTTTATATTACTGAAGAGAGTAATAAAGCCTTAGATGGAGAAGATTACGAAAAGGCCTATCCATTATTAGAAATGACTTATATGATGGACTCCAGCATTATCGAGAGAGCATTTTTCACAGCGTATTCTGCTGAGCAAGCGGAGAACAAAGAAGTTGCTCTAAAATACTTTAAAAAGGTCTTAGGCTATGATCAAGAGTACGCTAATAAGTCCTATGCTTACAGTCAGATTATTTCTTACAGCATTGAGTTAAAAGAATATGATGAGGCGCTAAAGATGATTCGTAAAGCAAAGGAGGTTTATCCAGATGAAAAATTGTATGCTGACTGGGAAGTAGAGGTTTTGCTACAAGCTGATAAAATGGATGAGGCTTTGAAAAACCTTGAAACGATAATTGCTGCTGGCAATGGAAGCAAGCAAACTTATTACACGCTGTCGTTTCTTTACTTAAGTAATGATAACTGGGAAAAGGCCATAGAGATTTCTAGAAAAGCGATAGAACTAGACCCAGACTATATTGAAGCGTATTATGTATTGGGAACTGGCATTTTTAATCAAGGGGCTGACTTGACTACTGAGGCAAATGCAGAAGTAGATGATGAGGCTAAGTATCAAGCTTTGAAGGCAAAGTCTTTAGAGAAATTCAAAGAAGCCATGCCAATTTTCGAGAAACTGATAGCGGACAATGACAAGGATGTATTTTACTTACGTCCATTGAGTACTATCTACGATCAATTAAGCATGGATACTAAGAGAGATGAGATCTTAGCTAAGCTTGACGCATTAGAAGGTAATTAATCAAAAGTATTAAGGGAGGAGAGATCTTCCCTTTCTTTCTATGTTTTGTATTTTACATAATATAAATTATATAACACTTATTGCCATTTATGGCATTGTGGCCATCTCAGGCCTTGTTACGTTTGGGCTGCATATTGATAGCAGCGCTGTTATATAATGATATTATGTAAACCAGCAAAGCTGGACCGAACGCTCTCGTTTCCCATTGAGGAACTTCCACTAAGCGCTTTGTGCACGGTGTTATATAATTAGTTTTATTTTAAATAGCCGCATCTGCCAAGCGCCTATTGGCTACAGAAAGTTTTTGCTTTTGATAGCAAAAATTTCCGCGCTCCAATCCAGCCACACGGCCACGCTGTTCCTGCCCAATATTTTATTCTACCCGCCCGCTGTGCCGGTTCCCGTCAATGTCCTGCCCATCACATAAGATTAGCCAGGCTTAGGCTTTCCGTAGATTTCCATATTCAGGCTGATATACAGTTTGAATCTGTACACGCGATTCTCAGGCGTTAGGAAATCGCCTGTCAAAACACATGCGAGCCTGCGCTTTGTTTGGTGCCGTTCCTTACCGATAATTGTTAATTCTAGAGCTTGTAGATCATCTGATCTCTAGCTCTTAAATATATACGCCCATCCGGCTTTGTACAGACCTTACAGTCAACTGTGGTAAACTTTGTTCCCAAAGGATATCTTTCGCGTTCATATTTCTTGCACTCTATGACAACTCTTGTTGGAATACCCTGACCTGGCAATGGCCTTACTCTAATTCGGTTTGTTTCAGGATCAAGAAAGCTTTCACATTGTACTGACTGAATATAATTCCCAAGAATAAGTAGATCACTCATGTTATTTAAAGATAATGCAAAACGCTCGAGCCGCTAGGCTTTTACTTTCTGTCTTGAAACAGAAAGTAAACAAAGAGTTCAAGAAGGAAGAATCGGTCAGCCCGCAATGCGGACGCACCCCCGCGTTTCCTTCACCAGCCCGCCTTTCTATGTGAATTTCTATTTAACATAATATTGAGGTATGTTAGATTACCCGCTTCCATTTGCTTGATTCAGCGAATTCTTTGATAATCTGATTTCGCTTGTCTAAGAGCTTTGTCATGTAACTCTTCAGAATGATAAAATCGAAAAGTCTACCTAATGGACCAAATGGAGATTCATAATCAAAGCGATCAATCATTCGCGTAACTCCATCTTCATATACAAATCGGTGTTCGTGTCTGAACGATTTAAATGCGCCTTTTACCATTTCATCAACGAAATAGTTTGGACTATCAAACTCGCTTATTTTCGATGTTAATGTTTGAGAAATACCAAAATGTTTTGCTCTCCAAGTAACAGATTCATTCAATTTTATTAGACCCGATGTAACACCATCAATGGCCTCTTCTTTTGTGTGTTTAGTAGAAATTTGGTGCAAATCAATACTTCTTGAAAGATCAAAACACCTTTCTATTGGAGCATTAATTTCAGTTTGAATTTCTATTATTGGCATGGATTAAAAGTGGGCTCTTCCCCCTACCCGTTTTAATGATCTTCTATGTGAAGTTATATAATTTGATTGGCAACAGCTCTCAAAAGTATGGGGCTTCTTCTTTTTTGTATGCTTAAGGGTTATAGTGTATTATCTTGTTTCTTTATAGAGACACTTTGATGCTTGTGATACCTCATATGAAAAGACTGCTGCCGATTATATTATTATCCCTTTTTTCCTGGGCATTGTTTGGGCAGACGGAATCATCTGGCAAAGTGGTTTCTTTTGAGGCAATCTTCCAAAATTTTAATGAATACCGAAGAGGCCGTTTATCTGGTCAAATAGAGGATTCTGTAACCAAGTCTTCAATCTATAAATCCAAGCACTTCCATGTGTCTATAAGCAAAAAACCCATAGTATTTGATACTGCTCATGTCGTGTTGGAAAACCCTTACTATACCGAAGACTTTGATGATTATGATGACAACTATATCAACTACCCGGTATCCTATTCCGTGATTTATGATCAAAAACTGATTGCCTTATTCAGGAATGGGAAATTCGTCTCTTATGACCTTGAAAATTTGAATAGGAATATACCCTTTGAAGAAAAGTTGAATACCAGGATATTTAAATATCACTGGATTATCAATGGTCAGTTGCATGCATTGTCTGGAAGTTCAGTGTACGTCTGGACAAATGAATCATGGATAAAATCTAAGCTCAAACTCCCGCTCAATAATCAACCAATACTGTTTGAAGACTCAAATTTTATCGTTTTTGGCGATTGCTATGGAGAATGGGGAGGAACAGTTTATTTTTTCGACAAAGACTCTGGTGAGACCTATTTTACTGAGTCTACCTGTACGAATTCGGTGTTAAAAAACAATGATAAATATACTGTGTTATCTCATTTAGGCCATATGTTTGGTTCTTCCGAAGTCAAAGTGATTGATAATCCGAGCGACCTTTCCAAAGCAAAGAAAAGGCAGATTAACAGGACAAAAGACGGACAGGCTCTGGGTTATGCAGACAAATCCGAAGCGTATACTAAAGAACTTGATTTATTTGGGATACAATTATTTTCCACTTTCAAGTATGGTGATAGACAGCTGTATCTAACATATTTGAAAGAACTGACTTTCTTGGCGGAAATCAACGGTACTGAAATTCAAATTGTAAATCCACTTTTCAATAATGAGATTTATACTCACAATCCAACTACAAAAGTATATGGAGACTATACCTTGATCAATTTAGATCTCTATGGAACTGCTAGAGACAAAGAGGTTTCTCTGATTGTTGTCCACAAGAATCAGATCACAAAGATTGATTGGAATAAAAATCAGGATAACTAAGGTCTAATTTAAATAGAGCCATTTCTCATATCCTATTTTTCAGAACTGGCTGTTATAATACCCTTGATTGGAATTTTTTGCTTGAGCGACTCATTTCCTACCTCTCTTTCCACTGGCTGTTTTTGCCATTAATGACGATTCGCCCGACCATTTCAGGAAGATTCCTTATCGCTGTCCAATATTCCTCTTGAATATCATTATCTAAATAAATGGGAGTTCTCTCGCCATATAACCTATCATTACCATCCTTGTGACAACCAGAAATCCAGTAGTTATCTCCTGATTCTGTGTCATAGTAGTTACTCTTGAATCCACCACTACCAAGTATTTGGAAAGTCTGATCCTTGTAATAAATAGATTTACCAGTTTTTGAAAACTTGACTCTTCCAATCCTAGCTTCCCCCGTTAAGCCCAGACCCTTATGCTCGATATACATGATGCGTGTTTTCATAATAAGTCGACTAATCTAGATTTTCGCATTTTGAGTTACAGAAAGTTAGTCTAGGACAGCTATTAGTAACAAACTCCCCTACTCGATTCTGTTATCAATTGCCTCCTGAAGATGCGTTAAGAATTCCAAAAAGATGTACAGGTTATCTGTCATTTCTTTGAACTCTCCGGGAAACCCTTCTGGATTACTGATGATGAATTGAAGATACAGATTGACAAGTTGGTTTCTAAATTCTGCTGGCCTTATAAAGTCTGTTAGAATCTCAAATTCTTCTATCATTTCGGTGGTGATATTAGGAAAGGTAGTGAGCGGAGCAATATTTTTTTCAGGCATGATAAATAGTTTAAAGATCAATAATATTGTGATAAAGCTAAGTTATATTGACTTTAATATCAATCATATTGACCAATAAGTTTGCAATTAATCACAATATAGATTGTACTAAGCTTAATTGAAGGGTGATTAAAACAAATGTTTCATGTCCTTGTGGCTATATTAGCGAGTAATGGATAGGATTAACCGCATCAAAGAAATACTTGTTATCAAAGGAATCAGTCAAAAGAACTTTGCAGAGGAGATTGGTAAATCAAGAAATACAATCACTCTGATATGTAATAATAAGACTCAACCCCACCTTAAGGATTTGAAGAAAATGGCGGAAATTTTGGAAGTAGATATTCGAGAATTATTAGTTAGTACTAAATAAGGGCTCTCTATTCAAAAAATACTCTTTTATCTCTTCTATCAACTCAATAAGAATTCTCAAATCACCTACCAATACATCTTTATCGATTAATCTAAACCTGCGGTAGTTGTCAAGATGGGAAGAGCATTTTTTTAGAGTCAATCTATTACCACAAAAGCATTCATCCCTAATTGTGAGTTTCGCTCCCTTAATTCGGCTATTGATTATCGATGCTATAATTACAGGATCTTCAATACCTAAGATGTCCTGATAACCCTCTAATATGCCAGTCTTATCATGTGAGTATTCCCCCTGGAAATAGTGACGATTAATCTCGTAGTATGAGTTGTTTTTAAGGTACGGAACTAAAACTCTATCAAAGAATTCTGTGATTGACTTTATCTTTGTTTTAATTAGAACCTGAGCGTTAGCGCGCGTTGTTATACAACATTTATCAGAATTGTTGAATTTATGTCGATCCAGTTTTTGGGGTATTCTTTCCCCAACTTCATAGACGTCAGGGAATAATCTTGGAAATGGCGAAAGATCAATTATTACCTCATAATAATCAGTATCAGAAAGGTATATGTTTCCCCGAAACTTTTGCGTTTCATGATCAAATTCTAAGTCACTGTATCGATACAGGATTTTCTGGATTTCATCATCTTGCATAAGGCTTTTGGATAATGCCTGATCCTACTATTGCTGCCGACAGATTTTTACTTTTGTCCTTTTCATCTTTGTCTTCACCTAATGGGAACCTATCTCCGAACTGATTATCTCGAAGATATTCAGAAGCCTTCTTGAAATTGGGCTCATTTTTAGCACGGTCACAATCCTTGACCAAACTTTTGAGCGTATCGATGAAGTTATTTTTACGCGTTTCAGAGTAATCAGAGAAGACATCTTCTACTGGAGCAGTAGGCCGCATACATTTGAAATCCCATTTGAGTTCGTTTTCAATAGCACGGACAGTTTCTCTAAAGGCATGATCGAGGTTATCATCTTTTACATAATTGTTTGTGGCTAAAATAGTCAGCTCAAATCCACTGGGAAGTTTAAGGTTGGTATTATTAAACTCTCTATAGTTTTTCCAGGCCTTAAGAGCCCTAACTATTTTTTCGAGCTGAGCATTCTTTTGATCATTAAACCACTCTAAGAATTTTTTTGGATCACTATCAATCCATCCGCGACTTTTATGTGCTAATTCAGGTGTGTCACCATCCTTGTAATAAATAGGTAAATCTACATGATGTCCATCTGAAAAAATAACTCTAACACAAGTCGTCTTCTTTTTTGGCTTTTGAACGGTGTGATCTTCAACGGACTTGTAAACCCAATCGTGCCAAGTATCTATCAATTTACGATTGTATTCGTCATCCTTTTCAATAAAGTAGACTCCATAGTCCAAGTCATAAAAAAGAAGCTTGTTCCCATCTTCATCATATTCTGGTATTGGATTGACTGTAGTATTCATATCAAAAGAACCTTGCCCTTTAAACTTTGGCTGAAGCTCATTAGGCTTGTTCTCCTTGAACCATTTTCGAATCTTTCTTCTTAGCTCTTTCCTGCTCCCTTTAAGGCTTGTTTTTCTGGCCTCGGTCAGTTTTATTTTTCCATCAAAACTCAAATATTCTTTATGCAGTGTTGCCATGTTCCTGTCGTTATCCTTGACTTAATTTTTTTGATTTATAGTCCACTCGTATCGTCCCCTTAGTTTGTACCGGCAACCTATTGGTGTAATATTCTCCTTTCAATGCTTTAATTTTATCCTTTGATTCGATTACTCGAAAAATATTAGTTCCGTAGTGAGGTGAGAACCCAAGTCTTGTATTACCTCCATTCTCGTAAGTAAATACTATTGAGTACTCACCATGATCATCTCTCACCAAACTAGTATGCAAGCTCCTAGAAATAGTTTGCTCGTTTTTGCGTTCATTGCCAAAGTAGCTTTGGATTTTAATTGATGATCCAGTTTGGCTTATTTCAATTGCAGTCTTTTTCTTCGTTTGATTTCCGGTTTGTGGATCACAATATTCTATCACTCCTTCGTATCTACCCTCCAGATTTGTTGACCAAAAAAGAAATGAGAATGGACGATATTTCCATAGGTACTTGTCTATAATAACAAGCATACCTGTTATTATAGAGATGATAGATACTGATACACCCCAATGCGCATCGAATAGTTGGTTCCCGAGGTAAAACGCAACACCAAGGAACACCAACAACGGGATTAATAATTTCGGATGATAATATTGGAAGTAGTCATTTTTCATCTATGCTAACCATTATCAGTTTTATTGAATTTCGGATTTTTACCACCATTGTTCTTTCGATACACAGCTAGCTGCCTGGTTTCTTCTTTATTGGCTCCAGTATCAGTCTTTTTTATTCCTACTTGCTGTATGTGTGTGAAATCCTTGTTGTCCCTACGGTGTTCTGCCTCTCTTTTTTTTAGATCGTTAGTAATCCCTTTGTACACTACTTTGTTACCATCTTTCAAATTGTAATTAACGGTCTCACGCTTTGTCGTCTTCTTTGCCATAATTATGTATTTATTGTAGCTTAATTTCTTTACTAATAGTCTGTTCTTGAGTTTTATTCTCAGTACAACGCCTAAACTCAATAAAATGAATAATAAGTCATCGTATTATGAGAATATTTCTCAAACATAGTTGTTTTACGCAATGATTACAATAAGGTTTTTGTTTTTCTGAGATAATTTCACAAATTAGAAGCCAATATGATCGTTTCAGGACTATACACTATATTCAAGTCGAGAAAAAATCTCAAAATTTCAACCTAGAGAAGCCGTGTTAATAAAATTTTCCTTAGAGAATTATCTATCATTTAGAGATCGAATGGATTTATCTATGAGATCTACTATTATTAAAGAGCATCCATCCAATACATTTTTCATTGATAATGACAAAACAAAGCTCCTCAATGGAGCTTTGTTGTATGGTTCGAATGGAGGAGGAAAGAGTAATCTTTTAGATGGAATCGGCTTTATGAAAGATCTTGTGATCAACTCTTCCAAAGAGAAACAGGCTCATGAACAAATAGAAGTGACTCCTTTTCGTCTAAGCACTGAGACTCTTAACAAGCCTTCCTTGTTTGAAATTGAAATATTCATTACAAATACTCATTATAAGTATTCTTTTGTCGTCAATCGGGAAAAGGTACTTATTGAACACTTATCTCAAGTTGATGGGAAAAAAGAAATTGATCTTTTCAAAAGAGTTTACAACTCTGAATCGTTGGAATATGATTATTCTATATCGGACGCATTTGTCCAAACTGATCCAATTGATCATAAGATTGTGCGTGAAAATGCGCTCATGATTTCTGTCAGCTCCCAATTCAATGGTAAAACAGCCCGAAATATCGTGGATTGGTTTCAAAGTATTTCATTGCTATCTGGAACTAACTATCTGGATTACATAGACTATACAGCTGAATTGTTAGATAACCCACAATACGGTAGCACCTTGAAAAGGTTGCTGGTTGAAGCTAATCTTGGATTTGTAGATGTAGAGGTTGAAAAGAAAAAGATTACCTCAGATATGTTGGATGGATTACCCGCAGATGTGAAGAAGATAATGCTATCGGTAAAACAGGATATTACAAGAGTAAAAACTATTCATACTAAGAGGGAAAAGAATGGTCGACCTGTAGGTCGTATAGAATTTGATCTTTTAGCTGACGAATCTTTAGGGTCTCAGAAGTTTTTTGCTCTCCTGGGACCAATATATGATTCCCTCAAGAATGGAACATTATTAGTAATTGATGAATTGGATGCTAGGCTTCATCCGTATGTGAGTAGGTTAATTCTTGATTTTTATCTGACGGCAGCTAACAACCCTAATAAAGCGCAGTTCGTATTTACCACTCACAATCCTCAATTTATGAATAAGGATATTCTTAGACGAGATCAATTGATTTTAGTGAATAAATCGGAAGAGGAGAGTTCAGAGGTTTATAGTATTTATCAACATGAACAAAATATTCGAAATGATGCTTCCTATGATAAAGAATATATGAGTGGCAAATTAGGTGCTGTTCCCTTTTCATTTGACAAAGGGAAACAATTAAGAATTTGGGGCTTATCAAATAACTGACACTAGAAATACCACACACATGGTGCCAGCAAAGCATGTCACCCCTGATTCTACTTTTTTGGTTTGGCTCTTAATCTCTTTGTTCTTTTAGGAACTACATAAATTGCTCTAAGGAGGTGATTTACTGCTTCTAAAGCAGCCTCTAATATTGAATCACTAGGAGGCTTAATTTTATGCACGCTAAGGTTTCCAATTTTGCGTAGCTCATCTAGAACATCAAAATCATTCTTTGATATGTACCCTAAGCTTAACAAGCTTTTGATTTGATCTTGAAGATTTTTTTCAGTTATCTTCTGGTTTAAACAAACAGCCTCGATAAGCATCCTCATACCAATACCAGCCAATAACCTCATTTCTTTTTGAAGAGCTTTCTGGAGTTCTTCATACATTCCAAAAATCATTGCAGGTAGCACGTCTAAATCCTGTTCATTCAAAAAATCATGGTCCTCAAACCAAAGTTCATCTTCAACAAAATGAGACATAACTTTTATCGGGTCACCGTTTTCATCTTTCGACTCTTCATTATCATCCCATCTCACATGTATAAAGAATATATTGTTACAACCCAAGCACTCTGCTACGCAATATTCATTATACTCAAAGAGTTCATATTCAGCCCGAAATTTAGGAGCAAACTTAGCTCTTATCAATTGGTTAGTTGAGACATTACAAGAAGTGCAATGAATTTTAATTACTTCTCCTTCTATGAATTTATCATCTAGTTTCATTCCATTTTTACTTGATTTAAATTAAAGATAGCTATAACCCTTAGCTTAATCCACACACATTAGCCATTCCCACTAGCCTTCGCGCAATGCCATAAATGCCAAAAGAGTGTGTCATCCCCTGCCCTCCTGTTACGTATAGAAAAACCCAACAGCTCTAGAATAAAATGCTAACCCAAAACCCGAAGCTTACTTAACATAAAACTGTAAACATTATATAACATTCATGAACGTTTAGAAGGCTGCCAGTGGCAGGCTTTAGTGAATGAAGGCCTGCAGGGCTGGTAATTCCCCTAATACGCTCCCTGCGAAGCCTGCCGGCAAAGGCAGGTATTTTACATAAAACCGTTATCTACACTTTAGTGAGATAACTGTGGGTTTTATGTTAAGGGAATTACGCCATCCCAGACAAGCGCCTGTTCTATAATGATATTATTTAATCCCGAGAGAAACCTCGGGAACCGAGCGCTCTCGTTTACCATTGAGGAACTTCCATCAAGCGCCTTGTGCACGGTGTTATATAATTAGTTTTATTTTAAATAGCCGCATCTGCCAAGCGCCTATTGGCTACAGAAAGTTTTTGCTTTTGATAGCAAAAATTTCAGCGCTCCAATCCAACCCACGGCCACGCTGTTCCCACCCAATATTTTATTCTTTGCCAACGCGCTGTTGCTGTGCCAGCAATTGGCTGCCCCTTCACATAAGATTTGCCAGGCAAAGCTGATGCTCTATTTTCTCGTGTACGTCCTGCAGCACAGATTGTCTTCAAATATTCAATTCTCAGGCGTTAGAAATTTGCCTGTCAAAACACATGTGAGCCATCGCTTTGTCTGGCTGTGTACTGACGTTGCATGTCTAAATGAGCTGAGTGTTGTCTTGAGACTTTTCTTTTGTTGTGGGCTGTTCCCGTCAATGGCCAGACCCATGGAATGTCCTTCAGACAATCACGAAGTGATTATTCCAAGGGTCCAGCCCTTCACAAAAGACGTGTCTGCCGACAGGCAGGTTCGCTAGGCTCAGGCTTTCTGTAGATTTCGAAATTCGGCCTTATCATTTAGAATAAAATTTTAGTGTTTGGTAGTTTACTTCTTATAAATCCCTGATTTTCAGGCCAGATAGCGTTGCCTCTAAGTACGAGTACCTCTAAAAATTCTAGCTTAGAGATTTCAGCAGGTAACGACTCCCATTGATTATTGCTAAGACTTAGCTGTCTTAATGCAGACATCTTAGAAAGCGCATTGATTATTTTTTGGAGTTGCAAATCAGGATTGTTTTCCAGCGATAATGACTCAATTTCCAACGATTCAAGTCCAGAGGGTACACTTTGCAACATATTACCATTGAGCGTCAATGACTTTAACTGGCTTAATCTTTTAAGTGGTTCAACAGAAGTCAATTTATTATTAGCCAGCCATAAGTTAGTAATATTCTTTGCATTTGAAATATTAGCTGGCAGCGAGATGTATTGGTTGCCACCAAAGCCCACATGTTCAATAAAGGGAAGCTTATCAAATACATCTTCAAGATCGAGTTCTGTATTCCCTCCTAGCCAAATCATTCTTAAGCTTTTAATATTTTCTATGCCTTTTGGGAGCTTCTTAAAGCTATTTTTCATTAAGGCCAGATTATTTAGCTGAGGTAAGCTTGCAAGCTGCAAGACTGTCCTTTCCCAATCTAGGTTTGGAAGTCCAATTAGTCCTAAAGAATTCAATTCTTTAAGTGCTACTATCGACTTGGGGATAGAAGTGAGTTTTTGATTTGGCTCTTTTGAATGATTTAGTTCTATTGATTTTAAGCGCTTTAACTCAGAAATACCTTCGGGTAATTGCTCTATGAAAGTTTCATTCAATTTCAATTGTTGCAAGTTCTTATACCCCAAAACATCATTTGGTAGTCTACTCAACCTCTGACCTGATAGGTCCAAAATAACCACCTCAAGAGGGGTTTTGCTTGCCTCCTCAACACAGTTAAAAACAGTGTTTTCAAACTGTGCCATAGCATTGGAGGCCAAACTTATAAAGAGTAATATTAGTATTTTCATAAGTGATTTAAGTTTCAACCATTCTAGTGTAATTGTCTTTTTTCTCTGCTTGCTCATCCATCCAATCACTTGCATTGTTTCGGTTTGTGTAACCCAACAATGAATACGGATATTTGATCCTATCAATTTGTCTATTGTGGTACCTTGAAGTTGTTTGAACAGCGAATACTCACTGTTAACAGGCTAAAAACTGAATAAATAGTTGACATACAATGATTTACTAAGCTTGTCTTAAATCCAAGGGTATTTTTCTAATTCTGTTACCTGTAGCTGCAAAGATGGCATTTAGAATTGCCGGAGCTGTAACAGGCACTGCCGGCTCTCCTGCCCCACTTGGTGCAAACTCATTCTCAATAATATGTACTTCAATTTCTGGTGTATGCTGAATTCGAGGCAGTGGGTAGTCATCATAGTTGTTCTGCTCCGTCAATCCATTCTTTATAGTGATTTGATTGAACAAGGCAGAAATCCCCCAAATGATACTTCCCTCAATTTGCGATCGAATTTGGCCTGGATTCACTGCCATACCCACATCGATTGCCGCTGTTACTTTGTTAATTTTTATGGTCTTGGCATTTACAGTCACTTCTGCCAATAATGCGCAGTATGATTTGTTGTACGAACAGGCTGCAAGCCCTTTTCCAGTTCCAGCTCGTCCTTTATCAGCCCATTTCCCATGTTCAGCGACTGTCCTTAAACAAGTAGCTACACGACCCGGGTATAGTTTTTCATTGGCAAAATCTAAGTCTAAGGCTGCATCTTTGTCTAAATGTTTTAACCTAAACTCAAGTGGGTCAGTATTACTTTCCATTGCCATCTCGTCCATGAAGCTTTCTAAACCAAGCGTCCATTGATGGGCAGCAACACTTCTCCAAGACACATGGGAATTCAGAAACTCTTTGGGCCTTATTCTCGTGAACCCAATATTTGGAACATTGTAAGGGTAAGGACGAAAAGCTTGCGGTTTATTAACGCTAGCTCCGATATAATCAGCGGCAATGAGTCGTTCACGCTTATCATCTAAAACACCTATCCACTTTTGTAAGGTCAAGCCATGATATCTATTCGTCTTGATGGTATCCTCCCTAGTCCACATTAACTTAATCGGCATTTTCATGCGTTTAGAGATGAGCACAGCTTCTTCCGTATAATCAGTGAAGTACCTTCTACCAAATCCACCACCAGAGGGTTTTGGATGAATGAGCACCTTGTCTCTAGGAAGACCTGTTAAGCTTGAAATTCTAGTATGGTCGAGCATTTGCGCTTGGGTTCCTACCCATACGTCTATGCGATCTTCTTTGACATCAGCGATTGCATTGAGTGGTTCCATACAAACATTTGCCTGGTAGCTGTTTTGATATGAAAATTCATGCTTTTCTTTCTCATTCAACCACTGATCTGGGTCACCCTCCGAGTGAGTCCTTTCTGGGGTAGTCAGGGCGGCTTCCTCGTATTCTGCTATAATGTTGCTATCGCTCGTGTTTCCTAATATGCCGTGATCCCAGTCAATTTTTAGTTTTTTTCTGGCCTGAATAGCAGCCCAAGTTGAATCGGCTACCACCACCACGCCAGGTCTTACACCACCTGAAAAGCCATTTGCTGGGTCTCTTTCCAAACCATCATATGCATAAATTACTATAACTCCCGGCATCTTTCTAGCCTCCTGATCATTGAATGAGATTAACTTGCCTCTATGTACAGGACATCTTTCAATAGAAGCGTATGCCATATTAGGCAGCTTCAAGTCGATGCTGTATTCTTGCTTACCGGTTACAATTGTTTTTTGCTTTGGGCTGATCAAAGATCTTCCAATAAACTTGTAATCGCTGCTAGGTCTTAGTGTTGGCTCATCAGATGGGATTAACTTTGAAGCTTCAGACGCTAATTCTCCAAAAGTGAATTTTCTCGTGGTTTTTTTATGAAGGACATGCCCATCTTCAGAAGTACATTCTCCTTTACCAACCCCCCACTTTTCTGCAGCTGTTTGAATCAAAACTTCACGTGTAGCGGCTGCCGCTTTTCTTACACCATTCCAATTATTCGCAATGCCACCACTGCCACCGGTGCTTGTGGTCACATTGAATTTTCTTGATTGCTGATCGCGGTCTATAGTTGTTGGAGCAAATTCAATGGAGAGTTTTTCATAGTCTACGCCTAGTTCGTCAGCAAGAATCTGAGCTAAACCTGCAGGTGTACCCTGTCCTAACTCCATTTGACAACTCAACAAAGTAATACTATTGTCCGGTGTAATTCTGATGAAGAGATTTGGTTCCCATACATCAAGGTTGTTCACCAGTAGCTTATCAGCTCCTTTTAGCAGTGTGCTCATCATAAGTCCACCTCCAGCTAATCCAGATATTTTTATAAAATTTCTTCTTTGCATGTCGATTAAATTTGATCTGCTGCTTTCTTAATAGCGCGTTTAATTCGTGGATAGGTTCCGCATCTGCATATATTTCCTTGCATTGCTGTATCAATCTCGCTGTCTGTTGGCTTACTGTTTTTTGACAAAAAGCTGATGGCACTCATTATCTGTCCTGCCTGACAATAACCGCATTGTGGCACATCTTCCTGCACCCAAGCTTCTTGCACCGGATGAAGTTGATTTTCTTTGGCAACTCCTTCAATTGTCGTAATCTTTTTTCCTGAAACTGCAGTGGCTGGTATGGAACATGACCTTAAAGCATTTCCATCAACAAGGACTGTGCAAGCACCGCATTGACCAATGCCGCAACCGTATTTGGTGCCTGTGAGATCCAATTGATCTCTCAGAACCCACAATAAGGGTGTATTTGGATCGCTTGGTGGATCCACTTTGTACTTGGTGGAGTTAACTGTTAGTTCGAGTTTCATGAAAGTGCGTTTGAATGGTTAGGTTTAGATCACCTAAGTAAACTTGATTAATAGGCACGCAGATGAAAAATGATAACTTTAAGAGTGTTACCTAATTTTATAGGATAGAATATATTTCTTCGGCTTAGCAGATGAATGCTTTCTTATTGTTCCAAACACTCTTGGTGACTAACTCAGTTTCATATAGATTCTCTTTGCGAGGCTTTCATGAAGTTCCAAACGACTAGGTGATAGTAGGTCTCGATCCTATGCTTCTTGATTTCATGTCCCATTAAATTTACCCAGACATATGCACTAGATTTTCGGCAATTTGACGCGTGTTTTGGACTTAGTTTTGAGGAAAAGAATTCGACTTATGAAAAGCACTTCCACACTACTATTATTTGCCTTTATTCTGATAACACAGACTCTATTTGATCAGGATAAAAATGAAGACAATATTAAAATTACTAACGACTTCTTTAAAGCATATGAACAGTTGGACTTTGATCAAATGTCCTCCTATTGGCATGATTCAGTAGCCTTTAATGATGTAATCGCAAGTGAGCTGTATGGGATTAAAGACACCTATTTGGGCAGGCAGACCATCTTGACCTTATGGAAGCAGGCCTTTTCAAAGAAACCCGATTATATACGTATAGACATTAAAGAACAGTTTGCTACAGGCCATTTTGTAGTCAGTGACATGAGCTTCGAAAACTCAACAACGAATGAAGGAAAAACCGTAATCATAAAGGGTGAAATGATTACCGTTTTTGAGTTTCGTGACGGTAAAATCATCAAGCACTTTGACTTTGGTGATTATGCATCTTGGGCAAGACAAACGGCTTCACTAAATAACAATAAAGGGCTCAGTACCGAACAAGAATCATACAATGCCTCAGTAGCTTCCGAATATATGGCCGCCTATTCCAACAAGGATGTGGCGAAAATGAGTGAGTATTATGACTCAGCAGTGGAGTTTAAAGACCTTACTGCCAATGATTTCTTTAATTCTACGGATTACGAAAAAACGGGTAAGGAGGCTGTTAGTCAGTTCTGGCAAGGTGTTTTGATTGATTCTAAAGCCAAGTATTCCAAAGTTAAAGTAAATGGCCTTTTTTCATCGGCCAGTTATGTCATACTCAATACTACATTTTCGATGATATTACCCTCATCATGGACGGGAGGAAATGAAAACGTCTTTGTTTCAATTCCTATAAAAACGATACTCCAGATAAAGAACGGCAAGGTTCATAAGCATTGGGATTTTGCCGATTACAAAACCTATCAGAAGCAAATTGCACTTCAAACGGCTGGATAGCCAATGCGCTTTTCTTCTTTCCAATAGACGATTTCTAGAATGAGTCATTTTATTGAAATATGAGTTGTGCAGTTGAATATTATCCGTTTTGGAAATGAATGATTATCAGGCTGAAGTAAGGAAAATAACAACAAGCGAATACCAAGCCTTGAGAAAAACTACCGGATGGGATAATCTCAGTGATGGTACGGTCAGTAAAGCACTGGCTCAAGACTTGTTCTCTGTTAGTATTTATGACAATAACCATATCATTGGACTAGGTAGAGTTATTGGTGATGGCGGAATTTACTATTATATCCAGGACATCATGGTTTTACCCCATTACCAAGGCAAAGGAGTTGGTAAACTAATCATGACACATATTGAAAACTATCTAAATAGACATGCAGCCAACCACTCTTTTGTTGGACTTATGGCTGCCGAAGGAGTAATCGAGTTTTACCACAAGTTTGGCTATCAAGAGCGTCCAATAGAAAAACCAGGAATGTATAAAATAATGAATAAGTGAGTTTCTTACTTATTCATATAGGTCAGAGGACCTGAGACACTAAATCTTAAATAACTGCGATTTCCCCCTATTGTCGCTCATTCTTTGCATGCCTAAATAAGTGCACTGGCAGAGAGCTAAAACTGTCCTTCTATCCACTTTTGAATAATCTTTAGGTAGTCAGGATGTAGTTTTGACCAATAAGGAAAATCGCTCACTCCTAAATAATTTATGGAATGGGATGCTGACTCCAAAAGTCTAGTGTCAACTTGACTGTTATTAGCCTTTTTAAGTGCATTTGAAATAAGCTGATGACTATTAGCAGGTATGATTTCATCCTTAGTGCCTTGAATGATAAGCAACGGTTGATTTGTCTTTTCGAACTCCGGAATAGGGCTATACTTAAGTTTTCTGTCTTCTTGAACTTGGTCTAAATCTGGAACCCATACTTGTTTAAACCAAGGTTCGGATTGATTCTCGTTAATCGCTGCTGATAGTTTTGATTGAGGTAATAGGCCAGCAATGAATTCAAAAACTTTACCCTGAAGCTCAGCCGCCTTGTCAATATGTGCTCCGAGTGCTTCAGCGTTTCTATTCTTCCAGTAATTAAGATCGCTCGCTAATAACGTTACTCCAGGACAACTGACCACAATACCATATTTCAATTGCGACAATTGATTTAAGATAAGTGGTACTTTACTAGCGCCTTGACTACTGCCTTTTATGCCGATGTCCCTTAATGGAATGCCGCTCCTTTTTGAGAAAAACTTGATGGCTTCTATGTCATCAGCTGATAATTCGTCAATTGATGCAGCCCCCCAATCGCCCTCAGAACTCCCTGTACCCCTCTTATCATAATGAAAAGTTATCATCCCCACCCTTGCCATTAGCATTGCTTCTGCACGGGAAGCGCTCCGGTCTGAATTACCGGATGAAGTTACAATTATGAGTGCCCGTTGACTCTTATTCTCCGGATACCAAATGGTCCCGTTTATATTTGCTCCATTCGCGTTAAAAGTCACCTCTTCGCTTTTTAGCGATTGCACATTTTCAACCGTATGCTTGTCGAGTGTAAATGCAACAGTTACTGTGTCAACCACGAGTGAGCCTTGTAGCTTCGTATAACCTTCGATCCATTTACTTTTAAATACATAGGCATAAAAGTCACTTTGCAGCATGAAACTGATAGAATCGCCTTTTACCTCAACTTTCTGAAAAGGAATCCTGAATGCATTTTGAGCCAAACTTGTAAAGTAGGCTTCAAAATCCTTGGAGTCACTTTTGATCTCGATATCAATTTCATCGGAAAAATTGCCATGAGTAATGACACCACGATAGTTGCCTTCTTTATCATCCTTTCCATTCATTGCTTTGGAATCCGAAGAAAACAAAGCGACAACAAGCAACATTATAAAAACCTTATTCATTCTATTTCTGCATTTAGTGGAAATTTAGTTTTGGTTTAGGGATACAGTTCCAGTGTAAGTTCAGCAAACCAAATCTCATCCTTTTCATTTAGTGTAAGCATACGTAGGCTGTAAATGAAAAAATGCCCTTAGAGATGTACAGAAGTCCCATAAAATTAATCCGTACTTCTATGCCTCCCAATTGGCAAAGCTCTACTCTTATTAGTTCGATATTGAAATAGGTTCAATTAAATCAGGTCGCTCCAACATTATGATTAAAGTATTTCTTAGAAGAACAGCTAAACAACTAGTTTTTTAGTTTTCAACTCATCGGGTTAATAACAGGAATCAGTGTGTTTCTGATTGTATTTTTATTCTATCAATACGAAACCTCTTTCGATACACAGTTTTCTGATCACGAGAGGATTTATAGAATTGAGAAAACAGAAATACGTGGTGAAAACATAGCACAGACTACCAGATCTTCAAGACTTATCCCAGAATTAGTAACAGCGGAGATCCCTGAAGTAGAAAAAGCAATTGGGATTGTCAGTGGTTCATACGGTGTAAGCATTGTACATTATCCTGAGAATAAAGCGTGGAGTTGGCTGACAAGTCATCGAGTTTCAAAGGAGTTTTTTGAAATCTTTGACTTTAAGATTTTGGATGGGCAAAAGGAAACCTTGTTTGCCGATCCAGCTTCGGTAGTTGTCACGCAGTCCATGGCTACCAAAATCTATGGAGAAGCATCAGCAGTAGGAAAAACTATTTTTCTTTGGAATAGGCCTAGACAGATCTCTGGCGTGGTGGAAGACCCTCCTGAAAACTCACATCTAAAATTTGACTTCCTCACTTCTATTGACCACTTCTTTAATAATTCCAGATGGGATCGTGAAAGAATGGCTACTTCCTGGAACTACCTCAATACTGTCCTTAACTATGTGAAATTGGCTGAAGGAGTTGCCCATGATGTTGTGGAAGATAAAATCAACGCTATCTATTCCCGATACAAAGTCGAAAATGATCCCGACCGTAGTTTTGCACTCGTCCCAGTGAATGACATCCACCTCCACTCCACAGCCAGATGGCAAATCAGTGACTCCGGCAACTATATTTTTGTACAACTGGTCTTTTATGCCGGATTGATCATCGCCCTACTTACGCTAATAAATTTCGTGAAAATCAGTTTAGCAAATGTGACCCAACGGATCAAGGAGACAGGTGTTCGTAAAACACTCGGGGGCACAAACCGCTCACTCGTATTAGCTATTGTTGGCGAAAACGCCTTAATCATACTCACAGCTATTCTGTTATCAATCGGTCTGGTTTATGCCTTGGGCCAGATAGAAAAGAGTTGGTTACCACTGGGAATATATCCAAGTTTTTTAATCACTCCTTTAACGATAGTGACACTCCTGATTTTCCTGCTTATGGGAGCACTAATTCCTTCAATTATACCCATTGGCATTTTATCTAAGCTTTCTACCGTAAATGCTTTGAGAGGAGCGGTTACTTCAGCGGGTCATAACTATGGTTTGTTACGTATGCTCATGAGTTTTCAAGTACTTTTTTCATTAATTCTCATCACCCTTACGTTCTTTTTCAAAGATCAGATCAACTTTATACTAACTCGAGATACTGGATTTGAGAAAGAACAGGTTATGTACATGGAACTACATGCTCAGAACGCTCGTGCTGAATCTTTGAATACATTCAAACAATATCTTACGACAATTCCCGGTATAAACTCTGTTACAAACTCAATACAAGTGCCACTGAAGTGGGCTGGCGGTCAAGATTATACCATTAAATCTGAGAGTGGAGAAAAAGAAATCATCGTTAGTCGATCAGGTGTGAACCACGAATTTTTCAAAACGCTTGAAATAGAAGTCATTGAAGGCAGAGAGTTTTCCATCGACTATTCAGATAGGACAACCTGCATCTTAAATGAAATGGCTGTAAAAAAGCTTGGTTTGAATAACCCCATCGGACAAAGGGTCAGATACATACGAGAAGGCCGTCCCGATGAAGTCAAAACCGTAGTAGGGGTCGTAAAGGATTTCAACTTCAGGTCAATGCATTCACCATTGCTTCCAGCACAGTTCGTATGGGTTCCCAGGGGGCCGATTGTCTCTATCAACTTCACTCCTAGCAACGTTGAATCAATCATTGCTAATGTTCAAGAGAACTGGAACAGGTTTAGCCTTGAAGGCGATTTCAATTACACCTTTCTGGACGAGTATTTTGCTTCTCAACATGAAGAAGACATTCGACTGAAAAGTTCAATCTCCTTTTTATCCATGGTGATCATCTTTCTTTCTTCACTCGGCATATACGGCATGTCCGCCTTTATTGGGCAGAAAAGGCAAAAAGAAGTGGCTGTAAGAAAAGTACTTGGATCTTCCGGGTTAGGCGTGTTCTGGTTGTTAAGTAAAAGCTACGTAACCACTGTGGCAATGGCTTTGATACTCGCGGTATACCCCATCTATTTTTTGGTCAACCGATGGCTTGATAATTTTGCCTACACCACCAGTTTCAATTATCTAAATTTTGGAATTGGCTTAATCATCGTACTAGGAATTGTCATTTCAGTCTCCGGGATTAACACTTTTAAAGTAGTTGTTAAAAACCCTGTGGACACTTTGAATCATGAGTAATAGGATCATAAGGGAGCAAAATCGTTTCATTTGCAACCTAATTGGCTAATTAACAAAAAGCCCATGCTAAGCATTTCATCTCCCCTTCTGAGCGTAAGGGTGAGTTCGTTTTCATTCTCTAAAAAGCTTCTTTGATCTTGGTAAGGGATCGTGTTAACGTCTCTTCCATTGACTGATAGAATTTCGTCATCAACCTGTAGGCCTGCCCTGTCTGCATTGCTCGACTCATGGAGTCCCGTGACTATCCATGACTTCATTGAAGCACTGCGATCAACATAATAAAATCCTAATCTGGATGAAGGAAATGGCTTATCGAAATCGGTATTAGGACGTAGGTATAGATCGTTTTTCATAAAATCTAATATGAGGTCAAACCTGTCAAGTATCTTATTTCCGAGTAATCCAATGTGTTCAGTGGAAGAAAGGGATCCAGTGGTATCTTTACTGTAGTTTGAAATGACATCTTTCACTACAAAGTCATTAATTCGTACGGACTGGGCCCTAAAATCATAACTAGCGGACCCCCCGCCTACACCCTGGTATTTGTTGAAATAAGACACTTTATCGGAAATCATATTATCCAAGTCGTATGCCTTAGCAGTAGGACTTGTAATGGATAGACCGGAACCCGACCCTAAATCGATTAAAACCTTGCCTTTGATTGTGGTTGAATTATTAATAGCTATCTCAACAGGCATGTAAAGCCGATTGGCCACTCGTTCCAGTTTTATTTTTTGATATCCTTTAACGTTTAGTGAATCAATGGAAACATGAAGCTTCATGTACTCAGCCTTATAATCTATTTCCATTACGCTTTTAGAGAAATAGTCCAAGCCAATTATCCCATCAGGAAAATCACCTAATATGGGTTTCAGCTTTAATACAGGAACAATTGATGTACTATAAACCTGCTCCCCAAAATTGATTGTGACGGTATCCATTACAACAATTACATTTTGTGTAGAATTACCAGCTCCCCCTAAAGTGGTTTCAATCAGGTTTTTATAAGCAAAGCCATTCGATGTGAAAAAACTTGAGTCGTAGTAGAGGTTGTCCGCGCCCGTATCAAATACAAAGTTTCCCTCTGTACTTCCTATAGTTCCTTTTAGGTAGATGTGGCTTCTATAAACAATAGGAATTTCTTCATTGGTGTTTTCAAGGTCTTGATAAACTGAGGATTGAGAATTGCAAGACAAAGAGAATACTGCCCATATACATAGCAAAAGCTGATATGATGATCTTCTATATTTTCTGGTGATATGCATCGAATTCAATGCCACTAGTGTAGCATTTGACCTGTGGAAGAAAGGCAATTTCATCTTCATAATGGCTTTATCTTTCGTAACGATGTTAATTAACCCTTAATGGCTTATAGTATGCTACAGGCCCTATTATGGCCGTCCAATATGTGGTATACATATAAGCAAGATTAGTCTGAAAGAAATGAATTAGATCCACAAATAGCGCTTATAAAGTAGTCGCTAATTTTACAACACTAGTTTTTGAACCTATTGGATGGCCAACATCAATCACAAAGGCTTGTATTTGACATTAACAGCAAGAATTTTAGATGGGAAATAATAATCAGTATTGGACGAGATACGACACGCGTTTTTAGCCTGGTGTTGAATAGCTATTAATCTCAGTAGAATTAAAATACTCTTTAGGGGTCAATCCTTTAATTTCCTTGAATGCTTTGTAAAAGGTCGACTTCGATTTAAAACCTGATTCTTCAGCTATACCAGCAATATTGAAGTGTTGCAGCTCCTTTGACTCCATAAGTTCTAGGAATCTTTCTACCCTGTAAGTATTCACAAGCTTTTTGAAATTCATTTTCAGATGGTTATTCAAAGTGTAAGACAATTTGAACCTGTCAACTGACAACTGCTTTTCTAAATCAGACAATTTGAATTCAGGGTTTAGGTAAGGTTGCTCATGCCGGAGGCATTTAACTATTTGTTCGCCAATTGACTGAATCTCCTTTTCATCAAAATTTACTTTTTCATATCTATTCTTATTCGTTACCTCATTCCAATCAAATACTTCTCCTCTAGCCATCACATAATATCCGAAAAGGAAGATCAGCCCAGACATTATTAAAAAGACTTCGTTAAATCCAAGTTGAAATGAGGAAGGCATTACTTCAACAGCACTGAGTAAGACGATAAACCAAAGCACATTAACGATCAACATGATAATTTGAAAAGCAGTAAAGACATGTCGTTTGGATGGGCTCTCTTCAATGGATTTTTTAAACCTAAAGCACTTAACAAGCATGACGATATTGACAACAATGGCGAGTAAATCGGCCAAGAGTAATTCATCCATTTGTGATGATTGGCTAAGGACTTCAGCGCTTGGCAATAACAGATATGGGAATAATAAGGCTAAGTAGACTAGCGCTGGTAGAAATACCCACCAGTTCTTTTTGATCTGCCAACCTTCGGTCTTGAAGTTCGAGAGGTAAAGAAAATATAAAGGAGTAAAAAAGTAAACAAGTAAATAGCTACTCAAAAACAATTTAGGGCTATCGCTAAAGGGTCCTATCCCCTTTTGTATGATTAAGTACAAGGACACATCAAACACCAGCATTAAGAAAAATATATTGCTGTGTTTCTTAAAGAAGTTCCTTTTGACTGAAAGCACCCCTCCGAGTATGAGACCATGAATGCCGGAGATTAAAATTATTTTGTCCATTTATTGGCAGTGTATAGTATTCATCTCATATTAACAGTATTGTTCCAATTGACAAGTCAGGAGTATTCTATGATTCTGCTTCCAACTCCACTCTGATTTGAATTTCTGATACTCAATATCGAACTTTTTAAATCCGTTTTCAAAATTATGTTTTTATTGAGCGCGTAAAAGGTCGTTGTATGTTTTTTCAACTCCCCGCTGGGGTAAACCTATCGGGGTAATTAATTTAAAGTGGGTATAATCTAAAACAAGGTTTTCGATATTTGTGCTGTTCATGGCCGACTCAGTTAGAAACACACTGTCTCTTTTCGCATACCCTAAATTTATAGTCCCTTCCAATCCTAATCCATCAAAAAAAATCTTTTTTGGCAAAGCCATTTCGGCAGACAGACATGTGACATAAGTGCGCCACCTCCCCTACATCCTAGCTACTCGTTAAACTGATCTGCCAGATCAATTTTTGACACTCGTCTCCCCTCCTTTTATGCATAGAAAAGGCCAACCCTTCTAGAATAAAATGCTCAAGCTAAACCCGAATTTACCTGCCATAAGGAACGAAGGCAGGGCTGTGTAAACCCGGATCAGGTCCGGGGCAGGCGCCAAACTGCAAACATTATATAACATTCAATACCGTTAATAAGGCGTCCTGTGGATGGCTTTAGGTATTGGAATGCCTGCAGGGCTAGTAATTCCTGTAATACGGAGCCTAACAGTATTTAAGAGTATTTACGCTAACACAGTCGCTCCTTCAATAGGCTTTAATTCAATTCGAATATTCTATCCTTGATATTCTCATTGACTTTGATCTTTCTCAAAGTGAAAGTATAATGTGTCGGAACTCGTGAATATTGCTTTAGAAACTGATTGTTAAACACGATTTTGTATGGAAATTTAACGCCCTCAACTTCCTTGTAATCTGAAAGTGTATAGATGGTGCCTTCGTCAAAATGAAATCTTACTTTTAATCCGCTTTCAATGGCATAATATTCATAAATATTTACGCCATCAATCGTTATTTGCATCTTATACGTATCTACCCCATCAACTACTTCTGTGCCGATAACCGTGGGTTGATAATTATAATCTGAGTAGAATCTTTCTGAAAACATGATGCCGTCATACTTCAAGCGTGCCTTTTGGTTCTCACTTAATGGAGTAATTACATCAGTAATTTTTAAGCCTCCGTTATTATAAATTCTCTTCATAAAGCGCTCATTGTCCATTATAGATTCTTCAAAAAATTTATCTGGAGATTTTCGGTAAGTCGCTATTTTCACACTGGTGCTCAGAGACTGCGAATTGATCGTTGCATTATACGTATAACTTAATGATTCAATAGACGCTATGGCTTTTTCTCCACCGATAGCCTCGATGTACTTTCTTAAAACCGCTTCTGCTTTTTCATCATTATCGTTAATGTGAAAGGAAGTCAATAGAAAGGAGGCTGTTGAATTTAAAGTTTGCTCGATATTTTTATGCGTAATAGGGGTACCAAAGGTTATACCCAATAACAAGGGAAATATGAATAAACTTATGTTTTTCATGTTTGTGTATTCTTCTACTAAATTAAAGAATTAGGCGGAAACCTTCATACTTACCTTTTGACAACTACACATTTATTCGATAGCAGATCGTCTCACATAATATTCTAACTTCCCCTACTGGGCGACTACCGGCTAAACTGATCTGCCAGATCAATTCCTAACACTCGCCCCCTCCTGTTACGCAAAGAAAAGGCCAACAGCTCTAGAATAAAATACCTCTGCTGAATCCCAAGCTATGTTAACATAAAACTGTGAACATTATATAACAATCATAGTGAATTACAGTAATACGCCAGTATTTAACATATAATCAGTTCTAGCATCTTTAGTGCGATAACGGCCGATTATATGTTAATGGAATTCACGCCTCCCAGACAAGCGCCTGTTATATAATGATATTATTTAATCCCGAGAGACACCACGGGAACCGAACGCTCATGTCTATCATTGTAGAATTTCCACTATGCGTCTTGTGCCAGCTGTGTATTTGCCTTTGGTGACCTGTGGGTCGTGATGAAATTTCTTTTCTGACATACATGTTGCTTCTGTTTTAGGCGGACAAGTATTAGCGTTGGATTGGTCTAATCCAAGGTTAGCAGAACATTCTAGGGAAAATCAACAGGCGGCTTACAAAACTGAGTGTAGCTCAGTGAATGAAAAATAGAAGAGGCGCAAAAAGCGCCTCTTTCAACCATGAAGAAATGGGTTAAGATAGGAATACCCACTTCTTTTACCTTAGAAACAACTTACATCGATGCTCTAGCAGCAGATGCAACATTATCGGCCATTTCTGTAGCACTCATTTTCATAAAGCCATGAAATTGATCCTTTGTCATATTGGGGTTTTTCATGAACTCTTCATAATTAGTCCACCACACTATCTTAGACTTGTTATAACCCATGTCAACTACCTTAAAAGTGTTGATCATTCCCTTTACTGGTGCTCCCTCAAGTAACGAATAAGTATAGGACCGCGTAGCATCATCAAAACCAACAATTTGCTCCTTGAAATAACCTTTTCCATCAGGTGTCCAGCAAACTCGAATGCCTCCGATTCCCTTGTTACCTTTCCAGTCTACCTTGGCAATGTTCGATGAATATTTATCTATATCGTCCATTTTCCTTAAGACCCTCCAAACCTCGTCAGCAGATTTATTTATCTCTTTACTGTGTACTAATCTTGCATCCATGTTTTGAGCGTTGGCGCTAAAACTTACACCGGTCAGCAGTAATACTGCCACTACTATTGATTTAATCGTTTTCATATGATTTTTATATTTAATTGATTTCTTTCTTGTGTTTTTCTTTACTCGAAGAGCCCCTTAGCCAATGGTGCAAAAGGCTCATCTATTTCTGTTAGAGCCAATTGGTTGGTCAGGTTAGAAAGTACTTTCACAGCTATGTTGGTTACTACTTCTATCGCCTGCGCTTTTGAATATCCTTTTGCTAGAAAGGCGTTGAGTACATCGTCAGAAACCCTCCCTTTATTACGATAAATTGCCAATGCGAATGATCTAAGCGCATTCAATTTTTCATCAGAGATTTGCGATTCATTCCTGATTGCAAGCAAATCATCTTCAGCCGAACCAAAGAAAGCCCCACCGGCCATCTGATGCCCTGATGTACAATATTTACAGCGATTTTCTACCGCCACAGCCATTTGTATGATGTTATGCTCTTCAGCTGTCAACAAGCCATACTGGCTTAGCTGGGTCTGTGTAAGCCAATAGGCCCTTAAAGCAGCGGGTGATGCGCTCAACACTTTTGCCAGATTCGGTACAAAACCAAAATTCTCTTTGTACCAGTCAAATACTTCTTTTACTTCATTAGGCTCATTGGATGCTTCATCCATTTTGAACCCTCTCACTGTTTCATTCATTGTTGTCATTACAGGGCTCTTTGACTATTCTAACACAGTCCGCCCAGTTTTTCAACCTTAGACTCAGACCTTCAGAAACTGTGACAATTTTTTATGATATTATCGTAAGCCGTCACACATATGACTCAAGTGCATCTAAATAAAAAAACTAATTATGAGCCCTTTTTTGAAAGAGTATGAAGGAGATGAAGACGATGACTCCTTAGTGAATGAGGCGAATTCAGGAAATAAAAAGGCCCTGGAAAAGCTGCTACTGAAGCATCAACCCTACATCTATAATATTGCCTGGCGCATGGTCCGACAACCTGATGATGCCGCTGATCTTACGCAAGAAGTCAATATAAAGGTCATCACAAAGCTCTCTGAATTTAGAGGAAAAAGTTCTTTTCGAACCTGGCTATATCGCATTGTTACCAACCACTTTCTAATGTCACTGAGAAAACCCATGGAGGTAAAAATGTCTGGGTCTGGGTTTGAATCGCATGCCAATGCACTAGCTGGATCTAAGAATGTAGAGTTAACTCAGGAAGAAAAGGAAGAGAAGAAAGAGGTAATTAGAGAAGTTACTGCAGGTTGTATTAGCGGTATGTTATTGTGTCTGACACGAGAACAACGATTAGTATACATAATTGGAGATATGTTCCATGCGGATCATACTGTTGGCTCTGAAATACTGGAGATCTCAAAAAGCAACTTTCGACAGCGCCTCACAAGGGCCAGAAAGGACATGGCCAATTATATGGAGAATAAGTGTGGACTTGTCAATCCCGATAATCCTTGTCGGTGCCATAAAAAGGTGACCTTTGCACTAAATAATAAGATTATTGACAATCGAAAACTTCTATTCAATAGAAAGGAGTATGTGGATTTTCATCATGAAGTGGTTCTTCCCAATGTCGGGAAGACAATAGACCTAATCGAGGATAAATACGAGCAGCACCTTCGAAGTCTGCCATTCAAGAAGGATTTTGACAAAAAGAGTATCATAGACGAGGTGGTCAATGACGATAAGTTCAAACACTTGTTCAATTTAAATTAGTTGTAGAACGATCAGGATCTGGACCAACCAATGTCACACATTGGCTTGGGTTGAATCTAACAGTAAAACTATTACTATGATCATTAATAAAAACATATCAGTAAATGCTCCCGCAGACAAAGTCTGGGAGTTGGTTTGGAATCAGTTTGGACAAGTATGTGATTGGGCAAGTGCCGTTAATCAATCTGGAGACAGAGAGGCCTTCGGGTCAGTCAAAGGTAGGACCTGCACATCGACATGGGGAGAAATCGATGAGATTGTCGAGAGTGTTGACCCTGACGGCATGAGCTTCACCTATTATGCAGATGGACTACCTGCCATGATGAAGAAGGCTAGATCAACTTGGAAAGTTATCTCAACGAATAAGGATACATCCACGATCTCAGCTCATATGGAAATTGAATTTGCAAAACTGCCTGGATTCTTTATGGGCTGGATGATGAAACCCAAAATGCGTAAGGACATAGATCAGACTTTCAAAGATTTAAAACAATTTATCGAAACAGGTAAAAAGACAGAATCGAAAATTAAATCAGATCTCAAATTCTTCAAGAAACAGAAAAATGCTGCTTAGTCGAGGTTAAGAGATGTCATTCATTTCATTTAATAGTCTGCAATGTGCTAAAATGACTGTATGCAAGTCAACCACATTCGACTAAATGGCTCACGCATTTAATATTCCCGCTGGCTTTCCCTTCCAGTACGAAAATGTCAAAAGAGTGGGCCAGCTCACCCTGCAAGCTGGCCCATCACTAAAAATGTTCACTGAACATTTTCTTGACGCTCTGTCCCCTCCTGCTGTTTATAAAAAAGGCCAACATTTCTAAATGAAATTAGCTAGCGCAACATATAAGATCTATTGATAGTTCTGCACGAACAAATTATCCATCATTATATTATCTTGCGAAAATTTTCAAAACAAGATCATTTATCATGAGGCGAAAAATCCCAGAATCAACGCTACCAAAACTCTATCGCTCGCAAATGATTACTCCCGAAGGCTTACAAAAATTAAGGGAAGAACATGATCACTTGTGGCGAGTTGAACGTCCAGACGTTACCGCTAAGGTCACTTGGGCCGCAAGTTTGGGAGATCGTTCAGAAAATGCCGATTACCATTACAACAAAAAACGGCTTCGAGAAATTGATAATCGCGTTCGTTATTTGTGTAAATGTATTGATGACTTTAAAGTTATTGACTACCACCCCAGTCAAGAAGGAAAAGTGAGTTTTGGTGCTTGGGTAGAAATTAAAAACGAGGCCAAAGGTCTTCAAAACCGGCTTCGTATTGTGGGTTACGAAGAGTTAATAGGTAACAAAAATTATATCTCTATGGACTCCCCAATGGCTAAAGCGCTGCTTAATAAAACTGTTGGAGATACAGCTATAGTTAAAACCAAAATGGGCGATTTCGTATGGAAAATTCTTAAAATAGAGTATCAGAAGTAGCATAACCAAAATCTACCTTAGCCTATCAATTTTTAACTACCTTCTAGCTTATACGAGTCATTATTGAGTTGCATAAGACAAGTTTGACTGCCCTTATTCAGGCTAAGCTCAAAGTCACCCTTCCAATGCTAAGTGAGGCATCAGGGGCTAGAGGCCTTTCTAGACTTAAAGTGATATAATTCGGCTTATTGGTGTTTAAAAGATCCGCTAAAAGGGTTGAAGGAACATCTTGGTATTCTAGTAAATGCTGCTGTCCATGTCCATCATGTTCTAATCCGGCAGTAGAACTCTCTGATAAACCATAAAGGGCTAATGCGCCCAACTGATATTCATTCCCATTTAACGAAACATTGATCAGCGGTAAGCTTCCAAAACCATGTAACTTTTCAAAATGGGCTATTAAACTGACCTGCTTGTTTGACAACAGCGCAGGTTCAAGTAAAGACTTGGCTTGAGGTGTGTGGGTTAAATTGATGATGAGACCTTTCCCAGTTAGTTCGTGAGTTTCATTACTGTAAGCTACTATTTGTCTTGACGCATTCATTAGGGTCACATTTGGTCTTAGGGCCTGCAGATAACAATTTCACTTGCTCCGCTCATATTTTGCCAAGTAAATATGGCTAATACAAGGCCAATCGTTATCCAATAATAACTTATTTTCCTGCTTTTATGCGGCAACTTATAGCGTTCATAGAGCATTCCGATAGTGACCAAGGCCATGAGCCAGACATTATGATGACAAAGCACGAGGGCAAGCATCTGTGGCCAACAAGTTTTAAAACAAGCTTTCCCCATAGTCCAACCATAGGATGTGGCATCACTGTAAGTTTTCCATGTGTTGAAATGAATTGGAACCGTGATGCTGCAAGCTGTTAATAATTTACGTCTGCCCTGCCACCAAACCAGCGCACCTGCTAGTAAAAATACCAGAGCACCGATGAAAACAACAGGAATTGATCCTAATGGATGTGCCTGATAATATGTATAGCTACCAATCATAGCTGTCCCCACTAATACCCAAAAAGCAGTATAACCAATCAAAAAGGCGATAACAGTTGATGGTCTTTTCGCAGAACTTACCGAAAACGCAACATGTCTCATCGGTTCGTTTAACAATGGGTACATCATGGCAATCACCATGATGACCCAAGGCCATAAACTTAATATGATGATAGTCAAGAGGCGATTCTCACCTAACGGGACGCTATGTAGCGTCTCCATGCCTCCAAGTAAAAAGAATAACCAAAGACTTATACTCAAGAGCCAAACCGACCATTCGGGATGGTGCATGGCTTGGACCCTGAGTAAAGCAATTTTTCGATAACTATCGAAATCATTGAGTATCGCTACTTTCATGAAGCGTAGATGCTCATTCTACCTACATTTACAGCAGCATCATCATCCAAAGCCCTTTCAGGTGCCAAGGTAATGTCGAGCTCCTCTTCATTCCATAGGTTCTTTTGTTTAAGCTCCTCAACCAAACTGGAAATATCCAGTGCGAAATGTTGCCCGCTACCCGAATGATGTTCATTGGCAGTTGAAGCTTCCTCAATTCCGAAAAAGCCAAGTGAACCTGCATAATGAGCCTCTTTATCAGCGCCATCGGGCAAATTGATATAGACATCATAAATCGGAGGAACACCCTTACCTGTTACGTTTTCAAAGTGTAGGAAAGTAGCAGTTGGTTTTGATGCATTAGACAGTGCTTTCATAAAACTCGATCGCTTATGCCCTGCCTTGACCATACTCAATTTACTAACCGTTCTGTTTGAAGATAGGGCATTAGAGGTATTAGAAGCACCAATCACTTCAAGTGGTAATTCAGCCATGGCTAGGCTTTCATTAACAGTGCCCCTTTTGAGTTTTGGGGCTGAAGTTGGCACACCTTGGTAACTGTAGCCGTCTAATACCTTAGTGGTATCTTCTACCTCTTCGCAAGTTAGTGTGGCAACCTTACCGTTCTTATCATGGAATTCAAAACCAAAGTTTAACCAGTTGTTTTTCAATGGATTGAACCTATTTCCTTCATTTAACCATACTTGCCACAATCGATCAATATTGGCATGATGCAACCAGAATATCGGATCTAATGCTGCGGTTCTAGGGTCACCCATAGCACCACCTATCATCACATGAACTATGTCATGCGGAAGGCTCTCAAGCCTACCATGGGTTCTGCCACTATGCGAAAAGGCAGTTTCTGGCCCTCCAAACCCTAAGGGTGATGTCGTGCCATCTCCAGTATATGGTATGACAGTTAATGCTTGTAAGGTCACATACCTAGCCTGAAGCACATCAGACACCCTGTCTTCTAGCCACAAACCATTAGCAGTGTTTGCAGGTGTGGTAAACGCGCTAGGCATATCCAAGGCCTTTGGGTTAGACATATCGCTATAATTCCAATACGGCAATGACCAATCGCTTGGTCCACCTAAATCAACAATTGTTTTGGCTACAATCTGCTCAAAATAAGCGAGGTACATACGGTGCCAAGGCAAAAAATACCATGAGCCATGCTGGCACTGGTTCCAAAACTTGTATTGCTCATTAGATGGTGGTAATGGCGGAGCACCACGCCATATAGGTAATCTACTATCGAAACCATGAATGGCACCTTGATAGTACCAACTTGTAGGGTCTGTAGTAGGTCTGCTTTTCATTTCAAGAACAGCTTTGCCATACCATTCTAAGGTTTTGTCACCTGGCGGAAGCGTGTAGACGTTTTTTCTTTCTCTCATCGTGTGTGTGTTTAATGATTGTGTTTGTCTCCAATATAGCTTACTTAATAGCCTCTCGAAATACCTAATTTTGGGTATTTTTGATCATCATTATTCTTAATAGTTGATTAGTAGTGTTTGACAACAATACGCTGTCCACACAAGATCAGCAATGAACCTATTAAATGGTTGTTCTCGGTAAGTCTCTCTAGCGACTAATCACGCCTTTCAAAATTAAATCTGAACAACTACCATGACATTCTGTTACAGCCCCATATAAAACAAATTGACTATGAAAAAATTGAATCATCTATTCGCTATTGGGCTTGTAGCCATTTTTACTTTAGGTTGTGGGTCTGCTGCGAAAGAAAATACTGAAACAGTTGCTGAAGAGGCTGTTGTAGAACTAGACGTACAAGACATTATTGACTTAGCGGTTGGAACAGAATCATTATCTACACTAGTAGCTGCAGTGAAAGCCGCAGGTCTTGTGGAGACTTTACAAGGTGACGGTCCTTTTACAGTTTTTGCACCAACTAATGAGGCTTTTGCTGCTTTGCCTGCAGGCACTGTCGAGAACTTATTGAAGCCTGAAAACAAAGATCAACTGATCGCTATTTTGACTTACCATGTGGTATCTGGAAAAGTAATGTCTACAGATCTTTCTGATGGTATGAAAGCGGCTACGGTAAATGGTGCTGAAATCACAATCACTACAGCTGGTGGTGCCAAAGTAAACGGTGCTAACGTAGCTGCTGCTGATATTGTAGCGTCTAACGGTGTTGTACACGTTATCGATGCGGTAATCTTACCTCCTTCGAATTAAGAAATACAAAAAATCACCTAATAAGAAAGCCCCTTTTGGGGCTTTCTTTGTTTCTACCCTATCCTACTCAACCTTCTTGGTTTGTGTTGCCTTCATTATTATTCTGAATCCATATCTTCGCCAAAAAAAAGGAAACATGCTCAAAGCTGTAATTTTCGACATGGATGGGGTGATCATCGATAGTGAGCCATTGCATTATCGAGCTTATCATGCCATGTTTGATGAGGTAGGCATCAATGTTTCCCCTGAATTGTATGATTCGCTCACGGGTAAATCTACCATCAATGTATGCACGCAGTTAAAGGATAGATTTGGTCTAGGCCATACACCTGAGGAGATGGCGGCTATTAAGAGACGTCACTTTGATATAATTTTTGAGACTGATAAAACCTTTGACCTGATCAAAGGAGTTCGTGCATTGATCCAAAATTATGTTGATAGTGGACTTACCTTGGTATTAGCCTCTTCAGCGACTATGCGCACCATTGATCGGATTTTCACAAGATTCGAGCTTGATCCCTATTTTAAAGCAAAATTAAGCGGTGCTGAACTCAAGGCTTCTAAGCCACATCCAGAGATATTTATCAAGGCTGCAGCGGCTGCGGGTTTCAATACCAATGAATGCCTAGTTATTGAAGATGCCACTAATGGTATTGAAGCGGCTAAAGCAGCCGGAATCTTTTGCGTGGGCTTTGATAGTGAGCATTCTAAGAATCAAGACTATAGTAAGGCCGACCTAGTGATCAATGATTTTGAAGCGATTCACTTTGATAAGGTGAAAAAGTTGCCTCTTTTTCTACCTCGATCAGTGTCTCTTAAAGAAGATGCTGATTAATAGTATAATTGCGTGGTCATCAGGACTTCATAGACCCTGAAATAAA
>CAYGQO010000002.1:344031-624647 GCA_964352205.1 uncultured Roseivirgaceae bacterium
ATTCAGGGTGACGTGTGATTACCTCGATCCGTGTCTATCGAAGAGGACGTTGATCAATAAACAATTAGCATTCGTTGAGAATGGCTAAAAAGTAAAAATGGATGCCACAGCACCTGTGACATCCATTTAAATACTTTAGCAACTATTCGTTTAGACTACTTTCTCGGCCACACATTATCTTTTGCGTCCTTATCAGGGAATCTTCGGCCTGGATCGAGTGTGATTTCCTTTATTTTCCGCTTTCCGAAATTAAGTTTGGCTTTGAAAGTGCGATTTCCGCTAAACCAAACACTAGCTGGCCAAGTAACGATGGCTGTGTTATCATCGATCATTTCAGCATTCTTCATGGACTTAATCGCAGGCCCACTCGTTTCAAATTCAACCTTTAATACCACGGGAGAAGGCATTTCGCCTGCCTGATGAACAGTTACTTCTGTAGTGCTTCCAGTTTTAACGTTTTGTATGGAGCCTTCAACAGATTCGGTAGTCCATAACCAGTAGTACCAAAACCACTCAAGGTTTTGACCGAGTTCATTGTTCATAAAGAAGATATAGTCCCACGGAGATGGATGTTTAAAAGCCCAAGTTTCAGCATATTTTTTCATGGCAGCAATGACGGCATCATCTCCCACGATTCCACCCAACATGGAAAGCATGGCCGGTGCTTTTGAATAGGTCTGATAACCATATCCGTTACCACCGTAGTTGGCGTTCCACATCATTGGGGCTTCATCTTCACCCCCGCTCACTCGGCCATAGCTCATGCCGCGACCATCTAAGTTGAAAGGTACGCCTCTGCTGTCATTGGCAGAGAGGATGTTCATATAGGAGTTAAACCCCTCGTCCATCCAGCCGTAACGTGTTTCGTTGGTCCCTAACATCATTGGCCACCATTGGTGTGCAATCTCATGGTCAGCAGCACCTTGGTTAGAGTTAATCACCATAGGGTATTCCATTCCTGCACTCGGTCCATCTTGGAATGTCAATTGAGGGAAAGCATAAGGAATCCAAAGTTTAGAATAGAACTCAAGCGCATGTCTGCCTCTCTCGGCAGCCTGTGCAAAGAAACGGGCTCTTTCTGGAAGATAGAGCATATGAATGGGCACAGGGCCTTTCTCTGGAATAGTGGCGCGTGTCGCCTTCCAGATGTATTCGTTTGAAGTAGCCCAAGCGAAATCGTTCACTTGATCGGCTACAAAATGCCATGTGAGGCTTTCACCGGTCAAAGTCGCTTTTCCAACCCCTCTTTCATCTTCACCAACAATTGTAATCTCATCATCGGAGTCTGTTATTTTGGCAATTCTCGCACGGATGTCCGGCATCAATACTTCTTCTGGGTTTTGAAGTACTCCGGTACCACTAACAAGCCATCCGGCAGGTACTTTTATTTTCACATCAAACTTTCCGAAATTATTAAAGAACTCCGCTGGCCCTAGATAAGGCTGTGTTTTCCAGCCTCTGAGGTCATCAAATTTGGCAACTCTTGGGAACCATTGCGTGGGCTGAAATAGTCTTCTTTGCCAACGCTGGGTCATTCTATGCGCATTCCCTTTTTCTCCACCTGGTAACTTTGTATTCCAATCAATCTCAAGCGTTGCTTTAGTATTTGCTGGAATGGGTTCGGCTAAAGAAATGTAGGCCACCGTTTGTTGTAAGCCTGAAGCTTCCAAGCGAGGCGCTAATCTTACGCCTCTCTGACGTGGTCGTGGAATTGGATCCAAATCAACTAATTCTCCATTCACGGATATTCTGGTTACGACCATACCGTCAGTAGTTTCCGCTGGTCTGGAAGATCCGCGCGGTACATCAGCTCTAAAAATATTGTGATCTAGTTTTAAGACAATGATGTTCATTGCCTCTGGGCTGTTATTATGCAGCGTAATCGTTTCACTGCCTGTAATTACTTGTGTATTGGGGTTTAAACTCGCATTGATATCATAATCGGTTTGAAGCTGCCAATAATTCGGACCCGGCTTACCCGTGAAGTCACGCGTACCTTCGGCAAAAGCTTTTTGAATAGAATTAGTCATAGGCACGTCCATGCGGATGGCCCTTTTTGATGTTTCCAGTGACTTCCTTATCGGTGGCGTATTCTGTGCCATGACTAGGGTAGTCGAAAAAAGAAGTAGACAGGTTAAAAATCTTGAAATCATAATGGCTGTTTTATTGGTTGTTTGACATTCGAATCTAAGCTATGGAAATATGAGGAAATAAATAAACCGCCCGTCAAGCTTATAGGGCGAACTTGGATGTAAACATTGAGTTCCGCATAATCCAATGACTAATTGCCATTTCCTAATTCACTGATCCCTGATCTCTGATTCCCTGCCCCCTGATTAACTGATTCCTGATTCTCTGATCCCTGTTTACTGATTACTGATTCCCTGACCCCTGATCTCTGATCCCTAATAGACTATTTGTTAGTTCCCTTTTACTTCAATGTCTACTTTTGTTGTAAATAGCTGCCGTGCAAAGTTTTGATCAACTCAACCTTTCGACTCCCTTAAGAAATGCCATCGAAGACTTGGGCTTTGAAAAACCAACGCGCATTCAAGAGGAGTCACTCCCCGTAATTCTTTCTGGAAAAGACATGGTGGGCATCGCCCAAACAGGTACCGGAAAGACCTATGCCTACATGCTTCCGATTCTCAGGGATCTTAAATTCTCTAAGCAGGTGAATCCACGGATCTTGATAGTGGTGCCCACAAGAGAACTTGTATTGCAAGTAGTTGAACAGATAGAAGCACTGGCCAAGTACATGTCTACAAGGGTTTTGGGGGTTTATGGTGGGCCAAATGTCAAAGTACATATGGCAGAAGTAGCTCAAGGTTCCGACATCCTTGTCGCCACTCCCGGACGACTTTATGATTTAGTACTCAGTAGATCACTGAACCTAAAGGCGATTAACAAGCTGGTGATTGATGAGGTGGATGTAATGCTCGATCTCGGCTTTCGCTTTCAGCTACAAAACATCTTTGACTTACTGCCTTCCAGAAGGCAAAACATTATGTTTTCTGCCACCATGACGGAAGAAGTTGACGCTTTGATTAACGACTACTTTATAGCCCCTTCCAAAGTCTCTATTGCCGTCAGTGGTACTCCTTTGGAGAATATAGCACAGGTATGTTATGAGGCGCCTAACTTCTACACCAAGGTAAACTTGCTAGCTGCCCTCCTATCTGACAAGGACGAATACAAAAAGGTGTTGGTCTTCGTTTCCACCAAACGCAGGGCAGATTTAGTATTTGATACCATGACGAGTGCTTTCGGTGAAGGGCTTGCCATCATTCACTCTGACAAAATGCAGAATTATAGGATCAGGTCTATTGAGGACTTTGATTCTGGTAAAAGTAGAATTCTGATCGCCACAGACATTATTGCCAGAGGACTAGACCTTGATCGGGTTACCCATGTGATCAATTTTGATACACCCAGCTATCCGGAAAACTACATGCATAGGATTGGTAGAACAGGACGTGCTGAAAACTTGGGCAAATCCATCCTCTTTTTTACTCCTAAGGAAAAAGAAGCTAAAGAAGCCATTGAGGCATTAATGGACTATACCATTCCACAACTTCCTTTTCCCGAAGAAGTTGAAATCTCAAGACAATTAACCAGTGAGGAAAGGCCTAGGGTTGAAGAGACAATGAGCCATAAACTGAAGCATGTGCCAGCCTCAGACGACATCTTTCACCAAAAGAAAGAAAAAAACCAAAAGGAAAACCAAGGAGGCTCCTACAAAAGGACTATGGCTGTGAAATACAAAAAGCCACAGCATAAAAGAGGTAAAAGGACGGGTGGTTCAAAGCGTAAGTAAGTCATAAAAAGCCAAGCAACATTCTAGCCGCTCTCGGTGAGGTATGGCCTGCGGTGATAACAGTCAGCAGTAATATAATCAATAGGTCATAGCGAAGATGTCCTCAACCAGAGCGATTCTGAAGACATGATTTTTCAGCTAGCGTTCCATGGACAATAATTATCCTTTCTCAGGAATTAGTCATTTATTTGAACGCTATTCAAAGACAATACTACAGTGTCAATAATGAGCCAAGGTTCTTTGACATTTTCGTCAGGTGCATAGATGGTCAAAGTAAATAGAAGTTCTCCCTTTGCTGCTTGAGCGATATCTTGTTGTTTTAACCAAGTCAATATACTTTCGCTCAAAACGGTGGAGAAACGTTTAGTATTCTCAACTAGGCTAAAAGGCGCATTCACCACAGGAACTTGCGCAGATAAGGTGCTGCCCTCTGGCATATATCGGTAGCTGACTTGACAACTTAGTCCCACTTTTTTTACAGGAATCGGTAATCCATGTGCTACCATGGCTTCACAAGCTTTTTCCATTGATGAAAATGGCTTGTTCTTATTAGCTAACTCAAAATTTCCAATATATCTAGGGTCAGGTTTCTCCCATTGTTTGAAACGTATATCGCCAAATGAACACTGTACAGCAGTATTAGCATTGCGAACATACGGTAATGCCAAGTCTGACAATTGAATATGCAGCGTAACAGATGTTCTGGTACCGTCAACAGGTATTACCTTCAAGGCCTCTATCGTTTTCTCTTGTAAAGTCCACCATGTATCGGGTGCAGTATTTGATTCTTTAGATATCCCGATTCTAACGATAGGATCACATGCGGTAAATGCATTAACACTATTAAGAACTGACTGAATTTGAAAAGCCTTTCCTTCAAGGCTATTAAACGATATGGTCATGTCGACCAGCTCTATGTCGCTCTCTTTATCGCTTTGAGACGTTAATAACCTCACTTCTAACACCGCTGTTTCAACTGTGAATAGTACGATCCTTGCTGTAGCTTGATAGGTCCAACTGGCAAGTTTATCCTGGGCGGCACGCTGATCTAATAATATGAGATCCATAGAATCTCTCTTTTGCTTGTCTCTTTCCATAGATTAAATGTCTATCCTAATCATGATCGTTTATTGCTTCGCATGACGCTTGAAGGCTTCAATATAGTCGGAAATTATTCAAGAAGTTTAAACCTCAAACCAAGTAATAATTTGATACTAATCATGGGTAATAGAAAAGCTAAGCCTCATGAAGCGTTGGTCTTTGTTTATAAATATAGCCCCCCTATTCCATCTGCAGTGTTTGACTCAGGTTAGTTGTTTAGGCGCAAGCGCTGAAGCAAGGTCTGAACAGCTTTATTGAACCTGATTCGTCTCATTGGCTTTAGGGGGCAAACAACAGATAGACGTTGGTGACTGAATAGGGAATTATTGCTGTTACTGAAACAACTCCTCGAATTTGTTTAAATTAAGCACAATGATTTCAACCAGAATTCTCAGGCCTGCACTGCTGGCCTTGTTGCTTTTTAGCTGTACCAATGCTTCACTAAAAGCTTTCCAAACCCCACTCAAGCTCTCACAACTTTATCTTCAGCTGATGGATAGTCAAGAAGACTATCTAGAAGTCAGCGATCGAAGATTGATAGACGATATTAATAATGCGAGCACATCAGATGCGGCATCATTCTTTGAAAACCTAGCACAGGTGACGGGAAGAAGAATTGCTACTGACTCCATTTGGCTACAAACTTCAGTGAAAACCTTGGGTCTCTATAATGTCACTGGCTCTGCCCTCACTATGCGTCAATTGAAACTGGAAACCTTGAGGATAAGACGAAGTACGTTTAGAACACTAAGTGTTGCCAGAATCGTGGCTGATACTTTAAGCCTGGATTCTGTACAAGTTGAAAGCGAATATAATTTGAAGAGTTCTCAAATAGGTTTTTATGAGAGTTACGATAATAGGATGAATCAGGCCTTCTGGAATGACAATACCTTTGTCGACTTCCTAAATGTTGGAAACATCTATATGAACGCTGAGTTTTGGATCAGCGACTGTACATTTAAAAATGGCGGATACCTTGGCGTTACCAATGGAGATGGTTTTTCGGATTTCTCCATGGATGGGAATGTTTTTGAACCTGTTGATACCAACTTCAAACTTTATAATTCCGACTCCACTGAAAATTACATCTTCAAAACGCAATTTCATGTAGTCCATTACACCCCTGTTGCGCAGTGGTCCATGAACAATAATGTTTTTGAACCTGGTTCGGAAGAAGAATTAGTACACCTGGAAGGCGAGGTGAAAACACTTGTGATGAGGCAAAATGACTTCGGAACTACCCTTGTCATGAACACTGCTATTACTAAGCATTGGAGTTTTTGGGAGAATGAATTCCGCAAAAAGCTGGATATCACAGATGTGGTACTTTCGGCCAAGAACAATGAACTCGCTTGGAGCGACATGGCTAATTTTAAGATGGCTGCCACCGAGCACAAAGCTGATGTGGCCAATAACGCTCCATATCAAAATGATCCCTTGGGACTTTGGGAAAGATACTTTGCTCAAGCAACCGACTTGTACTACGATGTTTACTATGGAGAAACCGATGAAGAGTTGGCTAATGAAAAACTATTTCAAGAACTGATTTCAAGCTACTATCGCCTCTATAAAGTTTTCAAAGAAAATGGGCAGGTGAAAGACGCCAATCAAGTCTATGTAGAAATGAAGGATGTAGAACTTCGAGAACTTTCATATAAATGGAAAAACGAGAAGGGCTTTGAAAACTGGATCAATTGGAGACTCAATCGACTCCTAAGGTTTTATACCGACTATGGTACTAACCCTTCTAAAGCGATCAATATTTCGGTTTTTGTATTATTGATATTTGCCGTGTTCTACTTCTTCTTTCCTAGCGAATGGGATACCAAAAGTAAAGGGCAACTGATACTGGACTATCGATCATTTGTAGATAAAAATGACAAGGGCTATGTAAGGCCCTTCATCATGCTGTCTTTGGGCTTTAGCAAGAGCTTGCTGAACGCCTTGACGCTTAGTCTGAACTCTTTTGTCACCCTAGGTTTTGGAACAATCCCCACAACTGGGATCGCTCGTTATGTGTGTATTTTACAGGGTTTTCTAGGATGGTTCTTACTCAGTATTTTCACGGCAAGTCTTATCAATCAGGTGATGTTCTGATAGATAACTATCAATATCATTACCCAAGCTTTGTCTTATCCTTGAGCCTTTTAGAAAAGTTCAATGGCATGCCCCTATTCTATCTGCAGTGTTTGGCTCGGGTTAGTTCTGGCTGCTTTTAAGGAGATAGACCCAACAGTAAATAAGGTGAGCGTAACCGTTGCCATTAAGCCTGCAGCGAAAATTTCCCAGCTCAAAGGAATTCTGAAGACATAATTGGCTAACCAAAGCTCCATGGCCTTGTACGCTAAGGGTGCGCTGATTAAGAAGGCCACTAATGTCAACAAGAAGAACCTTTTGGAAAAGCTCATTAGAATCTGTCCGAAAGAGGCTCCTAGCACTTTCCTAATGCCAATCTCTTTAGTACGCTTAACGGCCATAAAGGAAACCAAACCATATAAACCTAAGCACCCAATTAGGATCGCTACTAGTGAGAAGATTCGAATACTCTTCAACATAATATCTTCTACGAGGTAGGCGTCTTTGATAAATTCATCGACTGTCTCAAAGCGAAAAACCCTTGTCGGAAATACTTCAAGCCATGCTGCTTCCAGTTTTTCAAGTGCTTCAGGTAAATTCGATGCGGCTACTTTAATGCCTACACCATTCACATTAGTATGCCAAGGAAAAACAATCAACGGCTCAATCGCAAGATCCAATTTATCGATATGGAAGTCTTTGGTAACCCCTACAATCATCGCTTTTGTACCATAGCAGTCTAATACCTTACCAATGGCCTCTTGAGGGCTGGCAACTTCCAATTGCTTTACCAATGTTTCATTCACAATAAAGGCTTCGATGGTGTCATTATACTCATTTGGCCGAAAGTCTCTACCTGCAATCAGCTCAATACCGTAGTTGCTGAAGTAGCGATGATCTACGAATTTGTTTCGTGCCTTAATGTCTCCTTTGTCCTCATGACCTACCTCTTTAAAAGAAGTACCGTATCTACCTGCATCTAATGGAGGGCCAGATGAAAAAGAATAGGATTTTACTTCCGGCATGGATTCAATCACCTGAGTTAGCCGCTCAGTTTGTTGTCTCGTAGGATCATAAGTGGTGACGGTAATCATCTCCTCCTTATCGAACCCTAGGTCCTTATTAATGAAGTAATCCATCTGCACAGATACTACTATGGTACCGATGATCATTAGCTGCGTGATAGAAAACTGTGTAACCACTAGCACCTGACGCATATTCAATCCGCTTTTTGTTCTTGTGAGTGCTGAAAAACCACTCCGCAAGGCTTCTGAGGGACGATAAGAAGAAAGTTTCATAGCTGGATAAAGCCCCGCAGCTAAGCTTACAAAAAGGATCAATCCTATGCCGAAGAGCCAGACAGAGTTATCAATCTGCATGTTCATGTTCACAATGGTCAAGAGACCGTTCCAGCCATCCAAGGCCAGTTCAGTGATCCATAAGGCGAATATGAATGAGATAGTGGTCAATAAGATTGTTTCGGCTAGAAACTGAACAGTCAACTGAAGACGCGTACCTCCTAATACTTTTCGTACACCCACTTCTTTTGAGCGCGTCACCACTTGCACGGTTTGAATGTTAATGAAATTGATACAAGCTGAAAGCATAATAAACAAGCCGATCGCTGTAAACCCAATGCTAATCGAAGGGTCATTCGTATAATTACCAGCGAACCCCCATTTCGGATCGTTGTGAATGTCTAGCAGGTTAATAAGACTATAACTGGTGATACGCGCAGCCTCTTCGTTTCTGTACTTGTTCACCATATCAGGAAAACGGGCTTCTAAGGCTTCTGGAGTTTGTCCCTCCTTGAACACTACAAAGGTTAATCCTTGAGATAGGTTCCCCCAATTGTCTCTATCCCAGTCCTTCAGCTTATAGTATATTTCGGATGAAGCCAAGAGCTGAAAAGGAAGATTACTATTACTAGGTGGGTTTTCTACTACGCCTGTAATGTATACCCTTAACGAATCGAATAAGGCAACCTCTTTCCCCAAAAGACCGGCCTCACGTCCAACAAAATCTGGGTAATACTTCTTTACCATTTTAGAAGATAAGACCAATGCATTACGCGTGTCCATTGCGGTACGCGGATCGCCTGCGATAAAATCATAATCGAAATACCTTAAGAAAGCGCTATCGGCAGCGAATAGCTTATTACCTTCTTCAAATACTCGTTCTTTCGAAGTACCAGGATCGATGGACACAAGTGCATCTAACGGACCAACAACTTGAATTACTCCTTCCAATTCAGGGTATTCATTTCGCAAGGCTTTCACTAGCATGGATTGTGTATTCCCTGTCTGAAGCTTGTCGTTAGGGTATTCAATCGTAGTGTTTACACGATAGATCTGACTGGCCTTTGGCTGATCAATATCGAAGCTATTCTCGTACTTGTTTTGAACAAAAAGAAAGAGCACGCTACTAAGGCCTAGGGTTAGTGCCAATACATTGATTGCTGAAGTAACTCTGTTCTTCCAGAGGTTTCTGATGATGGAAAGAATAAATGTCTTAGTCATGAGTTTTTTCGATTTGACCTCTATGAGGCCAAAAGGCTGCCAGATATCGTAACCCTTTGATTATCTGCTGTATACTGTAAATTCTTTCGGTTGTGTGTGCTAAAGTGATCGCTCTAGTACAGCTTACTGTTCCAACCTAGAACAGTAAATTACTATATTTATCTGTGGAAATACTCGCCATAGATGACGATCCTTTGATGCTTCATACCATACAGATGGTATTGGAGGAACCCTTTGGTGAAATCCATACCCTCGAACACCCAAGTTTAGCATCTCCTCTCCTGGATCAATCCAACATTAAAGTCTTGCTACTTGACCTCAATTTTGCCATTGGCGATTCTGATGGTGCCGAAGGCTTAGCATGGATTAAAAAGATCAAGGAATCGAATCCTTATGTGTCCATCATAGTGCTAACAGCTCATGGATTTCTAGACATTGCAGTGAAGGCCTTAAAGCAGGGTGCGACTGATTTTTTAGAGAAGCCTTTCTCGAATGAAAAGCTTGTTGCTACCGTTCAGGCCGGTTTAAACTTGTCGAACTCTCAGCAAGAATTAGCAGATGTTACGTCCAACAGGGACCTATTGATTAACCAAACCAATCAGTTCAATAGCATGGTGATTGGTAGCTCGAAGTCCATGCAAGAAGTAATGCGCATGGTGACAAAGGTGGCCAATACAGATGCTTCCGTATTGATCACTGGCCCTCATGGCACGGGAAAAGAAGTATTGGCCAGACTGATTCATCAACAATCCGCTCGAGCCGCGCAACCCTTCATTAACACTGACCTGAGTGCCATATCCTCCGGGTTGTTTGAGTCTACCCTATTTGGACATGTAAAAGGTGCCTATACCGATGCCAGTGAAGACAAGGCCGGAATGATGGAAGCTGCCAATATGGGAACGCTCTTACTCGATGAAATCGGGAGTCTTCCCCTTGAACTGCAATCCAAACTACTGGCTGCTCTTCAAAACCGAGAAGTCAATCGCGTGGGTGAGCACAGACCAAGGGCCATTGACATTCGAGTGATCAGCACTTCGCATAAATCGATAGAAATGTTGTCAGACGCGTCACAGTTTCGACAAGACTTATTGTTTCGAATCAACACAGTCCACATCGAGCTACCTCCTTTGAGAAACCGAAGGGAAGACATTAAACCGTTAACGGAACACTTTCTAGCTCAGTTTAACCGAAAGTATGACAAAGCTTTTGCCTTGGACAAAGCGCAAATTAAAGCACTGGAAGATTACCCGTGGCCAGGAAATGTGAGAGAGCTAAGAAACAACATCGAACGCATGGTCATTATGAACAGCCATGAGGAGTTCAAAGGAAATGAGCATACAGAGGTAAAAGCCGATAACCTTTATGCCGTAGAAAAGCGGAAAATCGAAGAAATACTGGCTCGACATGCTGGTAATATCACCCATGCCGCAGCAGAACTCGGAATTGGTAGAAATACCTTATACCGTAAAATGAAGAAGTATGATCTTTAGCAAAGGCTTCTTTCATATTGTGTTTCGGGTCTTGCTGATCATAGCTTTGTCCATTGGTCTAGTCTACACCTATTTTGAGACCGACCTTTCCATTACACCGGTCATGTTTGGTGGTATGATTTTAATCAGCGCTATTGAGCTTACTTGGCGCTTGCATCGACAAGAACGTAACTGGGCTAGCTTCCTCCAGTCCGTACAGTACGGAGACTTTAACCGCACCTATCAGCATAAGACCAATTCAAAAGAATTACAAACGGCCTTTCAGTTAATCACAGATCAAATGGAGGCTTTGCAAACCAATCGCGAAGCTGAATTCAGATTGCTTCAAACCGTACTTCGCCATGTGTCAGTTGCAGTGGTTTGCTATCAAGAAGATGGAGAAGTAGTCTTTACCAATAAGGCCTTTAACGTTTTACTAGACCTTCCGGGCCTTAGTCAAATCGATAGTTTGGCTACTGACTACCCAAAGATTCATCAGGTTATGGTCGCTCAAGAAGGAGCACCTTCTGAATGGATAGACCATGCCAATGGCCAGAAGCTTTTCGCGAAAACTGAGTCCTTCAAACTGAAAGGAAAAGCCCTCAAACTGGTTTCCCTAACGGACATTCGAAGTTCTTTGGACGCGAAAGAGTTAGACAGTTATCAGAAGCTGATGCGGGTAATGACACATGAGATCATGAACTCCACCACGCCTATCCTTTCCTTGATCCGAGTGGTCAATAAGAAGTTGATCAAGGGTTCGGAGTTAGTGGCATTGGATGCGAAAGACCAAAGCAATGTCTCTATCAGTTTGAATGCCATCGAAGAACGGACTTCGGGCATGCTCAAATTTGTAGAAGCCTACAAACAAATCAATCGACCTATTCAGCCACACCTGGAACCCGTGGAAAGCAAAGCACTGGTCGAATCGATTACTTCACTGATGACACCTGAAACGCCCATTGACTTCTTCATGAATGACGAAGTGAAGGGCATGATCGTCCTTGACCGTGCCTTGATCAGTCAGGTATTGATTAACCTCGTAAAGAATGCCTTAGATGCTGTGAAGGACACCGAACAACCACAAGTATCCATCACGCTTATGCGCGATGCTGAAACGATCCAGATAGCAGTAGAGGACAATGGACCAGGCGTTGCTGCCAATGCCATTCAAGAGATCTTTGTGCCTTTCTACACTACTAAAGCTGAAGGCTCAGGCATTGGCTTGGCCCTATCACGAAACATTGTTAGGGCACATGGTGGCCAATTATCATACAGTCGAGTCGATGAAAAGACCTTGTTTACGGTAAGCTTGCCGAAATCGGTTTGATTTAACCCAGTAGCCTTCTTCCTGTATGCAGCATGCATTGTACCTCAAAAACCCCTGTTCGTGAACAGGCTTCAACAAGCCAAGGTTAAGAAAAGACGTTTTCTATGTTGAGCCTGCCGAAACATCTTCTTCAAAGAGAAAAGCTTTGTTACAGATTATTCAGAAATGAATAGCGTACCGGCTAATTCTCAAAGTCCCCTTCAGGAGACTATGAGAGCGAATAAGATGAACCGTTACCAATCAACCAATCCCCCATTTCACCAGTCAACCAATTACCCATTTCACCAATTAACCAATACCCATGAACAGATTGCCGCAGTCGTAACCTGATTGCATCAGGCAACTTCCTTCGCAATGACAGCCGCTACTCATGCTTTAAAGCCTTCACAGGGTTAGCTTGTGCTGTTTTATAGCTCTGGGTAGACATGGTTAAAAAAGCGATTAAAAATGCAGCTAGCGCAGCCAACACAAAGGTGAAAACATTGATGCCTTCTTTATAGTGGAAACCGTCTAGCCACTCTTTCATAATGCCATAAGAGAGTAGCGAGGCTACAACAGCTGCAATGGCTACGATAACAAAAACATGCTTGAAGAGTAAGCCAACAATATGCCAAGTGGATGCACCTAGTGTTTTCCGAATACCAATTTCCTTGGTGCGCTGTTCAATCGTAAACGCAGTCAAACCAAATAAACCAAGGCATGAGATAAAAATGCAGAGTCCTGCAAAAATGCCAATCAAGGTCATCTGCTTTATGTCAGCAGCGTATTGTTGATCTAGTGTGTCGTTTAGGAACTTGACTTCAAAAGGGTGCTCTGGGTCGAAGGCCTTCCATTCTTGTTCTAGATAGGCCAGTGTTTCGGGTACGTTATTCCCTGAAATGTTGATGGTCAGTAGTCTGGAGGCTAGCTTCCTGTTTCTATTCGTCCAGTAGTCGGCATTGAAGTTTTCTTCCGCAGGTAACCAGAAGATCATAGATTCAACTTCATGTTGAAGTCCTTGAAAGTGAAAATCCTTCATCACACCAATGACATAACTCGGCTCCTCGCCTGCCTGATAGCGTAATCTTTTACCAATGGGTTCGTCCCAACCCATCTTTTTGACTAAGGTCTCATTGACGAGTATGGCGTGATTGGCATCGCTCGGTATGGTGGCATCGAAGTTTCTCCCCGCCTTCAATTCCATGCCCATGGTATTGATAAAGTCTTCGTCTATGTAAAACCAGTTGTAGGATTGTGAGACAAACTCTCCTTGGTTGTTTTCGATTTCCGCTTGCTCAAATGAGGTGGCTCTTCCCAATTGATTCATAGAAACCGTGGCATCGATCACGTTACTGTTTTGTTGAATCTCATTGATCAGAATAGGAATCTTTTCAATGGCAGTGGAACCTTGCACCGTCATCACCAGTTTGTTTTCCTTTTCAAAACCCAGCGATTTTTTCTTGATGTATTGCATTTGACCATACATGAGCAGCGTACAAGAAATCACACAGATGGACACAAGGAACTGTACAAACACGAGTCCTTGCCTCAGTTTACTATTACTTGATTTAATCGCTTTGGCCATAGAGACCCGGGAGAGCGAAATGGCCGGATATAGCCCTGCCGATAAAGACATCACTAAAACGCCCAAGGCTATGATCGCGAGTGGTTGTGGTGCAAAGAGTATTTCGAAGGGTAAAGACTTATCAAGTAGCAGATTCAGTGAGGTGAAATTGATGGCTAGATAGGAAAGTCCTAGACCTATCAAGAGCGAGAGCAATACAAATACGAATGACTCTGTCAATAATTGGATGATCAATTGATGTCGATGTGCGCCAAGTACTTTCGGTATGATAATGCCCTTGGTGCGTTTCGAGAATCTAGCGGTAGACAAATTCATATAGTTGATACAGGCAACCAAGAGTACGAAAATCGCTATCCCTGTAAAGCCAATGATGTAAAACCGATTACCATGCGGTCGATCGCGTTGCGCTATCGAATTCATATGGATCTCCGCAAGGGGTTCAAGCGACATGTTGACGATACTATTATAGCGATCGGGATGATCGGCCATGTACTTTTCGAAAAAGGTGTCTGAAATGGCAGTAAAGGAATCTGGATCATAGCCAGGCGACATCAATACATAGGTAAAGTCCGATCGCCTATACCAAAGGCTAAAGCGGACGCCTTCGTCATAAACAGGCTTAAATTGATCTGCAGGCATTTCTTGATAGGTGATCAATGCATCATATTTCAGGTGCGTGTTGTCTGGTAAGTCGGCAAAGACAAGCGTCACGACAAAGTCCGTGAGTTCGCCTTTTATGGTTTTACCCATTGGGTTATCATTTCCGAAATAAGTCTTGGCAAAGCTTTCACTGATGGCCATCGACTTCGGTTCTGTTAAGGCTGTTTCGGGGTTACCGAACAATACTTGATGACTAAAGACATCGAAGACATTGGCATCTGCCATGGCCACATCTTTCCAGCGCACGGAATTGCCTTCATATTCAAAAACAGTATAGCCTCGGTTGTTCAGCGAAAAGCGAACGAAAGCCTCTATTTGAGGCGATTCCTCAATCACTAGTGGGCCTAGGGCGTATGAGGTCTGCGCAAAGAGGTTAGTATTCTCCCCAGAAACTAGCTCATTGGCAACGCGATAAATCCGTTCGTGCTTTGAGAAGTGCTGATCATAGGTCAATTCACTTTTTAGGTAGAGTCCTAGTATGATACAACAGGCTATGCCGATGGAGAGCCCAGTGATATTAATGAGGCTATAACTGACCTCACGATAGAGGTTTCTGGATACAATTTTCAAATTGTGCTTGATCATCATCGTGTTTTTTTGAGTTTTGAATTGCCTTTTATGCATAAATCCGAAGAGCAGATGGACAGCATCGAGCCAGTACATTAACCGTGCACGGACTGATCCTTTTGTTTCCAATCGCTCTTCATGTATTTCCTGTAGATCGCCCAAAAGTTCTTCGAGCATGGTGTCCTTGATAAAGAAGGACATCAGTCGATTGGCAAGCTTTGGGGTTTTGTTATTTTTTGACCGAGACATGGGCGCTTAGCTTAGACCGGGGATAAGCTGCCACATTTTTTGACGTACTTCTTGGGAGGCTTTGAGTTGACGCATGCCCACCTCTGTTACTGTAAAGAGACGCTTGCGCCTATCACCACGTTTTTGGGTATTGCCCCCCATTTCGGATTGAAGTAGTCCTTTGTCTTGTAAACGATAGAGTGTAATGTGAATGGCACCCAGCAGCACTGACCTGTTGGAATGTTTCTCTACTTCCTTCTTGACGGTAATGCCATAGGCCTCTCCTTCCAATATGCAAACCGCCAGCAGCACGAGTTCCTCAAACTCTCCTAGTCCCTTGTTTTTCATTAGTTACAATTTTGTATATATACAAAGTTATAACTAATGTTGCTATTTGCAAGCGAATGGTCATTATGGGTTTGTAATCGACTCTTTCGCTGGTACAAAAAAAAGCCCACCTATTACAGTGGCCCTAAATAGCCATGACTCAAAACATCACCTATTCAGGTTCTGAGCTTGCCAAAAAGACGCCAACTTTAGATAGGACTGGTGCTGCTTTAGCATCCATTATTTTTACCCTAACTTGGTTTGTAGAAACCTCTGGAAAGCGCAAAATGCGTTTATAGCCGATGGTTGTGCCTTCAGCAATTTTTTGATCCGCCCCACCAACTTGAGCCCACAATTCAAAGGCTCTCACGCGTTGCCCTAGCGGAATATATTCTTGTAGCATCAATCGATTCAATTTGACTTTCTTGTCAAAATCCAAAGTGATGGTCTGTGACACTTCACCTTCGGCTGCCGCCCAGTAAGAGTCGAAATCGTCATCTAATAGATTTGAAGTACGATATGCTGCTCCTCTTTCTGAAGTGGTACTTACGGCAGCGTGCTTTGATAAATCATTGGCAAACGTATTATCCAGTGCCTCTTTCAGTTGCATCAAAGCCGCAATATCATTTTCATGCACGAGTCCTCTTCTGTCTACAGGGAGGTTCAGCAACAAATTCCCGTTGCTGCCAACCGATTTATAATAGATATCTAGTAAGGCCTCTAGGCTCTTTACTTCATCATCTTGGCTTTCGTGATAGTACCAACCCGGACGAATGGATACATCGCATTCTGCCGGCACCCAATGCGTGCCGTCTTCGTCTCCTGTTGGAAGCCGCTGATAAGGTCCTATTCCGGGTGCAAATTCTGCTCTATTCAATGTTGACCAGTTGGTCTCGCCTGCAAAGCCCTTTTCATTGCCTACCCATCTAATATCAGGACCTCCGTCACTAAAAATCACCACATCCGGCTGTAATGATTTGGCTAAAGCGAAAGTACTGTCCCAGTCATAATATGTATTGCGATCAACATTACGTGTTTCATTGGCTCCTCCGTAATATCCATCACCACCATTCGCTCCATCTACCCAAAACTCAAATACTGGCCCATATTGGGTCAAAAGCTCTTGCATCTGGTTTCTGTAATAGGTGATGTATGCAGGCTTTCCATAATCAGGATGGTTTCTGTCCCATGGGGAAAGATAAAGCCCCATTTTAAGCCCAAACGCTTTGCATGCACTGGCCAGTTCAGCGATCACATCTCCTTCGCCATTCTTCCAAGGACTGTTCTTAACGGAGTGTTCAGTATACCGTGATGGCCATAATGCGAAACCATCGTGATGCTTGGCTGTCAGGATAATACCCTTCATGCCAGCATCTTTAGCCACTTTTGCCCATTGACGCACATCTAATTCCGTAGGATTAAAGCTTTCGGGTGGTTCGTCACCAAGCCCCCATTCCATATCGGTGAAAGTGTTCATATTAAAATGAACAAAAGCGTAATATTCCATTTGCTGCCATTCCAATTGCTGTGCAGTTGGTACTGGTCCAAAAGGTGCTGGTGGGGCTACAGGTTGTTGACATGCCCAAACAAAGCACATGATGATCATGGTTAATCCTATACTGCTCTTTCTTTTCATCATGCTATTAGTTTTTAAGTTCTATTGCTTCTTTGACTTCAAAAGTCGACCGTAAGCCATCCACAGAATTACTACCTACTTGTATGGTAAAAACACCTGGTTCTACTACTCTTTTCATGGCCCTATTCCAGAGACTAAAATCTTCTGGTTTTAGATTAAAAGTAACAGATTTAGTTTCTCCAGATTCAAGTCCGATGCGATCGAATGCTTTAAGGCTTTTAACCGCTGTGGTTACACTACTCACTCGATCAGTCACATAGAGCTGAGCTACCTCTTCACCATATTGGTCTCCAGTATTCGTTAGGTCTACTGTCACTTCAGCATATCCACTGTCCAATGTTTTGACCGATAGGTTTGCGTATGCAAAACTTGTATAGCTCAGTCCGTATCCAAAAGGATAAAGTGGCGTCATTTTCTGATCTAAGTATCGATGGTTTCGAGTAGGCTTAGCGCTATAATACATGGGCAATTGACCAACCGATCGTGGAAACGTAACTGGTAGCTTTCCACCGGGGTTATTTTCACCAAAGAGCGTCTTGGCTACAGCCAAACCACCTTTTTCACCTGGAAACCAAGCTTCTAAAATAGCGGGTACTTTTTGCTGAAGCATGTTAATGCTTAAAGGCCTACCATTATATAAAACAGCTATTACAGGAGTCCCTGTGGCCAGAATTTGATTGATAAAATCTTCTTGAAGTCCATATAAATTCAAACTAGAAACATCCTTATTTTCTTCCACTAATTCTGGTGATTCACCAATTACAACAATGGCTACATCGGAAGCTTTGGCTAAGGCAACTGCTTTGGAATAATCAGGCTTTTCTTTGTTCCAAAGTAGATAGGCTTTGGCTCCATAGCCACCTTCCCACATGTCGAGCACAATTTTATAGGACTGGTCTGCCTTAAAGCTTTGTGGTGCTGTCTCAATATTGGTCGCTCCTTTTCTCCAGTTATCGATAACCAATTGGCCATCCACTTCTAATCGAACTCCGTCATCTGAGCTAACACCTATCCAACCCTCAAAATCTTCGTCTGGTACTAAATAACCCTCCCATCGGATTGAGAATTGATCTGGGTTCACTCCTTCTCCTGGTGAACCTTCCCAGTTAAATTCAACAGCTTTATCGATACGCTTGAGTACAGCTTCACCATCTAAAAACCTGTTGTTATAAAAGGAAGCCACTAATCCGTTTTGAGACTTGTCAGGGGTGAACAGGTTAGCAGATGGAATGGGTTGACCCTTATAAATTAGTGGAACACCTTCTTCATAAGTAACTGTTGCTTGATCGCCCAAATAGGACTTAACACCTTCATACACTGTAATCGCTTTTGCCTCACGTACTGAATAACCGCCTAAAACGGACTCATTGGCTAAAGGCCCCATTACGGCAATCTTCTTTATCTTTTCCTTATTAAGGGGTAAGGTCTGATTTTCGTTTTTCAACAAAACCATTGACTTTAATGCCGCATTGAGTGCCACATCCTGATTTTTAGACGAATGATGAACTCGATTTATTAAAGCTTGGTCGGTATAAGGATTTTCAAATAGGCCCAACAAAAACTTCAGGCGCAAGACGCGAGTAACTGCTCGGTCAATATATCGCACATCCATTTCTCCCGATTTTACTAGATCAATTAGCGTTTCTTGAAACTGTTTATTTGGGAAGTCATAGAACTGCATGTCAATACCTGCCATAATCGCAGCTTTCATTGACTCCCGAGGCGAACCAGTAGACTTATGACTCGTTTGTAAAAACTTGATGGCGCCCAAATCAGATACAACTATCCCTTTAAAACCTATTTCATCTCTCAAGACTTGTGTCAACATTTGCTCATTGGATGCCATAGGTACTCCATCAATTTCAGAGTAAGCAGCCATAGCGCCTAAGGCTCCTCCCTCTTGAAAGGCTTTCTTAAATACCGGTAGAAAATCACTACGAACTGATCTTTCACCCAGTAACACTGGGCCAGCATTGCCACCCGACTGTGGCGAACCGTGTGCTATATAATGCTTAGGCTCCGCAATCATTGCATTATTAGCACTTAAGTCATTGCCTTGAATTCCTTTAATTAAGGCTGTGCCAAGCATTGCAGCCAAGTGTGTATCTTCTCCAAATGTTTCTGCAATCCTTCCCCACCTTGGCTCTCTACCCAAATCGAGGTTAGGGCCAAGCCCAAAATGAACACCATGTGCTCTCCCTTCGCTTGCAATAACATTACCTACTTCTTGGAGCATATCTTTATCCCATGTGGCCGCTAAGCCGATGTTCATAGGGAATGCTGTGCTGCCCTCTCCTGTGTAGCCGTGTAGAAACTCACAAAAAACAATGGCAGGGATGCCCCAGCGACTCGTTTCTATTACATGACGCTGAATATCATTCACCATTTTGGCATCTCTCGGATATAGATCATGTATTGATCCTACGCCTAAGCCATCATTAAACCTTTGTTCAAGGGCTTCTAGGTTCAAAGTCTCATTGCGCTTCAACTCCGCACCATTGTACATATCCATCTGTCTCACCTTCTCTTCAAGACTCATGCGATTCAACAAGTCATTAATGCGGTCTTCAACAGACAGAGATGGATTTTGATAGGGATAGTCCTGACCTAAAATCGAGGCCTGAACTAAAAAAAGCATGCCCAAAAGCAAGGTTCTTGAAATCATTTGAGTCAAAGTCATTGATTAATTTTTAGGATAAAGGTAGCCAGTGCTATGCGAAAATAGTCTTCAATTATAGAACTATCAAAATGGATAAAATAGTGGGCCAAACAGCAGCGCTTCGAAGATAATCCATTATACTTGATCACATAAAAGATTGCGCGCTAATTAGACAATCTAACATCTTGTTTTTTTAATCTTTTTGAACTTTATGAAAAAGCTAGCTTATAGTATCATCGGAATAGCTGGAATCTTACTCTTGCTGATTTATGCCGAAAGTATCTTGATACCTCTGGTCTTCGGTGTGGTCTTATGGTATTTGGGCACTTCTATGAAGCAGCTTGTGCAGAAGATTCCACTGGTTGGAAAAAAGCTAAACCCCACAATGATCAACATTTTGGTCTTTATCGTCCTAGTGGTGGGTTTTATAGGATTATCTAAGGTGATTACTACTAACGTTGATTCACTGATGCTTTCTTACGAAAGCTATAAAGTAAACATTAACAGTATTTTAGATAGGCTAAATGAACGTTTTAGTATAAATATTCAAGAGCAATTCAGCGCTGCCCAATCAGGCTTCGATTATGGAGATATTTTAAGCAAAATAGCGGGTTCCATTTCAAGTGTTTTGGGCGATGCCATTATCATATTAGTCTATGCGGCCTTTATGTTTTCAGAGGAAGCCAGTTTCAAAAACAAACTCAAAAAGATGTTCAGGTCTACGGAAGAGGAAACACGGGTGACTAAAATGCTCAATAGCATTAGTACTTCTTTTGGCGACTATATTCGCCTGAAAACTTATGTGAGTTTAATGACGGGAATTGTCGGCTATATATTCCTAGCCATTATGGGTGTTGACTCACCCTTTTTCTGGGCACTGTTGATGTTCTTGTTAAACTACATCCCTACCATTGGTTCATTAGTGGCTACTGTATTCCCCGCAGTGTTTAGCCTGATGCAGTTTGGAGAGTATCCTCCTTTCTTTATCATCTTAATAGGATTGGGCGTAATAGAATGGATCATCGGCAACGTGGTAGAGCCAAAGATTATGGGCAATTCTCTGAACCTAAGTCCACTAGTCACTATTCTAGCACTGATTGTATGGGGACAAATATGGGGCATCACAGGCATGCTGTTGAGTACCCCAATTACTGTCGTTATGGTGATTGTATTCTCCCAGTTTGATAGCACCAAACGTGCTGCCATTCTATTGTCACAAAACGGAGATATCAATCAAAAAGAGTAAGTCTATTTACCCTTTTCCATCACCTCAGGCTTAATCTTTTTCTTGTCTAAGTGTTTCACGCCTTCTCGCATCCATAAAGGTGCTTCTGTTCCCTTTAGGTAATGATCGAAGTATTGCTTCATACGAATCTGGAAATCTTTCTGATTCGCTTCTTTACCTAAATGATGCGGTTCATCAGGGTAAGACAATAGAATCACTTCTTTGCCCAGTCTGCGAGCCGTAGAGTAATACTCAAGCCCTTGTACCCAATCCACAGCGCCATCGGCAGTACCATGCAAAATCATAAATGGCGTATTGATATTCTTGGCATGGTGAATTGGAGATTGGCTTCTATACAATTCCATGTTGTCCCACGGACTCACACCCATTCTACCCTGTGACCATTCTAGGATGGGTCCATTCAAATTTCCAGTCCGTTTGTAGGCCACATTGTACATACTAATGAGGTTCGTCAAAGGTGCTCCCGTGACCACACAAGCAAACATATCGGTTTGTGTTACAATAAATGATGACTCGTATCCACCCCAGCTATGCCCCTGCAATCCAATTTTATCTGGATCTGCATAGCCCAAGTCAATGACTGCTTGAGCTGCGCTGGTCACATCGTCTAGAGCAGAAGAACCCGGTAGTCCTACATCAAAAATAATGTCTGGCATTAAAACGAGATATCCGTTACTTGCATAAGCAGACATATGCGGTCTGTCGTCATAGGTAGGCATAGAATATTGATGGTGTCGCTGCGACATTAGCTCGTAGAAATAAATCACCATAGGGTACTTTTTACCTTCCTCATAATCGGCAGGTAAGGCCAAGGTTCCTTGGAGTTTATGCCCTCTCTTATCCGTATAATCAACAAGCACTCTTTTGCCCCATTTGTATTCTGATTGCTGAGGATTAGCATCTGTGATTTGTTTAGGTCTTTTGAAGGATAAATCAGATACCCAGTAATTAGGAAAGTCTACAAAGGATTGTTGGGTGAACATCACTTTGTCGGCCTGGGTGGCTTTAGTGATGCTTCCAATCATTTTGTCTTCATAGATTAGAGCCTTTGGCTTTTTGCCTATTGACACCTGGTAGTAACCTGATTTCTTAGTCCGGTCTCCGTATGCCGAAAGCATTAAGGGCTTTGAGGTATCAAGGGTTTCGGCTTCACGATCTAATTGCATTAACCTGAAACGAATGTTTTCTTTATCGCCAATACCTTGAGTGATGTTAATCGTTTCACTGCCTTCCAAAGCGATCGCCCACACGTCAAACTTATTATTAACCAATACCCATTTTCCGTCTTTAGACCATCCGCCTACACCATAAATCGGCTTTTCCGTAGGCTTATCAAATTCTTTATTGAGAAAGCTAGTTCCTGTTTTTGCAGTCAGATTCGTTGTCTTTCCACTCGCAAAGTTATAGCCCATTAACTCAGCATCTGTTAAGAATACAGCCCATTGCCCGTTGGGCGAAAGGCCTAGGTTAAAGTAGTTACGTGCTTTGATTAATTGCTTTGCTCCTGTTTGTGTATTAATAGCATATAAATCTGCATAGCCCCCAGGAATGGTCACATCACCTCTGTAAGGTTCGTTGGCGCTACCTACCGCCCATTGGCTTTTTTCACTGAAGTTTACGTTCGGCATATCGCTATCTTCTAATTGAAAGAAAGCCTTATTCGCTAGGTTTAATACCCCGGTGTATGTTGCTCTTCTATCGCGATTGGCTCTTATCATTTGGGTTGATTGCACTTGCTCGTCTTTCCAATGCCAAACGTCCACGTTGGCTTTCAGCATATCATCTTTCTTGACTTCTTTTTCTTGCTCCTTAACGCCAAAGTAAAGTTGTGTGCTGTTTTCATTCCAGGTTAATCTGCCGTATTCACTAATGACCATGTCTTGAGGAAACTTAGCATCTGACGTAGCGTAGGTGTTTTGATTTCCCGCAGTAGTCATTCCTGTCATGAGACTACCGGACCAATACAATGTATTGTCCATTTGCATATTGCCATCGGCTTTGTTTCCGAATAAAACGGCAAGCCTATCGCCTTTTTCGTTCCACGTCATTTGTGCATAAGTGAAAGCGCCTGTATGCAAGGGTAAAGTGCGCATGTTGCTCAAATCCATGACATACAGACCGTTACCACTGTCTTCATCGGCATCCACCACATAAGCGAAGAGCGTACCGGTTTCGTTGAAACCGTAGCTGGCTACATTACCAATATTCAGGTTTTGATTTCCTTTTAAGTCTCTCAGGATTAAATCGCTACCCTGATGTTCGGCTTTCGAATCGTTGGCATGCTTGTGTATAGCGATAAAGTTTGACGCTTTAGAAAAACTAAATGATCGAGTGCTCTTTACATCGCTGGCAGTATTATCATTTAAGTTCAAGAGCTGCAAATGACTTTGTACAGGCTTTTTACTTGCCTTAAGCTTATCCGCTACTTCCTTAGCCGGATCGACTAAGTAAGCCACCCATTTGCTGTCTTCAGAAAAGGCTACTCCTTTACCGTTGACAGTAGTGCGTAAAGTGTCACCAGCAATGGCGCGTACATGAAGCTTCGAGTCACCCTCATTGGGTGCATAAGAATAGGTAGCCCAATTGCCATCAGGCGAAATGGAAGCATTTCTAATGCGATTCCATTGGGCATAATCTTCTAGGCTTAGCGCTTTCTTGTCTTGGCTGAAGCCGAGTTGGCCGAAAACTATCAGGCCAAGAATGAGTGTAAAAAAACGTGTATTGAGAATGGTTTTCATGGTTGAGATGATCTGTTATCTTGACAAGATAGTACTTATAGTCTTTCTGATTCCCATCTATTTGAGGAATGGGGAATGGCCCATTCCCATGATCGGGCACTAGATCTATTTAATGTATTCTTAAGCCATCTAACGCTATATGCTCAAACGAAGTCGCCAACTTATTACTGCATCATTGGAAAAAGGTAGTACAACTATACCTCTATCAGAGGAAAATATAGCAATCCGGATACCATGGCCCTCTATTTGAATTAGCTCGAAGGCCAAAGTTTACCTGAATTTTGTTGACTATTCCTAGGTAAACTCCCTGTATATACTTATATTCTTTTCTAACCAAAATGATTGTTATGAACATCCTACTGGTAGATGACCATCGTATCATCCGCACGGTATTGGGTACTTTTTTGAGAAAAACTTTAAAGTGTAATCTCAAGGAGGCCAACAATGGCATCGAGGGATTAAATTTATGGAAGGCAGAACCTTTTGATTTGGTTTTAGCTGACATTAACATGCCAAAAATGGATGGCATAGAGATGACTAAGCAAATCAATGAACTCAATAATGACGCAAAGATTATTGCACTTTCCATGATGGATGATTCTGTAAGCATTAAAAAGATGCTTAAGGCAGGAGCATCTGCGTATGTCTTGAAGGAAGGTGATACTGCCGATTTATTGTCAGCAATAGAAAAGGTAATGAGAGGAGAAAATTTCTACTCTCAGGCGGTTACAGAGACTATTATGTCAACGTTAAGTACTTCTCCGAATACTTTAGCCGGTGTAGAGCTCACCAAAAGAGAGCTTCAAATCTTAGAATTGATTTTTAAGGAACGTAGTAATCAAGAAATAGCTGATGAGCTCTTCATCAGTCTTAGAACTGTCGAAACACACAAGCATAATATTCTAGAAAAAACGGGAGCAAAGAACATAGCTGGTTTAGTTAAATACGCCATTCGAGAAAAACTCTTCGATAACTTATTCTATTAAGTTTTCAATCTAAACCTTACAGCAGTCCCTTCCCCATTTGCTGATTCAATCCTTAGTTCTGCCTCTAGAGATTCTGTTCGACTTTTCATGTTTTGCATACCATAGCCTTCAACAAGTGTCTTTGGATCAAAACCTTGCCCATTATCGATAATATCCATGAAGAAAAAATCATGACTCCGTACATTAACCTTTATCTGTTTCGCCCCCGAATACTTTATGGCATTAGAGATTGCTTCTTGATAGATTCTGAAAATATTCGTCATCTCTTTCAAGTCGATTAGTTGCTCGTTACCCTGCCAGTCAATAACAATATCACCGTGATATACACGACTCATTTTATTAGCCAGGTCCATGAATGTCTCTTTGAAATTTTTACTGGTATTAACTTTGACACTGAAATTGTTGATGATTAATCGGCTCTCTTTGATCATATCATCGAGCATTTGATCGATTTCTTCTAGATCGTATTCCTCGTTAATGATTTGGGTTTTCACCATTAACCTTGTACCGATAAGCATTTGGCCTATACTATCATGAATATCTCTTGATATCCTAAGGCGCTCCATTTCTTGAGCAACAAGCTCAATGTCAACTTGATTCTTCTCGTCATCAATATGTTTTAAGATGATAAAGACCCTTTGATTGTCTTCCGTTTTTGTGTCTAATTGAGACATAACGGCCCGGTACCAAGTATACCTACTATCCTGACGGATTTGAAATTCGCTAAAAATATTTTCTGAATCTCCCTTTTTTATTGTTTCAATTTTACGGAGAATAGAATTTTTATGCTCCATCCTAATACATGACATGAAACTATCTAAGTTCTTGAGCTTAATAAGCGGAAAAACATTTGGATCAATATCAGCCTTGTCTCTTAACAGGTCAATCTCACCAGTCTCGAGATCCGCCTCAAAAGCAACAAGTTTACCAGAACTAAGAGCCATTTGAAGTTTTTGAATTTGCAGACTCATTCTATTTTGATACTCTAGGTTAACAGTCACATCTTGTACTGTACCATGTGCAATAATCATCATGTTTTCATCATCAAACTCAAAGGAAGCCTTCTCTTCAACAAATTTGATTTTACCTGATTTGGTAACTATTCGATGTGTAATGTTATAAGGTTTTCTTTCGGCAACACATTCATTGAAATACCGAATAACCGTTTCTGTTTCATCGGGGTGGATAAAACTGGAAAATGCCTCTAAAGTGCCCTCAAATGACTGTGGTTCAGCATCAAATATCCTGAATACTTCATCAGTCCATTCCAATTTGTTTTCTGAAACATTTAAGTACCAACTTCCTATTTTAGATATGCGCTGTGCTTCGGCTAAGAGTTTGTTTTTTTCAGCAAGTTCTTTTTCTTGTTTTTTCCTTTCGGTAATATCTTGAACCATGGCCAACGCCCTTTTACCATTGTCTGCATAAGGGTCGTCAATTAAACAGACAACCAGACTACCATTTTTAATTAGTCCAGTTTTAGTAATGTATCTTTTATTGACCTTGTAACTGTTAATTTCACCTTTGACAAGCCTCTTGTATTGACCAAGATCTTCCTCGATATCTTCTGGGTGTGTAAAATCTGCAAAGGACATTTTTAATAGTTCATCGGCATTATAGCCTAACATCTGACAAAGGCTATCATTTACCATGTAAGGAGTGCCATCATCGGCCACTAAGGCTATGCCATAGGGGGCTTGCTCAATGATTTCATGGAACCTGTTTTCTTTCGTTTTTCTAACAGAAATATCTCGGACAATACAAAAAACCTGATCGTCACTAGCCCTATTTGCTACATTCGCATTAATTTCAACAGGCACCTTTAACCCGTTTTTTGTGGTGTGAATGCGTTCAAAAAGATATGAATCTCCTTGTTGATTCGACTCTTCAAAGTATTTAGCCCCTGCAGCATTTTGTGGTGCTTCATCGAGTTCGCCAATAAACATTCCAACTAGCTCAGCGGAAGAATATCCAGTCATATTAGACGCAGCTTGGTTAGCATCCAATATGATCAGATCCTTATTTAGGACGTATATGGCATCTGTGGTGGTGCTAACCAGCATTCTGTATTTTTCATGAGATAATTCTATCTCCTTTTTAATTCGGTTTCTTTCTGTGATATCTCTGGCTATACCTAATACACCTAGAACTCTTCCCTCTGAATCAAAGAATGGTGTCTTAGTTGTTTCAACCTCTACCTTTCGATTGTCAGTTTTGTAGTATAAAGTTTCTTCATTCTTTATGGCCTTAGTGTTATTCATTGCCATTACATCATGCTTTCTAAAAGATTGAGCTTGCTCGTTATTTACAAACTCATCATCCTTCCTGCCAATTATTCGTTGCTCTGACGTACCATAGAGCTTCTCAAATTCCTTGTTGCACATTAGATAATTACCCTCGGTATCTTTTATCCAAACCAAGTCAGGAATAGTATTGATAACTGACTTTAGCTTTTGCTTCTCAAAGACTAATGCATTGGTTGTCTCGAGTTGATCTGTGGCATCCCTGCAAACAAACAGTAGGTCATCTGAGGTGTTCATTCTTTTGATGTCTATCAGCAAATGCTTAAGCTTTCCATCTTTACCTTTTATACTGTGAACCAGGTCCTTTAACACAATTTCATTCTTAGACTTACTAACATAACTCGATAGTGTTTTATGGTCTAACCCAATTAATTCATGGATAGACCTCATCTCATTGATCTCATCCTCGCTAAGCCCAAAGACGTTATTAGAGCTTGAGCATATAAGTTTGAAGGCCCCATCCGTACTAGTGATGAATACAGATTCAGACATATTACTTAATATGTCACGATATAAAAGGTCATTGTTTTGTCGTGTCGAAACGTTTTGAAATAGAGTAACAAATTGACCTTTGATAGGTGAATAAGCACTTAATTCAAAAGAAGTGTTCTTATCGAAATCTACTATTTCAACAAAGTCATTGCCATTTATGGCTACATCGTAATACTTTTTTAGCCAAAAATCTTCTTTCCCCTCGTAGAAAGATTCAAACAATTGAAATTTTGTGATATGCTGCAATTCCTTTATCCCCAGTCCAAAGTACTTTTCGAATCCTGGGTTTACTTCGAGAATATCTGCGTCAACTGGCGCGCCTGAGTCATCTAGGATCATTTCAAAACGGGCATATCCAATAGGTTTTTTTTCTACTTCCTTCTTAAGAATTGAACCTTCCATTTAATCGAATTTTAGTTTCCAGTAATAGATAAAAAAAACATGAACTATTTCTACGTGATTCACTTAATCCGATAATTATGCCAAGACTATTGATAAACTATCTCTTAAATATTACTGCGCCTAACTTTAAGTTGAACAAGGGGAATCCATCACTTTTTCCCACTCCCAAAGCCACAAAGTAATTTGATTCATGAGCATATTTGAATTGTATGGATGGATGCAGGGCGAGGTAATTTTCATTGTAAAAACCGGCTTGAGCACTAAGCCCAACTTTCAGATGGTTTTTAGGGTTAATGACATAACTCGCCTCCACTCCTTGATAGTGGTTCTGGCTGAGTTTGCTTTCAGATTGTTCCATACTGGCGATATGTATGAATGAGAAGTTCCAACGGCTGTTGATGTCTAACCCAATGTTGACACCATTCATGTAGCCCAATATTGATCGCCTGCCATATAGGGCTACTTCCACCTGGACGGATGACCTAGAGGGCAGTACATAAAAATTCTGGGCCGGCAAGGAAAGGATTCCTTTGAACATGATGAGGATGATTATAAAGGCTTTCATGGTTTTAGATTTAGAGTTTCTATTTCATGTTTTGATCAATCTTTTAAAGGGGTGCCCGTCCGACATCCCCTTAGTCTGACAGCTCGACTACGCAGAGCTTACCTAAACAATTCCTTTATGTATATGTGTATGTCATGCGGTGCCTTCTCGTCTCCACCGAAATAAGGGTAAAGCATATAATAAAGTCCTTTCTGTTGTTTTACACCTCGATCTATAACCATAGAAACACCATCTACTTCGAGGTAATAACTTGACGGTCTTAATTCGATGCGATAAATGAGGCTTTCACCTATTTCTACTTCAGCAATTCGTTCGTAGAAGCGTTGACCATTTTTGTAGGCATATGCCAATATTTCAATGCGATCATCATCTTTAAGATACCGCCAGCCGAAGCGAATGCTGCCTTCTTGATGATGTTGATTGGCTTCGGAAAACCCCATCAATTTATTTATGTCATGTTGGTTGTCATTGCTTAAATCATATCTCGCTGAAGCATCAAACCGTGCAATAAACTCAAGTCTATCTTGCTTGATGGACCTTAGCTTATCGCCTAAGGAACCATTTGCCAATTCACTGCTGTGTTCACCCGCAGGAATGATATAATGCGACTCTGGGACTATATATAGGTCACTGCAGGATGAGATAATTAATACGAGAAAGATGATGAGCGCTTTCATGATTTTGAGGTTTAGTATATATTCCAAATTAGTTTGATGCCTGCACTATTAGATTCGCCTTTTCCGTAGAACAGTCCAACCTTGGCGTTCCAGCTGATATCAAAGCGAGATTCTATGCCAAAGAATGGCTTCTGAAATTCGCTATTAAAAGAAGATATTCTTGCAATGGGACCTAGTTGGACGATTTCACCAACATCGAACATATAATTTAGGTTAAGGCCAAACCACCTGTTGTCCATCCAACTCTCTTTTGAAGACTTTAAATCTCTCACATGGAAAATGGAAATATCGAATTGTTCATTGAAGTTGCCCCCTATTTGAAATCCGTTCATAAGATGGTCGTTATAAACACTTGAATTGACACCCACTTGAAAACTCATGGCTCTCTTTTGTTGGGAGTAGAAATAGTTGTTCTGCGCAAATGACACATTGCCGATGAAGACTATTGCGAGGAGTAGGATTAGATTTTTCATGGCTTCTGGGTTTTAAGTTTTACTTGATTTTCATACCTAAATGTCCAAAAGATTTAGCCCTCAAACATTAGTAGAACATCCAATGTACAGCGCCAAGAACCCCCTATATATACTACGGCTATTACCATAGCGGCAAGTAGTGTAAGCACTTACGGAAGGCTACGTGACTCACGTAATTCAGTAAGCTTATGCCTCATTTTTTTCTCAAAGATTATGCATTCCCATAGAATTCATTTAAATCAGAAAACCCCTTTCGAAACAATGTTTTTGTCTCAAAAAGGGGTTTCCACAAAGGATTACTCTTCGCTAACGCAGCATACTCAATTACTTCTTCTTATAGATTTTAGACCTAACCACCTTTCCACCATGAAATTCACTGAACCATGGGAAGTCAGCATTCTTTTGGGCAAACTCTGAAAAATCCGGATAGGCTTCAATTATGTTTACTTTCTCCGAAGGATATTCCCAAATTTCTGGTACCATCAGGGCCCATGGCAGGTTCTTCTTATTTAAGTAGATCTTTCCATTCTGTATATTGGTGTCATCGTCTGAAGAGCCAAAATATGTTCTGTTGACTTTGCCAGTCGGATGCTTTCCAGCCATATGTACTTCTCTTCCTTCTTCTCCATCTATTCTGATAAAAAAATCATACGCTAGGCTATTGCCATTGATCTTCTCAGACGCATCAATTTCAGTGGTAATGCTAAAGTTTAAATGATCATATATAGGATCAACCTCACGGGTATTTACAAAACTAGTAGTACCAAAGGCAGACTTTATACGGGGAAATCGAACCTCGGTAATTCCATCATAGCCAATTACTTCATATACAAGTGTAGGATCACTCAAGGTGATAGTAACTTTATCCATTGGTATTTCTAATGTGTAGCAAAAGTCGTTGTCGTAGCCAGCCCCAATCGCTAGTATCTTAAAGTTTGTTACAACTTTAGTCAGTTCATTCGTCTTATTCATATACTTATTCAAATTGAATGAAACGACTAAATCATTGAAGTCATAATCTCCATTTCCGGGCCAAGTATCTTCATAACCAATTGTATTGAAGCTTTCATAGGCAGGTATAAAAATACCTTGCGATACCCTTGGGTCTTCTGGCGCCCAGTCAAAGCTATCTTTTACGCCATCTCCATCAGTATCGTCCTTATCCGTTTTCATGGCCGAGTTCGCCACAGATCTTGTGCCCAGTTGAGCGCTGAAGTTGGCATCAAATATTAGAAGTTCACTTTTACTGAATGTCTTGGAAAGTGTTTCTTCATCAGAATGAATATTCATTTGAACCTCATTGTAGTGCAGAGGGATATCAATGGACACAGTAGTCTCTGGTTCGGTAAGAATAACTTTAGTGAATAGCTTTCCTTCGACAAACACCTCGCCTAAGAGTACCTGATTAGCGGGAAAATTGGTAACCTTCCATTTAAGATCAAATCGCGAAGCAACTTCGTAATTGAATCCGTCTGGAATGACCAATTGATCCAGAGAGGTTACTTCTACAGGAACGATCTCTGGTTTTTCAAAACATGATAATGTGCTTAAAAGCACAATGAGTACTAATAATTTTTTCATACATCAAATTTCCTAAACTTGATATCGGAAGAGCTGGGTTTTCGATGAACCGTTCATAAACAGCGTTTAGATGTCCATGATGCTCGATCAAAAAGAAAGAGTAAAAGAAGTGAGGTGTGTCGAGTAGTTCGCACCACTGAAATAATCATGCTTAAAGGATAAGGATAGATTTCGTATTTTTCATTTCAACCTTATTACTAATTCCATGAAAACTAACCGATCATTTCTCTTTCTGGTGCTGCTATGCATCGCATTACTCTTTCCTACTAATTCGGGCTTTGCTCAGGGTAAAAAATCCGAAACCCCAGTAGACCCATCCTACTATAGTGGCTATAACTGGCGTAACATTGGCCCCAATCGTGGTGGACGGTCTTTAGGAAGCGCTGGTAGCCCAGGGCGACCTAATGAGTACTATTTTGGTGCCACAGGTGGCGGTCTATGGAAAACCGTTGATGGTGGAAATGAATGGTTTCCTGTAACGGATGGTCAGATTAGTTCTTCTAGTATTGGAGCTGTCGCAGTGTCCGAAACAAATCCAGACATTGTTTATATCGGAGGTGGCGAGACCCAATTAAGGGGTAGCATTACGCAAGGCGATGGCGTTTATAAGACCACTGATGGCGGAAAAACTTGGAGGCATCTTGGCCTAAAAGAAACACAGGCCATCTCAAGAATTCGCGTTCACCCGACTAATCCTAACATCGTCTATGTGGCAGCATTGGGTCATGTTTATGGCGACAATGACGAACGTGGAGTATTTAGGTCTAAAGACGGTGGTAATACTTGGGAGAAAGTATTGTATGTCAGCGACAAAGCCGGTGCTGCTGACTTAATCATTGATCGCACCAACCCTAATGTATTGTATGCGAGTACTTGGCAAGTGTACCGTAAAGCATGGAAAATGTGGGGCGGTGGTCCAGATAGCAAGCTTTTCAAATCTTTAGACGGTGGAGATACTTGGGTTGACCTAACACAGAATCCAGGAATGCCAGAAGGCCCGATCGGTAAAATAGGTGTAACAGTATCCCCTGCCGATCCGAACAGGGTTTGGGCAATTGTAGAAGCAAATGAAGGCGGAGTATTTAGGTCTGACGATGCAGGTTGGACTTGGGAACGTGTGAATTCAGAAAGAAAATTAAGACAACGTGCCTTCTATTATTCGAGATTAGTGGCCGACCCGTTTGACCGAGATGTAGTATATGGATTGAATGTTGGCTTTCATAAGTCAACGGATGGTGGTAAAACTTTCGATATTCGAATTAGACCACCACATGGTGATAATCATGACCTATGGATTGACCCTAATGATCCGCAACGTATGATCAGCTCAAATGACGGTGGTGGAACTGTCAGTATTAACGGTGGCCAAACTTGGACCGAACAAGATTATACTACGACACAGTTTTATCATGTAATGACAACTTCAGACATACCCTATCATGTAGCTGGTGCTCAACAAGATAATAGCACCCTAGCAATGCCGAGCGATGGCTGGGGACATATGATGGGCAGAGGCCCGGGGCACGGATGGCATTACGCTGTTGGTGGTGGTGAAAGTGGATGGATAACCCAAAGCCCTACTGACCCAGACGTATTTTATGCGGGTAGCCAAGGTGCACTATTAACGAGGTACAACAGAAAGACAGGCCAATACAGAGACATTCAAGTATACCCGAGATTCTTCTCTGGAGAGCCATCCAGTGCGTTGCCTGAGCGATGGCAATGGACCTTCCCTATTATGTTCTCTCCGAAAGATCCCAATACAATGTATACCACTTCTCAGCATGTTTGGAAAACAACCAATGACGGCCAGACCTGGGAAAAGATTAGTCCAGACCTAACCTATGCCGACCCTGAAACTTTAGGAAAAACTGGTGGCGTGATTACCATGGATATGAACGGGCCTGAAATCTATGCAACAGTATTTGCGCTAGCCCCTTCAAACCATGATGTGAATACCATTTGGGCTGGTTCTGATGATGGTAAAGTTCATATTACAAGAAATGGAGGTAAGAAATGGGTGGACATTACTCCGAAAGACCTACCAAAATTTTCGAGAATTAGTATTATCGATGAAAGCAAATTCAATCCTGGGACCCTATACTTAGCAGCAAATCGCTACCAAGTAGATGACAGGGAACCTTATGTTTTCAAGACCACTGATTACGGTAAAACGTGGACTAAGATTATTACAGGGATTGCGCCCGGTCACTTTGCAAGAGCGATCCGTGAAGATTTACAGAAGCCAGGTTTACTTTATTTAGCAACAGAACACGGTGTTTACATTTCTTTTAATGACGGGGCTGTTTGGCAATCGCTTCAACTTAACCTACCTGATACACCTATTCGTGACCTTGTACTTAAAAATGACGATGTGGTATTAGGTTCTCACGGACGTGGTTTCTGGATTTTGGATGATATTGCCCCGCTGAGGGACGCCATGTCGGTTAAGAATAGCAATGAGGTTACACTATTCAAACCAGCCAATCCAATTCGTGGTATTTATAATGCTAACATTCAATACTATCTGCCAAAAGAGGTTGATAGTGTGAAAATTGAAATCATGGATGCGGCAGGTAAGCTCATTAATTCTTATACTGGTCAGAAAGGCGATCGTAGAGGGCCTTCTGTCAACAAGGGCATTAATGATTTCACGTGGGACATGCGCTACCCTGGCGCTACAGTATTTGATGGAATGATTATCTGGAGCGGTAGGCCACAAAGAGGCCCTATGGCTCCTATTGGGAACTACCAAGTGAAGTTAACTGCCGGAGGAACAACGCAAACTTCCTCTTTCACCTTGGAAATGAATCCGAACTATACTGGAATCACAGCCGAAGACATTCAAAAACAATTTGACCTAGCCATTCAGATAAGAGACAAGACGTCTGCGGCCAATGAGGCAGTGATTCAGATTCGTAACATTAGGGCGCAGGCTCAAAAGTTAAAAGGATCAGGTTCACCTGGATTGGACGGAGCTATTGACAACATGCTCAGCAAGATGAAAGTAATTGAGGAAGACTTGTACCAAGTGAAAAATCAGAGTGGACAAGATCCACTAAACTTCCCGATTAAGCTGAATAATCGCCTAGCTTCCTTAAGAAGAAGCGTAGAAAGTGGTCAAGCTAGACCAACGGACGCAGCATATGTGGTATTTGATGAGCTTTCTGCTGAGTTAAAGATACACTTAGACAAACTAGATCAAGTGCTTAATTCTGACTTAAAGCAACAGCCGCTGTCAGGTAAAATTGATTTGGAAAAGAAAAAAGAATAATACTCGAAGAAGGGTGCAAAAAGAAAATGCCTCACACCGACTAATCGGGTGAGGCATTTTAATATTTAAGCAAAAGTGAATTACATCGCTCTGCTAACTCTTACTGCGTTGAGGCCTTTTTTACCTTGCTCAACTTCGTATTCTACTTTGTCGTTTTCACGTACTTCGTCAACTAGACCAGTCATGTGTACAAATATGTCTTCAGACCCATCTGCTGGTGTAATAAACCCAAAACCTTTAGTCTCGTTGAAAAATTTTACTGTTCCTTCTTTCATAATTATGATTGCAAATTGTTATAAATAATTTTCTTTTTTGATTAGTTCACAAATGTGAATGCTTTACCACGTTTACCAGCTCTACCTGTACGCCCGATTCTATGTACATAGCTGTCGAAAGTCATAGGTAGTTGATAGTTAATCACGTGCGTTACATCCGATACATCAATACCTCTAGCGGCTACATCTGTAGCTACCAAAACTTGAACCTGTCCTTTTTTGAATTTGCTCAAAGCGGCATTTCTGTAATTCTGTGATTTATTTCCGTGTATTTGATCTGCTCTTACCCCCGATTGATTCAGTAGTTTGGTCACTTTATCGACCCAACGCTTAGTCTCTGCGAAAATTAGGACTTTCTCAAATTCACTATTCATCATCATGTCCATAAGCATGGTGAATTTATCACCACCCGCAGGCACACGAATAATATCTTGTTCTACTTGATCACTTGTAGTTGTACCAGAATTGATTTTTACTTCAATTGGATTAGTCAATAACTCGCTGATCAATGTCTTCTGTGTTTTATCAAGCGTTGCAGAGAAAAGCATGGTTTGCTTTCTACTCGTCATTCCCTTCACAAGTCGCTTGATTTCCTTTACAAAACCCATATCTAGCATTCTATCGAATTCATCAAGTACGAGTACTGGAATTTTATGTAAGTGTAGTGCCTTTTGGTCTACCATATCTTTCAATCGACCTGGTGTACCGATAATCACATGATTACGTCTTCTTAATTGGCCTAGGTTTTTACCTACACTGGTTCCACCAATAAAACTTGCAGCTGTTAGGCCCAGTCCTTTGGTAAGGCTTCTAAACTCTTCTTCTACCTGTAAGGCGAGTTCACGCGTTGGCACAACAATGAGCGCTGTAAGCTCAGTAGGATTAGCGATTAACTGCTCAATTATTGGTATTAAAAATGCTGCGGTTTTACCCGTTCCAGTATTGGCGATTCCTAAAAGGTTTCGGCCTGTTTTTAAATATTCAAAAGTTTTATCCTGAATCTCGCTGGGGTTTTCATATCCCTTTTTGACCAAAAGCGATTTCATTTGATTTGAGAGCGGCATGTCATTGAACGACCTTGTTGGGGTAAAGACCTCTGGGGTAGATACAACTGCCTTTTTCACTAATTGTCTAACATCTATGCTAGAAACCATTTTCTTTTTGCCACCACCTGAATTCCTTCTATCTCTTGAAGGTGCGCTGGGCTTGGATGAGAAACTTCTGTCGCTCGTATTATTGGATGTTCTTGTCCTAGTTCTTGTATAATTCATTTTGATACTTCAATTGTGGATTTACGACCTCAGACATTGAGCATCACTATCAGATTTCTGTACAGTCAATCTAATTGAGGCCTAACCAAAAGTAAATGAGTGGAAATAAAGAGGTGATGCAATAAAAGAGTCAAATGCAGTAATTGGCCATGTTCTTTTGCCACTGATTTGATGTTCTTAGCTTATAATAAGCCGTAAATATATTCGCCCTTAAAATTGTTCTTGTAAATATTTGAGGGGAAAATTAATTACCAAGCCGGGCGTGGCTAGGTAAGGTAACGATACTCCTGCATTGAGCTGCAAAGGTGAATTGAATAATCGGACATTCCTAATGACATGAGTTTTTACTTGATGAAGTGGGGTATTTAGAAACTTATCATCCGGTAAATCTGACATATCCCTTCGGTTTCCTTAACTTGCAGCTTAACTATGCTTAAACAGAAACCTTGAGGTCAGAATATTTTAATTATTTGCTACTGGCCGAGCGTTCTAATCTTTGCCAAACACTTATAGCCTCTACTAAAACAAATCGGCTCATCTAAGCCAAAAAATTATTATGCGAAACGATAACCTTCAAATCAGTACATTTTACCCGCTATGGAAAAAATATAAGCCTGTCATCTTAAAACTGATGGTAGACGCCAAAGATGGCGAACAGACTTATGCGCTTTCCAAACACGAGTTTACTGATTTAGCGCCAAAGAAGAACCTTGTGTACTCATTTAAGATTGAAGTATTTAATAACAAACCATTGGTTGCTATTAAGACTTCTCTTACGGCTCAAGACTTTATGGAATTAATCAAACAGTCTGCAAAGGCGTCTGAGTTGATGCAAACGGCTACTTTTACTTTTGAACTTGACAAGCAATTTGTCTTTCATGTAAGTAGCGTAAGTGAAGTAGAAGAAACTGAAGAGGTTGCTGAAGATGAAGCAACAGCTGAAACAGAAACGGAAGGATAATTCCTTCCGTTGAATAAATTTAATATGAATGTAGTTAAGTGATTCTGTAAGACTTAACGTATTACTTTAACACTAACTGCATTCATTCCTTTCATTCCCTTCTCTAAGAGAAAGCTTACTTTATCTCCTTCTTGAATCGGCTCCATTAATCCATTAACATGGACAAAGAACCTTTCTTGAGTTCCGTCTTGATTAATGAACCCATAGCCTTTTGAATCGTTGAAGAAAGACACTTTTCCTCTGCGCTCGGCAGTCATGTCTTCTTTCTCTTGCTTAGGTACACCTATTTCAATACTAGAAGCTTTAATCACTTTTTTCTTGGCTAATGGATCTGGTGGCGTATCGGTAATGTTACCAAACTCATCCACATAAGCCATCATTTCGTCAAGACCACCTCCAGTAGCGTTTGCTTGTCGTTCTTCTTTCTTCTGCTCCTTTTCCTTACGCTTTTGCAAGCGCTTCTTCTCTCTTTCTTTTTTCTGGAATGTATTTTGGGATCTTGCCATTAAGTCAATAAATAATTTATAATTCAGTTTGATGCAAGATAGCCATTTGAACGGGTAATTCTGCGCTTATACTTCAAAAGATTTTCTGAGAAGATGAAAATCAAGACATGAATAGGATTCAATTAAGTTAATTAACCATCAACTTGAAAGAGCGTACTGCACCGTCAGCTGTAATTAGCCTCACCAAGTTGAGTCCCTTTTTCATTTGCACAGTTTCAAGCTTAAAGCTTCCTAAGCTTTGTTCTAAACTAATCGTTTTATCTAGAATATTTATACCATGCATGGTAGAGACCAACACTAAAATTTGTTGACTTTTATCGAGCTGATATGCTATCGTAATCTCCGCCCCACTAGATACCGGGTTAGGATACAAATGATATTCTATGCCAACAGGGGGATCTAAATAGACACTAATGATTTCTGTGTTAGTCGTTTGTCCAGTGAAATCATGCTGTTTCAATCGATAAAAGCTTCGGCCAAATAGTGGGCTTTCGTCAGAGTAAGTGTAGTTGATTAGGCCTTCACTATCTCCATTGCCTCCAACTCTATCAATTACCTCAAAAGTCATTGCATCACTACTCCTTTCAATAGAAAAATGACTGTTGTTAACCTCTGATATGGTAGACCAATTAAGTATTACATTACCCAATTCGGTTACGTCTCCTTTGAAGGATATCAATTCTACCGGCAATGGTGTTTGATCAACATCTATTGAGGCCAGTGTAAACCGAACATTATCCGTAAGGGCGGTAACATTAGCAAAGCGGTAATAGCCACCTCCATCGGATATGGCACCAGTTATCTCAGTGGCTCCCGTAGCAAAAGTTCCATCAGTATCTACCAGCAGCACTAAATCTGAAGCTGTTACATCGCCTAGGCCTGTCAAATCAAAACTAATGTCCACACTACCTACATCTATTGGTGTACCTGACCTATTTACTTCGCTAACTCTCCATACCCTCTCTAATCTTCGAGAAATCCCCATAGGAACATCGGTACTTGTGGCCCGGAGATCGGCATTGTCATGTCCCCACATAAAGAACTCTTCATCATTCAAGTCGCCCACATTGTTAACCCTTACAATGCCAGAACCTTTTGCATCTACATGTATGTCAGACGCTCCTATCCTACCTATTCCAGCTACTTCAAAATCGTAGTCTCCATTATCATCCTCGTTGTAAACGTCATTCGTACTCAGGGCAATGTTGTATTTGGCAGATAGATAGTTTTGTACAATAATCACCTGAGTTTGATTAAGTACAATATTATAAATGGCAACTTCGGCAAAGTCGCCAAGGTGGTCTTGCGTGGCATTATAGCCTGAATTAATACCATCTTGCTCTGCTCCTATGGCTAAGTTGCCGTTGCTAGTCATTGCAGTACCTGTTTGGAAACCTGTGATGTTATAATCTCTGCTTCCATTTTTCCAAACAGCCGTACCTCCATTAGAACTTTGCCAAGTAGTTGTGCCAATGGTAAAACTGCCTCCGTTTAGAGCAACTCCAGAGTTGGTACTTCCACCACCTCTAAATACATTGAGGCTATTTGTACTAAATAGCAGAAACTCATTGTCACTGGCACTACTCGCATAAGACAAGAGACCATCGTCTGATGTTTCACTGGTGGCATTTACAAATACAGCAGTGATCTGGTCGGAAGGAAAGGTAGAAAAGCTATTCTTGATAAGTCTACCATTAGACTGTTCGAAACGCGCCACCGGCTGGCTATTAATGACACTATTATAGTATCGCGGTTTGAATGAATTATTTGTCTGACCCAAGTTGTTTCCATTTCCTGAAAAATCGTTCCAGGTGTCAATATTGGTTCCATCAGCTTCGACAGATAATTCCTCTGGCCTTACCCAAAGTATATTGCTTGAAGCTTGGCCAACCCCACCTGGGCCAGTAAATCCAACTACTGAATTATTGATAATAGTGTAGGTAAACACATCATTACCCACGATAGAGGTGTTCGTAGGAGCCGAAAGCGTAATAATGATGGTCTCAGATAATTCTTCATTTGAATCATTAACTATCGTTGCATCAATATTTGCTGTTGTGCTGCCTGCTGGAATTGTAACGACTCCATTTGCAAGTGTATAATCAACACCACCACCCGTAGCCGAACCTGTGACCGTAAAATTTGCAGAAGCATCAGCGCCAGACACCGCACTTAAGTCAACTTGAAAAGCAACAGAGGTGATCGTTTCAGATCCGCTACCTGAGGCTGCGTTAAACTGCATCGTAGGCGCAGTATCGTCATTTGTAATTGTATAGGTGTGGGTGATTGCACCCGTGCCCGCAAATGGCATCGTATTATCAAGGTTACAGTTGGTTGGATTTGATAGGGTAACAATTATGGTTTCATCTAACTCGAATAGCGACTCGTTGTTGATGCTGATTGAAAAAGACTGCGAGGTAACGCCTGCCGCAAATGTAACCGTACCTGAGGCCAACGTATAGTCGGTGCCACCACCCAAAGCTGTCCCCCCAGTTACCGAATAATCCACAGTGGTAGGATTGGAATTATCTTCTACGTTAATAGAAACGCCTACATTTACACTTGTCACAGTCTCTGACCCACTATTAGTCGCAGCATCGAAGTAAACCTTTCTTACCTGATCATTGTCTTCAATAGTATAAGTATGGACAGCATTTGTTCCAATGTTTAAGCCTGCTGAGGGATTACTCAAAGTTATAGTCAAAGATTCATTGTTCTCTGCGTCAGAATCGTCAATAATGCTCACAGTATAGGTTGCAGTGGTATTACCGGCCGTAATGGTCACTGTGCTTCCAGACAAAGCTGTATAATCATCAACTACAGTGGTGGTAACGTCTGCAGTTGTTACATCAATCGTTCGGCTAGTTGCAGTAATAAAATTCAAAGACACTGCTATGGTAGGAGCCAAAACACTCTCAGCACCAGCACTTGAAGTATTCGTATGTTGAACAACAGGCCGTACAGCGGCTATAGCCATATAGTCCCCATCGTTAATGTCATATCCTGAATAAGAGTATTCGGTACCACCATCGAGTGTCAATTCATAAACAGAAGCCCCACTGCTAAAGTCTCCATCCGCGTCAACCATCAATGCATAGATGGTATGGCCCGCAGGTAAAGCTGGCATACCTGCTACATCAATTACCATATCAATATCTCCAACGTTACCCGTTTCATCAAATCTCCACTCTCTAGCCAGTCGCTGAATGTCCGCTCCACCATTAGGTGCCTCTGTGGTTGTCCAAGAAGTGGTGACATCAGCTCCATTGTGTCCGAATAATAAATACTCTTGGTTAGCGTCTAATCCTGTTGCGCCTTCTATCCTGAGTATATCAGCGGACATGGCAGCGGTGTGCGTATTACTTGCATCTTCACGACCGATACCGGCTACGTCATGAGCATGTGTACTTTGATAGGCATATCGATCATTGGAGATTGTTAGTGCATATTTGGCAGCCAAATAGTTACTAACAATAATATTCTGAGCTGTATTTAGAAAAGTATCAAAAATCATTACCTCGGCAAAGTCTCCAAAATGTGCTTGAGCTGCATCATAATTGCCATCTACAAGATCTTGTTCACCGGCAATTGCTAAGCTACCTCCAGCGGTTATCGATGTACCAGTTCTAAAGCCCGTGCTTGTAAAAGATTGAGTCCCATCTTTCCAAACTTCTACACGCCCATCGCTATTTCTCCAGACTGCATTGGCAATATGAAAAGAGTTATTATTAAAGCTTACACCGGAGGCTATATTGGTACCCCTATAAAAATTCAGATTCTCACTTCTGAAGAGTAAGAAGTCATTATTATTACCAGAAGAGCTTGCGTAAGATATCACCCCATCTCCGCTATCAGTGGTTTTATTGACATAAATAGCAGTAATAGCAGTTGTTGGAAAATCTGTGAAACCTGTTCTACGAATTCTACCGTTAGTTTTGCTAAAACGCACTACCGGCATCCCATTGATAATACTGGTTTGATAAGTTGGGCTAAAAGTAGAACTAGGTGCCGTTAAAGTATTCGAGTTACCCGATGCATCCGTCCAAGTGAGTAAATCGGCACCATTGGATACTCCTGTAATCTCATTAGCCTTTAACCATAAAATATTAGAAGAACTAGAGCCAACACCGCCCGGTCCTGTTTGGGCAAACAGCACTATGGCAAAGTGTAGCAGTATCAAAGAGAAGAGAATTCTCCTTAATCGAGTAGTGTTAAACATTGTGTTAGGTGATAGCCTCTCGATAATTAAACCTTTCGACTATATGCAAAAATAAACATACAACCGATATAAAGACGCTAATCCCTAAAAATACCCTACTTAATGAGTGAACTATTTTTGATCAGTAAATCATTGAATTTGTTAGTTAGAACATTCAATGCACCAAGAGCTTGAAGATTGTGCTATGCCCTTTTTGATCAATCATTTTCATAATATTTAATCCCCTTTTAATAGCATTGGTGGGGAGTTGAAATGTGGTTTCACCACTTGAGATAACCTTATCATAAGAAGACACCTGCGTTCCTTGTATATTGAAGATTTGAATGCTGATGGTCTGTTCTAGAGATGAAATGGTCTGAATGTTTAGTGCTTGGCTTGATTGAAGCGGGTTAGGGAATACTTTGAATTGTGTAGGTAGAGTTGACTCTCTGAGCACAACACTAAGCATTTCTGAGTATTCGTATGTACCGCTAAGGTCATTTTGCCTCAAGCGATAGAAACTCCTCCCTGGTAATGGCTCGTCATCTACGAACTTATAATTCTGAATGGTTTCGGTATTTCCAGCACCTGCTAATGAACCTATTCTTACGAAGTCCTTTCCGTTTAAACTGCGTTCTATATCGAAATGGCTATTATCTAATTCACCAGCAGTAGACCAATCAATTTCAACACTTTGTTTTGCTGTGACCTTACATTCAAGGGATAATAAGTTAACAGGGAGTGGTGTGTCCACAATGTCTTTTGAAGCTAGCGTGAAATACATACCATCGTCTATATCGTCCACATCATCAAATCGATAGAGGCCATTTCCGTCATCTACCGCCCCGTCAATTTCAATGGCCCCACTGGCAAATACTCCATCAGCATCAATCAATAAAACCAGATTACTTGGGGTTACATTCCCTAGCCCGGTAAGATCGAATGTAATATCAACAGAGCCTACATCGACCACGCTTGCGGAAGGACTTAGTTCACTCACTCGCCAAACGCGCTCAAACCTTCTAGAAACGCCTAGGGGAACATCTGCGCTAACACCTTTCAGTACAGCACCATCGTGACCCCACATCAAGTATTCGTTATCTTCTAAGTCATTAGGGTCATTAAAGCGCACTACGCCTTTGCCTTGAGCATCATTATGAAAGTCAACACTGCTTTTTCGGCCTATTCCAGCCACCTCATTACCATGTGTTCCATCGTGTGCAAACACATCATTGGCTGTTAAGGCAATACCGAACTTTGCGGATAAGTAGTTTTGAACAATAATATTCTGTGCGTCATTTAAATTGGTTTTATAGAGTATCACTTCGCCATAGTCACCTACGTGACCTTGGTTTTGATCATAAGATCCGTTGATGGCGTCTTGCTCTCCGGCTAGTGCTAGATTACCTCCTACTGTAAAGCTTTGATTTTCCCTAAAGCTAGTTACGCTATACTGTTGCGCACCATCTCTCCAAACGGAGTAATCTCCTAGTACATTCTCCCACCGATTCATCAGAATGTAGTCACCAACGTTTCTAACATTGACAGTTGAAACAGAGGCTTGATTGACTATAAAGGCATTAATGGCATCAGTATCGGCTATCAATAGATCGTTAGGTGAAGCAGTGCTAGCATAAGAAAGTATAGCATCACTAGAACTTGTAGAAGCCGAAGTTTTCGCCACAATGTAACTTGTGAAGGCATTGGTTGGGAATGCGGTAAAATTATTATGAATCAGTCTTTCTGCAGCGACAGCCTGTGCAAACCTAACGCTTGGCCCACTATCAACACCCGTTGCTGTATAAGTAGGTTGAATATCCGTAGAGCCGCTTTGAGTCAGATTGTGACTATTACCAGACACATCCGTCCAAAGGTTTAGTTTAGCCCCATCTGTATTTGAGGCAATTTCCTCAGGTCGTACCCAAAGTACATTGGTTGCAGAGGCACCTACTCCACCAGGCCCTGTATGACCGATAGACACCCCCGTAATAGTTCTAGTGTGCGTAGCAATAGTTCCAATATTTAAACCACTAATCGGGTTGGCTATCGTTGAGGTAAATGTTTCATCAACTTCAAAGTCTGCCGAAGAAATGATTGTTACCGTGTAACTCCCGGTGGACGAACCAGCAGGGATAGTCACCAGACTTGAAGATAATGCCGTGTAATCACTAGGTGCTTTAGCCGAACCATCAGCAGTAGTTACCTCTACCGTTTTTGCTTCTGATGCAATAAAGTTGAGCGATACATTGATGGTGGCATTCGTATTTTCATCTCCAGAAGACATTTCCAATTCATGCGCTACTTTCGGGTTGATAACACCTATTGCAAAGTAGTCGCCATCATTTACATCAAATCCACTGTATTTATAAGTAGTACCTGCTTCGAGGGCCAATTCGTAAATAGAAGCGCCACTAGTAAAATCATTATCCGAATCTACCAATAACACATACATGGTATGATCCACAGGCTGCGCGGGTAATGAAGCAGCATCCACTCGAATATCAACAGTGCCAACATCTCCTGTCTCGTCCATACGCCATGTTCTCGCTAACCTGAAGATATCGGCTCCACCATTCGGAACATTGGTTTTGTTCCAAGTAGTAGTCACATCGGAAGTCTCACTTCCCCAGAACAAGTATTCATCATTACCTAAGCCACTTGGATTACTCATGGTAACGATACCTGTGCCGCGCGAATAGGTATGCTTAATATCTGAGCTGGAGAACTGGCCAATACCGGCTACATCGAGATAAAAAGAACCGTTGGCCGAAGCATCATGCGCATAGAAATCATATTGCGTCATAGCAATGTTGTACTTCGCAGAGAGATAGTTTTGAACGATAATGTTCTGTGCAGTATTTAAAAAAGTATTGTACATCGTGAACTCAGCATAATCACCTTCATGGACTTGAGTATCATCATATCCGCCATTGATAGCATCTTGCTCTGCCGCCATAGATAAATTCCCGCCAGGAGTCATTTGAGCGCCCGTTTTGAAACCGGTTACGGAATGGGCAAAGTCACCATCTTTCCAAATGATAAGAGCTCCCCGAGAATTGGTCCAAGTTGTGGATAATACGTGGAAATTTTGATCCTTTATGTCCACACTAGCGGATTGAGAAAGGCTAGCATTCACAAAAACACCGACTTGATCAGTCCCGCTTATAATCCAGTCATTATCATCAGCAGAACTTGCATATGAAAATAGAAGGTCGCTGGCAGGTGATCCAACGGCAGTTCTTGTCACCGAAAAGGAGGTATAATCAGTCGTTGGAAAGTCCGTAAAATTATTATGAATCAGTCGATCTACATCTGTTCCTATCTGGTCAAAAGTTACCACCCCATAACCATTAGGCGTGGTCATGGGATTGTATTGAGGCTTGAAGTTATCGGACTCAGTTGTACTAGGTCATTTCCACGTCCTGATATATCAGGCCAGTTACTGATTAATGCGCCTGAGGCCGTACCATCCAATTCTTCTGGCCTCACCCACATGACCATGTCTACTACTGAGCCCACTCCCCCAGGTCCAACAGCGAAATCTGTGTTGTTAATCGTATAGGTGTGGACCGTTGTACTCCCCAGATTCAGCCCACTGGATGGGTTAGAAAGGGTCGCTGTGAAGGTTTCTGCATCCTCTATAGTATTACTCGCAACAATAGATACCGAGTAGGTTTGGTTATCCGACCCCGCTGGGAAAGTAACTGTGAATGAAGACAAAGCGGTGTAGTCTGAAGGAGCCGTTGCTGTGCCATCAGCGGTGCTTACATCTACAGTTTTAGCCTCTGAAGGAATAAAGTTTAGGTCAACAGAAATGGAGGCGTTTGCACTTTCAAAACCAGATGACGCACTCAAAGTATGCGTCACTTGAGGATTTACGATGCCTATAGCTAAGTAATCACCATCAGTGATGTCATATCCTGAGAACTCATAAGTAGTCCCAGATACTAAGAGAAATTCGTGAACTTTAGCACCACTGGTAAAGTCTCCATCACTATCCACCAGCAATACATACATGGAGAAATTGAATGGTAATACGGGCAGTGTAGAAGCGTCAATGGTTACATCCACTGTACCTACATCACCAGTTTCATCCACTCGCCATTCCCTGGCTAATCTTTGAATATTCGCTCCACCATTGGGCGCTTCAGTGGTGGTCCATGTGGTGAAATCACCATTTTCATGTCCCCAAAACAAGTACTCTCCATTACCGAGGTTTGATACAGAATTCATCCGAAATAATCCGCTCCCCTTTGCATCGGCATGAAAATCTGTGCTACTGACCTGACCGATACCCGCTACTTCAAAGTCAAAGCCTGAAGCGTCATTCGCATAAAAGTCATTGGCACCTAGGGTGAGATTATATTTAGCAGAGAGGTAATTGTTGACAATAATATTCTCAGTGCTCTTTAATACTCTATCATAAAGAAACAACTCAGCATAATCAGCCTTATGACCTTCGAATTGATCATATCCCCCGTTGACAGCATCCTGATCTACCCCTAAGGCAAAATTACCACCTGCGGTTAGACTAACCCCCGTCTTATAACCTGTATTGCTAAATACTGTACTACCGCCCTCTGAAATGGTCACCCTACCATCTGAGTTAGTCCAAGATGCACCTATCATTCGGAAAGTACTATTTCTGATGTTGAGGCCAGATTCCACCTGAAGGTTATTCACGACCAAGGCGAGATCATCCGTATCATGAAGCATGAGTTCATTGAAAGCACCAGAACTGGCATAAGAAAAAATCGCATCGTTATTAGGAGAAGAACTAGACGTGCCCGTAACAGAAAAAGAAGAAAACTCAGTGGTTGGAAAGTCATTGAAATTGTCATGAATTAGACGATCTGCATCCCCTCCGACATGAGGAAACTTGACAATACCGAAGCCATTCAGAACATTTGTAATGTATTGAGGTTGAAAGTTGGTTGATGTAGTTTGTGTCAAGTGGTTGTCATTACCTGAAACATCTGACCACTGACTGACATTGGCCAAATTGGTAGTTCCAACTAACTCTTCTGGCCGAACCCATAGTGGGTTGGTGTTAGCATTACCAACACCTCCTGGCCCAGTAAAACCAATGTTACCGTCCACAATTTCATAAATAAGGCCAGAGTTAGTACCTAAATCAAGGCCACTTGTAGGGTTGGATAAATCACTTCTCAATAATTCAGCACCTTCAAAGTCTGGATTATTTATAATCGGTATAGTGTATGATTGGGTGGTATTACCCACGGGAAAGGTCAGTATCAAACCACTTATTGCAGTATAATCTTCACCAGCTACCGCACCCAAATCAGTTGTATTAACCTCAACCGTCCTAGTACTTGAGGGTGTAAAATTAAGATTGACATTGAATGTCACATCCTGTTCCTCTGAACCAGATGCTAAAACTAATTCGTGTTCCACTGTTGGCTGAATGATGCCAAGAGCAATGTACTCTCCACCACTCGGTGAATATCCTCTATATGCATGGATATTGCTACCCTCATTTGTCATTTCATAAACTGTAGCACAGAAGAAAAATCGCCATCTGAGTCTACCAACAGCACATACATGTCTTTAGCAGCAGTTGGCGCGCTGGGGAGGTCAGTACTATTGATGACAAAGTCTATTGTACCTACATCTCCGGTTTCGTCTATCCTCCATTCTCTGGCTAGCCTCGAAATATAAGTACCACCATCAGGCGATTCAGTGCCCGTCCAAGCCGTTCCAGAAGCATTGTCGTGCCCCATGAATAAATATTCTTGATTAGCATTTAAGCCATTAGGGTTTTCAATCAAAAGCAAACCTGCTGACTTTGAGGCAGTGTGCGTATTACTCGCGTCTTCTCGACCGATACCCACCACACCATCTCCATGTGTTGCATTGTATGCGTAGTAATCGTTGCTAATGGTTAATCCATACTTAGCGCCTAGATAGTTGTTAACAATAATGGATTGGGCAGTATTAATCACGTTATTATACATGATCATTTCCGCGATGTCTCCTTTTAAACCTTGTGACGCCTGATAACCACCATTCACAGCATCTTGCTCTCCTGCTAGTGCCAGTGTTCCACCACTAGTGATACTCGTATTGGTGGCCAAACCCGTAAACCCTGTATCAGCTAGTCCATCTAGCCAAAATTGAGTGGCCCCTCCAGTTTTATTCCAAGAAGCTTCATAAATGTGAAAGTTGGTATCAGAAATCGTAAAGTTGGAACCTATTGCCGATGTTGCTCTGTGCAAAGTAATAACGCCCGTAGCTTCCTTAACAAAAAGCAAGTCATTATCGTGTGTTGTCGATGCATATGAAAATATCGCATCTACATTCGATTCGGTAAATGTGTTTACGCTGAAGAGTGTGACTTGATCGGTAGGTATTGGGAAGTTGGTCTTAGAAAGTGTTGCTAAGTCTTGGCTAAACCTGAAAACCGGTTTTCCATTTACAATACCACTGTAGTAATAAGGCCCAGGCCCTGTCGGTGAGGTGAAAAGCACATTATTTCCTGAGTGATCGGTATCAACTAAAATTTCCTGACCATCGCTTGAGACAACTCCTTGATTTACATCAATCCAAAGAACGTTTGATGAGGTATTACCTACCCCACCTGGTCCGGTTTGAGCAGAAATTTGAAAAGAGGAAACGATGGCTAAAATTCCTATAATAATCTTTTTCACTTACACACAGTAATACTACACAGTGCGCAGCCCAGCCAGAGACGCGCAGCCATGTGGTGTAAGACAAAGAGATTAAATAGCGTTTGTCTTTATTATAGCGGTAAAGATATTAGAATCTTGTTAAGTTTTTAGTTCAAGGAGCAATAAAATAGATCTGTAACACTCTGCAACAGACATAAGCTACATTTAATTGTATTTTATATTTTTAACGAAAATATAAATATTCATATCAGTTGAAATGGCTAAATATCAATATCATTAGCCTCTATTATCTTTCTAAACCAAATTGCCGAAGCTTTTGGAGTCCTTACTAAGGTTCTGTAGTCTACGTAATTAAGCCCAAAACGAGAACCGTAACCATGCGCCCATTCAAAATTATCGAACATACTCCAAGCAAAATAGCCCCTTAGGTCCACCCCATTTTCTATCGCTTCATGACAACCTTCTAAATAACCTTTATAGTAGGCTAAACGTGTGGTAGAATCATCTACTATACCGTCAATCATTTCATCAGCGCACGCAAAGCCATTTTCTGTAATGTAAATCGCAGGGTTGTCGTATCTAGCCGCAATCCATTGTAACAAATTGCGACAGCCCCAAGGTACAACTGCCCAATCCATGGCTGTTAGCGGCCACTCTGGGTCTTGGGTCAAACTCACACCTTGGTCTTCGGAAATACCACCGTTACCTTTTATGCTTGATTTAGTGCCAGCCTTTTCTTCAGCAGTATATGTAGTTGTGTAATGATTGAGTCCAAAGAAGTCAGACGATCCCTTTAACAGCTTTGCTTCTTCAGGAGAGAATTTTGGTAACCTATCTCCTAGTCTTTCGCGCATTACCTGAGGATAGTCTCCAAAGTAGACTGGATCGGCAAACCAACCTAAAAAGAACTGCAAGGCACGTTCGGCAGCCGCCTTATCTTCTTCCTTTTCAGTCAAAGGTTCTCGCCAATCACAGTTATTAGTAATTCCGATACTACCTCTCTGATTGGTATACTTTGTACGGTATAAATTGACAGCTTTTGCATGAGACACCAGCAAATGATGAGCTGCAAGATAGGGTTCACTATTAGACTTTCTTCCAGGAGCAAAAACTCCTTCCCCATAGCCCAAAAATGAAACAACCCACGGTTCGTTGAGTGTAATCCAGTTTTTTACGCGATCGCCAAAGCGTTCGAAGCATAGATCAGCATAGTCCTGAAAGTAATCTGTAATCTTAGGATTAAGCCAACCATCTTCTTCTGTCTGAAGTGCCAATGGTAAGTCCCAGTGATACAATGTTACCCAAGGTTCAATATCATTGGCTAAAAGCTCATCAATGAGGTCAGAATAGAATTGAATTCCTTTTTCGTTTACTGCCCCTTTACCTTCTGGCATTACTCGAGGCCAAGCTATTGAGAAACGATATGCCTTAAAACCTTGAGACTTCATTAGGGCCACATCTTCCTTGAATCTATGATAATGATCAATACCAATGTTTCCATTGTCGTTATTCCTTATTCTGTTAGGAATGGTACAGAAGGCGTCCCAGATGGACGGTCCTTTGCCATCTAGGTTGTGAGCACCTTCTATTTGGTATGATGAGGTTGCCGAACCCCAGATAAAGTCTTTTGGGAAATGTTTCATAAGCGCGTCTTGAATACAAACATAAAAGACTCTCTCAAAAGAGCCACACTTCTACCGAATAAGAAATTTTGTGATGTAATAATGATGTATATTTTGATCCTTACATCATGAATTAATCCCACTAAACTGTCTAGATGACCTATAATTCTTTCGAATGATCTAAAGCCATGAAACTTCTCTTTTAGGTTTGCTCATGACCTTAATAAGATTATCCCTATTTTAACATACAATCAATACTTCAACCATGAATAGAAAACTAACCCTAGCAGTACTGGCAATACTCTTCCTTATTGCTTCAGTCGACTTACAGGCGCAGCGCAATCGTAAAAGAACAAACGATGCAAGTGCTGCCAATTACCCCATAACATCGGAACACTTTAGCGATTTCAAGTTTCGAAATATAGGTCCTGGCTTCATGTCAGGTAGAGTTGCTGACATCGCAATACACCCCGAAAATGATAATATTAGGTATGTGGCAATCGCTTCTGGTGGCATATGGAAAACTGTGAATGCCGGAGTCACATGGGAGCCCATTTTCGATAATGAAGGATCTTATTCTACAGGTACAGTCACTGTTGACCCGCATAACCCTCATACCGTTTGGGTAGGTACGGGCGAAAATGACGGTGGCCGGCACATTGGATTTGGTGACGGTGTTTATAAAAGTGAAGATGGTGGCAAAAGTTGGAAAAACATGGGCCTAAAAAACTCAGAGCACCTTTCTAGAATCATAGTTCACCCTGATAACTCAAATGTTATTTACGTTGCTTCTCAAGGACCACTCTGGAGCAAAGGTGGTGAAAGAGGTTTTTACAAATCTACCGATGGTGGTAATTCTTGGGTGCGCACGCTGGGCGATGATGAGTGGACTGGCGTAACCGATATAGTAGTTGACCCTAGAAACGCTAATCGCATTTATGCTGCCACATGGCAGAGACATCGTACGGTGGCAGCCTATATGGGCGGTGGGCCTGAAACAGCACTGTATCGCAGTGAAGATGGCGGTGATACGTGGACGAAACTGACTAGCGGTCTACCTACGAGTAATATGGGGAAGATTGGCTTGGCCATTTCATTCCACAATCCAGATGTGGTATACGCAGCAATAGAATTAGACAGAAGAACCGGAGGTATTTTTAAGTCTGAAGACAGAGGTGCCACATGGGCTAAACAATCTGATGTAGTGGCAGCCGCCACAGGCCCTCATTATTATCAAGAGCTTTATACTTCTCCACACCATCCGGACTGGTTATATCTGATGGACTCCCAAGTAAAATTTTCTAAAGATGGCGGTAAAACATTTACCGGACTGAACACTGAGCATCGGCATGGTGATAATCATGCACTGGCTTTCAAGAAAGACGACCCTGACTATCTAATGATTGGTACAGATGGTGGTGTTTATGAGAGTTTTGACCTCGGAGCACAATGGAGATACTTCCCAAATATTCCAGTAACACAGTATTATAAAGTCGCCTTAGACGATGCAGCACCCTTCTATAATATTTATGGAGGTACGCAAGACAATAGTTCTCAAGGCGGCCCTTCAAGAACAGACAACGTTCACGGTATTCAGAATTCCGACTGGAGAGTTGTTTTAGACTGGGACGGACACCAGCCTGCCACGGAGCCCGGCAATCCCAATATTATCTATGCCGAACGCCAAGAAGGTGCCTTATCTCGTGTAGATATGACTACCGGTGAAACTGTGGATATTCAACCCCAGGCTGGTGCGGGTGAAGCTTTTGAACGCTTCAACTGGGACGCTCCTATTCTAGTAAGCCCACACAAACCCACAAGACTTTACTTCGCTTCGCAGCGGCTTTGGAGATCTGAGAACCGAGGTGATAGTTGGACAGCCCTTTCTGGCGACCTAACCAAAAATCAAGAGCGATTGGAGCTGCCAATTATGGGCAAACAGCAGAGCTGGGATAATGCATGGGATGTTCTGGCCATGTCGAATTATAATACCATCACCTCTATCAGTGAATCTCCTGTTAAAGAAGATTTGATTTATGTCGGTACTGATGATGGACTCATTCAAGTGACTGAAAATGCTGGTCAAAATTGGAGAAGCATCAATGTTGGTAATATGCCTGATGTGCCGGCAACTGCTTTTGTCAATGATATAAAGGCAGATTTATTTGATGCTAACACGGTCTACGTATCCTTAGATAATCACAAATATGGTGACTACAGGCCATTTCTGATGAAGAGTTCAGACAAAGGCCAAACCTGGCAATCAATGAGCGGAGACCTTCCCAACAGGAATCTCGTTTGGCGTTTAGTTCAAGACCATGTCAACCCTAAATTGATGTTCTTGGCCACAGAATTAGGTATCTATTTCACTGTTAATTCAGGACAGAATTGGATTGAACTGACGGGAGGTATTCCTACCATATCCTTTCGTGATTTAGCCATACAGAAAAGAGAAAATGATTTGGTCGGTGCGTCATTCGGAAGAGGGTTCTTTGTATTGGATGACTATACAGCTCTAAGGTCAGTATCACCAGAACAACTCGAACAGGAAGCTACACTCTTTCAACCGAGAAAAGCACTATGGTATATTCCACGCTCTCATTTAAGTTTTGATACACCGAAAGGTTCGCTTGGGGCACAACATTACGTTGCCCCTAACCCTGAATTTGGCGCCAATTTCTCCTACTATTTAAAAGAGACACTCCACAGCAAAGAAGCTCAGCGAAAGTCTTCTGAAAAAGAACTAATGAATTCGGGTAAGGATATTTCATTCCCTGGTTGGGATGCTGTGGCCGATGAAGCTAACGAACAAGCACCCGTTGTTTGGTTGGTAGTCACCGGTCAAGACGGAAAAGTAATCAGAAGAGTGCCAGCCAACGCATCGAAAGGCTTTCATCGGGTTAACTGGGATTTAAAATACCCTGTGCCGGACATCGTCAAACTGAATGGCAACTCGGAAGGTACTGGCATGATGGTAGCGCCAGGCACCTACCAAGCTACGCTATACAAACGCATTGACGGTGAAGTAACGCAGCTGGGTGAATCGGTATCATTTGAAGTCGTGCAAATGCGAAAAGGTGCCTTAGAGGGTGCAGACCCACAGCAAGTGGCTGCCTTTTGGAGGTCTTATGAAGCAAGTATGAAGAGCTCAGCACAACTAAACACTGAGTTAAGCAATGCGATGAGTAAAGTTAATGCGATGCAAAAAGCGTTAAATAACTCCAATGCTAAACCTGGAGACTTAGACAAACGCATTGGTCAATTGAGAGCGCGCTTGTTAGAGATTAATATGCAAGTCAACGGCAACCCGGGTAAGAATCAAATGGGTGCTAAGAACCATCCAATGATTACCGACAGGTTATTTAACATTCAATTGGGCGTTGGACACTCAACCTATGGACCTACCGATACGAGTAAGAAATCATTGAAAATCATTAATGATGAGTTATCTCAATTGAACAAGCAATTGAGCGTGGCTAAGCAGGAAATGGAAAGATTATTACAAAGTTTAAAAGACAGCGGAGCACCTTGGATTGAACGTTAAGTAATCAATTAACCAATATAGCGAAGGAGTTGGTCACCTGTTGAGTGGTCAACTCTTTTGCTTTAACCACCAGAAATAGCCTGCATAATATAGACCTCATCTTGATCTACTAATGGGTCTGACAGCGCTTCCCTATCCTTAATTAAATCATTTCCGATATAAATATTCACGTGTTCACGAAGCGCCCCATTTTCGTTCATAATGTAATGGGTAAGACCAGCATACTTTGCTTCAATCTCATTAAGCACCTCTGACATCACCTGTCCTTCAACCTGCAGCGGAGCCAAATCAGGGTAAAAGCGCTTTAGGTTAGAAGTGAATTTTACGATGGGCATGAGATTACATTTATCAAATTCGAAGTTAGACAATCAACAGAGACCAATCAAATTGAGGCTTGGGCAAGAAAATTGAGGTACTGTTTTGACCAAAAATCAGTCTAAGATGATTTCATGAACTTCTCCATAAATTGTGCTTTATAAGTTCTGCCAATGGGCAACAACTGGTCACCAACGCTCACCTGATTTCCTGAAACTTTGATAACATAATCCAAGTTAACGATGTGGCTTTTATGAACTCTGCTAAAGCATACATAATCAAGCTTTTCTTCCCAACTCCTCAAGCTTCCGACCAAAACAAACTTACGCTCCCTCGTCTGCACTTCAACATAGTCTTTGTCCGAGGAGATAAAGAGAATATTTGATTTTTGAATTCTATGTAACGTTTTATCAATATTAAGGATGATAGACTTGTCATCACCTTTATCATCAAATGAAATAGGCGTGTTCATTGATAATGAATTGACCTTAGAAAGTTTCAGTGCCTTATTAGTGGCTTTCACAAACCGAGAAAAGGCAAATGGCTTAAGTAGATAATCAAGTACATCTAAATTATATCCTTCAATGGCATACTCGGGATAAGCCGTGGTAATGATGACTAATGGCGGATCAGACAAACTTTGGAGCAAATCAATACCGGAGATCAAGGGCAGGTTGATGTCAAGAAACAAAAGATCTACTGCGCCACTACTCAATGACGCTTGTGCCTCAAGCGCAGTACTGTACACTCCAGACAACCTTAAGCTTGGAAGCTTACGAATGAATTCTTCGAGCAGCATTTGAGCTGGCTTTTCATCTTCTATTATTATGCAATTCATTAATCTAGTTGCAATTTCAATTCAACACTAAATAGACCATTTTCTTCATTGATATTGAGCTTATACTTTCCGCTGTATCCAATCTCAAGCAGTTTTTTTGTGTTCTTTATGCCCAAACCACCCTCTTCAAAACTGCTAGTATTCAATTTATTAGTCTCTTCTAAATTATTCTGACAAATGAAAGTCAACTCATCACCACTCACGCTAATGTTGATTTTGATGTTTGAGGCATTAGGAACGCTAAACTTAAAAGCATTTTCTACGAAAGCCACAAACAGCATGGGTGCAATCGATTTGTCTTCAATTGGACCTACTACCTTAAAATCCACATTAAAATCTGATTGACGCATCTCTTGCAAAGCGATATAGTCTTCCAAATAAGCCACTTCCTTAGAGAGTGGAACGCGTGGTTTGTCACATTCATAAAGCATGTAGCGCAATATCTCCGATAGCTTCAGCACCATTTCAGGAGCCCTCTCAGAATTGTTAATGGCATAGGCATAGATACTATTGAGGCTATTGAATAGCATGTGAGGGTTGACCTGGGCGCGTAAAAACCTTAACTCAGATGCCAGCCTTTCATTTTCAGCATGTTCTAGCGCTTGAATTTTCATAGTATACTTTCTAAATACCATCACGGCCCCAAACATAACCAGCAGACTACCTAAATGTATAAAGTTATAGATGGCATAAGTAGAATTAGGCCCTTCACATTCGCATGTTTTCAATAATGTTTTGTTCACAAAACTCTCAAAGAAAGCAATGGCGATTATTATAGGAATCAAGATGAATAAATACTCTCTAAATCTCTTATTATCAAGGTATTTCGGAAGCAAATAAAGGTTGTTGATATAAAGAATACTTCCATACAAAACGAAGTAAAAAACTACCTCTTCCCATATAATGGTATGCTCTCCTGTATATCTAAACCTAAGGAAGGGATATATAAAATAGAACAACCAAAAAAGTATGTTCAGAAGAATCCGGTTAGGCCTGTTATAATTTAGAAGTTTTATGGGCATAGACTTAAGGCCAAATTAGTGCAATCAAACAGATTTACAACCTCTGATCCATTAACGACACGCTCCTTTCTATCAACGCCACACATCTGGATCAACTACGATTATGGCTATAGTCGCAACGCTAGTCTAGGTATATCAACAGTGTATAGAACAAGTTTTTAACTCTTTCAAAAATCAGGCTGATTGAATAAAAAACGAATGAAAGCACTAGTCACTATTCTGAGCCTCACCCTTACTTCCATTATTGGATTAACCCCTACAGAACTCAATAAAGAAGTTACCACAAATGGACGCACCTACCTTTATGGCGAAATCAACAGAGCAGGTCTTAACACAGGCCAATATAAAAGTTGGTTTGACGCTGGTTACAAAAAGTATGAACTGGACAAAACTGTGATCAGTTCAATCAAGAAAGAACATTTAGAGGGAATCACGGTAAAACTTTTAATGGGTACTTGGTGCGGTGATAGTAAAAGAAATGTACCGGTCTTCTTTAAGTTTATGGATGCTATAGGATTGCAAGAAACCCAGCTGCAATCTTGGGCACTTGATTTGAGAAAACAAGGACCAAACCAAGAGCATATCAGGTATCAGATTAGAAGAGTACCCACCGTTATTTTCTATCGAGATGATGTAGAAATCGGTAGGTTTATTGAAAGGCCTAAACCAGGAGAGCGACTTGAAAATTTATGGGCAAATATTCTAATACAGCCTTAAATCCACTGCTGATCATTGTGAGTACGTTCATCTTCCACCGCACCAGTATGCTTTGTCGAAGCAGGCTCGAAAAGTAAAACCCATACTTCTTCATCGGCCCTTGTAAACGGATTATGTTCAACCCCTTTGGGCACAATGATCATGTCTCCCTCTTCTAACACCTCTGTCCTATCTCTAAATTCCATAAAGAGTTTACCCTTGAACACCTGAAAGTACTCATCTTCATGTTCGTGACTATGCCAAACAAAAGCCCCCTGTAGCTTTGCCAACTTTACTTGTTGCCCATTGAGCTCACCAATGATATGCGGCTTCCATCGGTCTTGAAAAAGGTCAAATTTTTGGAGAATACTTTTCTTAGAGAGATCCATGTGCCGAAAGTAGTAAATCCACTCATCTCACGCCTAAGCCTAAAACCATTAGAGGCAGTTTTAATGAGATCACTGGTAAAAATAAGGCCTGTGGTGCGAACTATTCTTAATAATCAAACAACTACTGCATTCGGGCGGTGCTTCATCAGTACGTGCTGCGGGGCATGGCTCTCTAAGAAAAAAACTAAAGTTATCGCTATTAAGCCACGTCCAAGTAGTATCTACGCGGGCTACTTCAAAATAACCGAATACTTGCTCATTAGGCTTGTCAGGATAAAATAGGTTGCCACCTACGTTGCCTACAGTCTTATCGAAAATCGTTCCCGTAAGGCTCGCTACTTCCCCTACCTGACTCCAATAATTATGAGCTGATTCATCAATTGTAGATTGAATCACCATATAGTAATAAGCAAAGGCAAAGCGTCCATCAATTACTGTATTGGCCAGGTTCTGTCCAGAAATAATAGTTGGTTTTAAATCAGCTCCATTAAATAACACTGGGTCTTGGCGTGTAATATCATTCGTTACATAACAAGGTGGTGGTGGTGTTCCACAGCACCTAGGTGTCTCAACTGCGGTATAAGCTTCTACAACATTCCATTTTAAAAAGAAGTCAGCCTCATTGTCAAGTATTTCAGTATCCACAAGGAGCTGTGAAAGTTTTCTAGGTTCTTTAAAGCCTCGTTCATTGATGACAAGGTCGACTAACTCAACATCAACGTAAATGGAATCTCGAGCCATTAACCCAGGCATGGAAGAAGGTTTTGATAAGACCCTGTCTCCATTGGGGAGCGTTATGCTCACCTGATACGTTCTGCCTTCTCTAGCCGAGTCACTTGGCATTTCTAACCGATAATTGCCTGGCCTGTTCAACTCTTCGACATACTGCGCAATTAAAACCCCATCTTCAATCAGATCAATTTCAGCACCGCTCAAAGCGTTTTGCGCACCATCGCTTCTTTCTGAAGATTCAAAGATGCTAATTTCATTACCTGCGGTGCCATCTGTGATACGTCCATAGACAATCAAGACTGGCTCAGTTTGCTTGGTACCTAAATCAATTACTTCGGAACATGCCACAAAGCATATTATCACCGCTCCTATCCAGAAGTTTCGGGGATTTCTAACAAAGTAATTTTTATGCATAAGCGTAGAATGACTTTAATTTAATCAAGCGACATGTCTATCGCCAATATTTTAGTCAAAAGCCTCAATCATTTTAAAAAACCCATTTCCTGATCTGATAAAAGGGAATTTACTTGTCCATTGATTATGCTAAGTGATTCATCACTACCGCTTTGGTAAAACAGGTTTGATTTCTCTAAGAATTGCGCTTATAATTGCCAATTATTCCAATGCACTAATTAGCCTTAATGGAGAAGTTCGTAAACGTTCGAAAGTTAATTGGCGATAAGAATCCAACCTTATTGAAATGGTTACCTGGATTCTTTATTCGGTATGTAGAGCGCATTATCCACCAAGACGATGTAAATGAATTTATGGCAGCACACCCCGATGCTAACTCTTATGAGTTTAGTAAGGCTGTTATGGAAAAATTCAACGTTTCACTAGATATCAGCGGTAAAGAAAACATACCTCGGCCACCAGAAGGAGTTATTTTTGCAGCTAACCACCCGCTAGGAGGCTTTGACGCACTCGCCATAATTACATCGCTAAAGGAAATTCGTCCTGATATTAAGTTCATTGTAAACGACTTTCTTTTAACGCTCAACAACCTAAAGGACAGCTTCATTGGTGTGAATAAAGTGGGACGCAATGCAGTAGAATCCCTACAAAGAGTCGATGAGCAGTTTGCTTCTGATAACGCGACATTCATTTTCCCTGCGGGACTTGTTAGTCGAAGGACTAATGGAGTTATCAGAGACTTAGAATGGAAAAAAACTTTCGTAGCAAAAGCCATTAAATATCAAAAGCCGATTGTTCCGGTGTATATTGAAGGAAAACTGACAGATCGATTCTATCGACTTGCTAACGTTAGAAAAGCACTTGGTATTAAGCTAAATATAGAGATGTTCTACCTAGCAGACGAGTTTTATAAGCAACATAATACAAGAATGAAAATCAATATTGGTAAACCCATACCAGCCGCTACTTTTGACAATTCTAAATCGAGCAGAGAATGGGCGCAATGGGTAAAACAAGAAGTATACAAGCTTGCGAAAGCTTAAAATAACTGGATGAAGCAAAGCAAAGAACTTAAACCTATTATACCCGCAGTTGAAAGAGAACTGATCGAGAGCGAACTCAATGCAGATCGTTTTGTCAGAGACACCAACAAAGGAGGTAATAAGATTTACATTGTAAATCACCATAACTCACCTCATACCATGAGGGAAATAGGACGATTGAGGGAAGTTTCTTTCCGCGGTGCTGGAGGAGGCACCGGACATGAAATTGATATCGATGATTACGATACATGCGTAAGATGTTACGAGCAACTCATTGTTTGGAGCCCTGAAGACAAAGAGATTATTGGTGGCTATCGTTTCATTACTGGAGATCGCGCATTGAACCCTGAAACCGGAGAATTTGACCTCTCTACGGCCCACTATTTTGACTTCTCTGAGCAAATGAAAAAGGACTACCTGCCCTACTCTATTGAGTTAGGTCGCTCATGGGTTCAGCCGAGCTATCAACCTTCGGTAAACCCGAGAAAAGGTCTTTTTGCGCTAGCCAATATTTGGGACGGTCTGGGTGCACTGATTGTCAATTATGAAGGCCAAATGCGCTATTTCTTTGGAAAAGTAACCATGTATACTTCCTACAACAAAGAAGCAAGAGATATCCTATTGGCCTTTATGGCTAGTTATTTTCCTGATACAAACAAGCTATCTACACCCAAGACTGATATGTATGCAGGGTATTCAGAGGAGCTTTTCAAGGCTAATTTCCCAGAAGGAACCCCATTCGAAGAGGCATTCAAAATCTTGCAAAGGCTACTCAAGGAACGCGGTGAATGGATTCCCCCACTCATTAACATTTACATGAACCTTTCTTCGAGTATGATGACTTTTGGAACAGCATTCAACCCCGATTTTGGAGGTGTAGAAGAGACTGGCCTGATGGTGACTATTGAAGATATTCATGAATCTGTGATTGAACGCCACTGCTCTGGTTATACCAGAACTCAAAACTAGGTTCAAAGCTTCTCCGACATTTCATCGTTTGATTAATGATAATCCTTTTTATCTTAGGTTATCATAACCTCTAATTAAACTAGATGGACTTTACACTAGGTATTGAAGAAGAGTACATGGTCATCGATCCTGAGACCAGAGAGCTTGTATCGCATGAACAAAAAATAGTAGAAGCTGCCCATAGACATTTAGAAGATCAGGTAACGGCTGAAATGCATCAAGCCGTTGTTGAGGTGGGCACTCACATTTGTACGGACATTGATGACGCTAGATCGCAAGTAACTTATCTGAGGCGAACCATATGTGACATTGCTCAGGATCTAGGTTATAGGATTGGTGCGGCAGGCACACACCCCTTTTCAGAGTGGCAAAAGCAGTTGATCACTCAAAAACCAAGATACGATCAGATTATCAACGAACTTCAGGACACTGCCAGATCAAATTTAATTTTCGGACTTCACGTTCATGTGGGTATTGAGGATAAGTCAATGGCTGTTCATGTCGTTAATCAGATTAGGTATTTCTTGCCCCACATCTATGCCCTCTCAACTAATTCTCCTTTTTGGGAAGGCCGAAATACAGGCTTCAAATCCTTTCGGTCAAAAATATTCGACAAATTTCCGCGTACTGGAATACCCCCATTATTTGAAAGTCATTCGGAATACCAAGACTATGTGAACCTACTGATCAAGACCGGCTGTATCGACAACGCTAAGAAAATCTGGTGGGATATCCGAGTACACCCTTTCTTTCCTACCATTGAAGTAAGAATATGTGACGTACCCCTTACCGTAGATGAAACCATTACGATAGCGGCTTTAATACAGGCCCTCGCATTCAAACTATATAAGCTTAGAACTCAAAACTTAAACTTCGCGACATATAAGCGTGATTTGATCAATGAAAACAAATGGCGGGCCAGCCGCTATGGCATTGATGGAAAGCTCATTGACTTTGGTAAGGAAACTGAAATCAATACGAGGGTACTTATTCACGAGCTACTAGAGTTTATTGATGATGTTGTAGACGAATTAGGCTCCCGAAAAGAAGTTGAAAGAACTTTTAAAATGTTAGAAAAAGGTACGGGTGCCGATCGCCAACTCAAAGTTTATGAAGAGACGAAAGATTTTAAACCAGTGGTCGATTATATAATCGATCAGACTGTAACCGGAGTGATCTAAACGTCAGGTCAGGCATGGGGCTCTCAACAGGTACTATCGAACCGAAAGCACTGTTAATCAATGAAATGCCCATCTCGGGTGGTTATTTATTCCCTTGGGAAATTTCCTCATAATTTGGAGATTCCCATTTTCCTGGGAAGTGACGTTTTCATTTAAGATTCAATAGGTGCTTAGAAATTCAACCAATAGGTTAGTTTGAATACCAGAGCCCTTGATTTAGACGCTCCAATATTGATAAAACCTTCATCATTAGTCGCTAGGTAATTGTCTGTATAGACAAGGAAGAAGTCCGACACAGGTGCAAAACGCCACTGCAGCCTTGAGTTAATGTTCAAGTTGTCAATTTGTGTATTGTACTGCACAAAGGTTGTCCAGAAGAGCTTCTTAGTAAAAGTGAAATCAAACCTTGGCCCTATTAAGAACAGGTTAGCATCACTATAAGGGTCTGGGAGTCTGATTCTATTGTAGGCAAAATTAATACTGGTGAAGCCCAATGGTTGATACCTAATATTTAAGCTTCCCTCTAAGTTCACTCGAGTTCCATTGAAGTAATCTCCCGATCTTGTACTCACTCTAAAATTCACAAGCTTTCTCTGGTCTGAATTATAGCTTGCAATGATCAAATTGTTATGATAACCCGTTCCGCTAGGTAAGGCCAACCCTCCTGATCCACTTGGGTCAAAGCCGTTGAATAGGAAGGTGTACTGTCGTCTTAAACGTGCACTAAATCTTGCCGAACTCCTCCAATTGATATCATACAGAATGTTCATATCCCAGTCAAGAAAACCGAACTCTTCATTCCCTACCATATCGAAATCAAAGCCTGGGCCATGTCTCTGAATCCCTCCTTTTTCAGGAAAGAAAGAATAGCGCACCGTATTAGCCAGCTGTTGAACATCACGCCTTCTTACAAAGCCAACCTCTGGATTATAATTGGCACCAACCCGTTGGGTAAAAAATCTCCAAGACCATTTTGGCACACCATAGTTTATCTCTAAACCAGTAGCATAAGCATCATCTGGTTGAATTTCATCAATTGACTGGTGATAGAAGATTTTACCATTCCAGACATTATCAGCTGAAGCATGATTGTAATCAACACCTATGGTTCTGTTCCACTCAGTGTATAAGTTAGGGTCAAAAGTGTCTGTGCCATCGAAAGTCTGTTTGTTCACTAGTAAGAATGAAACATTAGACCTTGCAAATACTTTCTGTTGTAGCGACAATACAGAATAATTGTATGACGGTAGTGCCGCATCACCTTCTCTACCTGCCTGCATTGATAGGAAGCCCAAACGTAAATTATCATTGACCTTTCCGCTTAAGCGAATACCGGCAGGAATAGGGTTCTGAATATTCTGTCCGGTATTTTCGTCACGCGCCACACCAATTCGTCTTGAAAAGAAAGGCCTTGTTCCTGAGTTTCCATAGTTCGCAAAGAGGTCTGCATTTTCAAGAAAGAATTGCCTACGCTCTGGAAAGAAAATCTCAAAGCGATCAAGGTTTGTGACTTGCCGATCTACCTCTACTTGTGAAAAATCCGGGTTCACAGTAACATCCAAGTTTAAACCCGGAGTAACCGCATATTTCAAGTCAAAACCGATATCGAAATTAGTTTCTGACGGATCACCTGATTGAAAATTTTTGCTGACACCTGAAGCCACATAGGGAATAAACGAGATGTTAGAACCTGGCTTTTCAGTGGGCTCATCCCAGTTCATTTTCCTCATGGTAGCCAAGTTTACTATTGAGAAGTTCCTTGAAATCGGTGACCAAGTAGAACGTTCGGCATATTCACTGTCTACCCGGTAAAAGTTGACATTCCATTTAGATTGGCCTTCGGCAAAACGTAAGGTCTTAAGAGGGATCGCCATCTCTGCCACCCAATAGCCATTTTCCTGACGTGCCTCGCCTCTCCACTTGTTATCCCAGTCTAGGCTGAAAGCACCTTGCCCACTACCTCCGTTAGCAATCAATCCTTCCCTTCTTACACCAAATGGGTTAATACCGAAGATAAAAGCATTCGTATTGTCTTGGAAAGCATCTATTAAAAAGGAAAATGAATCGTTGGCATCACCAAAAAAATCTCGCCTTAAAGACGGTGTAATGTATCCCCTATCCCCTTCAGGGTTTTGCATCACGCCTAACACATAGATAAACTGATCGTCATATAAGACCTTTGCAACAGACTGAGCATAAGCCAGTGAAGTATCCATAGGAAAAAACTGCTGGAAGTTATAAGCCGAATCAGCCTGGGACCAAATGTCATCAATGCGACCATCGATAACGATCCTCTTATCAATTCTTTTTATCTCAATTTCCTGACCATAGGTGAAAGCGCTCATTAATGCAATGAGGACTCCGAACAACCACTTTCGCATGCTGCAAAGCTATATTTTCTTTCTGATCAATCCTTAAGATTTACATCAGTGGAATGACTTATAAGGTTAAATGAAAATTCAATGAAGAAAGGCTTGGCTAGTAATGCTAATTGAAGGTTTCAATTTGTGGAAATGTAAGGTCTTGATAACGATCGGTCAATACTCTTTTCTTTAGCTTCAATAAAGTTTCAAAGGGATAATCAATCAGGCCTGAATTGGATAAGAATTCCGGAATTCCCTTACCCGGATCACTCATCATTTGATAGGTAACAATGACCTTTCCGTCAAGCGGCACCAGTTGCCAATAGCCCTTCATGACAGGCATTCGCACCACGTTCTTGGTTTTTGGTAAGTAACCTGGAATGCCTTCCATAGTAATGGTGACTATTTTGGTCTCGGCATCCTGGTCTAACTTCATGTGAATAACCGCATCGCGATCTCGGAATGGCCATTTTACATGACTGCGGAAGTAGATATACTCTTCCCAGAAGCTTTCAGCATTCAGCACTTTAGCTTCGGTACAGTTGTATATCCAATTAGGACCATCATCTATGCTTTTCATCAGTCCTATTAAACTGCTTAAGGAACTTTCAACTTCGGTTACACCTCTAAACACCTTCAAACCGTTTTGAATATCAGTTTTCGTATAGACTGTGATACCATTAAAATCTTTCTTAAGCTTCCAAGTGTTGAGGTTCTCTCCGATTGGGGATAATAAAAAAGCCGATAATAGACCGATTAATAGTAGGCGCAAAAAGTGCTTTGGTTTAAAAAATTCTTCCTTTAATATAGAGAACTTTTAGCACTCTCTTATCACAGCTAGTCAATTAAATACGCCTAGCACATTGGATATTAACTAGTTACCAGATTGGTAAAACTTAATGTAATCAACCTCAAGTCTAAAATCTCCTGCCTCTTTTGAATCAGTAATTATACCCACACGAATCGAGTTCCTTGCTTCGTCTTTCGACATTTGTCTGCCCGTCTGACGCCCCATCTGATACTCCCCTAGTTCATAAAGATTTACTGTTAAGGTCATCCAATTGTCATCGGTATAAGGAATCGGCATTTTGTAATTTGGCCTCCAAAAGCGCCTATTCTGATCTATTGACAGCGCACAATCAAGTCCAGTTAAGCGATATCTAATCTCAACTTTATCAAAAGCTTCCAGGTTATATCTTCCATAAGGTGCTCGAAAGGAAGTGAAGCCTCCGTTATTCTCTAAAGAGACACTCCCAGAGAAAATTAAAGACGTTTCGGTAAATTCCACTTTTCCGGAAGAGCGCCCACCCATGACACCGTCATTGACGATCATCCAATCTTTTCCATCTTTTCCCTCTCCGAAATCATACGTGAGTGATGTCATGGCGCTGAATAGATTAAAGATTAAAATCAATGAATAAATCATGGCTTTGCATTTTTCTATTAACTAGCTGTTGCAGTGATTGTTCTTCCAAATGGGTATGGCTCTTGGTAAATCGCATCTTTTTTATCAAATTCATCTTACCAAACAAAGCTTTACTGACATGAAGAAGCCTCTAATTCTGCTAATCTGTGGATTTTCAGTAATAATTCTCTTGAGTCTGACCCTTAGGCCGGTTCCAATGTTGCCAGAAGATGAGTTGACAATCGCAAGTGGTACGGTTTCTCAAATTTTTGAAGGTGGTGAAAATGATATAGTGTTTCGCCTGGCTGAAACGAACGAAAGATTTTATATCAACCGTGGTTTAGAACAGGGTTTGAAAATACAAGATTTGCAAGGCGAACTTCTCGGCAATAAGATTACCCTAAAGTACCCCGAATACTGGTCATTGCTGACTAATGGAACTTCACATCACATTTCGAAACTAGAATATAGAGGAAAGACAATCTTTTCAGAGCTTAAGTAAGTATATGCAGATGTACGGAAACTTCCAGTTTATCCATTACCAGGTACGCACATGCTAAAACTGATCTGAGTTTTGGTATGCCTTTATCACGGCCTTCTCCCCATCAATACCCTTTTTAGAATTTCCATGCTCCATACCTAGGACATCTCTATAACCCTTGCCGTGGATGTGTTTGAACACATTTAGGTAATTGATTTCTCCAGTAGTAGGCTCCCTTCTACCGGGATTATCCCCTATCTGAAAATAAGCTATCTCATCCCATGAAGCTTCAATGTTTGGAATAAGGTTGCCTTCCGTAATTTGTTGATGGTAGATGTCATAAAGAATCTTACACGAAGGACTATCAACTGCTTTGCATATTTCATAAGCCTGAGAGGCTTTCGATAAAAACAGGCCTGGATGATCTCTAGGGTTTAGTGGTTCTAGCACCATAATTAGTCCGTGCGGTTCTAAAATGGCACACGCTTGTTTCAAAGACTCGATTACATGTGCCGTTTGATAACCCATATCTTTTCTTAAATCTAAATGACCAGGCACCACCGTCATCCATTTGGCATTCACTCGTTTTGCCACTTCAACTGATTCTTTTATCTCTTTTAAAAACTCCGCTCTCCACACCTCTCGTCCACTGGCTAGGTTAGGTTCTTTCCAGTAAATCGTATGGGCCACGAAAACACCCATGGTCATTCCATGCATTTCCATGCGTTTGGCAATGGCCCTTTGATCCTCTAGCGAACGCTTCTTCATGTCGTTATCTTCTAAAGATTTAAAGCCATTGTCAGCCATAAAGTCAAGTTCATTCAGAAAACCATTGGGCGCTGAATTCCTAAACATACCAAAATGTGGTGCATAGTTTAATTGAAACTCTGCTCTTAATGTGTTGGACATCAAAGTGTTTAGTCCTAGCGTAACTCCTGTGGATGCCAAAGCGCTGGCTGATATAAAGTCTCTACGTTTCATAAGATGGATTTGAATGGAATCAATATACAAAATATCGTGAGGTGATTATCTTTAGAAAGACAAAGCAGCCTATATGTATACCAAAAAGAAATATTCTAAACGAGATATGTTAAAATGGACGAAGCGTGAAACTCGTTTCTTTCTTTTAATCGCCTTACTGATAACCTCTCTTTATGAGTTACTTGACCTTCAGTGGCTCCAATTGCCATGGACGCCCATCGCACTGGTGGGTACAGCAGTTGCCTTTCTTATTGGTTTTCAAAATAATGCAGCATATGGCCGAATCTGGGAAGCTAGAATGATTTGGGGTGGCATAGTGAACAACTCTAGAACATGGACCATGATGGTGCGTGATATGGTAAACAATGATCATAAGGTAGAACCCATTACAGACGATGTACTCAAGCAAGAACGTATGACATTGGTGCACCGGCAAATTGCTTGGATGAGTGCTTTACGATATGCCCTTCGGCAAAGTAAGCCTTGGGAAATCGTCCACAAGTCAAAATCACATAAGGAATGGACGGAGATGTTAAACCTTCCTGAGTTGAATATACCGCTTGAAGAAGAACTCTCAAGGTTGCTATCAGTAGAAGATTTAAGCTATGTAATGTCTAAGAAGAACAAAGCCAATGCGCTGCTCACCTTACAGTCTAAACACATAAGAGAACTTAAAGAAAGTGGACTAATATGGGAGTTTTCTTTTCTGGAGATGGAAAATGTATTGAAGGAGTTTTTCACATTACAGGGCAAATCAGAAAGAATCAAAAACTTCCCTTATCCCCGTCAATATGCTACACTAACCTATGACTTCGTAAATCTTTTCATTTTCTTACTTCCGCTTGGAGTAGTACCTGAGTTTTCAGAAATCGGTCAAAAACTAGTGAGCAACGGACATGAAATTGGAGTTTACTTTGTCTGGTTAGCCGTTCCCTTTTCAGCACTTGTGTCTTGGATCTTTAATACCATGCAACGCATAGGTACGGCTGGAGAAAACCCTTTTGAAGGCTCTGCCAATGATGTACCTATCACAACAATGTCTAGAGGAATTGAAATAGATATGCGTGAAATGATAGACGAAGATGCCGATCAAATCCCAGAGCCTTATCCTGCCATTTACGACATTCAAATGTAAATTAGTCTATGGCGGAGTAGGTTAAGCAACCACTAAAATAACGCGTAGAATTATCAAAAGTGTGTGATTAAGAGGTTAAGGATTAAGATCGTTAGCAAAGGCCGGGTCAAAGAGTTCATCCCAGTAAACCGATCTCGTAAGTGCTGAATAATTATCTCGACACTCTTCCAAGCCACTACGCATCATAGACAGGCATTTTCCATTTGCGTCCGCACCTTCTCGGTGGTCTCTTAATAAGGAGCAATGCCCCAATTCATGAAAAACAACAAATTCTTTATTGAGTATACTCGCACGCTCCCAAAACTCAGCATCAATGATTACGTGATTGGCGGCACGCCTACTAAAATTGCAGGAGCCGGCTACATTTTCGTCATCAATTTCTTCTATTATCCCTGTTATGCCTTCACTAATCAAGTCGATCGCAATTCCCCTTTCGGCTGCGCGTTCTTCAAACCGAATAAAAAAAGGCCATAGTCTTTCATCAACTCCTGAAAAAGCTCTTTCTTCCATGAATATAATATCTGCTTCCTCATCCTTATCACAGGCCGTAAGACTCACTATCCCTAATAAAGCGACCCACATTAGACTTTTCATCACTCTTTTCTCCATACACTTAGCATTGATTTAATGGAAAACGTCATTTTGACTATTTAGTATCAGATTACGCCTTCCAAATTCCAAACTATTATTCCATACACTACAAATCTGATCACCCTGAAGGAGGAAAATAAAAAGTATTTCTTCTGGGGATACCCGAGAGAACCTGTCAACATACTGACTAAGGCAAAGGGTAAAGGAGTCAATGCCGAAACAACGATTAATCCACTTCCATACTGCTCGTATCGCTTTTGATACTTCTTGAATTTCAATCGTTTATGAACGAACTTCTTAAAGAATTCTCTCTCTCCTAGTTTTCTACCAATTAGGTAATTTAACCAGCCTGCAAATAGTGAGACGAGTGTCATGGTTAAAATGGCAGTGATATAATATTGCCAAGGATCATCCGAGGCCCAAAACATAAACAACTCTGGCGGAAGAATACCTACGAAGAATTCTGAAATCAAAAAAATAAAGAACATGAGATAGTAACTGTCCGAAACAGCATGTTCAATAAGTTCGTATTGATTAGCAAAGAATTTTTTAAAGACAATTAATAACCCAATCAAGACTATCAAATAGATAAATCCTTTGATCAAGTTTTGAGAAAAGTAGTTATAAAAATCCTTATTAGTTTGAGCCATTCAAGGTAATTAACTATTCAAAGTAGTTTAAAAAGTGCTTGAGTCAATAAGAATTAGCGCCTTAATTTCTGCTCTCTTTAAATTTGTCAATTATCTCCTTGAAAAAGGTAGGATTCGTGAATTTATCTATGACCTCTATTTGCGGATACTTTTCATATTGCTTTCTAAGTTCTTCATTCATTTGGCCACTATATACATAAATCCATGTGCCATCTGAGGTCAACTTCTCCAAGTACTTTGCAATTAAATCAGAGCCTTTCATATCTGGCATCATCTGATCTGTTATCATGATATCAAACTTCTGTGCATCTAATTTGGCACTGGCAGACTTCCCATCTGGGGCTTCAGAAACAATAACGTCATCATACATGTACTCAATGAAATCCTTCAATGTGTCCCTTACAGCGAAATCATCTTCAACAAGTAGTAAATCAATATTCATGTCGCATCAATTCTTACAAATACACTGGTGCCTTCACTTCCTCTAGAGACCACCCAGAGTTTATGCCCAAGCCTTTCAGCCAATTCTTTGGCAAGATAAAAACCCATACCGGTAATTTCTTGGTTTTTATCGATTTTAGCCTGTTCAGTTCCAATTTTTTCTAACTGTTCTTTTGACATTCCAATACCAAAATCTCTCACTTCAATAATCAGCTCATTAGATTTACCGTCTATATGAATTTCTACAGGTTCATCTGAACGTCTAGAGAATTTTTCGGCATTCCCCAACAGCGTATTCATTACATATTTAAAGGTAACTATGTCAGTTGAATACATATTTTTAGTGGTATCTACCTCTGCTTTGGCATGTAAACTAACACCCCAATTATTAGAAATAAAGCATTTGAGGTAATCAAAGGACAGTGCATCTTTCGCAGATTGGTCTAGTGACATGAAATAGATAAAATCATTCAGCATTCTCTTAATAGAGTCTACGGCATTGAGTGATAGATCCACAATTTTATCTTTTACTTTCACAAATTTCTCCGGCTTCTCACTTGACCTTTTGATCATTTCCATATTCATCTGCAGCGTAGCCACAGGCATCTTAATCTCATGAGAGATCAGCGACAGCATAGTATTTCTACTCTTTTGATATTCAATATCAGCTTCTGCTTCCTTAACCAAATTGATCCGCATTACGAATGTTCTGAATAAAGCGAGGTTGCACAGTATGATTACACTACTGATCAGTAACACACGCAACTCGTAGAGTTCACTAGTAATACTCATAAAGGACAGCGTTTGGAATATCGTCCAAATGAATATTACTACCACAGTGCCAATAAGGTACCCTGAGGTTGGTTCCTTTTCCTTCTTTGCCTTTAATATAATAGCTATGAAGAAGGCCTGATAAACCAACACAAAGATCAGATAGTAGCTAAGAATGGAGGTAAAGAACAATGAATTTGTTAATAAAGTGGTAACCATAAAGGCACCTGAAACGCTTAAATAAGACCACCTGACCCAAGCGGGTGTTTGTTTCGGGTACATAAAGAATATGAACAACCCCCCAAACAAGGCAGCAGAATAAGCACTCATATATTCTAAACAAATGGCTAGGCTGAAATCAAAACCATTAAACATAGCATGCAGCGGATAATAGTCCGCACCAATCAACCGATACATCATGCTCAAAGAGAAAAATGCATAAAATGGAATGGGCAAAGACAAGTGCTTATAAACTGATGAAAAAGCCAGCAGAACAATACCCGTAATAAAAAAGCCTCCAGCCAAAAATAGACTTACCCCTTGATTGGTTCTGAGCGTTCTCACCAAGTTGTCATAAAGATCAACTTCTAAAGGAAAGTATAAGCCACCGTTGTGATGGTCAAAGTTGGCCACCTGAATGATGATATCTAAAGTCTGTGTCTTAAACTCCCTTAGCGAAATCACTTTCGGGTCTCTGAAGGCCCGATACGCTTCTTTATTATCAGCCACAACTCCTGACTCCCAGACTAAAGAGTCATTAATAATCACCTTATAAGAGGAGAAAGCATGTGGTATAAATACCCCCAATGGGGGGCGATCTTTGGGCAAAAGCAACCTAGTGGTATACGTGGCATAGCCTGTAGATGAAAGGGGTTGTCCGTTAATTTCTTCCTCTGCCCAATCATGAGGTAGATGAACTTGTTTTTTGGGGTTCCGCAGGGTATTTGTAGCACTAATTAATTCTTCCCAATAAAAGTCCCAGTTCCCCTCAAGGAATGTAGGCTCTTCAAAGTCAAATTCTCTTAGGTCAAAAGTACTTCTGCTTTGTCCGTGAGCTGCACCCACTACAAGTAGCATCAAAAGTCCAATAAGTACCCTTTTGAGGATCATCGTTGAATAATGAAAATATCTTCTTGCCTTCCATCGATATACCAAACTCCTGATTTATCGAAATGAGCTTCCTCTTCAAGCATGATTCTTATTTCCTTGTCCCATTCTTTAAGGTATACCGTTGCGTTTAATTCTATGGAATAAGAAGTATTTAGGTGCAAAGGATAATCACCCGTAACAGGAACCCCTCCTTGAGAATCCCACATACCCAGCGTAGTACCAGAGGCATGACCGTGATAACCAATAGGGTGTGTATAGATGGATGGTTTGATTCCTTCAGCTATAGCAGTTGCTCTACTCAATTTGAGTACTTCATTGCCAGTTCTGCCTTCTTTGAAATTATTCGTGAAAATATCCTGAAGGCGGTTTCCTGTCTTAAATGCCTGTTTTAAATAATCAGGAACTTCGTTTTCTCCTGGTCTTAACACATAAGCATGTTGCTGTTGGTCGGTATTTAATCTGAGGTAGGTTATCCCAAAATCACAATGAAGCAAATCGCCAGGCATGATCACGTTGGTATCAGGGCGTTTACTAAATGTTCTCAGGTGATCAAAATTTTCAGGGTCCGCCCTTTGTACATCAACGGTTGGATGAAACCAAGTTACAAGTCCAAGCGATCTCACTTTTTCGCGCATCCACCATACCACATCTTCCGTAGTTGTAACACCGGGTGTAATCACCTTATTTGAAAAAGCTTCTTTTATAATGTCATGAGAAATCCTCGTGATGTGTGGGTAAATCGCCATTTCTGCATCCGTACGAGTTTCTAACCAACCAATTGCCACTTTCTCGGCAGAAACAACCTTTGATTGATTTGTTTTACTGAGCGCAGCTTTAAACTCCTCATAATCGGTTGCCACTATCCCATCGGCCAAACCGAAATATTGCGATTTGTTCACACCTATTTTCTTGGGTTTTCTTTCTTCTATAATCTCGGCTAGCCGCGCCCACTGATTCGGCTGCTGTTCCTTATTCCACGCACTCTTAAAAACCGAACCTACATCATATCTAGCTACTGCAAGCGTCTCGAGCGGAGCATCACCACCTTTATCAAAAAATACTAGAATAGTCCTTCGTCTTGCAGCAAGCCATTCCGCAGGAAGAAGCGTTTTTATTACAGGGTCTTCATTATACTCTCTTGACATAACTACCCACATATCAATACCTTCGCGCCTCATAATGGCAGGTAGATAGTTTTTCACCTTATCTTCAAGCAAGTCATTGATCACTCGTGCCCTATCTTTCATAGAAAGGATTTTTGGACCGGAGTTTTGAGCAATGGAGAGAGAATAAATAGAGATGAGGCAGATTGCCAATAACAGTCTTTTCATAATAGTGTTTTGATTCGTCAAAATAGACAAAAGGCAAATAAGATCAAATCACGCTAGCAAGTCATTCGCTATTCTAGCAGAACGGATCAGCCCTTTAACACATGACCTGAAAGGTTGAAAGCTAAATAGTATCAAATCATTTACTATTTTCATGGCAATGAAGAAATTTCATGTTCCTTTCTTGCTTAAAATCACTTCGGGAAAAATACCTCCCTTTGCAGCAGGCGTACTAGTCTCAATCCTCACAGTTCTTATCACAACAGTTGTTTTTGAGGTAGACGGCATATTAAAGAACTGGTCGAATTATTGGACGCAAACTGGATTTTACTCACTAGCCTTTGGATACCTCGTCTACATCAGCAGGATTATTCATAAAGCGCATCAAAGTCAGTTTAATCAACTCTTGGCCTACGCAAAGTTATCAGACAGTGAAAAAAATGAATTCATCAAAGAATTTAACAATCACAGAAGAATGTGGGCTGAAACATTCATTGCGGCCATTGTTGGTTTAGTTCAGGCGTACTTTGGGCTTCTCAGATTCGTCATTGATGAGACAACAAAATTTCCATATCTGAATATTTGGAAAAGTGTACTGCTCGTTCTTTTATGGATTGTTATTACCCAATCTATTTCTATTTATACCAGAAATATGGTCATCATGAATAAGGTTTCTAAACACATTGAAATAGACCTCTTGAAACTTCAAGAGCTAATGCCATTGACCAAGGCAGGCATTGTCAGCATATTAGCCTTCATCGGTGTTTATACCATATTATTTTCATTTGCATTTACCCCGTCAGACCTGACAACCAATCCAGCCATGTTTGTCTTGGTTCCTACCATTGTGGTTATGATTTATCGACCGCTGAAAGGAGTAAGAAAGCGAATAATACAAGCTAAGGAAGCTGAAGTAGATCGGATTGAAGCTGCCATTGATGGAGACCTAGAAGCGCTAAAGGAATCTCGCATTGGTAATAACCTTGAAAATATTAATGTGATTGATTTGATCAATTATAAGAAGATCATCGAGAACACAATCGAGCTTCCCGTAAACATACCCACCGCTTCGCGCTTCATTTTCTATTTGATCATACCATTGCTTACCTGGATCGCTGCCTCCATGGTAGACAAAGTAATTGACTACTTAATTAAGTGATATCAAACGTTTGCAGTGAGTAGACTTGTAAACAGGCCTTGATTATTTTCAGGTATTCTTCATAATTCCGTAGTTTCCTACCTCATTCAGACGCGCAAAATGAAAAACTCAGGTAGATTAATAATTACACTTCTTTTCATCAGTCAATCACTTCTTGGACAAAAGCTTCCAGAACTCAAGGTAGAGCCTCCGTTTTGGTATGCCAGTATGCCCACTGAGGCACTTCAGCTCTCACTTTATGGCGAAGAGATTTCTAGTTGGCGTGTAAGTATTGATACTCCCGGTGTAACGCTAGTCAATCAAATCGTTGGGGATTCACCCAATTATCTCTTCGTTAACCTTGAAATCAGCCCTGATGTAGCTGTAGGTACACTCAACCTAATGCTTCAAAAGAAGAAAAAAAGTGTTCCCGTTCCCTTCGAACTCAAAGCGAGACCTTCTAGTAAAAACAGAAACCAAGGCTTTAGCAGCGAAGATGTTATCTACCTGCTTATGCCCGATCGTTTTGCCAACGGAAATCCTGATAACGATACAGTAGAAGGAATGCTCGAGCCTGCCCGTAGAAATGACCCTAGTGGTCGTCATGGTGGAGACATTGAGGGTGTTGAAGAGCAGTTGGATTACATCAAGGAGTTGGGAATGACAGCCGTTTGGCTTACCCCTGTTTTCGAAAATGACCAAACACCTGAATACAAAGCATACCATGGCTATGCCGCTACAGATATGTATAAGATTGATAGACGGTTCGGTAGCAATGAAGAATTTATAGCCTTTGTTGATGCATGCCACGCTAAAGGACTGAAAGTCATTATGGATATGATTCATAATCATATTGGAGATCAGCACTGGTGGATGAAAGATTTACCTTTTAAAAACTGGGTGCATGACCAAAGTGTCTATGGCAATACAAGTTATCGAGGACCTGTAGCCTCCGACCCATATGCTTCAAAATATGATGAGGACAAGTTAATCAAGGGATGGTTTGTAGATGAAATGCCAGACCTAGATCAGCGTAATGAAATACTGGCGGATTATTTAATCCAAAATACGCTTTGGTGGATAGAATATAGTGGTATCGATGGCATCAGAATGGACACTTATGTATACCCTTATAAAGAGTACATGGCCCGTTGGGCCAAAGAAGTAATTGAGGCCTATCCGAACTTTAATATCGTTGGCGAATCATGGGTAGAAAGTGTAGCGCATGAATCCTATTGGCAAGAAGATAAGGATGGAGAGAGTGATGGTTACAACTCCTATCTACCTAGCGTAACAGACTTTCAAATTCACTTCGCAGTGAGAGATGGGTTCAATTCTAATTTTGGTTGGGAGAGCGGACTAATGAAGCTCTACTACGCCCTTTCTCAAGATAGGCTCTACTCCGACCCAATGAAAAATGTCATCTTTTTAGATAACCATGACATTGGAAGAATCTATTCTACACTTGGTGAAAACCTCGATCACTTAAAGATGGCCTATACTTTCTTACTCACTACGCGTGGCATCCCGCAGGTCTATTATGGTACGGAGTTAGCTTTTAAGCAAGGAACGCAAGGAGGTGATGGAGACAAGCGAGCCGAAATGCCCGGAGGCTGGGATGGTGATGCTAGATCTGTTTTTACAAAATCAGGCCGAACTTCTACAGAAAATGACATGTTCGATTATGTGAAGAAAATCACCAACTGGAGAAAAAACAGCGAAGCCATACACCACGGAAAACTGCTTCACTTTGTTCCTGAAAGTAATAGTTATGTCTATTTCAGGTATACCGATAATGAAAGAGTAATGGTTATCATGAACATGAATGATGGCCCGATCACCGTTTCTAGACAAAAGCACATTGAAATGTTACGCGGTTATTCGCAGGCGCACAATGTGATAACAGATGAAAAAGTCGATATTAGGAAGGACTTCTCGGTGGCTGGAAAATCTACCACCGTACTCACTTTAAAGTAACTTTTTTAGCTTGGATACTTCGGGTTTACAAAATAGCTGCGACAATGCCTTTTACGAGTCGTTGTTTAGGACCCTTGCCCCTACTATTCGTAACTTTTAAATTTACAAGTACAGAGCTGCCGAAAGAGCTGCCGATATGGTACAAGAAGCTTTTTTAACCCTGTGGAAGAACTGTGAAAAGGTACTACCTGATATGGCCAATGCCTAAGTCACAGGCATTATGAATTTTAGCTTTTTAATCATTTTCATGGTTATTAGTTGAGAATACTTATAAATCAATTTATTCACATACAGGCCATTAGCGACCTTCTTCATACTTCCGTACTGTTCCTAGATGAAGTGCCTTCAACTAATGATTATTGTTCTCTTCTCCCGAGGAATCTTCCTGACTGATTTGAGCTTCTCCACCACTATCAGCAGGTGGATTGATCTGTTCGCAACTTGAGAAAGCAGCCATAAAGAAGAAGACTGTTAATACTATTAGTTTTTTCATCTCTTAGACTTTAAATAAAAACGCTTAACATATTCACCGGCTGTTGTTCTTGCCACAACTACTGGATTATTGACAATGACATACCCGCCATTATTTGATAAATTTGAATTGGCGGCTGCCTTGAGGTCTCATGAGAAATCTACGGCCGTAGTAGCATTTGCTTGGTCTGGCACTATGTTCTCAACAGCACAGCCACCTAGATAAGTAGCGGTAAACGCAAATACTGCATCACCTCTTATTGTTCTTAAAAGGTAGTGGTAATTCATATTTATTAATTGTAATTTATATATATTAACATATTAATATGTTTTCATATAATGAAAGACTCAAATTCATTCCGACACTAGATATGATACTTTACCCGATGCCCGGGCAGAAATCTTGGCAGTTTCAAAGTCAAAGGTCCAGTTTGCCTGTTTGCTTAAAGGCAGTATAATTAGGGAAAATATGATCAAGGTTGATTTCATAGCATTTGTCTTAATTGCTATGAAATACTGTTCATAAACATTTACCCCACCCCATGCCAAGAAAAAGAATTTGGCATGCGGTTACTAGGCTATAAACTGGCAGATTGATAGGAAGTGATGATAAAAAAAGGCCTCGCTATAAAATAGCCAGGCCTTACAAGTCTTAATGGAAGAACAATTTAGTGCATCAATGGTGGTTCCGTGCTGAACTCCTCTCCTAGGTTCTTAAGCTTCCTTGTATGCTGAACCAGTGCACTGGCAAACGTTCTATGGCTGTAATATGGAACACCATATTCCGCTGCAGTCTCACGAACAATTTCAGATAATTTCCTGTAGTGCACGTGGCAGATATTTGGGAAAAGATGATGCTCTACTTGATAGTTGAGACCACCAATTAACCAAGAGAACACTGTGCTATTTGGTGCATAATTAGCAGTAGTTTCTAATTGATGAACTGACCAGTCCTTTTCAATAGCTCCATTTTCATCCATTTTTGGAAACTGCATGTCTGGCATGATATGAGCGGTTTGAAAAACAGCACTTATGCATAGGCCGGTCACCATGTGCATGCTCAGAAAAGCCAACAAGATTACACCAGTACTAAACGGTAAGAATATCAGTGGTAGCACAAGTGCATAGACATAATAGAGGGCCTTCCATATGGCAACTTGTGCCATTTGCTTTCTATACGTAGCTTTCGACCCTACCAAACCCATTTTCCAGTACCTATGGACTCTTATAAAGTCTTTAGTAGTAATCCAAGATATGGTAGATATAGAATAGAAGAACCAAATATAGATATGCTGATATCTATGGGCTTTCATCCATTTTCTATTCGGGGTGAACCTAAGAAATGGAGGTGTGTTGATATCATCATCGGCTTCATCAATATTAGTATAAGTATGATGTAGTACGTTGTGTTGAATCTTCCACACCCCAGCATTGGCACCAATTACGTTCATGGAATAACCCAAGAACCTGTTCACTAATTTGTTTTTGGAATAGGAACCGTGGATTGCATCGTGCATTACGCCCATACCAATTCCAGCCATGCCGAAACCACTCGTTAAATACAATGCGAATAGCAAGCCGACACTATGGACAATGCCGCTGTTGATAAGTACAATGGGCACAATAAAGAGCGATAACATCAAAATGGTCTTTATCACCATTCCTGCATTTGCTTGCTTACAAATACCCTTCTCCGTAAAGTAATTATTTACTCTATTCTTTACCGCTCTAGAAAAGTCTGAGCCTTGGTTTTTTTGAAATTTAGGATGCTTGATAACAGTATTTTTTTAGTAACTATTGGGCTTCATTAGCGATGACTAATTTCTTGTCCAAATTGAATTGACAAAACTAATTGTCAATAATTTTGTTCGATTTATCTTCTTCGACCTTTATTACTTCTTCGGCCACTAGGATTCGCGGAGTGCTTCGACCTATTATTTCCCCCTCGGTCGTTCCTATTGTTGCTTTTTCTGTGATTTTGCCTGCCTGAAGGTCTACCCTCTTCGTCTCTGTTCACACGAATTGATCTGCCTTCGACTTCAATATACTCAAAGTGTTTCCCCAAATCATCATCATGCTTAGAATCTACGTTAAAAAAACTGCAATTTTTTTGAATCGACAGTTCAGAAAACAATCTACGGCCCACACCGGTGACGTCTGATAAGAAGTGAATCAAATCAGCTTCCGTAATTCCATCCATGGTACCAACATTGATAAAGTAGCGATTCGCGCCATCTTTATTCTTTCTTGGTTCTCTATCACGCTTTTCTTTGCTATTGGTGCTACCGCTCCCTTCGTTGAGGTCATCTGCGCCACCACCTTCAACCATCAAGTGATCGAGTTGCGTAGTGATAAGTCGCTTTAAGAGATCTTCTTTTGTCAACTCATCAAACTGACCATGAAGACTGCTTAAAATCTCATCTGCCTTATCGTCTACCTTCGTGTTAAGGATCAAGCTCGCCCAATTATTCAAACGACTTACTTTAAGTTGGTCGATTGTTGGAATGCTAACTTTTTCAAATTTGACGTTAACCTTTCTTTCAATATCAGTAATCTTTCTTCCCTCACGCGGATTAATAAAGGCCATCGAAATTCCTTTCTTACCAGCTCTACCCGTTCTACCACTTCTATGCGTGTAGCTTTCTAACTGATCTGGAAGTTTGTGATGGAATACGTGGGTAAGGTCATTTACGTCTATACCTCTAGCAGCTACATCAGTAGCAATCAATAGCTGCATAGTTCTGGTCTTGAAACGTCTCATGACGGCATCACGCTGATTCTGTGATAGATCTCCATGCAATGCCTCAACAGAATAACCAATCTTAGAAAGTTCATCTGCAATTTCTTGGGTGTCCATCTTAGTACGACAGAACATTATACCCTTCATGTCAGGCTGTATATCTAAGAACCTCTTTAGGGCAGATAACTTGTTATCTGATTTGGTGACCACATACTGGTGTGCGATATCCTTATTGCTTTTTTGTTCAGCATCTACAGATACCTCCAGTGGGTCCTTCATATAGGTTTTAACCAACCTTCTAATCTCCTTAGGCATGGTAGCCGAAAAGAGCCAAGTCACACGATTATCTAAGGTATGAGAGAGTATCTCGTCAATATCTTCCTTAAAGCCCATGTTGAGCATTTCATCGGCTTCATCAAGTACTACATACTTAACATTTTGAAGATCAATAGCTCTCCGCTTAATAAGGTCTAAAAGACGACCAGGCGTGGCTACCACGATTTGAGTAGGCCTTTTGAGTGCCTTAATCTGACGACTGATATCAGCGCCCCCATAAACCACCTCAACATTCAGGCGTTTATTACTAGATGCAAATGTTACCAGCTGTTGAGCGGTTTGTTGACCTAGCTCTCTTGTAGGCGCCATAATAAGTGCCTGTGTTGCCGAACTTTCAGCATCGATAAGATCGATCAATGGCAGGCCAAAAGCCGCAGTTTTACCTGTACCTGTTTGCGCTAATCCGATAAAATCTGTCGGATTATTCTCCAATATCATTGGAATCGCTTTTTCTTGAATTGCAGTAGGCGTTTCAAAACCTAATTTTTCTAAAACATCACATGTAGGCTGTGACAGTCCTAATTTGTTGAAATGACTCAAAGGGAATTATTAAATGAGCTACAAAGGTAACCATATGCATCGGTAATTCTGTCCATTTCGACCATTTATCTTGAACCTCAGATGATTCGTGAAATCACATTGTCTCCCCACAATAACACTTTATCGAAAGAATAAGTCGACTCATCTAAATCTCAATTTGAATCGAACGCACCACCCTAGTTTTGAGGCAACAAAAAAATAAAAATTCACCAAAATGAAAAAGCTCTTAATCATAGAAGATCATCCCATGATGCGCATGTTTCTTCAAAACTACTTAGGCCGAACTTATAACGTAACTGCCGTTGCGACACCGGAAGAAGCTGTTGATCATTGTTTAGAAAATACATTTCCACATTTAATCATGTGCGACCATAAGGACAAAAAGTCCGAAAGCTACAAGACACTGCAAAGCATTTGCATGCAGATCAAATGGAGAAACATTCCTCTATTTATTCTTACAGATGAAGATAAGAGTGCACAACGAATTGACGCCTTTAGCTTAGGGGCCAAAGACACACTGAGCAAACCTTTTAATCCCAAAGAATTGGTCATGAGAATAGATTCTATACTCGACCAATCTTCAGAAATGGGCGCCATCAGAACGGTCGCTTAAACCCCAAAAAAAAATGAAAAAATACTACATCTACATTATGATCAGCCTAGTACTATTAGGCTGCATCGAAAAACCCGAGGTACAAATCGAATCGGCACCAGATTCAGGACTTGACTTTGATTTTAAAAGCACTCAGTCGGTTAATATTGACTTATCATTTTCCGACAATTTAGGACTCCCTTTCACCGGGATTAAAGTTTCGCTTTGGAAAGTTGAAAACGGTACGAAAACCGAAAACCTTTTTAAGGCTTTTACAAATGCTAATGGTCAAATCAGAACGTCCTTAGAGCTTCCAAAATACTTAGACCGATTAGTGGTAGAAACGTCATTCATTGGTTTACCCAACGATATCTTTATTCCGATTGCCAATAATCAAGCCATCTTAGAATACACTAATGGCCAAGTCGTTTCTAAAACACTAGATACATATCGTGATGCTAGTCACAGCAAAGCAAGTGCTGCGGCAGCTTCTGAATCGGGTAATACAGTCACCATAAACTATATGGGTGGTTTTGATGGCCGCGGGGTACCAAATTATTTGGAACCAGAAAGAGACGCTATCTCAAGCACATTGCTTAAATATATTAATGCATCACTACCAGAGGCACAACCAGTACCAGAATTCCACCCTACTTATTTGGCCAATGGCAAAAAGACAACTTTGGACGTTGAAGAATACTGCGATGTCTGGGTTACGTTTGTGCATGAAGGGGCTGGCTGGAGAAACGCCATTGCATTCTATACTTATCAAACAGGTACTCCTCCGCAATCTTTAGACGACATAGACAAAATTGATGTCATCTTTCCTAACCTGTCATTTGCTGGGTCTGGTGGCGGAATGACGTCAGGAGATAAAGTAAACATTGGAAAATTCGAAGCAGGTACTTCCATTGGTTTAGTACTACTCGCTGATGGTTGGGATGGTACCAATTCTGAAGACTACAATCACATTGTCTTTGCTGATAAGGATTTGAACCCTGAGCCTGACAAAGATTTAAGACAACACAATGTCTTACTCTGGGACGCTGAAAACGAACTGTTCTTACTTGGTTTTGAAGATGTTAGAAGAGATGACATTCCTTTTAAATGCGATCAAGATTTTAACGATGCCATTCTTTTTGTTACATCCAACCCCGTTGAAGCAATTAGTACTGATAATGTTAGTCCAATTGACAAACCGGGAACACTTGATACAGATGGAGATGGTATCAACGATCAATTAGATGAATACCCAAATGATCCCAAGAAGGCTTATGACAGTTATTACCCTTCTTCTACCGGCTATGGCACTTTTGCTTTCGAAGATAACTGGCCAAACTATGGTGACTATGATTTCAATGATCTGGTCATCGACTACCAGTTCAAGCATACCTTAAATGCTGATAACGAGGTAGTGGCCATGGCTCCAAAATTCAAGATTCGAGCTATAGGAGCTGGGTACCGAAACGGTTTTGGATTCGCGACAGACTTACTCCCAGCGGATATACAATCAAGCACAGGACATACAGTCAATGGTGCAGGTGTGACGCTCAATGGAAATGGCACAGAAGGTGGCCAAAGCAATGCGGTATTCATAGTAACTACCAATGCCCACGATCACTTTACAACTGGTGGATTTATAAATACTGAAGAAGCTTCTGCCTATTACGAGCCGCAGGAAATCACACTGTCAATTGAATTCAGTAGTCCAAAAACTTATGAACAAATTGGCTCAGTTCCTTACAATCCATTTGTAATCATCTCTCAAAACAGAGGACGTGAAGTACACCTTCCTGGCTATGTACCAACCGATCTAGTAGATAGCTCCCTTTTCGGAACACAAGACGATAATAGCGACCCAAGTACTGGCATTTACTATAGATCAAAAACAGACTTGCCTTGGGGCATCCATTTACCGGAAAGTTTCGCTTATCCAAAAGAAAAAGTCGATATCAGAACTGGGCACTTAAGGTTTAACGACTGGGCGAAAAGTTATGGTTACAGTTACTTGGATTGGTACAGAAATCAATCAGGCTATCGCGACACAAAAGGACTTTATTTCAGATAAGAATTTTATAATGGTTGAGGTTAAAAGGTGGTATTTCCAGACGGGAAGTACCACCTTCTTTTATTCAATCCCATTAGGTATTGAGTACTGATATCGTCTACCGATTCCGAAGTACCTTATCACAAATCAAAACCTTTAAAAACATCCTTATAACGATTAAAAGGTGCTTTATCCACTTAACTGTGATTAAATGTCATCCACCTAATACCACTGTTCAACCATCTAAAACCTCGCTCTTAAAGCCCTACTAAAAATAGCTTTGTATCGAACTTAAAAGCATGAGCAATGATTGTTAAACGTCAAATCCCAGTCCTTAAAAGAACACTCGACATACTCGTGTCTGGACTTCTAATAATTGCCCTCCTCCCGCTCTGGATCTTAATCGCATTGGCTATTCGATTAGAGTCTAAAGGCCCAATTTTTTACTATGCCCATCGGGTCGGTCAAAACTATCACACATTCAAATTTTACAAATTCAGATCAATGCGTGTAAATGCAGATCAGCTGGTGGATAAAATGAAACACCTGAACCAATATAAATCAGGAGACGACCAAAGCCTGCGTACACTTAAAATGACACGAAACCTCATTGTTAATGCAGAGTACAAAAGCATTGTAGTTGGTGACGGCATTTACGCCCAACTAGATGAGTTCGAATGGCAGAAGAGAAATAGCAGCGGAGACGCTTTCGTCAAGTTCGTAAATGACCCACGAATCACTCGTGTAGGTAAGTTCATTAGAAACACTAGTATTGACGAGCTACCCCAACTCTTCAATATTTTCTGGGGTGACATGTCCCTCGTTGGCAACAGACCACTCCCATTGTATGAAGCCGAAAAGCTAACCACCGATGAAACAGTAGGTCGCTTCTTAGGACCAGCTGGCTTAACAGGTCTTTGGCAAGTCACCGAAAGAGGAAAAGACAATGCTGACCCTGTTAGGCGTGTTGCACTTGATATAGAATACGCACAGAACCACAGCTTTTGGATGGACATGAAAATCCTTATTAAAACACCAATTGCTGCACTCCAACACGAAAACGTTTAAGCCATGCTCAGAACATTTTTCGAATCACTCAAAAGAGATACTGCCGGCAAAAGATACCTTCCTTTTGTAGATGGCATAAGGTTCTTGGCCATTATGCCGGTGGTTGTGCTGCATGCTAATGAGAGGCTTCAGCGCTATGTAACCAACACGGATCAAATGATGTCTTGGGAAAACGAGCTATCATACCTGATAAGCCGTGGAGCGATTGGCGTGATGGTATTCTTTGCTTTAAGCGGATTCATCTTAAGTCTTCCCTTCGCAAAGCAAGCTTCGGCTTTTAGCTATAAGAGATACCTAAGGAGAAGACTCACAAGACTAGAACCACCTTTCATCTTTTGGATGACAATCTTTGGAGTTGTTCTCTTTTTCAAGTCCAACATGGAATTGGCAGAACTCGCCAAGCATTACTTTGCAAGTCTCTTCTATGTGCACAACATCAGCTATGGAGAGTTTTCCATAATTAACCCTGTTGCCTGGTCCTTAGAGGTTGAGATTCAATATTACCTAGTCGCTCCATTCATAGCGCTATTCTACTTTAGGTTAGAAGATTCAAGATCGAGAAGAGCCCTACTCCTTTCCCTCACTACGATCTTTGTCATCTATCAACACTTGTTTGGGTGGCAATATTTACCTTTTAAAGCCTCTATTCTCGGTCAATTACAGCACTTTATGATGGGTATGCTCATGGCCGATATTTATGTCAACGAACCAAATTGGCACAAAGTCAAATCTATCAAGTATGACGTCATAGGTCTACTTTCAGTCATCACCATGATGTTTACTTGGACAGAAGAACTTGGCAAGTCCGTACTATTCATGATCGCCATGATAGGATTCTTAGCAGGCTGTCTTAAAGGCAAAATGTTCAATCAATTTTTAACCCTTCAGTGGGTGACCATCATCGGTGGTATGTGCTATACGATCTATCTGACGCATTTACCGCTACTAGAACTCATTTATTCAGTTATCGGCAAATTCGGTTACTCGTCCCCCTATTGGTTGCAGTTATCGATAAGTCTGATTGTTGCCCTCCCTATCATCTTATTTAGCAGCATGATCTTTTACAAATACATCGAGCAACCCTTTATGAGCCCAAACGCTCTAAGCCGAATCAGTCGGTCGATTACTGCACGAATGAAGTTTTCCAAAGGTCACTATTCACTAAAGGCTGAACAAAAATGAAATACTTAAAAAGCATAGTCCTGATTCTACTACTCTTTCCAACACTGGTAAAGGGACAAAACTTAGTTCAAGAAGAATTAGGCATGGAAACCATAAAACCACTTGATCAACTCATGAACTTGGCCATTGGCAACATGGCGGCACTCAATACGCTAACTACTAGTCAAGAAATTTATCGCGAAGAGACGAAAGTCACCAAAAAGAAGTGGCTACAACATTTAGCTTTTACGGCAGGCGTGAACTACGGTAATGGTATAGTCTCAGACCAATTGACCGATGGCACTACTGATAACCGTTTGACTTACTTGTCACGTCAGAATGTAACCTACAATGTGGGTGTAAATTTAAGACTCCCTTTCACCGAGGTATCTTCTAGAAAACATGAGATTCAAATTAAGAAGCTTGAAATACAGCGACTTGAAGGACTGAAAAACGAGAGAAAAGAATTCATCCGCAGAGAGGTAATTAGATACTATAAAGATCTAAAGTCTTGCCTGAAATCAATCGAGCTTCAGTCTGAAGTAGTACAAGCGAATGAGATGGCACTGGAGGTTGCTGAAAACTACTTTAAAGCGGGTAAGCTGCAAATGGAACAGTATAGAATGGCCATTGATTCACACTACACTTCTCAATTGGAGTTAGAAAAATCAAAGAACGAAGCCTGGTATTGCATCCGCAGCTTGAAAGAATTAGTTGGACAATCAATTTTAAAGTAAGATGAGCGCACTAGAAATTATCCGCCTAATTGTTCGCTATTTTCATTACATAGCGGGTACAGCAATTTGTCTTACCCTCTTAGTATTCTTCAGCACAAAAGATGACAAGAGAGAGTTTGAAACACACACACTATTAAACACAGGCCTAATTTCAGGTTACAGTATAGAAAGCAGTGGTTCGGGTAGAATCGACTATGCTAAGACCAATAACGAATTAGAAAACCTTATTAACCTAGCAACCTCTTACGAAACTAATAAAGAACTATCTGCTAGGCTTTTAGCGCACTTTTTATTACTCGATCATCAGGGTAAACTTCCAATACTTAGCAGTAACTACTCAGATTTTCTAGAAGGTATTGGCGACCTCCCAATAGAAGTGAAAGATAAAGACACGGAGCTGACGCTACTTTATGAGATTATCAAACAAAGAGACGCTGATAGGGCGAATCCCTTTTATCAACTTACTAACTCTAAAAACCCTTTTTTCGGTAATAAGCAGCTTGAGACAATTTTAGTAATTCGTGAAGGTAAAAGTGACATGATCAGGGTTGAATACAAATCGATCGACCCATACCTAAGCCAAGTGACACTTGAACTATTAACGGAGATCTTCATTACACAACAAAAGAATACCAAAGAAGGCCAGACAGATTCAGTCATCAGTTTTTTTAAAGAGGCCGTTGACAAATCAGACAACAAACTGAAAGGTGCCGAAGATGAATTATTGAACTTCAGAGTTAGCAATAGAATCATCAATTATTATGAGCAAACAAGGTTTATCTCTGGCAATAAAGAGGAACTAGAAAGGCAATATCAAGAAGAACTCAAGCTGGCAGCTGGTTCTAGATCGGCACTTGCCAAAATTCAATTAGAAATTGAAGACAAGTCGGTGATCCCCTTATTACAGGCTAGAATAGCTGATAATAGATCAGAAATCTCAAAGCAGACCACGCTATTGACTGAGTTAGAATTGGTAATGGACACTGTACCTGACAATGCAAGAGTTATTCGTAAATCGGCCCTTAATGGTGAAATAACATTGCTGAAACAGGAAATGACTGACATCGCGAGCCAACTGATCCTAGTTAACCAAACGCCTGACGGCATTGAAACCAAGGAATTACTTACTCAATGGCTCAATCAAACCATCGCGAAGGAAGAGTCAGAAGCCAAGCTGGCCGTGATGAATAACCGTAAGCGTGAATATGAATTAATATACGATCAATTTGCGCCCTTAGGCTCTACGCTCAAGCGTTTGGAAAGAGAAATAGACGTAGCAGAAAGAGAGTATTTAGAAAATCTTCATAGTTATAACCAAGCCAGATTGCACAAGTATAGCAGCCTAATGTCGAGTAATCTCAAAGTGATAGACAAGCCTTACTATCCTTTAGAACCACTCAAGTCTAAGCGAATGATGATCGTTATACTTTCCTTCATTGTCGGCATAGCACTACCTACTGGTTTACTCATAGCCATGGAGTTGTTAGATGGTAGCCTTAAAAATCCAGATAATGCACATGCAGAAACACAACTAAAAGTGGCTGGATTATTAATCAAGCAACCTGTAAATATTGAAAATCATAAAATTGACTTTCAGTCAGTTAACAAACAATCTTTAAACTTATTAATACAACAGCTTCGTGCTGCGACTAAAGGAATAAGGACACCCAAGAAAATCAACATCTTTAGTATGCAATCAGGCGAAGGAAAAAGCTTCTTGATAGAGCAATTAAACGCCTATTTCGCACAATACTTAACAGCAGAAGACATTAAGAACAACCTTGAATTTGAGTTCACCGAACTCGGAGCAATTCAACACGAACCGTATCAAGAAAAAACATTAACCGATGCCGATGCACACCTCTTGGTAGCCAGAGCCAATCGCAAATGGACAGCATCTGACAAACATTCATTAGAAGTTTATACTGAGCTATCGGGCAAACAACCTCTTGTCTTTTTAAATGGTGTTTCATCAGATGTAATGGAAGAAGCTATTGGCCCAATACCTAAACGTAGAAGCCGAATTCGCGCCTTTGTGCACCAATGGATGACACAAGGTTTTAAAGGGGCAACAGTATGAAAAGCAAAATGAGCACTTCGTCCGTCATGCCAACGAAGGCGGGAATCTCCAAATCAATGCATAAAATCGAAACAATTGTTTGTCACTCCTTTCCTGCTTGGGATACGCCATACGTCAAATCAACGGTAGAATTAATGACGCGCCTCGCTAAGAAACATCGGGTTATCTTCATTGATTACCACTATACTTGGAAAGATGTCTTTAAGCACCCGAATGCACCTAAAAAGAAATTGCTTGGCCTACACAGCAGAACTAGAATAGAACAAACGGCATATGGAGAAATTGAAGTAGTGAGCCTACCTCCTGTTTTGCCCACTACATGGATCAACAAACCCGGACTTTTTAAAGTCTTCAGCCAACTGAATGGCTGGTGGTTAAGGCAGTTTATTAAAAAAGTAAAAAGAGAACTGAACCTGAACGAGTTCACCCTAATCAATGCTTTTAACCCTATTTACGGCTTGCAGACTACGAAAGCTTGGAAAGCGAAGCAGTCGATTTACTATTGCTATGATGAAATCTCTGGCACGCAATGGGCCGGCAAACATGGTCCTAAATATGAAGCAGCATTTGCATCATCGGTTGATATGGTCATCACTACCAGCAGTCAGCTACAGAAGGACAAGTCGAAATTCAATGCCAATTGTCATTTAGTGCCAAATGGTGTTAACCTCGACATATTTCAGAACCCAACCATTTCACGCCATAAAACAAAAACCCTAGGCTATGTAGGTGCGGTGGACGATAGAATTGATTTTGATCTATTACACCATATCAGTGAAGCCATGCCGGGCTATGCGATTGATATTTATGGTCCTATGAAAGTATTATTACCACGATTACTGGTGAATCGTGTAAGATTCCACGGAGCAATACCTCAAGAACAACTTCCTCATGCCATTAGTCAAATGGATGCTTGCCTCATACCCTTTGTTAAAAACGAACTGACTGCAGCCATTTATCCCTTAAAAATCAATGAATACCTGGCCATGGGTAAGCCTGTGATAACCACTGACTTTGCTGACCTGAGTGACTTTAACGGACGTATTGCTATTGGGAAGACACATGAAGAATTTATAGGGCACATAAAGAAGCAAATTCGCTACAATAGCCGAATCAAGGCTCAGGAGCGCATTGAGTTTGCCAAAGGCAACTCTTGGGATGAACGTGCAGGTATATTAAGTTCATTGATCTCTTAATCTATTCCAGTCATCCGCTACACTCTGCTCCTCGTCTAAACTGCCAGATAAACAGGCTTTTCATTGGCACCTTTATACTGTGAAAAACCAAGGATCAAACCTTACATACAAACTACCTCAAGGTGCTGGCAAGCTCAATACAGGCTACGGCATCTTGATCTTAATGAGCATTCTCATCGGTTCTTATGGATTGATCACATTCCTTGGCCTAGCTGGAGGCTTAATTCTATTGGCACTGCCTATCGGTTTCCTAGTCATCTCCATTTTATGGAAACAACCAAAGTATGGTGTTTGGGCTACGCTAATGATGGGTTTTCTGTCAGCAGGACTTACGCGGTATGTACCAGGTCCATGGGGATTGAGCATCGACATATTACTCGCCCTGTCTTGGCTTGTGGTCTTAATGAACAAACAAATCAAGATCAATTGGAAGCATGCTAAAAACGACATTGTATTAATCACATGCCTCTGGATGGCCTATCTCTGTCTAGAAATGGTCAACCCAAGTGGAAATGGGCCTATTGCATGGTTTTACGCCATGCGTGGCATTGGGTTCTATCAGTTCCTGACCATACCCTTGGTCTTCCTTTTATTTAGAGAAGACAAGGATGTGCAAAGGTTTTTAAACTTACTTATTGGCCTATCACTATTCGGAACCATTTGGGGCTTTAAACAGCAAATATTCGGTGTAGACTCAGCCGAGTACTATTGGCTCTATGACCTTGATCATCATGAAGAGCATATACTACATGGCGTATTGAGGGTATTCTCATTCTATTCTGATGCAGGTGCATTCGGTGCCTCACAGGCCATGATGGCACTATTGTGTGGTATCCTTTTTATGGGCCCTTTCTCATTATCGAAACGAATAAAATACTTAGTAGTCGGAATTGTCTTCTTCTTAGGTTTTGCAATTTCTGGTACGCGTGGCGCCCTTATGGTCCCTTTGGCCGGTGGCATAGCCTATTTGATCCTGATGAAAAACTTCAAGGTATTAGTCAGTGGATTTGCAGCCATTGTGATTGTGTTTTGCATACTCAAGTACACCTTCCTATTTCAAGGAGTCGAACAAGTAAGGCGAATGAGAACTGCCTTAGATCCCAATAATAAATCCATGAGCGTAAGGCTAGACAATCAAAAGACATTTGGCAGATACCTTGCGAATAAACCATTTGGCGGTGGTGTAGGCACAGCTGGGTTTTGGGGTGCTCGGTTTAATCCAGATTCACTTATGGCCAATACAGCCACAGATAGCTGGTATGTGAAAATATGGGCTGAAACAGGAGTTGTCGGTCTATTATTACACCTTATGATTATTGGCTATATACTAGGGAAGTCTGGTCACGGCATCATGGCAATGCCTACCTCTAAACGTAAATCAATCGCCATGGGCTTCTACGCCTCCTTTGTAGGGGTAATCTTTGCCAGCTATGGCAACCAGGTTTTAGGACAAATGCCTACTGGCCCTATTGTCAATATGATGATCCCTTTCATCTTTCTCCTTATTAAAAAGGAACGAAGTCAGTCGTAGTGGTTATCGGTAATTAGTTGATCAGGTCGTAGTTCATTATTAATTCTTCCTACACACTTTACATTATTCATTAAGAGTTAATAATCAGAACAACCCAATTACCTAATTGCCCAAAACCAACATCCCTTAAAGCCTTCCATTCATCGTCAAATCCTTCCTATTCAACGGTTATCCAAAGTTGACGGAAGCTGTTCAACTACCTTTAAACTAACAAAAAGGAACAGTTATGACAGCACTTATCTACATTCTCTCTTACGCCCTCATTGGCTTTCTAATGCTCAGTGGCATTTACCAATTGGTACTGGCACTTGCTTCTAAAAAGAAGGCCCAGAACATATGTCAGTTTGATGGACAGCCTAGAAAGCTTTTGGTCTTGGTTCCATCTTATAAGGAAGATGCTGTGATCATTAACAGCACTAAGTTGAATATGGGTCTGAAGTATCAATACCCTTCAAGTCAATTTGACTACGTGGTCATAAGCGATGGCCTAAAGAAAGAAAGCAATCAAGCCTTAAGACACCTTGGTGCCGAAGTACTAGAAGTAAATTTTGACAAGAGCACCAAAGTAAAGGCGCTTCAAGCCGCCATGAAGGCCTATAATAAGGATTATGATGGCGTGGTGATCTTGGATGCCGACAATACAGTCGATACTAACTTTCTTTTTAAAGCTAGTCATTACTTGAGCTGTGGATTCAAAGCCATCCAAGGCATTCGTAAAGCAGCGAACACACAAACGAACATCGCATTAATGGATGGCCTTTCAGAGCAGGCCAATACGGCAATGCTTTGTGCAGGAGCAAATCAAATTGGCTTTTCGTCTAAACTATCGGGTTCGGCCATGGTATTCGATCACAAACTATTTAAATCCCTCGTTTTTGATCTAAAAGCAATCGGTGGTTTCGACAAAGAATTAGAATTAGCCATCACCAAGCAAAAGACATTTATCAAGTATGCCGAAGATTTAGTCGCTTACGATGAAAAAGTATCAAATGGTCAATCATTCGCACGACAACGTGGTAGATGGCTACAAGCGCAGTACAGTTTCCTCGTAGAATCCTTAAGTCCAGCTTTTAGCGCATTGCTAAAAGGAAACAAAGACTATTTCCATAAGACATTACAATTGGCCCTACCACCACGTGTATTAAGTCCTGTACTGCTGAGCTTAGGACTAGCCTTAGCAACTATGCTGAGTGCAAACACACTAACCCTGATAGCAGCCGTTGGGCTTTTATCAACCATTGGTTCCTACTTATTGGTCTTACCCATTAAAACGTTATTGAAGAGTAGCGGGAAAATAGCCTTGGCCATTCCAACACTGATCTTATCTACGATGAAGGCCATTACATTAATGAAGGCATCAAAAAAGACATTTCTTCACACCAGCCACGGCATAAATCAAGCATAATGTTTGAAGGAATGCCCTGGCCACTCGTACTGCCCATTGCCATAGCCGCAATGGCCTACGGAATAATGATCTCTAAAAGAGAGCTGAAAGAAAACGAAAATGCTCAAGCACCAAAAGATGAAATCTAGACTCAACATACTGCTCATTTGCAAAACCATGCCTTGGAAATTCAAGGGAGGTATTCAAACACACACCTGGGAGTTGGCAAAAGCACTGAAGCAGGCGAACCACAATGTCTCTATTATAACTGGCGGACCATTTCGAAGCAATGTGGTGAGTATTCAAAAGGAAGGAGTCGATATTATCAATCTTCCATACTTTCCCGGTAGATACATTAAGCCCATCAGCTTTGCTGCAGAGGAAATAGCCTTCAACCTATCGGTAAGAAAGTGGGTCAAAACGAATCATTCTAACTTCGATATCATTCATGCTCAAGGCCGAAGCGGTTACTTATTATCCGGACTTAAGGGAATCGCCCCGAAGTTGTTAAACACTGTTCATGGCCTTGTAGAGTTAGAAAACAGCCACATGAAATGGTTTGAGTTAAACAAGCAGCTGCACAGATTTCTCGCCCAGCGATTCGAAACAAAACTACTCAAAGCGTCAAGCGTCAACATCTCTGTCAGCGAAACACTCAAAGGGCAAATGAAGACAAGAAGATCTGCAAGCAAACAGATAGATGTAATCCCTAATGGAGTATCCCTTGGCTTCGGCAAGGCAGATCAGACAACATGCGATTCGGCTAGATTCCTGTTCGTAGGCAGACTACACCCAGTCAAAGGTATAGCAGCTATTGTTGAGCACATGATTTACGCCAACCCGAACATCAGCCTAGATCTTATTGGCGATGGTACAGAAAAACAGAAAATCAAGTCGCTGATAAAGGAAAATAGACTTGAAGGAAGGGTCAGATTACTTGGAGAACATAGCAATGAAAAGGTACATGAGGTACTTCCCTTCTATCGGGCCCTAATCTTGCCGAGTCAATATGAGACACAAGGCATTGTATTGCTAGAAGCAAATGCGCATGCCATACCAGTGATAGCCTCAGACATTCCAGCCATAAGAGAAACGGTAGAGAATCAATACAATGGCCTACTCTGTGACCCAAATCAACCTCTAGAATTTATCAGAGCTATGGAATATATAGCGCATGAACCAGATATCGCCAAGGCTATGGGTGAAAAAGGAATGCAGCGTGCACAGTCCAGTTATGGCTGGAATAGTATTGCCCAACGCACCATTAATGCTTACTATAAAATCGCACAGTAATGATCTCTAGACTAACTAAAAGCAAATTTGCAGTTAACACGGCTTGGGCCATGAGTGGTCAAGTGGCCTTCCTTTTGGCTAACTTCTTACTCTTTCTGCTATTAGTGAATGAGTTCTCCAAAGAGACATTTGGTATATGGGCACTCTACATTACTGTGGTATCGATAATTGATTCAATAAGACAGGGGTTAGTACAGAACGGATTGACAAGATTGATTATTAACGAACCAGAAAACACTTCAATAAAGACTTCGGGCTTCGTAATCAACTATACAGTAATTGCCATTTTTAGTGTATTAATGATCGTTTTGCCACAATTCTTATCTACTAATACCGAACTCGTCTTCCTTCTTTCACATGCTTGGAAAACACTACTTGTATTAGGCACAATACAGTTAATCGCCACTTTCTGTCAGGCGAAGAGTGATTTCAAAACTTACTTCATCGTTAACCTCATTTATCTCATTGGATTCACTAGTCTAATATTAATCGCTAGAGCTAATACAAATGACTTGTCTCTGCTTACCGCAATTAACTGTCAACTATTTGCGCTGGTTGGCCCAGTCATCTATTATATGATGGCTACAAAACCAACGTGGAATACGCCTTCCATAACCAACCTTAAGAAGCTCTTCAGTTTTGGCAAGTATGTGAGTGGAACGAACCTATTGTCTATGGTATTTCACAAAGCAGATATTCTAATGATAGCCTATTTCCTAGATCCGACAGCCGTGGCCCTCTTCCATTTTGCGAGTAAAATTATGAACTATGCAGAGTTACCATTGCACGCCTTATCTCAAGTCATTTATCCTAGAATTTCAGCCAGTTACCAGAGCTCAGTTGTCAATGATCTAAATAAAGAATATGGCCTCTCGATAGTGCGGTTATTAGCATTTGTAATACCTATATGCTTAGTACTTATTATGTTTAACAAAGAAATCATATACCTCTTATCGTCAAGTGATTATTATAATTCATCGCAACTAATTATTATACTATCTCTTGGTATGATGTTTAAGCCAGTTGGACGGGTCTTAGGCCTAACATTAGATGCGATTGGCAAGCCACAAGTGAACTTCAAAATGTTAATCATAAGCGTACTGCTTAACCTAAGTCTTAACTTCATATTAATACCAAGATTAGGATTAGCTGGAGCGGCAATCGCAACAACTTCTAGTATAATACTCACAATACTCTTAGGACAAATTAGCCTCATCAAACACACGGCCATTCGTCCGCTAACAGATATTCAAAATACGATAAAACACTCCCTGAAATCATTTAAAAAACTATCATGGAATTAACATTTGGCACCGCACAGGTATATACCAGTGAAAGGTTAAAGAATCGTCCTAAAATGGCTAAGCTATTCAACCAAGTCTTCGGCTATACCAACGTAGGTAATTATGCCCGTTTCACGGTATTTCGAAAGCTAATCAACCGCATTTCATTATCAGAGCGCAGTAAAGTGCTAGATCTTGGAACAGGATATGGAGAGTATGCTTTCAGTCTAGCCCAAGCATTACCAAAGGGTAAAATACATGCCCTAGACATTGATGCGCAACGTATAGCTGCGGTAAAGAAAGCTCAGGCAGAAATGGGTTTTGACAATGTTTATACACATGCAAAACCAATCGATGGCTTAAGAGAGAGAGATTTTGACTTTATCTTCTCTGTAGATGTATTCGAACACATTGCACCAGAGAAAATGCCCTTCAAGTCAGCCTTTGAAAAGCTCAAGCCTGGTGGACATTTTCTAGTCAAAATTCCAAACGTAAAACAAAGGACTATTTTCCCAGAAAGGCTATTTGAGGAGCATCACGATTGGTTAGAAGAAGAGCACATTGGCCAAATTTATGACTTAAACAGTCTTCAGAGCCGTTTTCGGAGGGAAGGCTTCGACATTAAATATGCGGCATACTCAGACGGATGGCTCTCAAGATTTGCATGGGAATTAGCCTACCTAGGGAAGAAAATCGGCATAGTTGGCCAGTTAATTTCACTACCCATAGCGAAGTGCCTCATTCATACGGATCGTTTGATCCACTCGAATAGCTGGGGCAATGCCATTCAGGTAATTGGCCAAAAACCAAAAGCATGAAAACGCCCAAAGTCAGCATCATTACTGTCAATTATAAGCAGCGTGCTATCACTTGTGAATTGCTAGACACCATTGCTGCCTTGTCCTACCCCAATTTGGAGACAATCATAGTTGATAATGCGCAAGAGAGCAATGATGAGCACATTTACCGCATTCATCTTCCAGATGTAAAAGTCATCAATGTACCTGAAAACATCGGTTTTGCTGGCGGTAATAACCAGGGCATACAACAAGCCACAGGTGATTATATCTTTCTGTTGAACAATGACACTGAAATACATGAAGGCCTAATCGAAAGCCTACTAGATAGCTTCAAACACAACGAACGAATTGGCGCCATAAGCCCTATTCTTAAGTATTTCGATACGCCAGACAAGATTCAATTTGCTGGATTCACGGAAGTGAATACACTTACAGGCAGAAATGATTTGATTCAAGAACAGCCGAACGATTTATTAGTAGACACAGCATACTTTCATGGGGCAGCGGTAATGATACCTAGACAGGTGATTGAAACGTGTGGATTAATGCCAGAAGAATACTTTCTTTATTATGAAGAACTGGATTGGTCGAGGATCATTAAGGAAAAAGGCTTTGCCTTAAAAGTGCGCACGGATGTAGCCGTATTACACAAGGAATCTATTTCAACAGGTAAGAACAGCCCACTAAAGGTCTACTACCAAAACCGTAACAGGATTCACTTTATGCGTAAATCAAATCGCAAGAGCTGGTTCTTCTTCCTGACCTTCTTTGTGTTGATGGCAGCACCTAAGAACATGCTTCAGCATTTAGTCAAGAGAGACTTCAAGCATCTGAAAGCCTTTGTCAGAGCCGTCAAACATGGCCTGATTACTCCGAGAGCAGGTTTTCAAAGCCTCTGATAGATTCATCCTACGTATCTGGTCATTCATCCTTCCCCAAAGGTTAGTCAACGATTGAAAAGAATAGACCAGAAGACAAGCACTAATTTCATTTCAAATATCAAAGACATGGAAATCATACTCTGGACTTCAATCGCAATCATCTTCTATCACTTTGTGGGATATGGGATTCTTATAACCCTGCTTAACAAAATCAAAGGGCATAAACCACAGCCCTTAGTACTTGAAGACAACGATCTACCTGAGGTCACAATGCTTACAGCCGCCTACAACGAGGAAGATTGCATAGAAGAGAAAATATTAAACTCTTTATCGCTGGACTACCCTACTAACAAGCTCAATCTTGCGATAGTCTCAGATGGATCTGATGATCAAACCAATGAGATTGTTAGAAAGTATCCACAAGTCCAACTCTTTTACAAGCCACAACGTGCTGGCAAAATTGCAGCTGTTAACCGCGTGATGCCACACATTGGTACACCCATTACAATTTTTACTGACGCCAATGTGATGATTAGTCAGCAAGGAATCAGACAAATGGTTGAGCACTTTCAAAGCAACCTAGTTGCGGCTGTTTCTGGCGAAAAGACCGTAGTGAGTCAAGCAGAAGATACAGCGAGTGCTTCGGGAGAAGGCTTCTACTGGAAGTATGAGTCCTATTTAAAGAAAATTGATGCACAATGGAATACGCTTGTTGGCTCCGCAGGTGAACTATTTGCCATTAGAACACATATGTTTGAACCAATTGATCAGAGTACGCTCATTGAGGACTTTGTAATGACCATGCGCTTAGCGGCTAAAGGTTATAAAATAGCCTATGAGCCAAGAGCATTGGCCATTGAAACAGGCTCTGAATCAATGGAAGAAGAACAAAAAAGAAAAGTAAGAATTAGTGCGGGTGGTATTCAAGCCGTTTTAAAGCTTCTGCCCTTGCTTAATTTCTTCAAGTATGGAAAACTGACTTTTCAGTACGTATCTCACCGTGCCTTAAGATGGACGCTTATACCGATTGCCTTAGTTTTATCATTGAGCTTATCATTTGAGCTAGCCGGAGATAATTGGATATACGATGCATTGTTGAGGTCTCAATTGATTTTTTATCTATTAGCCTTCACAGGATATGCTATGAGAGATGCAAAGACTTCCGTAAAATGGTTGCACGTTCCCTATTACTTCACTTTTATGCACATCTGTGTCGTACTCGGTTGGTTTAAGTACTTCAGCGGAAATCAGAAGGTAACCTGGGAAAAGGCTAAAAGAGCAAAAGCTGAACCTATAACAAGTTCAGCCTTTTAATTAGCGCTTCTTTATTCGCTCTAGAAATCGGGATCACTTTGTCTTCAATCAGTAAGTTGGATTCTTCAATATCAACGATTTTAGAAAGGTTGACTACATAAGACCTATGTACTTTCGCAAAGTTGTATTCATCTAGTCGCTCTTGAACTCGCTTCATTGTAGAGTGCACGATATAGCCCTTCTCCTTAGTCTTAAACAGGGCATAATCTCCTTTTGCTTCTATGTAAAGCAGATCGTTGATACTGATCTTAATCAACTTAGAATCAACTTTCAAGAACATGCTATTGTCGATAATCTTCGACATACCAGGTTTATCTTCCGCCTTTTTAAGGCGTGCAAAAGCTGACATCGCCACTTCAATAGCCGCATTAATCTCTTTTACACCATACGGTTTTACCAAATAACCGAAGGGTCCTCTTTCGCTTGCGCGAGCTACAGTCTCATTGTCGGCAAAGGCTGTTGTAAAAATGAATGGAATATCGAACTGATCATTGATGAGTTCGGCAAGATCTACCCCATCAATATCTCCCCCGATCTGAATATCAAGAAGAGCAATTTGCGGTTCGTGTTGATTGCAAAGGGCTATTGCAGTTTCTGCATCGGCAGCCACCCCCACCACTTTATGATCTAGCATTTCAAGGATATCCTTAACACTATCTGCGATCATTGGGTCGTCTTCAACGACCAATACTTTTAATTGACTCATACCACCAGCTTATTTGGGCTTAATATAAGAATTGGCATGAATTGCGCCTAAGGGAATTGCTACTTATATGGGATTTCAATAATGAATTCTGATCCTTCACCTGCCTCGCTAATCACAGATACCGTTCCACCGTGCATCTCAGTAAACTCCTTAACAATGGACAACCCTAGGCCAGAGCCCTGGATATTATTCACATTCGTAGCACGGTAAAAGGATTGAAATAGTCCCTTTTGGTCCTTTTTCGGTATTCCAATACCTGAATCTTTCACGTGCAAATTGACCGTTTTTAGCTTATTAAAGGCCAATGTTACCTCAGGCGTACTCTTACCCTCAGAGTATTTAATGGCGTTCGATACTAAGTTAGAAATGACATGATCAAATAGCTGACGATCAAACGCAACTGGTTTTGGAACCCCGACCACTTTAAAATTGATGGAAGTTGGATCATCTCCGTCATAACGATGCTTTAGGACAATGTTTTCAGCAAATGACACCAAATCACCCTCCTTTTTCCTAATCTCGATTCTTCCTGCTTCTATTTGACCTAACATTAATATATCGTTCATCAAGCCAGTTACTCTACCAATCTCCGATGAGATTCGGTCAAAGTACTTTGTGAAACCTTTAGATTGTTCAGGAATAAGATTTTCCAGTTTAAAACTAATCAAGTCAGCATTCTGCTTAATGGTCGTCAGTGGGGTCCTGAATTCGTGGGATGTCATAGCAACGAATCGTGATTTTAATTCATTTAACTCACGCTCCTTACCCAATGCTTTCTCAGTTTCCTCTTGCACCTTCTTTTGAACAGTAATGTCACTTACAAAGGCTGTGAAAGTCTGAACCCTTTTAGTCTTTACAGGAATGATGGCCAGTTCGATAGGAAACTCTTCTCCGTTCTTCCTAAGTGCAGAAATCTCAATTTTTTGATTTAGCACAGGCCCATCACCTGTCTTTAAGTAGTGACTCATTCCTCGATCATGCGCTTCACGAAAATTATGAGGGATGATCGTTTTAGTCAACGGAACGCCTATGGCTTCTTCAGCAGTATAGCCAAAGATTACTTCTGCCTGCTTGTTCCATTCTGTAACAATCCCTTTCACATCAATAGAGATCACACCGTCAATGGCCGAGTCGAGAATTTTCCTGAGCTTATTTTCATTATCTCTTAACTCCTCTTCCACTTCCATCTGCCTCTGCTGAGACATAGCACGCTTCAAGCGGTTAGAAGCCAACACTGCAACTGTAGTCAGGGTTTCTAGGTGTTTCTTAGTAAAAAAAGACTTTTCAGGGTGCTCGGAATCGATGATACCAATGACTTTTCCATCAGCCACAATTGGAACACACAGTTCCGAATAACGCATGGCATCATCTACCACATACCTGTTATCGAGAGAGGTATCATCAATAATCTCTGCCTTGCCAGAAGCAGCTACACTTCCTACAATCCCTTCTCCTAATGGAATATGAATAGGGTTTTTAATGATGCGATTCTTCTCTGCCTTGGCACCATACGCAGCTAATTGCTCTAATATGCCCAGTTCCTCGTTGACCACATAAATCACACAGTCTTCGAAATCAAACTGCTCAATTACGTTTTCGGCAATCTCCCAAGCTATTTCATTCAATGTTTCATCATCAAGTAACTTCGTCACAAAGCCATTGATAGCGCTTAAGAATTTTTGATTATCACGTAGCTCAATATTTTGGGTTTCAAGCTGATTTCTAGTCTCAATCAATGCATTCTTATCTTTTTGGCGACCAGTGACATCCATATGAATTCCAATGGAGCCTATTGTATTGCCGTTAATATCATACATTGGAGCGCCTGAGATCAAAGAATAAATGGCTGAGCCATCCTTGTGGATTAGGGTTGCTTCATAAACAGATGCCACACCAGCGTCACGCTTTTGATGTTCTTGATCAAGAATTTCTTTCGTCCTTTGGTCAGCCAAAAGATCTGAGGCAATTTGACCAACCAATTCTTCTTGCGTATAGCCAGTGATGATGCACATGGCTTCGTTAGCATAGATAATGCGCTCATCGAGATCTACCTCCATTAAACCATACTGAAGATTTTGAATGATACCTCGATATTTTTCTTCCGATTGAGCTAGTACTTTTTGATTGGTGTGCCTATCAGTAATGTCTCTTGCAATGGCCATTAGACCAGTGACTTGCATATCACTTTCCAATAACTGAGCGTGCTGACCTAGCCAAATTTCTTCTCCGTTTTTGGTGATCACGGGAAACTCTAAATAGGTCGAGGGAGTAGACTGAGACACTTGCTTGAGATAATGTTGCTGAAGCTTATCGCGCCAATCATCACGGACCAGTGCTAGATAGTTGATGCTAAGACATTCCTTTTCAGCGTAGCCTGACACCTCTGTAGCCTTAGGGTTTACATATGTAAACTGCCCATTTAAATCTATTTCATAGATAACATCATTGGCGGCTTCTACGAGAAGCTTATACTTATCAGTTGCAAATTTCTTAGTCAATACCTTATCCTGTCTTTCTGAAAAAGTAATATGGTACAAATCAGTCGAAGGTTCAACTTTTGCCTCGATTATGATGTCCTCTAATTGAAGTTGGAAGGTAGAAACTGACCTGTCTGACAATGGACCCGATAAGTCCTTAAGCAGCTTTTTATTAATCGATGCGTCAACTGAAAGTTCGTATTTATCTGCCAAATAATTGGAGACACGAAACTTCTCTTTGAGGATGCCCTCTCTGGTTATTTTTATGTAAGGTTTGATACTAGGTTGGGTTATTTGCTTCAAAAGAAAAGCATAAGCAACTCAGTATTTTAATAATTCGATAACTGGTATGTATCCTTCGATAATTGACAGTATGTTTCGATGACTGACCAAATCCATCGATGAATGGAAACTACGATCGAGGAAACGCTAAACCCAAACAACAGCGCTTGTACTTTTCTCCACTGCCACATGGACAAGGGTCATTCCGCTCTGGACGCTCATGTTTTACTTCGCTAATACTTAGGTGGTCTGTAATTCTCTGATTGAAAATCTGTGAAAGCATATCATACAGATTAGGGTGGTCGCGTTGCAAGAGATGAGGTCTTTCGAAAAAATACTCTCCCGCCACTGCAAAGAACTCTTTGCCATTATATCCTCCATAGCCCCTAATTCCTGAATCTCCTTGATGGATTTTACTCATTTCTACCCTTACCAAGTCGATCCATGGCATTATAAATTGCTTACCTACAAAGGCCGCTGGTACACCATCAATCACTCCGTCCTCTTTGTCATACAAATGGAGAAACTCATGAATACCTACATTCAATTTGTCTTGCGTATTGTCAAAGCCTAGGTGTAGGTCTGGTTGAGATAGAATCATTTTACCTTCCATCGCTCCAGAACCCACCATACCCACGATCAATTCCTTTGGGTTCTCAAAATTGAACTGTTCATCAAAATGAGAGGGGTATAAAATCACTTCATCGAGATAGATATATTCCCAACCCCGAAAGCCAAACAGGGGTATAACTGCACTGGCTGCCACTAATAACCGATCTTCGACAGTTACATTAACGGCTACCCCAACTACTCTTACATTTCTCAGAAATCGGGCTATCTGTTCTAAAAAATCTTGACGGTCTTCACCGTTTAATTCCCGGTAGAACCTTACTTTTTCCAAAAGAATAGTGTTCCACTTTGGTGGAATCTCCAAGGGCTTAGCATTTCTAAGATACTTCTTAACGCTAGGAACAATTATGATGGCCCCTATTACTAATACGCTATAGAAGACGATCATTTTTTAGGCTGTGGCTTAAAAGTCAACTTAAAATAGATAAGCACCGTACTAAGTATGAAAATGATAGAATTGGCAATAATTACGGGAAGAAGGTTGAGCGAAAAAGCATAAACCAACCAAACAATAGTACTTGTAAAGACAATCAGAAGCATGTTCATACTCAAATCACCGACACTCTTAGTTTTCCAAGCTTGTAATACTTGAGGAATAAATGTGATACTACTCAATAGAGCACCTATATGTCCCATGATTTCTGTCCATTCCATTTTGTCTGGTTGTTTTGTCCCTTTTTAAAAGTAGGATCGTGATACACAAGAAACCTAATAAAAGGGGAGTAATTTTATTGAATCAATTTTTTAACGCACTAAATTTTTTATCCATGAAAAGAATATCAATAGCCCTGATGTCCATAATGCTTGTAATGAGTGTGACACTAAAGGCACAAAACGAGATTTCCAAAGAGGAAAGGGCATTCGCAGCAAAACACATGGCTGATACTCAGAAAGAAATGCTAAAGACATTAAAGGGGCTTTCTGAAGAGCAACTGAATTTTAAACCTAATGCTGGTAGCTGGTCTGTAGCAGAATGCTTAAGACATATCGCGATTTCTGAAAGCGCACTTTGGGGTAACTTTATGACACAACCTTTGTCTGTTGATGCTGACCCTTCAAGAAGGTCTGAAGTGCAGATGAGCGATCAACAATTGATCGGTATCATTGAAAGTAGGGAGCAGAAAGTGAAAACTTTTCCTCCATTTGAGCCTGAGAACAAGCCCGAGCCCGTAAAAGAGGTGATCAAGGAGTTCAAAAAACTTCGAAGTGAGCACATCAAATTCGTTAAGAAAACCGATGCTGACCTTAGAAACCACTATGGAACCTTACCCTTTGGCACTATCGATTCCTATCAGGCAATACTTTTTATGTCTGGTCACACAAAACGCCATACAGACCAAATGAAAGAAGTGATGGCCAATCCATCTTTTCCAAAGAAGTAAATTCAAAAGCGCCTCGATTCATCGGGGTGCTTTTCTTCTCTCCTATTTTATTGACTTCTTGCACCTTAGTTCGTTATATTCGCATTTTAACGCCTCCAAAGCATGCGACTCGGACAACTTTCTAGACAACTTGATGTCTCCACTGATAAAATAGCAAAACTGCTAAATGACAATTTCCGAGAAGTAAGCAGTCACCCTAACGTAAAACTCACTGACGAAGAATTACTATTCGTTCAAAATCAATTTCCTACTGAAACTGAAGCCCTCATTGTAGACATTAAGGCATCTGCCCCTGAGGTAGTAGAGGCACCAGAGGTTGAAAATGAAAGCATAGTTCCTGAAACCAAAGAAACTAGTACAGAGGCCTCTACAGAAACTCCAGCGTTTGTTGAATCATTAAGACCACAGGTCATTACCCTCGAAGATGAATTTAATGCCCAAAAAGAAGATTTAGAACTCTATAAAGCCGAGAAACCTCATCTAGAAGGTCTTAAAGTGGTTGGCAAAATTGAGTTACCAGAACCTGTTGTCAAAGAAAAAGCGAAGGTAGAACCCAAGAAAGAAGTCAGTAGGACACGTGACAGAAAATCGAATCGTGGCAGAAGAAGCAACGAACTGTCATTAGTCGAACAGCGAAAAAAAGAAGAAAGACTTGCTAAGAAGCGTAAGTACGAAGAAGAGCAAAGACAAAAGGAGCTGAAAAGAAAGCATTATGAAGAAACGGTAAAAGCCAAGCTTGTGAAAGCTGCTCCAAAAAAGAAAAAGAAGGTGGTCAAAGAAGACACGGTTCATGTTGCCCCAACGACCAGTACAGTTAGAAAAACAAGCCCTGCAAAAAAGGCAGCCCCTAAGGCAACTAATCCGATCAAGCGATTTTGGCTCTGGCTTAATGGTGCTTATGATAACTAGACAACAGGGCTTTCGCCTGCGCTAAAAATCATTTCTAACCAAGCATAAAATATCACTCAACTTTTTCGTTCCTATTTGTAAATGTAACCTGACTTGCCGTTTGTGAGTTAGTGTTACAAATAGGTCAAAACTCAACTGTAAACATGCGATCACGCATCACCACTACCCTAACGTTAGCTTTTGTAATACTATTATCAGCTTGCGAAGAAGAAAAAGTACCCCCTGTCTTTAGACCTAGGAACGACCACGAAGCCTATCAACAGGCTTTAAAGCAAGCCAACCTCTTAAACACTGCTTTAGGCACAGACTGGTCAAGTCTAGCCAAAGGTGCACTTGAAAAACCCATCAATATCACCTCTCCCTATGAAGAAGCCATTTATGTTGATGAGACAGAAGCTACCGCTATAGGCTATAAATTCAATGTAAAGAAAGGTCAGAAAGTTCAAGTTAAGGTGACTCAGCTCTCCCAAGATGAGTTAAAGACTTTTGTAGACTTATTCAGAGTAGATGAAAATAATAGCTTTCGGCATGTCGCCAGTGCTGATAGTGTAGAATTGCTACTTGGCTTTGAACCACGAAGAGATGCCGACTATGTGCTGCGCTTTCAACCTGAGTTACTAAGAGGTGGTCAGTTCAAGATTACCATTGAAAACGTTCCATCATTGAGTTTCCCCGTGGCCGGAAAGACTGCCAGTGCGATTCAAAGCTTTTGGGGTGCCGATCGTGACGGTGGTCGCAGAAGCCATGAAGGCGTAGACATTTTTGCGGCAAGAGGGACACCTGTTATTGCCCCAACAGATGGCTATGTGCGAACCGCAGGCAAAAGAGGTATTGGCGGAAACGTAGTTTGGCTGTACGACTCTAAACGCTCGCAAAGTCTTTATTTCGCTCATCTAAATGAAATACTAGTTGAAAAGGGAGATCGCATTAAGCTCGGTGACACGCTAGGCACTGTAGGCAATACCGGAAACGCTCGAACTACTCCTCCCCATTTACATTTTGGCATCTATCAAAATGGTGCTACCAACCCGATCAATCATTTACGAGCTCAAGGCAAACGCTTAAAACGTGTAGACAATGAACTCGGCTTTCTAGGTACTGAAGTTCGATTAAAGAGAGATGCTTCTTTGCGAAACGACATCGATGGAAATCAATCTATCCGCGTTAACAAAAATCAAATTGCCACCGCGGTAGGCATAAATGCTGGTCAATACAGAATTAAACTACCTGACGGAAAGATTGGCTACGTAAACAAAAACTCATTGGCCTCATTGGCAATACCCTTAGAAACCCTTTATGCCAACGCTGATGGTGTGCTCTTAAAGAAACCAGACAGACGTGCAGTTTATGCTGATGTTCCTTTAGATGAACAGCTGTCCATTCTGGGAAAGAGTAGAGACTTCTGGTTTGTGGCGAATAGTTCAGGAGAAACAGGCTGGATTACGAATGACTTTAAAAACGCGCGTAAATCACGTACCAACTCAGATAATCCTAGATAAGGTTCTTCACCTTAACAACCTCAGAAATCACACTCAAGGCAATCTCCTTAGCTGACATTGCCCCAATATGAAGTCCTATTGGTGCGTGAATGCGACTGATTTGATCTCCTGTAAAACCATAGCCCTTTAATCTTTCTACTCGTTTAGCATGCGTTTTCTTGCTACCCAGCGCTCCGATATACCTGATATTTGAGGGCAATAGAATTTTCAATGCCTCATCATCAATCTTCGGATCATGTGATAGAATGACCGCATAGGTTTCATTATCTAGGTCATAGTTTCCTAGTACTTCCTGTGGCCAATTGACTAATAAGTGATCTGGAGCTGTTTTATAATCTGTTTTGTGTGCAAAAGTATCTCGCGGGTCAATCACTATTGTCTCAAAATCATACGTGTGCGCCAAGTCAATAAGCTCTGCGGTAATGTGCGCGGAGCCAAATAAAAGCATCTTGTTCTTAGGCGGAAAGCTGTGTATAAAGTAATCAGCACCTTCATGATTGATGAGCGTATTGTTACGCTTCGCATAAACTTCTGCAACCTGTTTCATCAATTCAGTTGAAACTTCATCTTTTGGCTGGTAACTCGTATGAGAACCCTCACTTAGGTTGGTAATGACAGCAATACCTTGATTATCAATAATGCTTTGGTCTAAGCTTGTCCATAGATCGGCTGGATAGAATGGCGAAATATAAACCCATACTTCTCCCCCACAACTCAACCCAACTTCCCAAGCATCTTCATTGGCAATCCCAAACTTGGCCAATTCAGGTTTACCAGTTTCTAGCACCTTTAGCGCTTTTGTCACCACAGCATTTTCTACACAGCCACCACTTACAGAGCCAATCATGTCTCCTTCTTTCGTCACGATCAGGCATGAACCGGGTTGCCTAGGAGAGCTTCTCCATGTTTTGACTACCGTAGCCATTGCGAATTCCCGCTTTTGATCAATGAGCTGCCTTATTCGTGGAAGAATGTCTAACATTATGTCTGCTTTGCCAGTATATTTGAATTGATAACGAATATACATTCAATTTGCTTTTCGATAACCACGGCAGACAACTCAATTACCTTAGACTGGCAGTTACTGACAGATGTAATCTGCGTTGTTTCTACTGTATGCCCGAAGAGGGTTTAAACTTCAGCAAGAAGTCTCAGATTCTTAGCTATGAGGAGATGGAACGGCTGATCATTATTCTAGCCAAACTGGGAATCTCTAAAGTCAGAATTACAGGTGGCGAACCCTTCGTGCGAAAGGACTTAGTGCCTTTTATGAAAACTGTTTCGGAGATTGAAGGCATTGAAAGACTAAGTATTACTACAAACGGAACTGGTCCTTTAACGCAAATAGCCGAAATGAAAGCCATGGGGATTCATGCCGTTAATTTGAGTCTTGACTGTCTCGATCGTGATCGCTTTCATAAGATTACACGAAGAGATGAGTTCGATCAAGTGATGACTTACTACCGTGCTTTGCTTGACGCAGGCGTCAACACCAAAATTAATGCGGTGGTGATGCAGGAGCATAATATCAATGACATTATGCCCATGTGCGCACTCACAATGGAGGACAAAGTCAGCATTCGATTTATTGAAGAGATGCCATTCAATGGCGGCTCAAAAGGCTATACTCCGATTAAATGGAATCATAATAAGATCCTTGAGCACATAAAAGCAACATATCCTGATCTTGTAAAGATTGAGGACGAGAAAAACTCCACTTCTTATAACTATCGGATTCCAGAAGCAAGAGGAAGCATAGGTATCATTCCAAGCTATACGAGAACCATTTGCGGAAGCTGTGACCGCATTAGGTTGACACCAAAAGGTGAATTGAAAACATGCCTTTATCAAAACGGTAGTTTCAGCTTTAGAGATCTAATGCGTGATGGTGCAAGCGACCAAGAGATTGAAGATCAATTCAAAAAACTATTCAACCAGAGGGCTAAAGATGGTTTTGAAGCTGAAAAGCAGAAATCATCAAATTCAAGTTCCTTTGAATCTATGGCGACAATTGGAGGGTAAAGTAATGTTGAATGTTGAATTAGAAATTATGAATTCAGGTACTGGACATCTAATTTAAACTCATGAAAGAACTTTGGTGTTGGCGATGCAAGATGGTTCTTCCAATGCTAAGTGAAGTGGAATTTAGCACTGCTGAAAAACTTTACAAAAAGGGATTCCGGTCTGCACATAAACCAAGTGATCGGTTCAAAGATTTGACTGACTATTACAAGAACCTGACTGGGTTTGCTGAAACCAATGGTAATGCAATAATGCATCATAGAGTTAGTATTTATGGTCCTCCGTGTGAGAGTTGTGGCAAACCATACCGAACTCCCAAAGCATCATTTTGTGTCGCTTGTGGTAACCAGAGACAAAAAGAGAATACAATTGATCAATTATAAATGTCCATTCATCATTAATCATTCAACCCTAAACATTAAAAAGTAAACATTCCCTATGATCAGCTACCAAGAAGCACTAGATATTATCGCTAAACATCCTTTTAAGGCAAAATCAGGACATCTAAAGCTTGAGGAAATTAATGGTCATGTGTTAAATGAAGATCTCTATGCCGATCGTGACTTCCCTCCCTTTGATCGGGTAACTATGGATGGTATTTCCATCAATCACGCAGCTTATGCAAAAGGGCAAAGGAGCTTCACAATTGAAAAGACGATCGGTGCGGGAATGCCCCAATCAAGCCTTGAAGACATATCCTATTGCGTCCAGATTATGACTGGAGCTATGCTCCCGTTGAATGCCGATACGATTATCCGCTATGAAGACATTGCAATAGAAGATAACATTGCCACCATTAACGTTGACACGGTTAAGCACCAGCAGAATGTTCATTTTAAGGGTGAAGACAAGAAGCAAGGTGATTTGGTCTTATCAAAAGGCACAGTACTTGGTGCGCCTGAAATGATTATTGCTGCCTCAATTGGACGACCTACTTTGGACGTATTACTACCGCCTAAAGCAGCCATCATAACTACTGGAGATGAGCTCGTTGGGATTGATGAAACTCCGCTTGATCATCAAATAAGAAGATCGAGTAACTATGGTGTACAAGACCTATTACAACAATGGAATATAAATGCTAAACAGCATCATTTGAAAGACAATAAAAAACTGATGATAAGAGAGTTATCATCAATCATAGAAACTGTTGATTTAGTAGTTTTAACTGGTGGGGTTTCAAGAGGTAAATTTGATTTTCTACCCGAAGTGTTAGAAGAATTAGGCGTAGTCAAACAGTTCCATAAAGTGAAACAAAGACCCGGTAAACCTTTCTGGTTTGGCAGCGCTCCCAATGGCACTACTGTGTTCGCTTTGCCCGGTAACCCCGTATCCACCTTTGCATGTGCTAATGTATACATCAAGCATTGGTTAAGTCATTCGTTAGGTTCAAGTCCTCAAACGATGTACGTAAAGCTTAATCAAGACATTGACTTTCTACCACCACTCACCTACTTTCTAGAATGCCGAGCTGAATTCAATACTTCTGGTGAGCTCGTGGCAACACCATTTAGAGGGCATGGTTCTGGTGACTTTGCCAATATGAGTCACGCCAATGGTTTTGTTATTCTACCGGAAGACAAATCTGAATTTAAGAAGGGAGAAGTTTATCCATATGTCCAATACAGAAAGACCTTATAAAAAATTCATGCAGAATTTGAGCGCTACTCAGCTCGAATACCTTCTCTGGGGAATAAAACCCCTAAAATCAGTCATTAGAAACATAGAAGAACTCCTAGTTTCTAATCACTTAAGGTTAACAGAAGAAGAGAATTATAAAAAACGCTTAATAAAGCCTGGTGTAAAATTTAATGGAGCCACAATACACAGTGCTCATAAATTGATAATTCAAATTGTTACCGCACATCAAGAAGAGAACAATAATCCCGAAACTATATTACTTCCCCCTTTGACCCCATTGTACCTAATTGATTTGATTTATAAAGCAAACTCAAAAAAGTTCTCTAATTTCAAAAAGAACTTTGTTATTAACCCTCTTTTAGAAAATGGTTATTTGAGGTTAGATTCTTTTGGGCTTTTAAGAAGAACATCTGCGGCAAAAAATGAATTGAGTTCCTTGAAGGAGGCTCTTAAAAGTTTTGATGAAATTGGCCAAGGCGATCTCCCTCGGGTTAAAAAAATTATGTTTGGTCACGCTATTCTGTTTGACAAATTCAAATCTAAAGAGGGCGTTGAGTTAAGGAAGACTATCAAGAAAGCTAATAAGAATAGTTTTTGGGGAACTTTCTATAATGAAGAAGATCAATTCTATGACCATGGATTTGGACTTGGAGGAGAACAATAATATTTATGACAAAGAAATTCACTCATATCGATCAAGAGACACCTTCAATGGTGGACGTAGGCCAGAAAACAGTTACAGAACGCACAGCAATAGCACAGGCAATTGTACAACTACCCGATGATATGAAACCCCATATCTCAGCCGGTGAAATCAAGACCTTGAAAGGTCCTGTCTTCCAAACTGCAATTATTGCTGGTATTCAAGGAGCTAAAAGAACTTCAGAATTGATTCCACTTTGTCACCAGTTGAACCTAAACAAGGTAGACATTCAGATCAAGGTGAATGATCAACTTGAGGTAATAATCACCTCCTTGGCGAAGTGTAGTGGTAAAACAGGCGTAGAAATGGAGGCCTTAACGGGTGCATCTATTGCCGCACTGACGATTTATGACATGTGTAAAGCCTTCTCTCATAACATAGTAATCAAAGAGACAAAGCTTATCAAGAAGACTGGTGGAAAATCGGATTATGAATCTTAGCCGTCACTGCGAGGACGAAGGACGCGGCAGTCTCGTCATCCTTTTGGTGATTGCTTCGATGGCTACACTCCTCGCAATAACAACAAAAAAATCCCTCTTTATAAAGAGGGTGGCCAAAGGCCAGGAGATTTTATGAAACTAATCACAGGCACAGATAAAGGACTAATCATTTACGAAAAGGTAAATGGCGCATGGAAGTTATCAGACATCCACTTTATTGGTATGCCTATTGGCGCATTCCATCAAGACCCAGATGGAACTTGGTGGATTGCTATTAATCACAAACACTGGGGACCAAAGCTATATGCATCAAAGAACCATGGAGAAACATTTTGCGAAGTAGCCACTCCCCGATTTGGTGATGAAAGTTCTTATGCTTTAAAGTCTATTTGGCGGATTGAAAGCCAGTCTATCGGCCCAATTAGTCGACTATATGTTGGTACCGAACCCGCAGCATTATTCCTTTCTGAGGATCAAGGAAAGTCCTTCAAAGAGCTTTCTGGGCTTTCAGCACATGAAAGCCGATCACAGTGGCAAGGTGGTGGAAAAGGAAGTAAAAGTCCTTTCTTACACACGTTGGTCACCGATCCTAACGACAGCAATGCTTTAATGGTAGGCATCAGTTGTGCAGGAGTATTTCAAACGCATGACTTAGGAAATACTTGGAGCCCAAGTAACAGAGGTCTGAAATCCTTCTTTCTACCCAATTCAGAGATTGAAGTCGGCCACGATCCTCATATCATGCTGGGACATCCAAAAGACTCCAATGTCATTTGGCAACAAAATCACTGTGGTATTTATCGATCAGAAGATAGTGGACTTACGTGGAAAGACATTTCCGATCCTGAAGGCAAAGCCGTTTATGGCTTCTCAATGGTGATTGATGAAGATGATGTCAATACAGCGTGGGTCATTCCGGCACAGTCTGATGACCTCCGTTATCCAATTCAAAATAAGTTAGCCGTCTATAAAACAATAGATGCTGGTCAATCTTGGAAGCCACTTACTAAAGGGCTACCGCAACAGGCCGCATTCGATCTCATCCTAAGAGCCAGTTTTGCTCGAAAGGATCAAACTATGGCCTTTGGAAGTAATAATGGTAACCTCTACTTATCTGAGGACAATGGCGAATCCTGGAAGGTTCTTAGTCAGAGTTTAAGTGCGGTTAGGTCTGTGCGCCTAATCTCTTAACGTCACCCTGAACTTGTTTCAGGGTCTACTTGACTCAGATGCTGAAACAAGTTCAGCATGACGAACTGTTTCAATTATTCTTACCCTTCAACAGAATTATCTCGATCAGCGTCCTCTACGAGAGACACTGATCATGGCATGCTTAGTCATTTTCCCTATCAGTGTCTCTCGTAGAGGACGCTGATCTTAGCTTTTGCCGATGATGTCGGTAACCATCAATGACTCTAATGATAATTAGGATCAGCTTTGGGAATTGACAGCAAAATTTGGGAACTTCCTTTCAACCGTTAATTATTAATTTAAAGATCATGAAATTAGGAGCATTCTCAGTTAGTCTAGCCGTTAAAGACCTTCAGGTATCAAAAGCCTTTTATGAAAAACTAGGCTTCAGTGTTTTTGCTGGTGCACCAGAAAGAAACTACCTCATTATGAAAAATGAGGACAAATTGATCGGTTTGTTTCAGGGAATGTTTGAGGACAATATCCTCACCTTTAACCCGGGCTGGGATCAGGACGCGAATATTCTAGAATCATTTGACGATGTTCGTGAAATTCAAAAGTCATTGAAAGGAAGTGATCTTAAACTAGACCGAGAAACAGATGAAAGTACTTCTGGCCCCGCCAGTATCGTTTTAACCGACCCTGATGGTAATATTATTATGTTTGATCAGCATGTGTAACAGTCACCTCATTCTGATGGAATCATAACTAAATTGGCATTAACCGAGCTATATAATTTTTAACAATGGAAGTAGCTGAGAGACTTACAGCAATGGAAGATTCCAACCCCATACAAAATGGAATCATAGGCTTAGTTGTAGGTGATGCTTTGGGGGTTCCGGTAGAGTTTAAAAGTCGAAAGGAATTATCATTATCCCCTATAATTGATATGATCGGTTATGGAACATACAACCAACCAGCGGGGACATGGTCAGATGATAGTTCTTTGACGTTATGCCTAGCGGACGAATTGACTAGAGGTTTTAACATTCAAGAAATTGGCAATAGTTTTGTCAAATGGTACGATGAAAACCATTGGACTCCGCATGGTGAAGTATTTGATATAGGAAATTCGACTAAGAAAGCAATTAATAGGCTTAGAGGTGGAGAAAAAGCAGAATTAGCCGGTAGCTTGGATGCAAATTCAAATGGAAACGGCTCACTAATGAGAATATTACCTTTAATGTTTGAGTTAAAAGATATTAAAGAAGAAAGAGAGCGATTCGAGGTGATTAAAAAAGTCTCTAGTATAACTCATGGCCATTTACGGTCTTGTCTAGCTTGTTACTATTATCTAGAGTTTGCATCTTTTATTAATCATTCTAATCATTGTCAAATCAATGCCGCTTATGACTTTGCTAACAATTCACTGAAACGTCTAACGCAGGGAACTGAGATGAATCCAGATGAGCTTGCCTACTTTGACAGGCTTATGAGTGGAAAAATGGCCACTTTATCGTTAAATGAAGTTCATTCATCTGGCCACGTAATTGATACATTAGAAGCCTCAATTTGGTGCCTGCTTACCACAAACTCATATAAAAATGCAGTATTGAAAGCGGTTAATTTAGGGGAGGATACAGATACCACGGGAGCTGTTACAGGTGGGTTAGCTGGTCTTTTTTATGGAGTTTCAACTATACCACAAGAATGGATAAGCAAACTTGCAAGTAAGAATGATATTACCGATTTGATCAACAGACTGAGTGACAAATACGATATCGCGCGATGACACAATAGGCTTTAGTCTGATTAATTTGTGTATCCTACCCCAAGCTCTCAAAATGTAATGTGAATTGATCTCAGGTTATGTTATTTAGCTCCTCCCAACTTAGCGTAGCACAAGTCTTTCTTTCAGGGAATTCTCTCGCAGCAGCAAAGGCCAATAGGTTTTCATCTGTGGTTAATGATTCTGGGCTTTGGTCGGATGATTCGTTTACTAACTCATAAAAGAGCTCAACGATCAGTTTAATCTCAAGTAAAGTCTTTCCTTCTATCTGTTTAATCAAAACGGCCGTAGATGCCTTTGAGATGGCACAACCGAAGCCTTCGAAACTTGCTTGCTCAATCACATCGCCTTCTAACCGAAGGTAGATCGTGAATTTGTCACCACACATGGGATTATAGGCTTCTAGAGTATGTGTAGCGTTCTCAAGTTCACCTTGATGACTTTCGTCTTTCGCGTTAAAGAGGATGTGAGATCGATATAGTGACTTTATCCGATCGTTCATGAAAGGAAGGCTTGAGTTTCTTTTAAAGCGATGAGCAAAGCATCGATATCAGCCTTCGTATTATAAATAGCAAAGGATATACGAGCAGTGGCCGTCAAATTTAGTCGTTGCATTAATGGCTGTGCACAGTGATGTCCTGCTCGGATACAAATTCCTTTCTCATTCAAAAAGGTACTGAGGTCATGTGCATGAACACCTTCCATAATAAAGGAGATGACAGGCGCACGATCTTCAACATCACCAATAACTTCAATGCCTTGCATAGCCTTCAGCTGAGCCAAAGCGTATTGTGTAAGGTCATCGGTATGCTTGGTAATATTGGTGTAGCCAACCTCATTCACAAAGTCTATCGCTGCTCCGAGTCCAATCACACCGGCAATATTGGGCGTGCCGGCTTCATGCTTATTAGGTGACGCTTGAAAACTAGTTGCCTCTAGCGTTACTTCTTTTACAATCCCACCTCCATAGCTTAATGGAGCCATTTCTCTGAGCCTATCACGCTTTCCATACAATACGCCTACTCCTGTTGGTCCGTAGAGTTTGTGTCCAGAAAAGGCTAAAAAATCACACCCCAACGCCACAACATCTATTGCTTCATGCGCTACACTTTGCGCAGCATCGATAAATACGGGTACGTGAAATGCCTGAGCCACTTTTACGATGCTCGACAAGTCATTTTTGATTCCCAAAGCATTAGAAACACTTGTGACGGCCAATAGCTTAACTTTATCATTCATCAAATCCTCCAAGGCTTCATAGTCTAGTATTCCCGAGTCTAGCATTGGAATTACCTTGAGCGAAGCGCCTTTCTCCGCACAGATTTGCTGCCACGGTATCAGATTAGCATGATGTTCCATTTCAGAAATGACAACTTCATCTCCCGGATTCAACCTTGGTCTCAAAAAGGAATTAGCTACTTTATTAATCGCGTCTGTTGTACCGAAAGTGAATACTATCTCCTCTTCATGCGAAGCATTTAAAAGCCGCTGTGCTTTTGCCCTAACGCCTTTAAGTCGCTTAGTAGTTTCAGCCGCTGGCCAGTAAGAAGACCGACCCACTGTACCGTAATCTTTTGTATAGAAGTCTATGATGCTGTTGATAACTACTTGTGGTTTTTGACAAGTAGCTGCATTGTCAAGGTAAACCAAGTCTTGTCCAAGCGGAGTTTTTTGCTTGAAAATTGGAAACTGTTGCTTTATGGTTTTTTGGTTAAACATAACACCCCTCAGTCCTTCGGACAGCTCCCCTAAAGAGGAGCACATTATTAATTGTTAATTCTTCATTCAGCGAACAGAGCAATCGATTAGGAGATTGCCGCGCTACGCTCGCAATGACATTAGGGGTGAGCCGAAACCCACACCTCGCCATCTTCAAATACTTCTTTCTTCCAAATCGGAACGGTTTCTTTCAAGGTATCTATCGCGTATTGACAGGCTTCAAAGGCCTCTTTTCTATGCGCTGATGCACATGCAATGACAACAGCCTCTTCTTCTATAGGAACCAACCCTAATCGATGATGAATCACCATTTTGTGTAGTGCCCACTTTTCAGTCGCCTCATCAGCAATCTTTTGCATTTCCTTAAGCGCCAAAGGCGCATAAGCTTCAAACTCAAGGTGCTTGACTATTTTACTTTTGGTCTGATCACGCACGGTGCCTACAAATACAACGATACCACCAGCACCAGGATAGGTGACTTTTTCCGTACAAGCTTTTGCGTCAAGCTTATCTTCTGTAATGTAGATCTCCTTCATATCAACCGCCACTTATGGGTGGAATTAAGACAACTTCATCTTCTGCCTTTAATTGGTAATCATCCGAGACGTAGTCAGCATTAACAGCAAACTTGAGCGAAGCTAGCTTGGTAAATTCTGGAAAGTCTTTGGTTAATACCTCACGAACTGAGCCGACCGTATACTCTCTATCAAGGCTTACAGTCACCTGTTTTCCTTTGATAATGTCTTTGGCTATGCCGAAGGCTATAATCTGTATTTTCATTTCTTTAGTTCTTAAAAAGTACGTCATGCTGAATTCATTTCAGCATCCTCTATAAAGTAGATCCTGAATCAAGTTCAGGATGACGACAGCTTAATAAGTATCCATATCAAGGTCTATTTCTTTCTGCCAAGCCAAGATACCACCTTTCAAATTGAGGAGCTGATCAAAACCTTCTTTTTTTAGTAAGTCAATGGCTTTTTGGCTCCTTGCCCCAGATTTACACATAACCACTATTGGCCGATCGTTTGGTATTTCAGATTTTCGATCTACCACTTGATTTAAGGGAATAAACTGCCCGCCAAGATTAGCAATCTCATATTCATAATCCTCTCGAACATCTAAAAGATGTATGGTATCTTCTTTCAATTTTTTTCCCAGCTCAAGGGCTGTGATTTCGTTATACGCTTTAACATGTTCACCACCGCAAAAGGCTTCATAATCGATTAGTTCAGTTAATGTCGGGTCGTCACCTGATAAGGGATTTTCTGCATTCGGTTGAACATTCAAAGTTCTTGTGGATACATCTTGTGCATCATATAGAAACAGTTTACCTGATAAGGTTGAACCTATGCCTGTAATGATCTTAATGGCTTCATTGGCTTGCATAGCACCGATAATACCTGGCAGTACCCCTAGAACACCTCCTTCGCTACAGCTCGGCACCATGTCTGGTGGTGGCGGAGTTGGAAAAAGGTCACGATAATTTGGTCCTCTCTTTCCTTCGTTGTCCATGTGGTTAAAGACAGACACTTGTCCTTCGAAACGAAATATGGCTCCATAAACCAAAGGCTTACCTAAGAAACAACAAGCGTCATTGACTAAATAGCGAGTGGGCAAATTATCTGATCCATCAACCACTAGATCATAATTCGCTATGATTTCCATCGCATTCAAACTGGTGATCGGCTTTTCGAAGACTTCAAACTTGACTTCTGGGTTTAATAGCTCCAACCTTTCTTTGGCCGTTTGGGCTTTATTCTTTCCTACTTCATTTTCATTAAAGAGCACTTGGCGATGCAGGTTAGACAAACTAACTTCATCAAAATCAATAATTCCTATACGGCCTATACCAGCCGCAGCCAAATAGAGTAAATTGGGTGCTCCTAGTCCTCCAGCACCTATCACTAGCACTGAAGCTGCCTTCAGCTTATCTTGGCCTTCCGTACCGAAATCTGGTAGAATGATTTGGCGATTGTAGCGAATAAGTTCTTCCTTACTGAGCATTTAGTCTAGTAGTTCAAGGTCTTCTAAGGTATCTATATCCTTAATGAAACGCTCGCTTTGAACATTTAGATTCATTACTTTTTTCATATTGTCCCGTACAATTTGGGCACACCCATTCGGTGCTTTGTGATCCCTTATTTCATCGAAGAACTGCTTTCCAAAGATGACTGGGTTGGCCCTTGAATCATTATACCAAGGAACCAAAATGGTATCTTGTCTTCCGTAACCTTTGAATTCCTTGATCAGCAGATCATAGTCTTCCGTTTGTAACCAAGGCATATCTCCTAGACAAATCATCAGGCCATCACAGTCACCTGAAGCATCAAGCCCAGTCTGAATAGAAGATGTCATTCCCTGCTTGAAGTCTTTATTGTGAACAAATTGATCATTCGACCTTAGTGACAAGCTGGTTTTAACCAAACCTGAATCTCGCCCCGTAACTACCACAACCTCTGAAATACCACTCTGTCCTAATGCAGCATAGGTATTAGATACTACAGTTTTGCCTTTATGTACCATTAACAGCTTATTCGGTCCTTTCAATCTTTTGGAAAGGCCTGCGGCTAGGAGTATGGCATTAATTTTCATTGGGTGATTTCAGAGAGGACTAGATTCAAATTATTTTCAATAATCACTAATTTAAAGGAAATTAGTAAGCATAAAACACCACAATCACTATGGACTTATCACAAGTATTTAAAGCAGACAATAGCGAAGAGTTAAAATCTGGCAAATCGCTGAATGATCCCACCCTACTCGTTAGCCCCGTAAAGCTCTCCGCCTCTAAAGAATTTGACTACTCAACCGGAGGATTTGCTTTTAGCATTGTTCCAGAAGCGAGCATGACCATTTCATTGTTCAACAGCTCCGAGGATATGGACCCTGACAAACTCATTGATAGTACACAAGCAATTATTCCTTTCGACCCGACCAATGATGCTTATTTGAAGTATGCTTTTAATGTAGGCGCTACTGGTTCTGGCGAAGGTGCCGCTGGTGGTTTATCGCTAAATCTCAGTATATCAAATATTTTTAGTACTGGCCTCTACAGAAAGCATAGTGCATCAGATACTGTTCCAATGGCGGTTGTGAAAGACGTTCAAAGCTTTATGTCAATTTTTGACTGGAGCAGCGTGGCCGCATTGGAGGTTGGAGATGCCCTATTTACTGGTGCGCGTGGTAAATTAGAGGGGAAACTTGGGTTTTCATGGTCTGACATTTTCACAAAGAGTATGTCTGCCCTCACGCAAATACTCCCTAACAACCTCACATTAGATATCCAAATGAGTCCTTCTGTTTCAGTTGGATTTAATGCGAGCATCGAAGACAATTACCTCTGTGCCATGACGCGAACAGGTACCGAAGAGTTTAAGGTGACCATTAACAAGACAAAAAGCTCCACCTTAGATGGGAGCATTGGAGCAATTGTGGGTGTTCAATTTGCGGATCCTGAAGCACTAGAGACTCAGCTGAATGAAATTGTAGACAAAATCATAGCCTCTGTAACGGCCTATGCTGGTAATGTCGCAGAGTTACTTCAAAAATTTCAGACTGATAGTCTTAATGCTAATGAAAAAGAGGCCTTGGATAAAATCCTGAAGCGATTAAAACTGGATGCCCTGACCGACCCCGTGGCTTCGCTGAACACACTAATCGATGATATAGAAGAGAGGGCTAAAAACACTACCAAAGCCATTGCAAGTGCCAGTGCATCTGTATCATTCGAATATGAATATAGTCGTATCAGTGAAAACCAAGAGCTTTTATCCGCCACAATCACTCAAGACGCTTTACAAGTATTACATCCAGAACTAGTCGGTTTTAAAGCTGATGCTTTACTAGACAAAACAAGTATTCCAAATTCGGGTGTAACACTAGATCATTACTTGAACCAGAAAACTTTAACCGTCAAGAAGAGCTGGGGCTTTGGGCTATCATTAATGGGCAAGCCCGTTTTTTCTGGTAAAGAGATTCGCAAGACGGTATCATCGACACAAACAAACGAGAAAGGAGATCAGCAGCTTTCTCTAGACCAAATAATGGGTTATCAGCGAGAATGGATGGGAGAATCCACCGATTGGGTCACCGACTTTAATGTTAAAATGCCTCAATTTTCACCCTCTCCGACTCTGAATGAATTTGATTACAGCTTTTACGTTCAAATAACTTCTGGCAGGAAAGTCAGAAAAGCTAAGCACTTGAAGCCTTTACTCGATCTGGGCGTGATGTGGGGCGCTATAGATGAGACCGAAATTCCAAGATTAGTCGATAAGTACTTGGCAACCTTCAAGGGAGAAGTTATCACTGCGGATACACAACTCACCTATAAACCAACGGCTACATTAGCCCTAATACAGCAATTAGGACAGCTAGGTTGGAATAATGCGACCATAGGCCTTTTGGCCAAAGCAATGGCTTCATCCATGAGTTATTGGGACAACTTTCCCCTAAGGCAATCTGTAAGTAAAAGAACTACCGCATATTCGCCTGTCTGGCAAGATTACTTATCTGACCCTGATCAAGCCTTGAATGACGTAGCACTGAAGGCCAAGAGTGCGCTATCTACATACGGTGGAGTTTCCCCGATGCTTGTAAATAAGGAAGGTCAAGCAGGTCACGATCCATCTGATGACTTTTTGGCAAATTTGATCTATCAGAACCCAACTACAGCCTCTGATGCAAAAGCATTCATTGATGGGTTAGCAATACTCAAGACCGATATTGCTGCTCAAAGTAGTTTTGAAAATAGCTTTAACCCTGCCTATGATAAGATCAGTGAATTCTTCAATCAGTCATTCTATGTCAGAACCTTAGGATGTCTTTTAAATGAATTTGCCAATATCAACCCAGGAATTGATGGGGCTGTTGAACGTGTGTTCACCTTGACTTGGGGTGAAGGTGATGATGAACAAACTGTAAGCTTAGCTTCTAAGAATTGAGCTCATAAAAAAGCCTGATCACAGACGTGATCAGGCTCAAGCTATTCCCTGCTAGCCAAACTATGCGTTGTAATAGAATCTTTCGTGAACGATTTTATCACCTTCCCAGCGTTGTACACCTACTTGCTCCATTTGGGCTCTGTTACCATCTTGGAAAGTAACATCCATCATGGTCTCATGCATCACAATACCATTAGCCTCATCAGAAGTAATGCTTTTTACTTCTAGGTTATGAAACTCTTTCACGAAGTTCAAAAAATCTACTTCGTGAGCCCTACATGCTTCTTTACCTTCCCAAGTGCCTCTTGGTTCCGTGATTACCACATTATCAGCATAGTACTTGTCAAACGCGTCTAAAAGTTGACCTTGTCCAAGCATGTTGTAAATGTCTTCTGTTCTTTCTTTGTATGTCATGATCATTAAGTTTTATATATGTACATACACATATAAGAACTAAAAAGTTCAGAATCGATAAGGTTATTCAAAAATAAAAATTGATGGATCAGGACAGTTATTGGAATAGTATTCGATTTCTGAAGCCTTTGCCACACCCGGATAGTCTCCTTCCAGCCCATTCATATCCACAATTACCTGAAAATGGAGATGCGGTGGCCAATGAAAGTTTTCATGATACCCTCCCATTTTAGCCAAAGGCTGACCACTACCAAAGGACTTTCCTATTTGAATATTATCTAAAGAATCAAGCGAAAGGTGGCCATACAAAGTGTGAAAAATAAAGCCATCTACCTCATGTTTTAAAATGATAACTGGCCCATAATCACCGTGGACATTGCGATTAGCAAAAGAATGAACTGTACCGTCTATAGGAGCATAAACAGGTGTACCGGCAGGTGCCCAAATGTCGATTCCCAAATGAATAGTTCTAAACTCCTCCCCTTCAAAAAGTTCACTCCGGCTATAGAGCGAGCGTTTTTCCAAGTATCCTCCAATCGCTACTTGATTACCTGATTTTTCTATTTGCTTGAAGATATAATCGGTAAAACTCTTCTCGTCATTCAGGTCTATTTCGCTTAGCTCCTGATTATCTGTACTCAAATCAAGCTTCAAGAAATTGTCGAATTTGACCACTTGATGGATAAGCCCGTTATGACCTTCAAAGCGTGTATTCAAATTCATTTGTTATGAGAATTCATTGATCAAGTTATTCATAAACCTCACACCCCAGTCCAATTGCTCCTTAGACACAAATTCATTAGCACGATGTGCTTGTGCAATATCCCCAGGACCACATATAATCGCTTCGAAGCCACCTTCAGCAAACTGACCTGCTTCTGCCGCATAGGACACGGCATCTAAATGTTGACACTCTGCTAAGCGCTTTGTTAGGCTTACAATCTCTTGATCTTCACTTGTATCTAAACCCGGTACTGCTGGATGAATATTTGAAGTGGAAATACTGAAGCCCGGAAAAACTTTTCTCAATTCTCGCTCTCTTTCGTGGCAATACGACTCAAACTCTTCGAAAATCTCTTGTGGTGTCTCTGACGGAATAGTCCTTACATCCCAAGTGAAGCTACACTCTTGAGCGATCACATTAGGAGCAATTCCTCCCTCTATTCTTCCAATATGAATTGAAGTGTGGTTTGGTGTAAACCGATCGTCTGTTCTGCCCGCACCAATCAAGCTATTCATTTTATTCTCAAGCCAAAGAATTAGTCGCATAGACTCGTGAATGGCACTCACCTCTTGTTTTATGCGACTACTGTGCCCTTCTGAGCCAGTTACTGTTGTATTGAAAATACAGATGCCTTTTTGCCCTACGGTCGGAATCATCATTGATGGTTCTCCTATGATGGCGAACTGTGGCTTCTCAACATAGTATTCGTTGATAGCCTTTACCAAATCAGGTGCTGCCAAGCATCCGATTTCCTCATCATATGAAAAGGCAAAGTAGATTGGCTTTTTTAAATCTGCCTTAACCATATCTGGCAAAGCCTCTAAACAACAGGCTGCAAATCCTTTCATGTCACAAGATCCACGGGCGTAGAGCAAGCCGTCTTGCTTATCGGTTAATGTAAATGGTTCGGTTGTCCACTCTTGCCGTTCAACAGGTACAACATCTGTATGTCCTGAAAGAATCACTCCTCCATCAACAGCTGGCCCAATGCGACAATGCAATGATGCTTTGGTGCCCTCATCATTTGGAACAAGTACTCCATCTACGCCATGATCGGCAAGAAAATCTTTAATCCAGTGGATAATGGACAGGTTACTTTCTCCCCCTAATACAGGGAATGAAACGAGTTTAGCTAGTATTTCTTCAGCGTTCATTAATTCTAAGGTTAAATGATAAATGGTGAATTTTGAATTGAGATGAGTGCTTCAATAGTGTTTCGTCAAGATTTCAGTCATTCATCCTTTAAAATTCGTAATTCAACATTCACTAAGCGGGTCCCCAATTGATCGAAACCGTAAAGAGTAGCACCAGCCAAGAGATAATTAATATGACACCAACCACGGGAAGAATAAACCTAAGCCATTTATCGAAGGGTATTCTGCACATGGCCAACATTGCAATGAGGCCACCTAATGTTGGATTAAATAAGTTCGTAACGCCATCACCAATTTGATAGGCTAAAATGGTTGTTTGTCTGGTTAAGCCTAATAAATCTCCTAAAGGAATCATTATCGGTAAAGTCGCCAAAGCTTGTCCACTACCTGACGGGATAAAGAAATTAATTACCGATTGTGCGCCTGACATGGCTACTGCCGAAGCATATAATGGTAATTGCGAAAGCCCTTGAGACAAATAAAAGGCAATGCTGTCTGAGATATTACCCATTTCCATGGCCACTTTGATAGAGGTTGCAAAACCTACCATAAAGGCCCCCGGTGCCACTACTGACACAGATTTTAGTGCCGTTTCGCTGATCGTTCTACCGCTCATGCCACTAGCAAGGCCTGCGGCAATTGAGATCATTAGAAATATTGCTGAGATCTCATTGATGTACCAGTCGTAAGCGAATACGCCAAAAAGCATTGCTGCCATGCCACCGATGAAAATTGCCATAATCACCCAATTGTTTGGTGTCATACTGTAGGTTTCAATTGGTTTTGACAGTTCAAAACCTTCTGTATCAATACCAAGTGATAGACTTTTCTTTGGATCTTTTAATATCCGTTTGAAATAGCGAATGTTAAAGTAAGCCAGTAGCGACAATGCACTAAGACACAGCACTGATCTAATCAACCATCCGGAATACATCGGCATTTCGGCAATGGTATGACCTGTGCCTACAGTGTATGGATTAAAAGGTGATAAGCCAAAACCAACGGTAACGCCACCAACTGATATTGCCGCTGCGAGCATTAAGTCTCCTCCAATGGCCAAACTGGTGATGGCAGCAATTGGGATTAAGGCGATATTATTCTCGTAGCCCACAAATACGCCCAGCATGCCGAAAATGAAAGTCATCAATACCACAACTAGGTATCTCCTTTCAAGCCCTAAATACTTCATGAAAGTGCCTACTGCATTTTCAATCATGCCCGAACGTTCGAGAATACCGAACATGATTCCGCTAGAAACCACTACAAATATGATGGCAATCGCTGACGCAAAACCTCCTGGAATCGCCAAGAAAGTGTCTAAAAATGAAAGCGGTGTCTGTTCAATGGCTTCATATGAGCCAGGGATAACACGCTGCATTCCATCAACGAGTTCTCTTTCGAAACTCCCCGCAGGAATAATATGACTCAATAATGCGGTTAAAACGATAATCGCAAAGAGCATCACTATTGGATGCGGTATTTGTTGATACCATTTCTTTCGCAATGACTTGGACACCAACGGTTATTTTAGTGCTTCGAACTCTTTCTTGATTTCTTGAAATTTAGCTTTTAACTCTTCAAATCGATCATAAGCATCTTTACCCGGCTGTTGGTCAGCTCTCGAGATGGTGCTATTCAAATAGCCTGTTTGAGCACTCAACATGGGCTGCATGTAAGTTCCCGGTGAAGTGACTAGCTGATAGTAAACAGCATCAAGTGCTTCTTTCTTACGTTGTTCACGCTTGTTGCCGCTCTCTTGATTGAGTGAATTGGCCAGGGCTTTTCTCTCATCATCTACAGCTTTAATCAATTGTGCCACTTCTCCTTGAAAGTCTCTCACAGCAAGTGCCAGTGCTTCTTGCATTTTCACATCGGCATCATTTACCAGTGTAGCTCTCGGATCTAGCATCACTTTGAATTCCTTTTCCAAAACCTCATCACCAACGGTCAATCTAGCCTTATATATTCCTGTTGAAACCATAGGTCCGTTTCCTCTATATGAGCGATTAGGGTTAGCACTCCAGCCTCCGTTATGTCTCATATTCCAATTAAAACGATTAATTCCGCTGCTATTAGATAGCCCGCCTGATGCTGGTACATTACTAAAACCCGTAGACATATCTACCTCAGTATTCACGGCAGGCTCAGCCTTGCCGCTTACAAATGACCTTACCACTCGACCTGAAGTGTTTAATATATCTAAGCGTACATCTTGATTTTTGTCAGCAATGTAATATTCGAGACCAACCCCAGGTTGTGGGCTTTGTCTGCTACTCATTCTAAAGCGAACTCCATCCTTTGGATCAAAAAAGTAGGCCGCTTGCTGCGTGGCTTCCGTGAGGTCACGAATGCTCGAAATGTTGTCCATTATCCAAAAACCTCTGCCCATAGTAGATAACACCAAATCATCGCGGTGTATTTTCATATCAGTGATTGGTGTCACTGGAAGATTATTGTTAAAAGCATTCCAAGTTTTTCCATCATTCAAGGAGACAAAGAGTCCAAATTCGGTACCAGCATACAGAACACCTTCTTTCTTAGGGTCTTCCCTGACTACTCTTGTAGGATAGTCGCCCGGTAAACCGTTATCTCCTGTAGTTAGTAACTCCCAAGTCTCTCCGTAATTTTCAGTTTTGTAGATGTATGGCGCATAGTCGTTCAATTGATATCTCAATACGGCTACATAAGCTTTAGCAGGATTATGCACTGAAGGCTCAACTGCATCCACACGTCCACCGATTGGCATTTTTGGAGTTACTCTATTCCAATTGGCTCCACCGTCTTTTGTCACGTGAATAGGCCCATCATTAGCTCCTACCCAGATGACGCCTTCTTTGATTTTCGATTCTTGGATGGCATATATAGTACTAAAATACTCTTCACCTGTAACGTCTCTTGTGATTGGTGCTCCTGGCACGACTTGATATTCATCCTCAAATGCAGTTAAATCTGGAGAAATGATTTGCCATGTCTTACCATCATCCATCGTTTTATGCACATACTGAGAAGTATGATACACTACGTTCGGGTTATGTGGCGAAACGTGAATTGGTGCTACTCGCTGGAATCGAAATTTTAAGTCCTTAGGGTTGTGACCGTAGATATTCATGGCACCTACGTTGTATTGCATTTCTTGTCCAGTTCTTTTATCATAAGTCCCGAAATTGCCCTTACAATTAGAGTACACAACATCAGGATTACCCGGTTTCGGTACCGCAGGCCCTGTTTCGCATCCACCTACTCCAAAAATTATAGATTGCGCATTTCCCGTTTGCATACTAGGTACTGCAATTGTGCTATTGTCTTGTTGGCCGGCATATAACCAGTAAGGAACTTGATCGTCAACGTCTACTTGATATAATTCAGCAGTCGGCTGGTTTGATTGTACAGACCATGACCTACCATTGTTCAGCGTCACATTAGCTCCACCATCATTGGACTGAATCCAAATAGAGGTATCGTTTGGATTTATCCATATATCGTGATTATCACCATGTGGTGTACTCATGGATTTCCATGACTTACCTCCGTTGGTAGATTTTAGAAAACGTAATGCGTTGTTGTAGACAACATTTTCATTCTTTGGATTGGCGTAAATATTAGTGTAATAGAAAGGTCTATTCGTTAGGTTGGCATTGTCTGATACAAACTCCCAGCTTGCGCCACGGTCATTCGACCTATATAATCCACCTTGGTCATCAGATGCCTCAATGTTGGCATAAACCACATCTGGATTTGCAGGAGACACGGCAAAATCAATCTTACCCGTTAGCTTTGTTGGCAAGCCATTCGTAAGTTTTGTCCAGCTAGCACCAGCGTCTGTCGACTTATAAACACCGCCTTCAGTGCCACCACTAATGATTGTCCAAGGCTTTCGCTCTCCTCTCCAAGCACCTGCATAGATTGTATTTGGATCGTCTGGAGCAAACTCCATATCAGAAAAACCTACGCTATCCGAATGATATAAGATTTTGTCCCATGATGCCCCACCGTTTGTAGTTTTATAAATACCTCTGTCTTCATTTTTACCGAAAGCTTGACCAATGGCAGCGATATATACCACATCTGGATTGTCAGGATGGATTTCAACCGCTCCTATTTGTCCTGTATTTTTTAACCCGACAAACTCCCATTTTTTACCAGCATCTGTCGATTTGTAAACGCCTTTACCAGTAATCACATTTGAGCGAATACCATCTGAACCTGTACCCACATAAAGGATGTCTGGTTGCTTTTGATAGACCGCAATAGCTCCTATGGAGGGTGTAGAAAAGTATCCGTCAGAAATATTCTTCCAGTTGATACCGTAATCATCAGTCTTCCAAACACCACCACCTGTGGCACCCATATAAAACACTGAGGGCTGTGATTCAACACCCATTACAGCGGTCACTCTGCCTCCACGATTGGGGCCGACTGATCTGTATTTATAAGACTTAAGCAATTCGCTAATATCTTGCCCGAGGACAGGCAGACTTAAAAGAGTTAATAGCGCAATTTGAAAGAAACTTCTCTTTGACATTTTTTTCGGTTAAGGTAATGGTCAATATTATCTTGGAAGATACTACAAAACCGTAAAAAAAACATCTCTCATTTCTATGAGTGGGAAGAGGCTTATTCGGAAGCCCTACCCGCAATGAATCCGGTTGTCCATGCCGCCTGAAAGTTAAATCCTCCAGTTACTCCGTCAACATCTAATACTTCACCTGCAAAATATAAACCTGGGCACACCCTACTCTCCATACTTTTTATATCAATATTGGATAGACTTACCCCTCCACAAGTGACAAATTCTTCTTTAAAGGTGGTTTTTCCAGATACTTGATACTGATCGTTCAGCAGAAGATTGACAAGCTTATTGGCGCCTTTCTTCCCCAGTTCAGACCATAGTTTTTCTAATGGTAGCTCAACCTTAGTCAATAGATATTCCCAAAGTCTAGTAGGTATTTCAAATGGGTTTTTATTGCGAAGCATACGCTTTCCGTATGAACCGATCACTTCATCAATGGTCTGTCTTAGTTCATTTTCCTTCACCTCGCCAAGCCAGTTGACATGAATTGCAAAGCGATAGTTCATATCACTTAAAAGTCTTGCTCCCCAAGCCGAAGTTTTTAAAATGGCTGGTCCACTCATGCCCCAGTGTGTCATCAGCAAAGGGCCTGATTGCACCAGTTTGGTACCCTGCACTCTAACACTTGCATTTGGAACAGAAAGTCCCATCAATGATTTGATCGGCTCATTGGGCATATTAAAAGTGAACAATGAAGGAACGGGTGATACAATATCATGCCCGAGTTCTTTGAGCCATTGAAAGCCTTCCACTTTCGGACTTCCTCCAGTAGCGATAATAACTTTATTGAAAATTTCCTTACTACCTTTTAGGGTAAGCGCTATTCCAGATGCTGTTTTTGATATTTTAAGGACTTGAGTGCTTATAGAGATATTAATCCCGAGCTTTCTGGTCTCCCCCATCAAGCAGTCTATAATAGTCTGAGAATCATCAGTGATTGGAAACATCCGATTATCAGATTCTGTTTTGAGTGTTACGCCTCTTGATTCAAACCAATCCACAGTGTCTTGTGTGCTGAATTGATCAAAGGCTTTTCTGAGTTGTTTACCTCCTCTAGGATAAAACTTAGACAGCGCTGAAGGCTGAAAACAAGCATGCGTGACATTACATCTGCCCCCTCCTGACACCCTGACCTTGGCCAAAAGCTTACTTGATTTCTCAAAAATGGTCACATCGCTATGGGGCTGGTGATGTTTGGCTGATATAGCTGCAAAAAAACCTGCAGCTCCTCCTCCAATAATGGCTATTCTACTTTTTGACACCACCAAAGATACCAAGTCATTTGGATTCAAAGTCCAACTATTTAAACCACTATTCACTTTTTAGAATAAACTTCCGAAGAGTACAATCGTAAGGTTAAAGAGACACTTTTTAATTAGCCATTATGAAAACTATATCAAAAACACTTTTAGTGCTGACCGTAATCGTTCTTACCTCAGCCAATTTAATTGTCACCGGAGATTCAAAAATTGAAACGGATACCAAGGCTGCCCTAGTAGCAGATTGGGAAAGAGCCAAAGCTTTCAGTTTGGAATATATTGATGCCATGCCCGAAGACGGCATAGCTTATAAACCTAACGAGCAGGTCCGTTCCTTCGCAGCTCAATTTCTACACATGGCGCAGGGAAACATTGGTCTCGTAGCCAATGGTACAGGAGCGACACCCATCCATTCCGATATACCCAACTTCGAGGTTGAAGAAAAATTTCAGAATAAAACTGCTTTGAGAGCTTTGACCGTTGAAGTCTATGATTGGTGTATCAATGCCATTAAGAACATGGACATGAGCAAGGCTGATGAAGTAGTTGGACCTAATGAACAATTCTCTTTCTCTAGAATGGAGTGGATCAAAAAAGGGTTTGAGCACCAAACACATCATAGAGGTCAAACCACCATTTACTTAAGAATGAAGGGTATTGCACCTCCCCCTGAGAAACTCTTCTAGTATTAACTATATCATAATGGAGAGTCCGCTGCTAGTTGCAGGGGACTCTTTTTTTGTTCAGCATATTCACATTGTAGTCATCATCGCTATTGCCATTACGACACTGACTATCAGTATGCAAACAATTAAAACCGCTTTCGCGAACTCTAGAGAAAGTTTTGAAATCTGAATGATACTTAATTGGTGTTTAGCGCAGCTAAATCGCTAGCCAGAAGATAATGTCAACCCTGCGGTTTCTTCTCCTTCCCTCCCATGTACTGTTATCGTATATGGGGTTAAACAGACCGAAATCTCTTTTTTCAATAACTTCTTTCTTTACATTTTGATTTAACAACAGCTCTTCAATCACCGAATCACTGCGCATTTCGCTCAACCATTCATTGTATTCTTTGCCTCCAACATTATCTGTATGACTATGCACAGTAATCACAAAATTATGTATGTTGGGAATTGAGTCTAAAAGATGCTGAAGTGTTTCTGATTGACGCTTACTGACATAAAAGCTTCCTCCGCCAAAGTATATGCTTTGCACGTAAGATGGCTCGCCAGAAGACTGCGCTCGACCCTGTGAAAAGGACAGCAATGAGAAGCCTATGATTAGAAGAAGTAAGCGCATCGAGACTTAATTTACATGTTTACAACGAATTATGAATTTTACTGTTTAGTAAAAACGCATAACCTGCTCATTTTTTTGATAAATGGAATAATGATATGTCGCCTAAAAAACTAATCGTGGTCATGGGAATTACAGGATCTGGAAAAACTAGCGTTGGCAAGGTGCTGGCAGAAAAAATCGGGATTCCCTTCTTAGATGCTGACGATTTCCATCCGCAGGAGAATATTAAGAAAATGTCTAGAGGCGTTCCCCTCACAGATGACGATAGATGGCCGTGGCTGGGTGCCATTGTAGAGTATATACTGCATGCACACCGGCATGAATATATATTGGCTTGTTCAGCATTGAAACAATCCTATCGCGACTACGTGGCACAAAGACTAGACATCAAATTTCTTTTTCTTGACCTATCAAAAGAGGAGGCAGAAAAGAGACTAGCTCAGCGTAAAGACCATTTTATGCCACCAAACCTCGTCAAATCTCAACTTGATACGCTTGAAGTTCCGGCCAATGCGTTGACCATCAAAGCCAAGCTTAGTATCAATGAAATTGTAAAAGAAGCCGAGGCCCATTTCGCAGATTTCATATAATTCAGTAGCTTCTGTCGATTTTGAAACGTGCTTATGAATGAACTACAGCTCATCTTTGCCATCCTTTCGGGCATTGTACTACTTCTTACATTAATCATTAAGTTCAAACTAAACGCATTCCTCAGTTTGCTCTTGTCCAGTATTTGGGTGGGTTTGGTTGGTGGTCTTTCTGGTGATATGGTCATTGAATCAATCACCACCGGCATGGGCAATACACTGGCCTTTATTGCTACCATAGTAGGCTTAGGTGCTATTTTCGGAGCATTATTAGAACACTCAGGTGGTGCGCAGGCTTTGGCTAAGTATTTACTTAAGAAAGGTGGAGAAGCGAAATCAAGATTGGCCTTGATGCTCACCGGATTCTTAGTCTCGATACCTGTTTTCTTTGATGTGGGTATCATTATATTATTCCCAATCGTAAAATCACTTGCGAAGAAGAGTGGAAAGAATGTGCTTTACTATGCCCTTCCCTTGCTTACAGGACTCGCTGTTACACACAGTTTTATACCCCCAACTCCTGGGCCTGCTGCGGTGGCAAATATTTTAGGGGTTGATCTGGGTTACTCGATTGTTGTCGGCTTGCTAATCGGTATGCCGACTGCCATTATATGTGGACTCTTTCTGAGCAAGTTTATCACCCCTGAAGAGGTTGAGATTGTTGAAGTAACTGAAGCATCAAGTGATGAATTCGATCCTAAATTGGTCAAAACCATTTTTACGGTCTTAGGTCTTCCTATTGGTCTTATCTTGATTGGTTCGTTACTCAATACACTCGCAAGTGAGGGTGTTATTGAGAATGGTCTGCTAATCGAAGTATTCGCTTTTGTAGGTCATCCCTTTGTATCCCTAACCATTGGCACTTTGATGGCTTTGTATTTCTTAGGCACAAAGCGCGGTGCTACCAAAGAGGAGCTATTTGATGTGGCTAATCGTTCTCTAGGACCTGCAGGCTCCATTATCTTAATTACGGGTGCAGGAGGCGTTTTAAAACAAATGATGATCAACACAGGTATCGGTGATATGATTGCCAGTGCGATGCAATCGGGCACTGTGTCTATTATCTTACTGGCTTATTTAGTAGCTGTTTTGGTGAGAATTATGCAAGGGTCAGCAACGGTTGCTATGTTAACAGCAGCCGGTATCGTAGCGGCAGTTATTCCAGGAATGGACTTAACCATGCTCGATAAAACCTTAATTATGATGGCCATTGCTGCCGGCTCTGTTGTGCTATCACATGTTAATGACAGCGGCTTTTGGTTAGTTAACAGATATTTGGATCATTCCGTACAACAAACCCTACGGTCTTGGACGATTCAATCCAGCATGATTTCGGTTTGCAGTTTCTTGATCACATTCATTGCTTACCAGGTATTTTAATCACCACTCCGTGTGGAAGACACCTTCGCGATCGACCCTTTCATAAGTATGAGAGCCAAAATGATCGCGTTGCGCCTGAACCAAATTCATGGGTAATCTACCTGATTTGAAGGCGTTAAAATAGTTGAGACCTGCACTCAGAGCTGAAACGGCAATACCATTTTGCAGACCAGAAGCGACTACTTTCACTGTGTTTGCAACCAAAGGCTTCACTTCATTTGCAAATTCTTCGTCAAGCAAGAGGTTAGATAATTGGGCATTTCGATTGAAAGCTTTACGCATCTTCTCCAATAGTCCTGAGCGAATAATACAGCCCCCTCTCCATATTTTAGAAATCACTTCAAGATCCAAACCATAACCATATTCTTCCGAGGCAGCAATGAGTTGTTGCATGCCCTGCGCATAAGCCATAATGAAATTGAAATACAAAGCCTCTTCTACTTGGTCAATGGAGAGCCCATGATCTACTGCACCAGAACGCCCATAAATGGCCTCAGCTTCTTCACGCTGGCTCTTTAAGGAAGATATTTCCCTCATACTCACAGAAACATCAATGGTAGGTATAGGAATACCTAAGTCCATGGCATTTTGAGATGTCCATTTGCCAGTTCCTTTTTGCTTTCCTTTATCTAGAATTACATCAATTAGGTCGGCATTAGTCAGCCCATCCTTTTGTGCGAAAATCTCAGCCGTGATTTCTACTAAAAAAGATTGTAACCTTCCTCTATTCCAGGTTTCAAAAACATCTTGAAGTTCCGCATTTGAAAGCCCCATTCCCCGCTTCATCAAATCATAGGCTTCGGCAATCAATTGCATCATGCCGTATTCGATACCATTATGTACCATTTTGACATAGTTACCTGCAGATCCGTTGCCCAAATGCGCCACACAGGGTTCTCCATTTACTTTAGCGGAGGCGGCTTCAAAAATGGGTTTGATATGTTGATAGGCCTCTTTGTCTCCCCCTGGCATAATGCTAGGCCCTTTTCTTGCCCCTTTGGCACCTCCAGATACGCCCGCACCAAAAAAGTGAATTCCGTCTTTTGCAAGCTCTACAAAACGTCTGTCCGTATCGGTATAAAATGAATTACCACCGTCAATGATGATGTCTCCTTCTGACAGGTGTGGTTTTAAGTCATTGATTACGCCATCTACTGGTTTACCAGCTGGCACCAACAGCATGATTTTTCTCGGCTGAGAAAGTTTGTTTATAAACTCGAGTTTATCTTGTGTAGCGTGTACCACTCTACCTTCACCTTCGGTTAAAAGAGAGTCTACTTTTTCTTTATCTAGGTCTAAGCCGATAGCCGAAAAATCGTTGTCGGCCACATTGAGTATGAAATTTCTACCCATTACGCCTAAACCCACTAAGCCAAAGTCAAATTTTATATCTGTCATTCTTCAAATTTCTACTGCTGATACCTTTTCAAGCGGAATTAGAAAGTCTTCTAAATTTAATTCCACCAATAAGGAGTATTGACTTCTATCATTGCAGGTCATTCGCTAGTTTTGGGAACTATTCGATGACAATGTGATTTAAGTCTGTACAAAGAAAGCAAGCTAGACCGACCAAAAAAAATAAATGAAAAAAACTGACAACCAAGTCCTCGTTATCTTCGGTGCTTCAGGCGACTTGACAGAGCGAAAACTCATTCCATCGGTATTTAATCTGTATTGCGGAGGTTTTTTGCCAGAATGCTACGCTGTTATAGGTGTGAGTCGTTCTGAATACTCGGATGACAACTATCGCAAGAAAGTTGTTTTTGAGAACAAGTATTTACTCGATAAGGAAACTGCTACAAAAGAAAACCTAGAGGGCTTTGCCAATTTGATTCATTATCAATCTGTTGACACAAAGGACACATCATCTTACCATGCCCTAGGTGATAGAATGAAGGCTTTAAATAAAGCGAAAGAGACTTGCCACAATTACATTTTCTATCTAGCCACGCCACCTAGTCTTTATGAAACAATTGCTCAAGGTTTAGCGGTAGTCGGTCTAAATAAGGATGAAAACGGTTGGAGACGTCTGATCGTGGAAAAACCATTTGGCTATGACTTGCCTTCTGCCAAAAAACTGAACAAAGAATTACTCACGCATTTCGGTGAGGAACAGATTTATCGAATAGATCATTACCTAGGAAAAGAGACGGTACAAAACATGTTCGTGACCCGCTTTGCGAACAGTATATTCGAACCCCTTTGGAACAGAAATTACATTCATAGAATTGAAGTAACGGCTGCAGAACATGTTGGTGTCGAAAAACGAGGAGGTTATTACGATTCATCAGGTGCTTTAAGAGACATGATTCAAAATCATCTTTTTCAACTAGTTGCACTGATCGCTATGGAACCTCCTGTTAAGTCGGATGCAGAATCTATTCGAAATGAAAAGCTGAAAGTCTTTCAAAGCCTAAGGCCCTACAGTGCCGAAGATATTAAGGAAAATGTGATCCGTGGTCAGTACATGAACTCTACGGTGAGAGGCGAATCTGTGCCTGGGTATCGTGAGGAAGAAGGTGTGGGTGAGCAGTCGAAGACAGAGACCTATGTAGCCATGAAATTCTTCATTGATAACTGGCGATGGGCGGGTGTCCCCTTTTACATTAGAACTGGCAAGCGCATGCCTACGCGAGTCACCGAGGTTGTTATACATTTCAAACCAAATCATCACCACCTTTTTGCGAATGACTCAACACTGGCCAATAAGCAAAATGTACTTGTCTTAAGAATTCAACCGAATGAAGGCATCTTGTTAAAATTTGACATGAAAATTCCTGGTGCAGGCTTCAAGACGGAGCAGGTGAATATGGATTTTCATTATGATGAACTAACGAATGTCTATGTGCCTGATGCTTATGAGAGGCTTATACTCGACTGTATGCAAGGAGACGCCACACTCTACGCAAGAGGTGACAGTACTGAAGCGGCTTGGGAATTCATAGATCCAATACTCAAAGCTTGGGAAGAATCAGACATCCCAGTCTTTGGTTACCCTGCAGGAACCTGGGGACCAGAACATGCAGATAAACTTATTGAAGGTGACAATATGAATTGGCGTTACCCATGTTCAAACCTTACCGATGATGGCAATTATTGCGAATTATAAATATGGAAAAACTGATTTTTGATACTCCAGAAGCAACGGCAAGAGGCTTTGCTAATTACTTACAGGCAACGCATCAAGAACAAGACCAACTGAACATTGCCTTATCGGGTGGTTCAACACCAAAAATTCTCTTCGATATACTAGCCAGTGAATTTAGAGAGGACTTTGATTGGAGTAAAATACACCTCTATTGGGGTGATGAACGCTGCGTACCTCCTACTGACAATGAAAGTAATTATAAGATGACACTAGACCATCTTATTTCAAAAATAGATATTCCTGCTTCGAATGTGCATCGTGTCTTGGGTGAAAATGATCCCGAAAATGAAGCCATAAGGTATAGCGAAGAAATTGAACAGAACCTACCGGAAAAAGCAGGTTTACCCAGTTTCGATATCGTGTTGTTGGGCATGGGTGGAGATGGACATACAGCCTCAATTTTTCCACACGAGATGGAATTGTTAACGGATGATAGAATTTGCGCAATCGGTATTAACCCTGATTCAGGACAGAAACGTGTCACGCTGACCGGTCCAATCATTAACAATGCAAAGGCAGTCTGTTTCTTAGCAACTGGGGCAGGAAAGGCAGAGAAGGTAGATGAGATCTTTAATCAAAAAAATGGTTACACCACTTACCCAGCCTCACACATCCTCCCTACCCATGGTGATCTGTTTTGGTACTTAGATAAGGACGCTAGCAATAAATTAAATTAACAATATGTATAAATACATATATTTAAATATAATTACATATTAACATTTATTCATATATAATGAAGCTTTCAAAAGTTAAATCCCACCTCAGCCAGTTAAACACACTTACCTTTCAATTACCGGATGGCTCACTCATACCTTCACACTTTCATGTTACGGAAGTTGGTGTGGTGAATAAACACTTTATTGACTGTGGAGGTACCATTAGAGAAGAAAACGTTGTCAACTTTCAGTTATGGTCTTCGGTAGATGTGGATCATAGATTGCAACCTGCCAAACTAAGAGACATTATCACATTATCTGAAAAACTGCTTGATATGGGTGATTTCGAGGTAGAAGTCGAATATCAAGGTCCAGAAACGATATCTAAATTTGGCTTGGCTTTCAATGGTACGACTTTCAGCCTTATTAACAAGCAAACCGACTGTCTAGCGAAAGACAACTGCGGTATTCCTGCTGAAAAGCCTCGTGTCAAACTAAGAGATGTTCAACTCCAACAAGCCTCTTGCGACCCCAATTCTGGTTGCTGTTAGTTCATCAGCATGTTTATAGCAATTGAGCATACCATCGCTAAGGCCAAGACTTTAGAAATCTCATCGGAGCGAAAATCTGCATTGGGAATGCTAACGGCCTATTGTCAAGCTCAACTGGATGCTTCAAAAGCTCTTAGACTCAATTTCATTTGTACGCATAACTCCCGAAGAAGTCAATTCTCTCAAGTATGGGCACAAGTCGCGGCACACGCTTACAACATACCTCTTGAGTCTTTTTCAGGTGGTGTTGAAGTAACTGCCTTCAATGAAAGGGCCATAGCCTCCCTTAAGAGATTTGGCTTTCAAATCTCATCTGAGGGGAGCGATAATCCTTATCATCAAGTCAGTTACTCTCGGGATACAGCCCCTATCCTCGCCTATTCCAAACTATATGATCATGCATCAAACCCCAAACAAGGTTTTGCAGCAGTTATGACCTGCTCTGATGCTGATGAAAACTGTCCTTTTATTCCAGGTGCTGCTGCAAGAATTCCTTTGCGATATGAAGACCCAAAAGCATATGATAACACACCGTTGGAGACAGAAAAGTACGATGAAAGGTCATTGCAAATTGCTTCAGAACTGTTTTACGTTTTCGATCAAATCAGTCCTTAAAGCTCACCACCAGGCCAATGGATTTAGCTTAGAATAGAAGTATCGTTATTCAGTATCTCAAGCACCTGCTCTTTATAGTTCCTACCGATGGGCAGCTCCACCCCGTTTATTTCAATAATATTGTTTGAAAAAGCTTCAATTTTTCTAATCGGCACAATGAACGATCGGTGTATCCGGATGAAACAGTCTTCGGGAAGTTTTTGCTCTAAGAAACTGATCTTTTGTAAACTGATGACGTCTTTTTGTGGGAGCTTTATTCGAACGTAGTCTTTGAGGCTCTCGATGTACAAAATATCCTTTAGATACACCTTTACCATCTTTCTATCCGCTTTTAGAAATATGTATGGCGTTTCAGAACGCAAATCATCCGAAGCAGCCAATATTGGCTCCTTTATTTCTTTTGAGCCATCATTCATGGCTTTATTGACAGCCATCAAAAACCTTTGAAATGAAATAGGCTTCAATAGGTAATCAACCACATTCAATTCATAACTCTCAATGGCATATTCGCGATAAGCGGTAGTAAATATGATTTTGGGTAATGGGTTCAGCACTTTAAGAAAATCTATGCCGTTTAGTTTTGGCATTTGAATATCTAAAAAGATCAAATCTATCTTCTCCTTTTTCAGCAAGTCGAAAGCTTTGATGGCGTTGTCACATGAGCCTTTGAGTTCAAGCCCATCGATGCGACCAACAAACGATTCGAGCACTTCTCTTGCCAATGGCTCATCATCTACGATGATACAATTCATTGCTATCGAGTTTTTACATTGAGTTTTAAGACCACTAAAAATGACTCTGAAGATTCATGAATATCAAGTTGATACTCTTCAGGATAGAGTATTTCCAAGCGTCTTTTCACGTTGGTCAACCCTATTCCTTGTTTGTATTCAAAGCGATCTTCGGTCACTTCCTGTATACTTTTACTGTTTTCAACCTTTAAGGTTAGATTTTCAGGTTTTAAAGTGAGGTCAATCGAAATCCATGAGTCGTGTAACTCCTCACTGACCCCATGCTTGAAAGCATTTTCGATAAAAGGCAAAATCATCAAAGGGGCTATCGCACGCCCGTTTATCTCTCCCAAAAGATTAAAATTCACATTCAACCGATCGCCATATCGAATTTTTTCTAGCGCGATATAGTCTTCCACCAACCTTACCTCCTTATCTAATGGAACAGTATCCGCTGTACAGTCGTAGAGCATATAACTCAAAAGGTCAGAAAGTTTTAATACCACTTCCGGAGCCTCTTTGCTGCTCTTGAGCGTCAAGGCATATAAGTTATTCAGGGTATTAAACAGAAAGTGCGGATGTACTTGTGCCTTTAAGAACTTCAGTTCTGCTTGAAGCTTCTCTTCTGCCAGTATCTGATTATTCTTTTGCTGCCTGTACCAAAACTTAAACCACTTGGCGACTATCGCCAACGCAACTACAGGGTAAATTTTTGAGGTGGTTTTAAAAATCTTTCCAAAATTCCATAACACAGGCTCATAATTATCACCAGCCCAAAAGAGCGGGTGCTGAACCCAAACGTAGCAGAACCAGGCCAGTGCACTAAAGCAGATAATTATAAAAAGAAGAGAAAGAAAGAATTGACCGAACTTTCCTTTGAAGAGTAGTTTCGGCATTAAAAAGTAGAGCACGATGTAAACGGCTGGCATTTGAATGACCGCATCAATCCATACGATTTGAAATTGCCGACTATAGTCTTCTTCGAACGAACCGTAAACGATCGCGAAAAACGAAGTGTAAATTACCCAGAAGATAATATGCCATATCACCCTAGGGCTGTCAAACATTAGCTTTTCAAAATTGACTTTCGGCATAGTACGCTTTTGGAGTTTCGAACCTCAAATTTATCTAAATAGTTACAGACTTGCAGTTTAATAGATGTAGGTCATAAGTAATCTGCCCAACTTCTATTTTTGATCGATTAAACACCAATAATGACTAATTCAGTCGTTCAACGAAGCCAGTTATTCATTGGTCTAAAAGCTTGATTTTCAAGTAACCTAAGTTCTTAGTCATAGTATACGAGACCATCACCGACAGATCAACAGACTCTACTATGAAACTTTTCATTGCATTTTTTTTGAGCTTGTTCGCCACAATGCTCTTTGCACAGGATAATAGCGAAACCAGAGATCAATTCATCTTTGGGCTTAATAAAACCAATCAAACGATCCAAATAGACGGCACTGGTGATGACCCAGGTTGGGTTGATGCCGCCAAGATAGATCACTTGATCAATCACTGGCCAATGGATAACGGAAACCCGGATGCACTAACTGAAATCTGGGCGGTCTATGACAACGAATTCATATACATAAAAGCCAAGCTCTTTGACAACGGACAGCGTGTGGTCCAATCCTTAAGAAGAGACAATAGAGAAGCCCATTGGAATAGCGATAACTTCACTGTGGTAATTGATCCGTTTAATAACAAACAGAGTGGCTTTTTCTTCGGAGTGAATGCTGGTGGTGCACAAATGGAGGCGCTTCTGAGTCTAGATGGAGGCCAAACCGAATTCGATGAAAATTGGGATAACAAATGGTATTCAGAAGTTAAAGCCTACCCAGATCATTGGTTGGTTGAAATGGCAATACCTTTCAAAACCTTACGCTATGGCACTCAACTATCCGAATGGGGAATAAACTTTATCAGAGGTGACATGCAGCGCAACGTATTCTCTACCTGGACACAGTTTCCACTCAACTATGGCGGTATAGACCTCAACTTTATGGGTACACTGAAATGGGATAATCAACCAAAAAAAGCAGAAGGTAAGGTGGTATTGATACCATATGTCGCAAGTGGTACACAGAGGAATTTTGAAGATAGCGAAGGACAGACTAACTATCAACAAGATATTGATGCAGGGCTAGATGCCAAAATCGCTATTACAGGATCACTCAGCCTTGATTTGACACTAAACCCAGACTTTTCGAATGTAGATGTAGATCAGCAAGTCACTAACCTTACTCGTTTTAGCATCTTTTTTCCTGAACGGAGGAATTTCTTTCTAGAGAACGGTGACATTTTCTCCAACTTTGGGAGTTGGCAAATACAGCCTTTTTTTTCTAGAACAATTGGCCTGAATGCAGGCCAGCAGATTCCTATTTCCTATGGCGCTCGGCTGACCGGAAATCTTACACCTGATATGCGTATTGGGGTTATGAACATTCAGACGGGAGATTTAGATGAAATTACTGCGAATAATTACACAGTAGCCGCAGTACATCAGAGAGTTCTGAAGAGGTCAGTCATCAAGGCTTTATTTATCAACAGGCAAGCTGACGGCAATGACTTCGGCCGAAACGGGGGACTTGAATTCAACTATGTACACCCTTCGGGAAAATGGGATAATACAGTCAGGTTTCACGCAGCCACTACTGATGAAAGACTTGACAATAACACGTTCTATGGTTTTTCTGGCGGTTACCGAGGAAGACATCTACGATCTGGATGGACATTCGATGTTGTTGGCGAAAATTATATTACCGAATTAGGCTTCAACCCACGAATCAACAATTTTGACGCCATTACGGAACAAACCATACGTCAAGGCTACACTAGAATAAACCCTTGGTTTGTCTATCGTTTCATCCCCGAAAAAGATAACAGTAATATTAATCAGCACGGTATTAGAACTTGGCACAACGCTTGGATTAATCCTGGAGGTGGATTAAATGAACGAGGGCATGGAATTGCGTATGATTTCATCTTCAAGAACACTTCTGAGCTAAGGATCAATAGGTTCTCAAGAGAGATTAACCTCCCCGTTTCAACCAACTTTATTGGAGCTGATACTCCCCTGCCTGTTGCCAACTATCAATTCACGGAGTACTTTGTCAACTATACAACTGACAGAAGAAAAGCTCTAAATGCTGATATTAGAATGAGATATGGAGACTTTTTCAATGGTGAACGTCTGGGCATTATCACTGGTTTGAACGTTAGAGCACAACCTTGGGGCACCTTTGGTATTAACTATGAGTTTAACAAAGTACAGTTGGCCGAAGGTTTCGGTGAAGCCACACTTCATTTACTTAGAGCGAATACAGAAATAAGCTTTTCCAATACCATGTTTTGGACGACCGCCATACAGTATAATTCTCAATCTGAAAATTATAATATCTTCAGTCGTTTTCAGTGGCGTTTCAAACCAATGTCCGACTTTTTTCTAGTCTATACCGACAATTACGGAACTGAAGGATTGAATATAAAAAATCGACAGATCGTATTTAAAGTGACTTACTGGTTGAATATGTGAGGTAGAATGGACTCAAAGCAGGCCCTGGACTAGTCAAAATCTTAAGACTGGCTTGCAATTGAAGGCTATAAATTGGATTACCTTCGATTATGCTTCAGCCTCGCCATAGACAAGTGTTGCTTTTCGGTCTCCCTGTTCTAATATGGGGATCTACTTGGTATGCCATTACTTTTCAATTAGGAACGGTAGACCCATTACTTTCGGTTGTGTACCGCTTTTGGATTAGTGCCATTTTGCTTATTAGCTTTTGTTTGATCACCAAACGACCGCTTCGGTTTAGCCTTCAGTCGCATTTAAGAATCGGACTACAAGGGGCATTACTCTTTGGTTTTAACTATTGGCTTGTCTATCAAGCCGAAGAACTCATCAATAGTGGATTAGTAGCCATAGGTTTTTCCACCATCATATTCTTCAATATTATCTTTGGCGCGCTACTTCTTAAGAGAAAAGTTGAATCGAAAATAATTGGCGGAGCACTTTTAGGCTTGACTGGCACTGCTATCATTTTCTGGAATGAGATCAGCCAATTCGAAGCTACGCAAGATGGGCTTTTGGGTGTAATGCTGTGTGTCATTAGCGTTATGATTGCCAGCTTAGGAAACATCACCAGTGCAAAAAACTCAGCTTTGAAAATACCCGTGATTCAAGCAACAGCTTTCGGTATGCTCTATGGTGCAATCATCATGACGGGTCTCGCGATTGCCTTAGGAACACCCTTTGAATTTGATACCAGTACTAACTACTTATTATCAATGGGGTACTTGATTGTATTTGGTTCAATCATTGCGTTCATAGCCTATTTGACCCTTATCAGTGAAATAGGGCCTAGTAAAGCGGCTTATAGTATTGTTTTGGTTCCTCTGGTAGCTGTTACGATCTCTACTTTCTTGGAAGGTTTTGAATTTACATTTTTTACCGGCTTGGGCATGATCTTCCTCATTTCAGGAAATTTCTTCGCACTTTACAAAAGAAAGTAAGCTTATTCAGGAAGCAAACGATAAAGCCCCTTGCCCTCAACTCCCACATAGAGGTAGCCATCGGGTCCCATTTCAACATTTCTTACACGCCCAATACCCTCGGCAATTTTCTCTTCTTTAACCACTTTATTGTCTTCAATGACCAAACGCACTAGGTAAGAAAACTTCAAAGAACCCACGATTAAGTCGCCATCCCAACCTTCATATTTTGAATTGGTAACAAAGGCCATTCCGCAAGGCGCAATTGACGGCACCCAATACGTTACGGGTTGCTCCATTCCTTCACGAGAAGTCTCATCAGTAATTTTACTCCCGCTATAGTTAATTCCATAAGTGATCACAGGCCAACCGTAGTTTTTACCGGCTCCAATGATATTCACCTCATCGCCCCCTTGAGGACCGTGCTCATGCGCCCAAATATCTCCGGTTGCGGGATTTCTGGCCATCCCCTGTGGATTTCTATGTCCATAAGAATAAACGGCCTCTTTGGCCCCGCTAACACCTACAAAAGGATTGTCTGCAGGAATTCTACCGTCATCATGCAAGCGATAAACTTTCCCGCCATCTCTTGTGATATCTTGCGGATTGTTATCTCTATTGCCTCGATCGCCTATTGAAAAGTAGACGTAACCGTCATTATCAAAGGCAATACGACTTCCAAAATGCTGTCCGGCTCCGGTATTAGGAGAGCCTTTATACAGAACCGTATGGTTATCAAAACCAGTACCATTCCACTGAGCACGTGATAATGCCGTCATGGCACCACTACCCTCACCCTCGTTACTAGAGAAGGTAAAGTACACCCAGCGATTACTATCAAAGTCAGGATGCAGTTCGATATCCAATAAGCCGCCTTGCCCTCTGGTCGTACTTTCTGGTCCACCTTTAACATCGTTATCAACGATTGATCCGTTGGAAATTCTTACAATTGACCCCGCCTTCTCTGTTACAAGAATATCTCCCGTTGGCAGAAAGGTCATTCCCCAAGGATTATTCAAGTCACCAGTAACCAATTCGGGGGTCACTGTAGCTGTTTCATTGACGATAATATCGGTAGTACTATTTGCATCACAGGCCAAAAAGCCTAGAACACCAAGAAAAGAGAAGATGATTTGAAGTCGCATAGAAGTAGTTTGTCTAAATAACGATTGTTTAAGGTACAAAGGTTTAACTATTTGATAGGCTCAATACGATTAACAATCAATATCAACACCTTTATTCCAATATTCAGCTGCTCTTTGAATAAACTCATTGATTCGTGTATCCGAAATATTGATTGACTTCTTAAATCTAATGCAGCCTTTTCCCACATCAATACCCTTAAGCAATTCTCCACTCGGATCTACTTTACTAGCATCACCAACATAAAAACTAACGTAGCCTTTCTGGGCATTCAAATGAAAGGCAGCACCTCTTTCGTCTGAATAACTCAACATTTTATAATTAATTCCTTCAGAGAGATAAGGAGCTTCTCTCTGAATAATCGTTCTTAATTCAAGGAGTTTATCCCTTCGCCAGTCCATCTCTAGCTGTTCAAGGTATTCGTCTGGCGTTTTCGCATTGTAAAGCATATTTCAATATCGTGAAAAATCAATTAACCCATCATTTAGTATATTGATCCTCATGAAAGCATTTGCAACACTTGTCCTCATCTCAATTTCAATCTCAATGACCGCTCAAAATGACTTAAGCCTGGCTGAGTATGCCAACTTTGCCAAGTATGCAGCAGCTAATGCTGCCTTGGGCGAACCAAAAGATGACGAAAAGAGAGTCGTGTTTATGGGTAACTCTATTACCGAAGCCTGGGTTAACTACAGTCCTGAATTCTTCTCTAAAAACAATTACATAGGGCGTGGCATAAGTGGACAGGTTACTCATCAAATGCTGCTTAGGTTTAGAAATGATGTAATAGCCCTTCAACCTCATGTAGTAGTCATACTAGCAGGTACGAATGATATTGCCCAGAACAGTGGACCAATTAGTCTTGAGCAAATTGCTGATAACATTATGAATATGGTAGACATCGCCTTACAAAACGACATTACTGTAATGCTTTGCTCTGTACTTCCGGCAAAAGACTACCCATGGAAGCCGGGCTTAAATCCACTAGAAAAAATACCTGAACTGAATAAAATGCTTGAGCGCTATGCTGACAGACAGCCTAAAGTTTCATTTATTGATTGGTACGAAGCCATGGTTGACAAAGAAGGTGGCATGAAAGTTCCTAGATACACCACTGCCGAAGACTTGGTACACCCAAATAAGGCTGGTTATGAAATGATGGAAGCCTTGATTCATCCACATATTATGACTGCTGTGATGTTATCTAAAAAGAGACGATGAACCCGATATTCTTTCAACCTATTGAAGTCGCCTCTCAAGCTGCTTGTTGACAGCCGATGACAGACTTTCCTTCAAGTTGTTTAGAGTAAAGCTCAATAGAACTAAGATTGGTTTCTTTGAACCGCATAAATTTTTATACTCTGCTGCTTACCTCGGAGCAACTCCTCTCCCATAAGGCGAAAATTACAAACATCATTTATCTCCAAAGCAGAATGTACAAACTCGGATATTAGAAAAGTCTCTTGGTAATGATTACACTTCTCTTGAATACGTGCGGCTATATTCATGGTATCGCCATGATAAGCGATCTCTCTTTTAATTTCCCCAACCTCGGCAGTAGTGACTTCTCCAAAATGAAGACCTGCTTTAAAACTAGGTACTATGCCATATTTCTTCTGATAAAATACAGCACGACTCACGAGTCTGTCCTCAAATGCCCAAAAGGCTTTTAAACACTGCGCATAATCCATAGATTCCTTGATCTTCCAATTTAGAACGGCTTCATCTCCCACATACTGGTAGACCTCTGCTCCAAACTTCTGCACCACATGTAGGTCATAAAAGCAGTCTTGTATAAACCCACTGTATTTTATATGGCCTAAGCTTTCAGCAATACTTGTAGAATCTTTAAGGTCAACAAACATAAACACCCTATTCTCTACCCTTGGCTCATAAAAATCTCCCTTGATAAACCTCAGTAGATTCCCCCTGCCAAGCAGAAAATTGATCTGTCTAATGGCTGCCAATACAAAGCTTACCAGAATAGAGTAAAAGAAAGTGAGTATAGTAGACGGATTCTGAATGAACTGAAAGAAGGATACCTCTTCATCGAACCCAACAATATCCCTTAAGAAACGATATGCCAATGAAAGCATCACTGTCATAATAGCCGCATCTGCTAACAAACCATACAATCCAAGCTTCCATAATGGAACTCTTCGGTATAAGTATTTTTCTAATTTGAATTGCGCGATACCGAAAAGAATTCCCGCCAGGGTTCCGAAGACTATTATAATTCTGATATTATGCAGGAGGGTTGGCTGAACGGGTGCGTCAACCTTAACGCCAACATTTCTTACGACCACCCAAAAAGTCAAGGCGATCAGCCACCCGATTATGTAGTCTCGAATGATATTAAGTGCTTCTCGATTTTTAACTAAAAAATTTCGCAATAGTTCCGTTTTAACTTAATTCGTATGCTTTAATTCAAATGTATAGCCATGGAGGCCCATAACCAATTTAGTGATCATGAATTTGAAAAGCACTTTGAGGAATTGACGCTTGAACCTAAACTCTTCACGCATGAAGCCCATTTGCGTTTAGCTTGGATTCATATCAACAAATACGGAATAGAGACGGCAATCGATAATATTTGTAAACAAATCAAGGCGTTTGCAACCTCTGTGAGAGAGCCTAGCAAGTTTAACTTGACTTTGACAATAGCTGCCATTCGAATTGTAAATCACTTTATATTAAAGGCTAGTACAACAGATTTTTCTAAGCTTTTAATAGAAGAACCAAGGCTAAAGCTTGGCTTTACTGACTTAATCAAAACACACTACAGTTTTGACCTTTTCCATAATGCTGCTGCTAAGAAACACTATCTGAAGCCAGATATTCGTCCATTCGACTAACATTTCTTGCAGTCCGAAGAACAACCTTCTTCTAGCAGTAAGTGACCACAGTATTCTGTAAACAGGTTTTTAAGCATCTTCCGTCCTCTTTGTATCCTAGACTTTAATCCAGAATCGCTGAGTCCATATTTAATCGCCAATTGCTTTTGCGAAATGCCTTTCAACTCATAATCGGCCAGAGGTTTAGCATACTTCTCTGGTAATTTTTGAATTAGCGATGGTATGCAAGATTCTAATTGATGGTAGAGCTCCTCCGCCTTATCATCAGGTGTATTAATCACAAGCGCATCAATTGACACCCTTTGTTTTTCTCTGAAGTAATCGGTTACTGTGTTCTTAGCGATAGTGATTAACCATGCTTCTATGTTTCTCACGCCCTCTACCTTTTCACAGTTATTATAAATCTTCAGCATTACCTGACTCAAGAGTTCTTCACTTTCTACAGGATCATTCACTCGGCTCTGTATGAAACGGATGAGTGCACCTCTATACTCATGAAAAACTGGAGCTACTACTTGACAACTAGGGTTCATGTGCTACAACATTTATCATCGCCACAGGATGTTTCTTCAGCTTTGTTCACTGATGACACTCCATATGTACGAAATATTTCCCATTCCACTCCTTGTGGGTCTTTGATCCATGACTTGTTTGATTGGGCATAACAACAAACTGTATCCCCTTCTGATCGAACTATACCTTCTGCTGTCTCAATAGATGCATAGAGACTTAAGAGCTCCTCTTCCGTTTCTGCCTGAATTCCCAAGTGCTCTATTCCCAGATCAGCAGTTGAAAGGGAAATTGAAAAATTTACTCGAGGATCGTCCAGCATCCATTTTGCATAATCAGGTTTTTGAACGGAAGGCTTGGCACTAAAAAGGGCATTATAAAAGTCGACAGACTTATCAATGCTGTCGACTTTCAAGTTTACGTGTAATCTTTTCATGTCTTTTCTTTTAATTCATCCTGTAGACGAGCAAATCAGAAAAAGACGCAAAATATTCTAAAATACTATCTATTCTATTCTCAAGGTCTCAACAGGATTAGACCTAGCGACTCTAAATGATTGAATACTGACTGTTAGCAAAGCAATCAGCCAAGAGCCGATGCCTACAACGATAAATACTAAGGCACCAATACTAATCTTATATGTATAACCATCTAACCATCCGTCCATCATGAAGTAGGTTACTGGTGTGGCTATTAGAAAAGCAATAAAGACGAGCAGTGTAAACTTTTTAGACAAAATAATGACTATTTGACCCACCGAAGCGCCTAATACTTTTCGGATACCCATTTCCTTTAATCTTTGTCTCACAGTGAATGAAGCTAAGCCAAACAAGCCTAATGAAGCGATGACGATGGCTAATCCGGAAAGAATACTGATTACTTTGGTTAGCTGTTTTTCGGACTGATACATGGCATCAATGTGGTCATCCAAAAACTGATACTCAAACGGACGTTGCGGAAATAGGCTCGTCCATACGGTTTCAATTTCACCCAAGGCAGTTTGCAATTCACCAGCCTTCACTTTAACGTTAATTTCACTCCACCAATTATCGGTTTGTTGACTCATAAAAAGCGGTTCAACCTTAAGGTTTAACTTGTTATAGTTGAAGTCCTTCACCACTCCTACAATAGTGCCAAGCGTATCATTTCCGCCAAAATTAAAAGGCATGCCTAATACATCAGCACCGCTAGCACTAAGCTCTTTGGCAAGCGTTTCGTTCACAACAAAGCTTCTACCTCTAGTATCTGCAGCATATTCATCACTTAATGCTCTTCCCTCTAAGATTTCCATGTCATAGTAATCGAAGAAGTTGTGATTCACTACCACGAATGAACTAGATCCATTAATTACGGCTGTATCTGCCCGGTACGTTGTACTTGTCTGATGCAGATTATTTCCCAAACGCTGGCTGGTAGCTGTCACATCCAGAACATTAGATTGATTTTTCAATTCGCTACTGAGCAAGTCAAATCTTTCATTGGTATCGCCATACATATTGACGATCACTGTGAGCTCTTTATCAAAACCGAGGTCCAAGTTCTGCATAAAATTCAATTGGCGTGTGGCTACTGATGTACCAATGATAATCGTAATGGCAATGGCGTACTGAAAGACAACCAACACATTTCTAAAAACCGATTTCCCTCCTGTCGACCCATTACCTTTGAGTGCTAGCACCGGATTGAATTTAGACATCACCAATGCAGGATAAACACCCGATAATAAACCAATCAAAACAGCTATCACTACTATGACCATTAAGTTCAGTGGCTCAAAGAAAAGCGATAAAGAAAGTGGTCTATCAATGATTTGGGTCAGAGAATTGATAGAGACAAAGCATAGTCCTAGGGCTAGCACCAAAGCAAAGAGCGCCAATAAAACCGACTCAACCATAAATTGACTCGTGATCTGAGCTTTAAAAGCACCAACAGATTTTCTTACACCAACCTCCCTAGAACGAGTAGCTGCCCGAGCGGTCGAAAGATTCATGAAATTGATGCTTGCGATCAATAAAACGAAGAAAGCCAGAATCAAAAATATATTAACCGAGCTTTGATCAAACTTCTTATAATTATTGTAATCGTGGGTAATGTCCATGGAGCCTAAGTGAACATCGCCCAAGGGCTGTAGAAAAAGTTCGTAGGTATCTAAGATTTCTTCTCCCATATATTTCACAAGGAAATCGTCAAACTTACCTTCTAAGGCTGCAACATCTACATTATCGGCTAACTGTAAATAAGTATTTAGGTAATTGGAACCCCAACCATTTTGGCGTTGCTCACTATCCCATGCCTGAGTACTTACAAGGGCATCAAACTGTAAGTGGGAGTTTTGAGGAACATCTGCCATTACAGCGGTTACCTTCATATTTACATCATCATTTGGAAGCTTTAGCAGTTCACCGATAGGGTCATTTTCACCAAAAAGACGTTTTGCCGTGCTTTCGCTTATGATCACATCAAACATATCTTGAAACGTATCATCTATGCTTCCCCGAATAAGTTTGAAGTCGAACATGTCTAAGAATGAAGTATCAACTCTTACTACTTGTCCGATATAATATTGCTTGTCATTAGACTCTACAAGCGTGCGCCCCATGGTCCAATACCTAGTGAAATTAACTATTTCAGGATAGTCCCTAACTAAGTTTGGTCCCATCGGGTACATGGACAAGGCTACTTTTTGAGGCGAAACAGCACCAAAGGTTTGAACCTCGTCAAGCCTATAGATATTGGCCTTCTTTTCATGAATACTATCGAAATTGACTTCATTATTCACAAAGAGTAAAATCAGCAGACAAGCTGCCATCCCTAAGGCTAAGCCGAAAAGGTTAATGAAAGAATACCCCTTGTATTTCAAGAGGTTACGGAATGCGATTTTAAAATAGTTTTTGTACATGACCAGTGGATTATAAAATTTGAGTTTTCTTCTTAGGTGAGCGTTTCGTGTTGATTGCAAAACGTTCAATAAGTACTGCCTTTTGGCTTTACGTAGGCTCAGCGCAGTAACATTGTCGTTGAATATTTCGATTAAGTCTCCATCAATATCATCATAGAGGTCTTCTGAAATGACCCATTTCAGCAACTTTCTAGCATATTTAGGAGGCTGAGCTTGACTCATTAAGTTGTGGATATTTGAGGTAGGACGTTCCAAAATGATTCACGCGCTTGTTTAGACTCTCGCAGCATATTAAAGCCATAATTGGTGACCTTGAACAGTCGCTTGTTCTTGCCACCCCTTTTTGCCTCTGCCCCTCCTATTGAGGATTCTACCAAACCTTTATCTTCCATACGATACAAAACCGTATGAATCGCTGATATATTGGCTTTTCGATTTACTCTTTCAACCAATTCAGTTTGAACAGAGACCGCATAGGCGTTGTCGTCTAAAGAAGCCACCGCGAGCAGTATTAGTTCTTCAAACTCTCCAAGATGTATACCTTTCATAATTCAAAGAAAGTAATATTCATAACAATTGTAAACATTATGGAGATTATTTCCCTGATGTTTGTAGATAATATACCTATGATACAGGAAATGGTTACACGTTAAACACAAATAAATTGATGCTATTTTTATTGGAACAAATGTACAGCCAATGGTTTACCAGCGTTTTAAGCCTTCCCCTATCCTGATTGATTACATCAAGGAATTTTGGATAATTGAGGGTGAAGATGAAATTACATCGTCACAACAAAAAATTATTCCTGACGGATATCCTGAACTCATCTTTCACTACAAAGACCCATATAGGATTAACATTTCAGGAAAATGGCAGGTGCAGGCAAATGGTCTTGTGGCCGGTCAAATTCGTAATCATTTCTTCCTTGAGAGTACGGGGCAATCTGGAATGATTGGAGTTAAAATGATGCCAACTTCGATTACAAAACTTTTTGGCATACCAATGAACCAGCTGACTGATTCTGTCGTAGACCTGCATTCATTGCAGTCTATTCACTCAAAATTGGGAATTCTACCGAAACCTAGTCTTCAAGATAAAGAGACCTTCATTCAATCCTTTGAAGAAAAAGTGTTAGACCTAGTGAAAGACAACAAGTATAAGTGTTTAGCAGTAGACATTGCCGTAGCTGCAATATCGCAGTCACACGGTATATTATCAATTAGTGAATTGTGTAAGGATATAGACATCAGTGAACGTCAACTGGAGCGTCAGTTCTCAAGGTATGTTGGCCTGAGCCCCAAGTTCTATGCGCGCATAGTTAGGTTCAACTATATCTTCGAATTAATGCAAAATAAGGATAGTACGTGGAGTGATCTCGTTTATCAATCAGGTTTCTATGATCAGTCCCATTTCATCAAAAATTTCAAAGAATTTACCGGGGAAGACCCGACTGCTTATGGGTTTGACGAAAGTAACATGGCCAATTTTCATTTGAAGAAATGAGTGTGTCGGTTTTTTACAATACAATGGATGCATGAATCTATAATTTGCATCAAAAAAGCTATGAAAAGAGTATTTATGAGCCTTTTGATTCTCATATCCATTCAGTTCTCTGGAGCCGCACAGTCAAAACTAAAAGCACCTTCAAAAGAAGACTTTAAGCAACTTGAATGGTTATCAGGGGAATGGAACCGAACGAATGTGCGCCAAGGCCAAACTGCAAGTGAAACATGGATCAAAGTGTCTGAATACGTCTATGAAGGTATAGGGGTAAGCATGAATGGAAGCGATACGACCTTTATTGAAAAACTTAAAATAGCCGTCAAAGACGATGCGATTTTTTACATGGCAGACGTGAAGGAAAACGCCACTCCGACCTATTTCAAAATCACCCAACTCTCCAAAACCGGTTTTTCCAGCGAAAATCCTGAGCATGATTTTCCGAAAGCGATAAACTATCAACTAAAGCATAAAACGCTTACAGTCATTATTTCAGACGGTGGGAACAAAAAGATGGGCTTCGTTTTTGAGAAAAAGTAAAGTGCCGCATTCATCAGGCTAAACTTTTTCATAGTTAAAAAGGGTATCTTTGTCAGATGTCTGGTGAAGCCAAGGTTGTGTTATTTTTTTCCCTTGCCCTGATCATCCTTGTGCTGGTTAACACCACTCATACTGAATCAGATCAACCCAAGTCGCTTGTTACAGTTCTCGAGACTGAAGTCCGAGTGGTAAAAACACCTGCTGACATTGAACCCATTAGTTCGGGGCTAGTTAAGCCAATTCTATACACCAAGGTGAGCGGTCTTCCCTTTCTTCCTCCCTTTGAAGATAAGTCCAGGTTTGTTGACATTATACTTCCAGCCATCCTAGTGGCTAAATATCGTATTGAAGAAGACAGGAAACGTTTAAAAAGCTTGTCTGAAGCGCTGGAATGGTCAGCTGAGGATAGTACTTTTCTGCAAAAGCTAAGTGAGATCTATCGTACTGATAACCTAGAATTATTAAATCGGAGACTGATAACGCACCCTACGAGCATTGTATTAGCACAAGCTGCCGTAGAGTCTGGCTGGGGTAAATCACGGTTTTTCAAAGAAGCCAACAACCTCTTTGGTGTGTGGTCATACAGGGCTAATGAACCAAGAATCAAAGCCAGTTCTAGTAGGTTGGACTACCAAGTATACCTTCGTAAGTATGATAATTTATCCGAATCCATCATTGACTACTTTCAAACAATTGGTAGAGCCAGAGCTTACGAAGCTTTTCGCAAAAAGCGAATGAAAACAAACGACATTGATGAACTACTACCACTACTCAGTCGGTATTCGGAGCGGAGACAAGAGTATGTATTACAGCTACGATCGATGATCAAATTCAATGAGTTTGAACAGTATGATATCTATACATTGGATCCAAACTATTTTGTTTCGAAAGTTGTAGAAGAATGAGGCCTTTAATATTGCTTATACTGTTCACTAGCTTCAATTGCTTCGCTCAGCAACAATCGAACTTTTCAGCATTTGTTTACCATCGCTTTGGAGATGACCGGTACCCTTCTACTAATATTAGTGTCGAAAAATTTGAAGAACAGCTCAAGTTCCTGAAAGACAACGATTTTAAAGTAATATCATTAAGTCAAGCCTTAGAGGCCCTCACTAATAAAAAGTTGAATGGGAAAGTTGCAGTCATAACCATCGATGATGCCTATAAGAGCTTCTACACTAATGGCTGGCCATTGCTCAAAAAGTATGGATTTTCGGCAACCATCTACGTGAATACGGAAACCATAGGTGCAGGTGATTTTATGGACTGGAAACAGATAAAGAAAATCAAAGAAGCCGGAATTGAGATTGGCAACCACTCGCATGCACACCCCTATTTTCTGAATGACTATAATAAAAAGGACTTTATTGATGACCTCAACTTAAGTCAGAAGGAATTTGAAGAACACCTGAATGAGCTACCTACGAGCTATGCATATCCTTACGGTGAATGGAATAGCAATATGACTGAGGCTTTAGCAGCACTTGGTTTTTCTAGTGCTGTCGCACAAAACTCTGGCGTTATTTACTCTGGGTCACCTCGGTTTAGTCTTCCTCGATTCCCTATGTCCAATGATTATGCGGACATGGAAACCTTTACCGAAAAATTGAATGTCAATGCCCTAGAAGTTTTAGAGGTAAAAACATATACCACTGGCAGTATGGGCTCAGAAGAGAAGCCTCAACTCGTACTTGGCTTCAAAGAAGGCGCACTAGATATTAAGAATACCCAAGTCTTTATTCAAGGGAATGAAACGAATAAGTCCATTTCCGTCATCAGAGATGGCTTAGTTCAGCTGACAGTATCACCAAAGACTCCATTAACAAGAAGAAGGACGTTATTTACTATCACAATCCCTGATAGAGACGGCCAGTGGCACTGGTACAGCTATGTATGGGTGATTACAAATAGACAATAATGAGGCGACACGAATCGCTCATACCACTCTCAAAGTTCCATAGATCGTGTCTCTTTTTGGCACTGATTGCAAAAGAAAATGCGCCTGAGATTAAGGGTTATCCGACTGATATTGCTGGTAAAATTGAATATGCCATTGGCTTCTATCAAGGGCCCCTTCAAAAGCATTTTGATTTGGAAATAAAGCTTTGGAAATATGCCAGCCCTAAATCCGAACGACTGAAGGAAATAGTCTCAGCGTTGGCCAATGAGAGAAAAGAACTTCATGAGCTATTTGAAAGACTATTGGCAGATCAAACTGAAGCCTGTTTGAACCAAATTGGCGCACTTCTTGAAAAACATATTAGAAAAGAAGAGAGAGTTCTCTTTCAGCAGATACAAAATGATCTGACCGAAAAAGAACTCTCTAAAGTTTCTAAGCTAATTTCCTGATTACTCACTTCTTAATGAATCGACAGGGTTTGAATTAGCAGCCCTTAAAGAACGATAACTGACTGTTATTAATGCAATACATATGGCCATTAACCCTGCGATAAGGAAAACACCGATACCAATATTCGTTCTATACTCAAACTGACTCAGCCAATCCCTCAAAATGTAGAATGCAATTGGACTGGCGATCAAAAAAGCTACAATCACCTGCTTTGTAAAGGACGAAGACAATAGGTAGAACAAGTTCCATTGACTAGCGCCAAGTACTTTCCGAATGCCCATTTCTTTCACACGTTTCTGTACAGTAAAGGAAGCCAAGCCAAAAAGCCCGAGACAAGCTACTAGTATAGAAAGACCTGCACCTGCTTTAAAAATTGAATTGGCTTGTTCCTCCGTTTCATAAAATACGGCTAATTGACTATCTAAAAAGTGGTACTCCATTGCTGTACTCTGATCAAATTGCTCATGAACCTGCTTAGCCCCAACAATAATATCTGACGGGTTACCCGTAAACCTCAATGTGAAATAATCAATAGAGGCTGCCGGGTTATTCCACGAACCTATAATGATTGGTTCTATTTTAGCATGTAACGACTTGAAATTGAAGTCTTCCATTATACCGATTATTTGAACCGAAAGACGCCTTCCGCGAGATAAAAGTCTAATACTGCTCCCAATTGGGTTCTCTAAACCTAGTGCATCTACTGCTGTCTGGTTAAGTAGAACCTTGAGCGAGTCGGACTGGGCGTTCCCTGAAAAGTACTCTCCTTCTGCAATTCTAAAATCAAAAGTCTCAATCATGCCTTCATCAAAGCCCATAAAGTAGCTGTTGATTGAATCCCTAACGTTACCTTCCGTTTCGGTCACATGCACGCCTACTTCATTGATTCCTTTCCATTCTCCTGGTACTCGAGACGAGACACCAACACTTTCTACGCCCGTAATCTTTGCATACTCGGTGCGAATGGCCTTAAAATTGCGCCTAACACCAGAGTTATTGATATCAATTACGATCAAATTCGACTGATCAAAACCGAGATCCTTATTACCGATAAATGACATCTGATTTTGAACCACTAATGTGGTAATGATCAATACAATGGACATCACAAACTGAAACACAACCAATGCCTTCCTAATCGAAAATGACCCTGTTGAAAACTTCTCTCCCTTTAATACCTCTGCAGGCTTGAAACGGGTCATAAAGAAGGATGGATAGACACCAGACAATACACCAACGGAAACCGCAATGATCAAAAACATTGGTAGATAATCCATGAGGGTACTAAGGCTAAAATCATAAGCCTTACCCGTCAATTGATTAAAGAATGGCATAGAAATATCCGTTAAGCCGATTGAAATGAGTAAAGCAAAAACTGTTATGAGAATTGATTCGACCAAAAACTGACTGACTAGCTGGCCCTTCACCGCACCAACAACTTTACGAATACCTACTTCTTTAGCCCTGAATACAGCTTTAGAGGTAGCTAGATTCATATAATTAACTGCAGCTATCAGCAATAGAAACAGAGCAATTGAACTAAAAATTATAATGTAGTTCTTATCTCCAAGCTCTGACTCAAATCCGTTCTCTATGTCTTCCGATTCAAAATGGATATCACCGATTTTCTGAAGATGAAAATCAATGACTTCTGCAATATTAGCAGGTACATTGTTTTCAAATACTTCGTTAATCCTCTTTGTAACGAATTCTTGATCTGAATTTGGTGCTAAGACGTAGTAAACGGAAGCTTGAAAATGCATCCAATCTGATTGCATCTGTATGAATCGCTCATTTCCACTCATTGGAGTTGCAAGGATATTCAATTTTAAGTGCGAATTACCAGGCATGTTTTTCATAACGCCAGTCACCTTGTATTCACCTCCAAAAGAATGTTTAAGCGACTTCCCTACAACATCAGTTTTGCCAAAAAATTTCATGGCTTGTCTTTCTGACAGTACTATTGAGTTGGGTTCTTCAAGTGCATTAGCCCTATTGCCGTAAATCAATTCAAAATCAAATACTTCAAAGAAGTGTTTATCGACAAGCGCATAACTACGTTCTGAAAAGCGATTACCGTCAATGACAAAGTCCATATGTCCTCCTGTAACTTGTAAGGCTGTAGCACTTTCCACTTCAGGTAATTGCTCAACCACAGTTTTAGCCAAAATGGGTTGGTTAGCTGAATAGACTCTATCTCCCTCTGTATCATGCTCGGTTAGAATACCTCTAAACATGTCCTTTGATCTTGAATGAAATTGATCATAGGTTGCCTCATCTTTGACATATGTCAATAGTAAGGTGGCACCAGTGATGCCAATCGCCAACCCTATGATGTTAATCATGGCATAACCGCTGTTTCTTCTCAGGGATCTAAAAGCAATTTTGATATAGTTCTTGAGCATAGTCTTGTTGTTTTGAGTGTTATTCGTTCCTTAAAATTTTGACTGGATCTGTGCTTGAAGCGCGTCTCGTCAAACCACTGACGATAAATGAGATCACCAAAAAAGTAATCAGACTTGCAAGCACAATAGGTATTGCGGTAAAATCAATCCGGTAGGCAAACCGGTCTAACCAATTATTGCCTAGGTAATAAATGAGTGGAGTGGCTATAATTATGGCCAACACCAACATTACTAAAAAGTCTCTGTAGATAAGTTTAAAAATATGCAGCGCATTGGCCCCTAATACTTTACGGATGCCTATCTCTTTCATCTTTTGCTCAATAGTAAATACCGTCATCGCAAATAATCCTAAAATAGTCAGTATGACACTAATAGTAGAAAAAAGAGTAATTGCATTAAGCATTCGTCTTTCTTCATTGTAGAAACGGGCAAAGTGCTCATCTACAAACTTATACTCAAAAGGAGCTTCAGGTTCAAACTCACTCCATTTAGTATCTATAAAATCCAAAGTAGTTTCAATATTCTCCGGAGAGATTCTAACTGACATTTGCCAAAAGTTAGTCTTCGTAATTCTTAAAAACGTGGGGTTAATCTCATGATCTAATCCTTGAAAATGGAAGTCTTCCAGCACACCAATGATTTTATTGGGTGTACCATTGGGACTATAAAGGGCGATACTAGAGCCCAGAGGGTCTTTAATATTGAGTGCTGAGACAAGCCGCTCATTCACTACAATGGCATTGGAATCAGCAGCTGATTTCAAGTCAAACCCTCTTCCTAAGGAGACTTTGAGTTCATAAGTGTCAATGAATGAATGATCAATATCGAAAACTGTAGCGGCAGTTTGTTGTTCTGGGGAGTTCAGTACGTACACTGAGCCTGAAATATTCGTGTAACCTCTACCTAAAAAGTCCGTCCCAACAGTGGTTGACTTAACACCAAAATACTGATCTAATTCTTTACGAAAAGGCTCTATTTTTTTCTGAATATTCCTTCCAGTTACAGCGAAAGTGATCACCTGATCTTTGTTAAAACCAAGTTCCTTCTTACTCATAAAATTTGTCTGCTGATTAATTAAATAGGCAATTGACAGTAGACAAATAGAGACACCAAATTGCACCAGCATAAGGGCACTTCGCATTCTCCTGTGTCTGGGCGATGATGCATTTTTAGATTTTAATACGCTAGACGGCTTAAAAGATGAAAGTACAAACGCTGGATAGGCACCAGATAAAAAGGCTGTACAGAGATAGATGACTATTAGTGAACTCACAAGTCCATTGCTCAGCAAGGATTGTATCGTAAAGTTCTTGTCCGTGAGGTTGTTAAAGGCTGGTAAAGCCAAGTCTATTAACAATATGGCAAAGCATGCGGCTATAAACGTAATAAACAGTGACTCAGCCATGAATTGGACTATCAAGCCACTGCGATTAGCTCCAAACACTTTCTTCACTCCTACCTCCAGTGATCGTTTACTCCCCTTTGCCGTTTGTAAGTTGATGTAGTTAATACAGGCGATGATGAGAATGACCAATGCTACATAAAACAAGGTATTGATGGTCTGAAGGTTTCCTGTTTCGAAACTAGAAAAGCTCACATCGTTTGAACCCAGGTAGATATCGGCCAAGGGTTGAAAAATATTGATATAATCTGCGTTAGGGTCTTTAGCAGCCAACTTTAAATTCATCTCATCAGCTACATCCTCAATATTAGATCCCACATTTAATTTGACATAATTAAACATTGAACCAAAAAAGGCATCAGCGACTTTTACCCCATCAGGTCTTGCCATATCCCAATTGATGACTGCCTCAAATTGAAGATGAGAATTTTCAACCTTCTTGGTTACGCCAGTAACGATCAGATCTTTCCGATAGGTCATATAAAAAGTAGCATCCACCGTAATCGTCTCACCCATTACATCTGTGCGACCAAAAAGCCGCTCTGCCAATTCTTCAGTAATGACGATAGATGAAGGATCAGACAATAATGTTGCGGGGTTTCCCGCTACAATGGGCTGATTGAAGAAGTCAAAGAAGTTTTCGGTTGCAAACAGAAATCTAACGTCCGTCTGCTTCTTCAATTCTCCTTGAGGGTACATCTTATAGTGGAAGTCTCGGAGCTTTATGTTTTTCTCAACTTGTGGGTAATTCTCCTTTAAATCATTGTAATCATCATCTTCTGAAAGTGCTATGGTTCGCCCATTTGATCCTGTCTCCTTATTCAAAAGCCGGTAAATTCTTTCACGATCTTTTGTATTTGAGTCATAGGATCGCTCAAAATTGACATACATCAATAGCAAAAGGCTACAAGCTATACCTATGGTCAAACCAATAAGGTTTATCACAGAAGTGACCTTGTTCTTCCAAAGGTTTCTAAAAATAAGTTTGAAATGAGTTTTTAACATCAGACTAAGATTATTCTGATCTAAGTGTTTTAGCGGGATTAGTAAAGCTCGCTTGAACAGCAAGTGAGCTTACGGTTGTCATAACGATTGCGAGTACAATCAATAGAGATACAACGAAGCTAAACCAACCGACCTCAGTATGGTAGGCAAATGTGTCGAGCCATTGATTTATCAGATAATAAACCACCGGAACGGCCATTAAAGCGGCAACAATAACGATGGTCACAAACCGACTATTGATGAGCCAAACCAACTGACTGGATCGTGCTCCAAGAACCTTCCGAACGCCCAGTTCTTTTATTCTTCTTTCAATGGTAAAGGAAGTCATGCCATATAGGCCTAGACAAGCAATTAAAATACAAATGATCGAAAATGTCTGAATTGCCTTATATAAGCGATTTTCATCACCGTAATAGTCCTTCAGCTGATCTTCCAAAAACATATACTCAAAAGGATAATTAGGTTCTATGGCTTGCCAAGCGGCTCGCACAGACGCCAATGCCTCTTGCTTATTCTTTGAATCAATTTTAATGGAGAAGAACCAATTATATCCTCTAGAAACTTGAAAAATGGAAGGACTCACTGCAGACTTAAGAGACATAAAGTTAAAGTCCTTAACCACTCCTATAATTGGCCTAGCAGGGGTAGATTCTTGCCATAAGTGCACTTTTTTGCCTACAATATTTTGTTCTCCTACTGCCTTTAAATAGGCTTCATTCACGATTATGGCTCCACTATCAGTGGATAGCTCAGCATTGAAATTTCTTCCATCTACAAACTCAATATCATGAAGGTCAATAAAGTCCATACCTACGGTAAAAAAAGTAGCGACAGGTGCTTCATTAGGATTTGTACCTTCAAGAATGACCCTCCCCGAATTATTGGTTGTTTCAAAACCCAGTACATCCATTCCTACAGTTACTTGCTTGACTAATGGACTATTAAGCAACTCGTTTTCAAAAGTCTTCAGTTGGTTAGATATCTTGGGCGAACCGTTGGGAACAATCAAAATATCCTCCTGACTAAAGCCGAGATCTTTGTCTTGTATATAATTAGACTGTTTAATAATCAACAGCACTCCACTGATCAGTGCCATGGTAAAAAACAACTGAATACCTACAAGCAGTGACCTTAATCCATTACCTCTAAATACCCCTTGACCAGCATTAGCTTTGAGGGAGTCGGATGGCTTAAACTTGCTCAAGACAAATGCTGGGTAAATACCAGATAGCAGGGTAACTGTAATCAATATGAGAACGAGCCCTAATCGATAGCTCGGGTTGGTTAAAAGTGAAAACCTAAACTCAGTCTGCATTAAATTTTCAAATGCAGGCATGGCTAAATCTGTCAGTAAAACCGAAAAAAGTACAGACACAAAGGTAATGAGCAATGCTTCGCCCAAGAATTGGTAGATCAGCTGAAACTTAAATGCACCAAAGACTTTTCTTACACCAATTTCTTTAGCGCGACTCATGGATTTGGCAGTGGCTGCATTGATGTAATTCATACAAGCAATCAATAAGATGAATAAACCTATCGTACCTAAAAGCCATATTGTGTCTTTGTTTCCATGCTTAAAACCTTCATCAAATGTTAAATTATTAGAACCAAAATAAATGTCGTAGATAGACTGAAAAGTATAAGCTTCTCTTTCCAAAGAGGCCAATTCTTCTTGGTCGTCTTTTAGTTTTTCTTGAAAATATGCCTTGAGTCGAACAGATATGTCTTCTGGGTTAGTACCTTTTTCAAACTTAAAGTAACCATAGACAGAATTGGCAAACCCCTCCCTTAAAATGATATAGCCCTCTTTCTTGTCTTTGAGATCGAAATTGAGAATGACATCAAAATCCATATGTGAATTCTTAATGTCTTTGTAGACTCCAGTAATTACCAAGTCGAAAGTCATGTTCCCTGATACTTGGAAGGTCTCCCCAATAGGATTCTCATCACCGAAAAGAGTTTTCGCGAAAGATGCTGAGATAACCACATTATTGGGTTCATCTAAGGCTGTGGATTTATCTCCTCTTAAAAAGTCAACATCCACATATTCAAAGAAGTCAGCTTCAGCAGAAATGATAGAACGTGTTTTAACACCTACATCCTTATGTTCAAACAATACAGGGCCAGCACCCCAATTTCTAAGTAAAATTACATCTTCTATACCAGCTATATTGTCAGCAATCTCATCTAATAAGGTTGCACGGACGATACCATAAGTCCGCTCATTCCCATCACCAGTCTGTTCAGTCAGCAAAAAGCGGAATGACTCATTCTTCTGATACTTATCAAAACTCAACTCGTTTTCAATAAATAGTCCGATTATTGAAAAACAAGTAATACCGATCGTTAAACCCAGTACATTCATACCCGCATAGACCTTATTTCTAATGATATTTCGGTAAGCTGTCTTTAAATAGTTCTTCCACATTTCACTTTGATTTGTAGTTGGCTTGTCCAATAATATACCAAATACACATTGGCCTGACTACCAGTAATTTAACTTAAACATTAAGCTTGAGATCAACATTAGATTGTCCATCTCTAAAACAACACTGCCCAAAAATGGGCACTTTTCAATAAATTCATGGGCTTAAAGCCCTGATCTTAAGCGGCAATTCAATTTGGTACAATAATGGACAATGGAAAAGTATGAAAGAGAACGGTAGGATACTCATCGTTGACGATGACAATTATGTAATGCTATCTATCCGTATTCTTCTGGAGCAGTACTATACTGACGTAAGAGGTATTAACAACCCCTTGCAGATTGAATCCGCCTTCTCTGAAAACCACTATGATGTTGTCATACTAGACATGAACTTTAAGGCTGGTGAGACTGAAGGGAAAGATGGCCTGCGTTTTCTTAGCCAAATTAAAGACCTATCTCCTACTACGAGTGTCATTTTTATCACTGCCTATGGGGAGATCAACTTGGCCATTGAGGCGATTAAGGATGGTGCTTTTGACTTCCTTGTCAAACCTTGGCAAAATGAGAAGTTACTTTCAACAGTTTCTGCAGCCTTTAAATTAAATAAGTCGGCCAAGCAGGTAGAACAACTTACCTCAAAGCAGAAAGTGTTGAATTCTATGCTTGACGCTCCTTTTTCAGAGATTATTGGTGAGTCTGCGGCCATCAAATCAGTGCTCTCTCAAATAGAAAAAGTTGCTCAAACCGAGGCCAACATTTTGATCACAGGTGAAAATGGTACGGGAAAAGAACTGGTCGCACGTGCGATTCACAGAAGTTCACAAAGAAGTAATGAGGTCTTTCTAAATGTTGATATGGGTGCCATTACACAAACCCTCTTTGAGAGTGAGCTATTCGGCCATGTCAAGGGTTCTTTTACAGATGCCAAAACAGATCGCTTAGGTAAGTTTGAAGCTGCTAACGGTGGCTCACTCTTCTTAGACGAACTAGGTAATTTGAGTCTCCCATTACAAGCCAAACTACTGAGGGTAATCCAAGATCAGCAGGTTGTACCTGTTGGCGCCAATGAATCTAGGCACTATGATGCTAGGCTCATTTGTGCCACCAATGCCAACCTTACCCAAATGGTAAGTGAGGGATCATTTCGTCAAGATCTGCTCTTTCGAATCAATACAATAGAAATCAAACTCCCTTCCTTACGCGATCGCACTGAAGACATCGCATTGTTGGCCGATCATTTTTTAGGCCGATTTAAGTCAAAATATGGTAAGAATGGCCTCTTTATACCAGACCACGTCTATAAAAAACTGGTCAAATACGACTGGCCAGGGAATATCAGAGAGTTGCAGCACACCTTGGAACGTGCAGTGATTATGAGTGACAGCAAACAGCTACAAGTAAATGACCTTAGCCTAGGGAGCACAAACGAAGCCGATAATCCAGCACTAGCTTCTTTGAATTTAGACAAGCTTGAAAAATGGGCCATTGAGTCAGCAATTAAGAAGCATCAGGGTAACATCAGCAATGCAGCAGACGAGCTTGGCCTGAGTAGAGGAGCCTTGTATAGAAGAATGGAGAAGTATGAACTTTAATAATTTCAAGGTACAGACCTTGATCAGGTTAATATTAATTTTTGCCTGCCTCTTTGGGCTTGCATACTATCTGTTTAATGAGGTCAACTACATTCGTGTCTTCTTTTTGGGAGTTTTCGCCCTCTTGATCCTCCTATCCCTGTTTCTCTATGTAAATAGGTCAAACAAAGAAACGCACCACTTTCTAGAAGCCATTTTGAACAATGACTTTGCCATCAAATACAACAATAAAAATCAAGGCAAATCATTTCACGAACTCTATGATACTTTCAACAAGTTGAACGATAAGTTTATGGAGAGCACGCAATCAGATGCTTCTCAGTATCAATACATGATGGCACTCATCAATCAACTTCAGATTAGTGTATTGGCTTATGATGAAAAAGAGAGAATACACTTGGCCAATGAAGCTTTCCTAGGGCTATTAGGTCAAAAGAACATTCTAAACCTCGGTAACATCAAGCATGAAAACGAAACACTCTATCACCAAATCAAGGCCATTAAAAATGGTGAGACCTTAGTACTCAAGACCACCATCAACAATCAAATGAGGCGATTGTCCATTTCAGCTTCTAGTTTCAGGCTAAGAGGAAATCATTATAAATTGATTTCATTCCAAGACATAAATGCTGAGTTAGATCAAAATGAAATGGAAGCTTGGCAGAAACTGATTCGTGTATTAACACATGAGATTATGAATTCCGTTGCTCCAATTACTTCCCTATCTGCTACCATGAAGCACATAGTCAAATCAGGCGACTTTGAGGGAGAAAAACGAGCAAGCCTTGAAGAAGGGCTAGATGCCATTGAGGCCAGAAGTCAAGGCTTAATGAATTTCACCCAGGCCTATCGAGCGCTTACGAGAGTTCCTCTACCAAACATAAAGGAGGTGGATGGTCAAAATTTCTTCCAACGCATATCCTCTTTGTTTGCGCCAACCTTAGCAGGCTCTCAAATTGCTTGGCGATTAGACAGCCCTCAGGAACAATTTAAACTTATGATCGACCCTGACTTAATGGAACAAGTGATGATCAACCTGTTGAAAAATGCGAAAGAAGCGGTTAATCCCGACAACGGAATCATCAGTATGACTTTCAAAGCAGATAACAACAAAGGTTACTCAATCATTACTATTACAGATAATGGTGGCGGTATACCGGAAGAAATAACTGAGAAGATTTTTATACCATTCTATACTACCAAACCCGATGGCTCTGGTATTGGCCTTAGTTTAACCAAGCAAATCATACAATCCCATAAAGGAGAATTGTCATTTCAAACCTCTGCTGAAGGCACTTCATTTTTCATCAAGTTTTAGCTTCTTTATTCGTTTTAACTACTTTTGAGGAAATTTCAATTTCTATGAAGCGTATCCCGAGAACAGCTTTAATCCTGATAATCATTATAGCCAATATTGCTGTTGACCAAGTGACTAAGAAGATGACTCGGGATCAAATAGAATACAATGAGACTATTGAGGTGATTGGCGACTATTTAATTTTAACAAAAGTTGAAAACGAAGGTGCTTTTTTAGGCATGGGGTCTTCCCTGTCTCCCACCATGAGGAAGCTCTTACTGTTAGTTTTACCAGCCGCAGTCATGCTGGCGTTGCTAGTTTATCTGATTAGAAACAAAGACATCTCACGGCTGAGCATGATCGCCCTCTCCTTTATTGTCGGAGGCGGCATTGGTAACATTTACGATCGGATAGTATATGGTTCTGTCACCGACATGGTTTTCATTGACCTACAATTTGCGCATACCGGAATTTTCAATGCAGCTGATGTTTCAGTAATGATCGGCACGGGAATCATTCTCGTTGAGCAATTTCTACCTAAGAAAAAGACTGAGGTGATTGCTGACCAAGAAGAAGCATAGTACCTCTATCAGGTTCCTTCAATTAAAAACATGGTTGAATAGCGGATTCTAATTGTCCCCTATCCTATTCTCATGCGTCAAATAATAAAAACGACATCATGAAATACTTTTTAAGCTTGCTTCTATTAACAATTTCAATGGCTGCCTTTTCTCAAAAGACCATGTCATTAGGTGACAAGGAATCACCAAAAGCCACACTAGAAGATGTAGCATGGATGGCAGGTAGCTGGGAAGGAGAAGCTTTTGGTGGACAGGTACAAGAGACTTGGAGCCCCCCACTCGGAGATTCTATGATGTGCGCTTTCAAACTGGTAGTAGATGGCAAGGTTCAGTTTTATGAGTTGTGCCAAATTAGAGAAGAGAATGGAAGTCTTGTACTTAGGCTCAAACACTTTAACGGAGACCTCACTGGCTGGGAAGAAAAGAATGATTCTGTAGAATTTCGGTTGGTCAAAGTCGAGAAAGATAAAGTCTATTTCGAGGGGTTTACCATTGAAAAAATCACAGAAGATAAAATCAATATGCATGTGATGATTGGAGAAGCTGGCAAAGAAAGTGAGGTAGCATTTAATTACACAAGAGTGAAATAAGGCTACTAAAGGATCATCCACAGCAAGAAAGCCAGAATCAGAATTATGGCCACCCAACTCGTCCCTTTCATTCGGGTTGGGAATTCGTATGCACATATTGGACAAACCTTTTCCTCCACCCCAACTTGCATAGCGCAAGACGGACACTCTTTCTTCTTTTCTTTCATGGGCGTGGACATTTCTTTAAATTAAGCAAATGGATGTAAAACAACACATCAGGGGCATAGAACCCGTGCTTCCATCACAAGATATTGAGAGAGATATCAGATGGCATAAAGAGTTCACGGGTTTTGAGTATGCTTTTGGAGATCAAATGTACGCAGGTCTTAAGCGAGAAAAGCAATGCATTCATTTGCAATGGCATGCTGATGATGAAAGTGATCCGTTACTTGGCGGGTCTGTTATCAAAATATTCGTACACGACATTGAGCGCTTTGCCAAGGAGTTCATTGAAAGAGGAACTATCAGTGCCCAAGAATATCAGCGAAACACCCCTTGGGGCACTCATGAGTTTGGTTTCCATGACCTCAATGGGAATGCAATATTTTTTGTGCAGGATGCTTAGCGCTTCTTTTTCTTAGTAAAAGGGATTGTCCAGCCGATGGTCAATTGAGCGTCTAGTGCAAAGCCATTATGTGGCAAATATTCATCAGGTGATTTGTTTCCGTAATAAATCCCTATCCGCCCCTCTAAAAAAAGGCCGGACTTAAACTCTCTTCGATAACCATAATAGAGCCCGATGTCCGGCCCAAATTCAAATTCTTTCTTGTCTTTTGAGTCAACTATGACTCCTAGAGTGTTGTTAACCGGATTGAATGTATACCGTGAACTGTCAATCAAAGCTACAGCATCCATTATACGTAGGGAAAGAAAATGTCCAGCCTGACTATTTTTCTTAAAGTAATAATTTAGGGCAAACGAGACATTAGCAATCTGATTGTTATCTACAACCGAGGTCAATCCTCCTAAATTAAATACCCTTCCTTCCAGATTGGGTGATTTTCTAAGGCCTAGGTTGTGAAATAGTCCTGCTTTTACACCTAGCCTTGGTGTTATAAAGTATTCATAGTTCAATTCGAGTGCTAAATCTTGACCATACTTGTCGTATGTACTTAAACCCAACCTGAGGACAGAAATGGGTTTTTCTTCCCTGCTCGACACTGACATGTCTTGACCTATTGCAAAACGTGAAGTCAAGCCAATTACTAAAAGGGAAATGATGAGAATATTGATCTTTTTCATTGTAATGATTTTTAGTTCAAGATCATGCAAATAGTGTGACAACAAGTGTTAACATTTGCCAATAGCCTGTTAATGAATCTATAAATTGGTTAAGAATGGTTAAGCCACTATCTTAATCACCACATGAAAGAGCTCATTGACAAATTCTACACCGCCTTTACCAACCTAGATGCTGAGACAATGGCATCGTGCTATCATGACGACATTGTCTTTCACGACCCTGCTTTTGGACAATTAAAAGGTAATAGGGCCGGTAATATGTGGCGAATGCTTTGCGCTAGCCAAAAGGATAAAAACATGAAAGTCACCTATAGCAATGTAGAAGCAAGTGACTTGACAGGTAAGGCCCACTGGGAAGCCCACTACATTTTTAGCAAAACAGGTCGAAAGGTGCACAACCTAATTGATGCTCAATTTGAATTCAAAGACGGTTTGATCATCAAACACACTGACCATTTCAATTTACATCGGTGGGCCAGCCAAGCCATGGGCTTAAAAGGTATGCTTCTTGGTGGAACGGGTTTCTTTCAAAATAAACTTCAAGGACAGACCAATCGCTTATTGGATAAATTTGAATCGAGCCTCTGATTACATAATCGGTTGCTGGGCTTCTAGTCTAACTACTTATCTTCAACATAAATTAAACTAACCAGAATGAAAAGAATACTTACGCTTGTCACTGTACTTACCATTATGCTTGCCACCCTTGCTAAGGCGCAAGATCAGAAGACAGTCATTGACAATATGATCAAAGAAGCCAATGAGAACTCAATGCTTGAGGAAATAGCATATGAGCTTCTTGATAAAAACGGACCAAGGCTGGTCGGCACTCCTCAAATGAATGCTGCTAATGATTGGGCAGTTGCCAAATATGGTAGCTGGGGAATCTCGGCAGAAAATCAAAAATGGGGAGAATGGCGTGGATGGGAACGCGGCATTACGCACGTTGACCTAATTGAGCCACGTGTAAAAACACTAGAAGCAATGGCCCTTGCTTGGAGTGCGGCTACTAATGGACCTGTGAGTGCAGAAGTAGTTATGATTCCAGATGTAGCGGACAAAGCTGCTTTTGATGCATGGCTCCCAAGCGTAAAAGGAAAATTCGTAATGGTAGATGCAGCTCAGCCTACAGGACGTCCTGGATATAACTGGGAAAAGTTCGGCACAGAAGAGTCTATCGAAAACATGAGAAAACTGCAAGGCAAAACCATTACTGATTGGCGTAACCGTGTGCGAAACACTGGTTATGGCAGAGGCCTTGACCAAGCATTGGAAGATGCAGGAGCGCTGGGTATACTCAAGTCTAACTGGTCAAGGGGATTTGGCGTAAACAAAATCTTTAGTGCTAGAACTAAAAAGATTCCAGCTGTTGATATTGGGTTGGAAGACTATGGTACCCTATTCAGAATGATTGAGCATGGAGATACACCAACCATTAGAGTGGAAGTAACTTCTAAAGAATTAGGTCAAATGCCTACTTATAACACCGTTGCGGAAATGAAAGGTGGCGAAAAGGCTAACGAGTATGTAGTACTTTCAGCTCACTTTGACTCATGGGATGGTGGCACAGGTGCTACTGACAATGGAACAGGAACAATGGTTATGATGGAAGCAATGAGACTTCTTAAGAAATTCTATCCAAACCCTAAAAGAACAATCATTGCTGGTCATTGGGGTAGCGAAGAGCAAGGTCTGAACGGATCAAGCGCTTTTGTACAAGATAACCCACAAGTAGTCGAAGGACTGCAAGCCCTATTCAATCAAGACAATGGTACGGGTAGAGTTGTAAACATAAGTGGACAGGGATTCTTGCATTCTTATGAATTTATCAATCGTTGGTTATCAGCTGTACCAAGAAAATATAAGGCGGAGATTGAAACTAACTTCCCTGGTACCCCAGGAGGTGGCGGATCTGATTACGCTTCTTTCGTAGCCGCTGGGGCTCCAGGCTTTAGCTTAAGTTCTCTGAGCTGGGATTACGGCACATACACATGGCATACCAACCGTGACACTTACGACAAAATCGTTTTTGACGATGTACGTAATAATGCCATCTTAACGGCTATCATGGTGTATATGGCATGTGAAGACGATAAAACATTCCCTAGAGATAAGGCAGATTTAGGTCTTAATCCAAGAAACGGTCAGCCAAGAACTTGGCCAAACCCAAGAAACCCCAACCGTAAGGGAGGGCAATAAGTAAATCAACCCCAATCTAAAGCCGATTCATTTATTTGAATCGGCTTTTCTTTTTAATAGTCAGGCCGTTTTCTATTTGACTTCTTATCAGAATGCTTCTTTTTGGAATCTAATCGCTTGCGAATGGAAGACTTAGATGGTTTGGATTTCTTTCTAGGTTTTGGGTCTGTAAAAGCAATCTCAATAAGCTTCTTAAAGGCAGTAATCGTCTCTTCCTTATTGCGTAACTGACTTCTGTGTTCCTCGGAGTGAATAGCCAAAACCCCATCAGAAGTAAGCCTATTCACCCATTTAGTAAAAAGTCGCTGTTTCTCTGCTTCATTGAGCAATTGAGAATCAACCACTGAAAACTTTAAACTTACTCTTGTTTCGACCTTATTGACGTTTTGCCCACCAGGTCCCGAACTTCTGGACGCCTGGAACTCAAACTCCTTTGAATAATCTCTACCAGCTATTTCTTTTGGGTTGAACATAAACTCTTTTGGAAAATCTTCACCTTGGTCAAGATTCCTCCTATGTCGGAATGACTTACCCAGGGAACTTATTTCAAACTTGGTCTCTCTTAAAAACAAACTTACTATCATTCGAGCTATCGGCATCGAACCAATAGCCTTGATAGTCAAAGGCTTTTAAACCCTCAGGATCATTGATTTGATTTTTAATGATATACTGTGCCATCAAACCTCTAGCCTTCTTCGCAAAGAAAGAGATTACTTTATACTTACCATTTTTCGCATTTAAAAAGTCAACATTAATGACTTTGGCCTTTAGGCTCGGCCTGTCAATGGCTTTAAAATACTCTTGAGAGGCTAGGTTAATCAAAACCTTGTCCCCTTGTTTCTTTAAGTCTCTATTTACCTGTGCCACAATCTTATCGGCCCAATAATTATAGAGCGTGTTGTAGTCATCAAAAGCCAAACGCGTTCCCATCTCTAATCGATAAGGCTGAATTAAATCCAAAGGCCTGAGCAAGCCATAAAGCCCTGATAATATTCTTAAATGATCTTGAGCGTAAAGGATTTCATCATTAGACAACTCCTCTGCCTCAAGTCCTAAGTATACATCCCCTTTAAAGGCGTAGACCGCTTGTTTGGCTCTTTTTGTATTCTTGCTTTTGGCAAACTTGTTATATCGGCTAACGTTTAGCTCGGCTAAGTTCTCACTGAGGCTCATGAGTTCTTGAATTTCTTCAGGGCTTTTTTCTTTCAGCACACCAATCAGTTCAAGCGTCTCTTTTTGAAACCTTGGGTAAGACTTCTCTTTATCACAAGGCGTTTCGAAATCAAGTGTTTTTGCGGGGGAAATGACGTAAAGCATAATGAAATTTTGTCTATGACAAACATACAAACTGATCGATTAAATTGTTCCAAATCTTTATTAGTTCTATCAATAATATATTGCCGCCATGCGGTTATCTTCGCATCAATGGCATTCGATCCTCTATCCATTGACCTTCCAGTAGTTGAGATTATAGATGAGGTACAATCTCAATTGGCTGAACAGAACAGCTTGGTTGTTAATGCACCTCCTGGTGCAGGTAAGAGTACCCTTTTGCCTTTGGCCTTACTGAGTGAGCCCTGGCTAAAGGGAAAGAAAATTCTAATGCTCGAACCAAGACGTTTAGCCGCTAGAACGATCGCGGAACGTATGGCTTATTTTCTAGGCCAGCCTGTCGGCCAAACCGTGGGGTATCGGATTCGCTTTGACAATAAGACTTCGGCACAAACGAAAATCGAAGTACTTACGGAAGGCATTCTTACCCGAATGATTCAAAGCGATAATGCTTTAGAAAATGTAGCCATGGTCATCTTTGATGAATTTCATGAAAGAAGCATTCACGCTGATGTTGCCCTAGCATTATGTAGAGAAGCACAACAGGTCTTAAGGCCTGACCTCAGAATTATGATTATGTCGGCAACACTGAACATGCCACAATTGACTTCGCTACTCAATGCCCCGGCAGTAGTTAGCAAAGGAAGACAGTACCCTGTCGAAATCAATTATGCGGGTGATATCGATGAATTCTTAATGGCAGAACTCGTTGCTAAAACTGTTGTTTCCGCGACCAAGAAGCATGACGGAGATGTCCTGGTTTTTCTACCCGGCCAGAGAGAAATTAGAAATACTGCCGAAATCCTTCAGCAAGAACTCAGCGGGTTTCAAATTCATCAACTCTACGGAGCGCTTCCTCAGCGACAACAGCTCGCTGCCATTATGCCTGATAAAGAAGGCCGTAGAAAAGTAGTGCTCTCAACTTCAATTGCCGAGACTAGTTTAACCATTGAAGGCATCAAAATAGTGGTTGACAGTGGTTTTGGCCGTACTTCTAAGTTTGATCCCAACTCTGGGCTGTCTCGTCTTGAGACAGTTCGCATTTCAAGAGACTCAGCAGATCAACGAGCTGGCCGGGCCGGAAGACTCAGTCCAGGACACTGCTATCGCATGTGGTCTCCTGTAACACACCAAAGACTGACCGACCATATTGTACCCGAAATCATGGAGGCCGATTTAGCTTCACTTGTCCTTGATATGGCGCAATGGGGAATCGTTGACATTCAACAGATGACTTGGCTCACGCCACCGCCTAGAGGTCCTTTAATGCAAGCCACTGATTTACTGCATCAATTGGAGGCGCTTGAGAATGGACGGATTACAGCGCATGGTAAACGTATGTTAAAGCTGCCTTGTCACCCCCGAATAGCGCACATGCTGCTATTGGCGGATGAAGGAGATCAATTAGGCCTGGCCACGGACATTGCTGCCTTACTAGATGAGAGAGATCCCTTGGGTCGAGAAGCCGGGATTGACCTTAATACACGCATCGAGGCACTTAGAAAGCATAGAAAAGAGCAAAGAGATGGTAGGAAACTGGGGAGAATTGAAAAGATAGCCAGTCAATACCGAAAGCTATTCGATCTTCCAGAAGACAATAGCTACATCGATCCCTATGAGACAGGTGTCTTATTGACACATGCCTACCCCGAACGCATTGCATTTGCCAGACCCGGAAACAACGCCCAATTCCAACTATCAAATGGTCGATATGCCATGGCAGGTCATAGAGAAGATCTCGCAGCTGAACCTTGGTTGGCGATTTGTCATATAGACGCGCGAGACGGCATGGGCAAGATCCATATGGCTTCCCCATTGAATCCAAGGGATTTAGCATCGCTCGTAAAAGAGAAACAGGTCATCACATGGGATTCTGAAGATGGAGGCCTCATGGCCAACCTTAATCTCTGCATTGGAAGTATCGTACTCAAGAGCACACCGCTCCCCGATCCCGACCCCTCACATTTGGTCGCTGCCATTATTGAAGCCATTAAAAAGGAAGGAGAACAGCTCTTAGATTTCAACGAAGAAGTGGCGCAATGGCAAAGCAGAGTCATTAGTCTCAGAAGATGGAATCCAAATCAAGGATGGCCAGAAGTCAGCACACCCAGTCTGTTAACCACAAGTGCGGAATGGCTCAGTCCTTACCTGAATAATGTAAAAAAGCCAGAAGACCTTAAGAAAATAGGCTTAAGGGATATCCTCCAACACAGTTTGAGTTTCGAACAGCAACAGCAGCTGGATCTACTTGCTCCATCAAAGATTGAGGTACCGAGCGGATCAAAGATCAAGTTGATGTATCGAGATAATGGAGAACCACCAGTGCTTGCCGTTAGAATTCAGGAAGTCTTTGGTCTAAACGAAACACCTAAGATCAACCAAGGTTCAAAAAGTGTGCTCATGCATCTGCTATCACCTGGTTATAAGCCGGTTCAGATTACCTCTGACCTTAAAAACTTCTGGGCAGATACCTACTTTGAAGTCAAAAAGGAATTAAAGAGACGTTATCCTAAGCATGTCTGGCCCGATGACCCCACGCAAGAACCAGCAACAAAGTTTGCAAAAAGAAGAAAAAAACAATGAACTACAAAACAAAAGAAGCCTCGCAAGTCACCATGGTAGAATTAATGCTACCCTCCCATTCTAATTTTAGTGGCAAAATTCATGGTGGTCATATTCTAAACCTGATGGATCAAGTCGCCTTTGCATGTGCCTCAAAACACTCTAGTCAGTATTGCGTGACTGCTTCTGTAAACCGAGTTGACTTTCTACACCCCATACAAGTTGGTGAATTGGTAAGCCTCAAAGCCTCTATTAATTTTACGGGCAGAACATCCATGGTGGTTGGCCTTAGAGTTGAATCTGAGAACATAAAGACAGGTGAGATCAAGCACTGTAACTCCTCTTACTTTACAATGGTAGCCAAAGATGATAATGGCAAAAGTGTTCCAGTACCAGGCCTCATCCTTGATTCTGAAGAAGATATTAGACGTTTTGCAAGGAGTATCTCAAGACAAGAACAGTCAAAAAAGAGAAGCAAGAGTTTTGAACCTGATCAGTTTCGTATGGAAGATCACCTGAGTAAATTATCTGATCAAAATGCCAAAATCACTTTCAAATTATAATAGAAGCCATTATATCTAATGGGTAGGGTATTTTCAGCTTGACTGTATAAAGAGCTGAACAAAACCAACAATACCATGACAGCAAACCCCAAACAGCACAAATTACTCATTGCGTTTTTAGCAATCCTATTGCTAAACTTTAGCCTCGGTTGCCATAATAATGACAAGAACCCTATCTCCATTACCAATGATGGACCCAAATTACTGACACTAGGAGACTCAAGAGTTGAAGGCAACAGGCCTGAATTTGAAAGCTATCGCTACGAACTCTGGAAAAATATTATTTCCAACAACAAAGAAGTGGATTTCATAGGTCCTTTAAGAGATGAGGCTTCTTATCCTCAATTTATGGATATGAGCTTTGACTTTGACCATGCAGGTGTAGGTGGTTTTACCACAAGTGACGTTCTATCAACACTCAATACAGCACTTTCATCAGGTAAACCTGATATCGCTTTGCTCGGTATTGGTGGTAATGATCTTTTAGGAGGAATTGCCGTCAGTACGGCCATTGAGAACATCAATCAGATTATCGATGGGCTTCAAGCTGAAAACCCCGACATCATCATATTTCTCGAACAGATTGCCCCAGGCCGTTCTAATATAATGAATACGACCAACACACTGCTATTTAATGACTTCAATGCGGCTATTGCCACTGTTGGCGCTAACAGGACGACCTCAAACTCTAAAGTCATTGTGGTAGACATGAGGCCTAATTGGTCAGATGATTACATGGCTGACGATGTGCATTACAATGAGGCTGGTGCCAAAGTTGTAGCAGATCGATACTATGCCGCCATGAGAAGTTATCTCCAATAGGTAAAATGTCCCCGCTTAGATTTTAAAATCGTTATAAGTTTTTAGATTTATAATCATGGCTTATAGCGATTTTTTAGTGGATAGAGTACGTCAGAGGCTTGCCCATGCTGGCATCACCGAAGAAAAGAAAATGATGGGCGGCCTCATTTTTATGGTAAATCATAAAATGTGTATTGGTGTGGATATAGACAAGAAAACCAATGCCGACAGGCTGATGGTTAGGGTCGGTAAATTGCCCTACCAAGACTTATTGAATGTAAAAGGAAGTAGAAAAATGGATTTCACTGGCACTGTAATGCGCGGGTTTTTGTTCATCGATCCGGAAGGCTTTGATACCGAAGAAGACTTAGACTTCTGGACAGATAAGGCTTTAGCCTTCAACAAACTACTCTAGGCTAACTGTTTTTTCTAAACATAATACGTTGAAAGCCAACCTCTGATAATCTTGGTTTAACGATCATCAAACTTTCTTATTCGGATTCAGAATTCATTTGTAGATTAGAAACGAATGAATCAGCCATCACCGACTAAGCTTACCCGAAAACTTGGATTACTTGCCTTAACTGCAACCGGAGTCTGCTCCATGCTAGGTGCGTCTATCAACGTTGTTCCATTTATGATTCAACGCAATGTGCCAGGCATTGGTCCTTACGTATTACCCGCATTTGCATTTGCCGCTGTACCTGCGCTTTTTGCGGCATTCGCTTATGGTATTTTAGCCTCTGCCATGCCCCGAGCCGGAGGTAGTTACATCTACGCGAGTCGTGGTTTAAACCCCTACCTAGGCTTTGTAGCAAGTTTTTCGCAGTGGTTTGGTCTGTCTATTGTCATTGGCGTGATCTCTTATGTGACAGTTCCCTTTATGCGAGATGTCACAATCGCCCTCGGTTGGGATGACATTTCAAGTGCATTAGAAATAGGTTGGATTAGGGTAAGCATTGCCCTACTGCTCATTTGGGCATTTGTATTTGTCAACGTTAGAGGTGCTAAATCCTATGAAAGGACGCTGCTACCTATGATGTTCCTCATGTTCGTTCTAGGGGCAATAGTAATTGTAGCTGGCTTTACTTTTGATACTTCAGACTTTCTCAATGCCCTATCAACAAAAGAAGGACGCAGCTTTACACCCAGCGATACATTAGACTTTGATTGGCGAATTTTCTTATCTGCCGCGGCCCTACTCTTTTCAAGCTTCATCGGATTCGACTCTATAGCCCAAGCGGGTGGGGAAGCCAAAAACCCCACGAAAGCATTACCGAAAGCCATTCTGTTGGCTATTCTTTCTGTGGGTTGTTTCTATTTCTTATTTGCAAAAGCTGTATATCATACTGTGCCATGGAGCTTTGTGGCCGAAGAAGCCATGACAAAAGACATCTCAGCTCCTGGACTGCTGAGCTATGTGCTGCCTGCCGGTTTAGGTATCGCCATTTTACTCGGTGCAGCCATTGCTTTGATCAATGACCTTCCTGCCATGTTGCTTTCTGTTTCTCGGCTAATGTTTGCTTGGGCAGAGGACGGAATATTCCCAAAATCCATGGCCCGAATTCATAAAAAGCGACACACACCTCATATCGCCATTATTGCTGCGGGGGGAATGGCCAGCATAGGCGTTTTAGGCTCTCATTTTGCGGGAGACTTCTTTCTAGGCATAGACATTATGGTTACTTCTATGATGGTGAACTTTCTGCTCATGTGCATTACCTTACTGACTATTAAAAAAGTCAACCCTACACTATCCGCGTCAATTTCAGTTATTAAGAACAGCGCAATTCAACGGTTTATCGGCATATTCGGCACCATATTCCTGCTCGGTTTCTTGGCCATACATACTTACAAAGATTTGACGGCTGAAACATCAGCGTGGTACTTTCATTCCACACCAATTTGGCTCATTGTGATGAGCCTAGCTAGTATCCTCTTCGCCTTCAAGTGGAAACAATTGAAGAGCCAAGGGGTAGATTTAAAGAAAAGATTTGATTCACTACCAAGCGAATAATTCATGAAGAAGATATCATTAGCACCAGGATTAGAAATATCAAGGCTCATCACAGGACTTTGGCAAATAGCTGATATGGAGCGTAACGGAGACACCCTTGATCCGATGGAAACCGCGCAACACATGGCACCTTATGTAGAAGCTGGTTTCACTTCTTTTGATATGGCCGATCACTACGGATCGAGTGAAATCATAACGGGTACATTTAAAAACACCCACCCTTTGGGGAATCAAGTGCAGCTTTTTACCAAGTGGGTTCCTAAACCTGGCAAGATTGATAAGCAATCTGTAAGAGATGCCGTACAACTGGCTCTAGACAGAATGCAACAAGACAGTATTGACCTGATGCAATTTCATGCTTGGTACTACCCCGACCCTGCTTGGTTAGATGGACTCTTCTATCTTAATGAGCTAAAGGAAGAGGGCTTAATCAAGCACATTGGCGTGACTAACTTTGACTCAGCCCATCTTAGAGTGGCCTTAGCAAGCGGTATTCCAATTGTGAGTAACCAAGTCTGTCATTCACTGATAGATCAAAGGGCCTTAGGCAACATGGTTCAGGTGTGTCAACAATACGGCACCAAACTTCTTGCTTTTGGTACGTTGGCAGGAGGCTTTTTGACCGATCGATGGTTAGACAAACCCGAACCTGCGATGGAAGACCTCGAAACTTGGTCTGAAATGAAGTATAAGCGATTTATTGACGCTGCTGGAGGGTGGGGCCCATATCAAAACCTACTGAAAGCTGTCAAAAGCGTAGCAGATAAACATAAGGTATCTGTGGCCAATGTTTCTAGCCGATACATTCTTGAAAACCCTGTTGTCGGAGCTGTTATCGTTGGTGCTAGACTGGGAAAAAGCCAACATATTGCCGATAACCAAAAGGTACTGGATATTGAATTAGATAAAGAAGACTTGAGGCTCATCAGCGAAGCGCAGAATGGCTTGGACAAAATACCTGGGGACTGCGGGGATGAGTATAGAAAACCACCTTTTCTTACTGCCTCTGGCGATTTAAGCCATCACATTGAGATAATTCCTAAAGCGTTTCAACCTGTTCAAAAGAGCGAATTTAGAGATCAGATTTTCAGCGGAACGGAATGGGAAGAATATGCGGGTTATTGCCGAGCTGTGAAAGATGGAAATCGAATTCACGTTTCGGGGACTACGGCCACTCATGGGCCGGAAATGATTGGAGGCAATGACCCTGCGGCCCAAACACACTTTGTCATCGATAAAATTGAAGGTGCCATTGAAGCCTTTGGTGGGAAACTAGAAGATGTAGTCAGAACGAGAATTTTCGTCAATGAACTTAGCGACTGGGAACCAGTGGCAAGAGCCCATGGTGAACGTTTTAAAGACATTAACCCAGCCAATACCCTCGTGCAGGCAAGGCTAGTTGGCGAGGGCTATCTGGTTGAAATTGAAGCAGAGGCCGTAATCAGATAATAAAATCATAAACCCTTAATTTAAAACCAGTTAAGATCACTCTTCTTAACTACTTCCTCAAACTTTTTCCAATCGGAATTGATAAACGTTTCGAATGCTTTCTTAAATGTTTCAATTAGATCAGCTGCTTCTTTTAGCACTGCTTTATTTTGAGCTGAAATGGCCGTAGTTCTAGCGGCTGAAAGTCTTCTTGCTTCCATGAGTTTAGAAAATGGTGATACCTCAAAAGACTGCCACGCTCCTACCTGACGGTTCGGTCTTGGCGTTTGTCCTTTTGCTCGCAGATCAACCAACTGAACAGAAATTTCATCAAGAGCTTTGATCAATTCCTCTTTATTTGTGGATTGTAAATCAACCAACTGTCGCTTAATTTTCTCTACCGCAGCCTGTTTGTTGTCTATATCTGATAGTAGTTGCATTAGACGTGCCATTTCCACATCTACTTCTTTTCTAAACTGATAAAGCCCTTTATCAATAGACGGGGCCAAATCAAACCTCGGATCTTCAATAACCTTCACCATTGTCTCGTCCGTGTTTTCGCCATGGCTCAACATGATTTTATAGTCTCCAGGTAATACCGCAATACCTTTTCGCTGACCCGGAGCACTCAATGATCTCTCATCCAGTTGCCACATCATATAGTTCAAACCCAATTTCAGTTCCCCCGAAGACGTGAGCTCTTTTATCAAACTACCTGATGCATCATAAATTGATGCCTTTACGGGTACTTTCAGGTGATCGCTATTGGAAACATAAAAAGGTATCTCAGTCCGTTGGAAAACCTTATTTTCTCCTTCAAACGTGGTATGAAATCCAGTCCAAATATTACCAGGAGGATTAATAAACAACCCTTTGACTTGTACAGCATCATTCATAGGAAGAGCCGTTAAACCCTTATTCAGTCTTTTTCCGGCAATTTCTCTAAGACTCAATAAATCGTCTAAAACCCAAATGGCCCGGCCAAATGTTCCGACTATCAAAGCAGATTCAGGCTCTTGAATGGTCATGTCCATGGTAGATACTGATGGAAATCCATTATTGAATTGCACCCAATTAGCTCCCTCGTCAATGCTTACCCAAAGGCCATTCTCAGTGCCCAGAAAGACTAAATTCTTTTCCACAGGATCTTGAACTACAGATAAAGCATAACCTTTTACTTTTGAGTCATCAGCCATTCTTGTCCAAGACTTACCGTAGTTCTCTGTCTTAAATAGATATGGACTATAATCGCCTTTTCTGTAATTATTAACCACCACCCAAGCTGTGCCATCATTATAACGCGATGCTTTAATTTGGGCTACCCAAGCCTCATTCGGTAGTCCTTTGATCTGGTTTGTTAGATTCTTCCAAGTTTTACCACCATCTCGGGTTAGCTGCACTTGTCCATCATCTGTCCCTGCCCAAATCACGTTTTCATCTACCGCACTCGGTGCAATAGACAAAATACTATTATACATTTCGGCACCAGAAACATCTAATGTCAAACCACCATAGTCAGGCTTTTGATGTGCTGGATTATTCGTGGTCAAATCTGGAGATATCACCTCCCAAGTTGCTCCTTTATCTTTGGTAACATGTACAAACTGTGAGCCGTAGTATAGCGAATTTGCGTTATGAGGATTTTTGGCAAAGCCCGCATTCCAATTAAATCTTAAACGTGTTTCTAAGTTAGGCTGTGGTGGTTTTATGCTAACATAATAACCAGTCAGCTTATCATAGCGATACAGATTTCCATTTTGAGAAGTACCATAACCAAACCGAGAATCATCTAAATCCGGTGCTATATAAAAGCCATCGCCTCCCACTAGGTATTGCCAATAAAGCGTTCTAATACCGCCTCTTTTCCATGTATAGCCAGGCCCTGACCAGTTACCATTATCTTGCATACCGCCATAGACATTATAAGGCCTGTCGTTGTCTACATTGATGTGATAGAATTGCGCAACTGGAATGGTCTCTGGAAAATACCAACTTTTACCATGATCGTGAGTAATCCCAATACCACCATCTCCTCCTATCATGAAATGCTCTGGGTCCACTGGATTGACCCAGAAAGCATGAAAATCTGCATGTAGCCCCTTGGTTTCATCTGCGGGAATCATTGGTACAGGGTCGAAAGATTTACCTCCGTCATAACTCACAGACAGGGGTTGATAAATGTTATATAAGCGATTGGGGTCTTTTGTATCCACTGCTAATTCTTGAAAGTAGAATGGTCTGTTGTTTGTAAACCTTGGATTGTCATTAATCATTATCCAACTCGATCCACCGTCATCACTTCTATACAAGGCATTTTTGGTTGCCTCTACCTTGGCATATATACGCTCCGGATCGCTTTGTGCAATAGCCAGGCCTATTCGGCCTAACTGCCCTCCGGGAAGTCCCTCCTGCTCTCCTATCTTTTTCCAATGTTCACCACTGTCATAAGTGACATATAGACCTGATCCTTCTCCGCCAGAAGTAAAATAGTATGGCGTTCTCCTATGCTCATAAAGTGTGGCAAAGAGTTTATTAGGGTTAGAAGGGTCTATAATTAAATCGGCTATGCCCGACAGTTCATTACTATAAAGTATTTTCCGCCACGTTTTACCTCCATCTGTGGTTTTATACAAACCTCGATCACTATTCGGTGTAAACGGATCGCCCATGGCGCCAACATAAACCGTATTACCATCTCTTGGATCTACAATAATTCGATGAATAGTCTTTGTGGCTTCTAGTCCCATATGAGACCACGTAGCTCCTCCATCTATACTTTTGAAAACACCCATTCCTAAATTCATAGAATTACGAGGATTTCCCTCCCCAGTACCCACCCAAAGAATGCTTGGATTACTCTGATCTATCGCCAGTGCTCCTATATTCTGTGTCGGTTGCTCATCAAAAATAGGTCCCCATGCTGTTCCTCCATTCTCAGACTTCCAAACACCACCTGATGCAGCACCTACGTACATTACCTTTGGGTTTCGGACTTCTACGTCAATCGCAGTGATACGACCGCTCATATTCGCGGGCCCTACATTTCGAATGTTCAGGTTTTCTAATTTTGACAGATCAAGTTGTTGTGCCGAAGCTAAAAATGTAAAGCACAAAAGCCCTAAGGCAAAGAGGAGTCTAGAAAGCATAGTCATTAGGTTGTGAGAGGAAAGATACAATGTAAGCTCCAATTAGAGGAACCATAGATGTAATGGATTTAAAAAAATTCCTCAATTACACAGTCCGACAAGCTGTAAAACTGTACTGATCTAAGGTCTTGTCATCTAGTTCATTTTCAGATGACAGAACACGTCAAAGGATGGGTCTTGTCGTAGCCCCGTTGATGAAAAGCTAAAAAAATCAATCAAAGGCTATGGAAAAACCAATCACTCGTCTTTTAATATCTCAACTGGATTGATAAAAAAGGTCCTGATACTGTGAAAAGAAACAGTAAGCAACATGATAGCAGAAGCCAATAATACAGCTAATAAGATTAATGGATAAGGGAGTTCAATCCTATAAGCAAATGTACTTAACCAATCCTCCATCCAATAGACAACCAGTGGTACACTAATCAAAATAGCCAGTATCAGGCGACCAATACTCGCCCTATTTAAAGAAGTTTGAATGGCCATAAAACTCGCACCCAAGACCTTGCGAATCCCCATTTCCTTAAGTCTTCTTTTGGCCGAGTAACCAGAGATACCAAAGAGACCAATGAAAGCAACTAAGGCCGCAATGAGCACAAATGTATTTATCATTTTGATCATGACATTCTCTTGCTTGTATTGCGCGTTAATCTGATCGTTCAGAAAGAAAAAGTTAGCTTCATCTCCACCAGTAATCTCTCGATAGGTATCCTTCACTTGATCTACAGCAGTTGCTAAGCTCTGACCATTGAGCTTTAATACAAGTACGGAAGCATAATCTGTGATGGGCTCAAAGAGCGTTGCTTCTATCGGTTCTTTTTTAGATTGAAAATGAAAATCTTCTACAACTCCCACTATACGCAAAACCTCACCTGGATTCCTTTCAATGGTTTTACCAACTGCTCCAGCTTCGAAACCTAATTTTTGAGCTGCGGTCTCGTTAATGATAATCACTTTAGATGAATCCGTATCTTCTGCTAAGAAGCTTCTTCCCTCCACTATCTTCATTCCTAATGTTTCAAAGTAATGCTCATCGACATCGAAATTATTCCAGCGGAAATTGTTGTCACCAAAAGTACTACTGCCCATTGTTCTGGTAGGAATAGAGGTAGCAGAGGTGGCAGAAATGACGCTCGGTAAGTTCAATAACTCATTCTTGATTGCCACTCTTTTAGCCGAAGCAGCTTTTGAAAATCTATTCAATACGAGTTGTGCTTCACGGTCAAAACCTAAATTTTCTTCTCTCATAAACTCCATTTGCCGATTTGCAGTAAATGCCACGCAAATAAGCACTACAAAAACTGCCACTTGGAAAATGCTCAAGACCCCTATCAATCTTTTCTGAGAAAAAGTCCCTGAGGCACTTCTCAAAATTCGAATCACATTTATCCTTGTGCTTAAAAAAGCAGGATAAAGTGAACTGGCTACTGCTACAACCAAGCTAAAAACTAAGCCTTGTAACAGCAATAGCGGTTTGGTAAGAATGCTGTTTCCGAGTGATCGGTCTAAAAGCATTTCTAATTCTGGCAAAAGAAGCTCTACCATAACGATAGCCAAAACAAAGCTTACAAAAACATGTGTTATCGACTCGGCAATGAACTGCCCATAGAGTGACTTGGCACCTGCGCCAACTACTCTTCTGACACCAATTTCTTTTGTGCGTTCTACTGACTGAGACAAAGCCAGACTTACATAGTTAAAAACCGAACATATTAGAATAAAAACGGCTACAAGGCTAAAAATCAGAATATACTGTCTGTCTGTTTTTTCTCCAACTGGCCCACTTACGTCTAATGAAAAGTGTATTTCCAATAAAGGCTGAAGCGCTAACCTTTGTTTTTCATCCCGATAGGCATATTTTTCAAATACTTCATTAATCTTCTGCTCAACAAAACCCTTTTCAGCATTCTCATCTAAGAGAAAATAGGTTTGATCAAAGTAACTAGCTCTCCATTGATTGAAACCTCGTTCACCTCGGTAAGCATTTATAGATTTGATATCAACAATAATTTCCGCCTTGATGGAGCTAGTCGTTGGAATATCTTCAAAAACTGATTGAACGATATAATCCATCTTGCCAATTCTTATCGTCTGACCGATTGCATCATTAACAGTCCTAAAATACTTCTCAGCCTTTGATTTATTGAGAAATAAAGAATTTGGAGTTTGCAGCAACAAATCTTTACTTCCCGCAACGATATCAACATCAAAAAATTGAAGAAACCCTTCATCTACACCTGCAGTTTCTACGCGATCAGTCGAATCAGAAATGCCTTTTACCACAATGGGCATTGGGGAATTGTCTAAACGACTGAAAGCTAATATTTCTGGTATCTCCTCAGCAGCCACAGGTGCCAATGCAGAAGTTAAACCACCCATTCTTTCCTCACCAGTATCTCTTTGCTTAATCTCTATGACACGGTAAATGTTCTCTTTCTGCTCATGAAATTGATCGTAAGCCAACTCATTTTGTATGAAAAGATAAATGACAAAGAATGACGCTAAACCAATGGCCAAGCCAATGATATTAAGACTAGCATAAAGCTTATTTCTTCTAATCTTTCTAAGGGCAACAACTAAATAATTCTTAAGCATAATTCAGTCTTAATCGTTTCTAAGAATATTAATAGGGTTCATTTTCAGAGTAGATACTCCCTTACCAATAACTGTGATTGCAGCCAGTAAATAGACACCCGCGAGTGTATATAAGCCATACTCCCATGTCAGGGTCAATCGGTTTTGATAGATATTGAGCACCTGATCCATTAAAAGGTAAGCCAAAGGAATAGCAATGACCAAGGCAATGGTGATCACTACTAAATAGACTTTAGAAAGTGTCCATTGTAGTTCAAAGAACTTAACGCCAAATACCTTACGCACACCTATTTCTTTCATTCTAGCCGAAATACTAAATGCCACCATGGCAAAAAGCCCAAAAAGGGAAATCGTAATGATCAGAGTAGCAACGCCATTAATAATAGTAGTCAAGCGCTGAACGCGTTGATAGTTTTGAGCATAAGCTTCTGTCAAAAATTGATAGTTCATCACCTTATCAAACTGTTGGGCATAAGCTGCTTCAAGTTTTGAAATACCTTGTTTGGTTGACCCATCATTTAAATTTACCAACAGCCTTTGTCTAGGGGTGGCCATATTATTAGAAGGTAAAATATATACTGGCCTTGTACCCATAGAAGGGCCTTGCATATGTATGTTATCAATTACACCTACAATGCGTTTATTAAGCTTGGTTTCATCATATCCTTGTACTTGAATAATCTTTCCAACTGGTTCTTTTATTTTCAGTGTCTCAACCAACTTTTCATTAACAAGTACTCCTTCTTGAAAGTCACTAGAAAGCGCAGGATTAATGTTTCTTCCATCCACTAGTTTAATATTCAATGTTGGAATAAACGACTCATCTGTCTCGAAATTGGCTACGTACTTGATGGCTTCTTCACCATACCAAACCCCACTAAAACCCGCTGCTCCACCTGGCATTGGTCCGAATGTAAAACCGGATACTTCAGACATCATTTCCAATTCTTGAATAAATGCTGTCATTTTACCCTCCTTAACTTGTGGAAGTTGTACGGTAATTACGTTGTCTTTCGTAAAGCCCAAATCAAAATGGAGGTAATGCTTAATCTGTCCATTCATGATTACCGTTGCCGTGATGAGAAACGCGCAAAGGGTAAATTGAAACCCAAGCAAGAATTTGAACAACAGCTTACTCTTGGTACTTCCCATCATCTTTGTCTTAAGAATTCTACTTGGTTGAAATCTTGAGAGGAAAAATGCCGGATAAATGCCTGCAATTAGACCACAGAGGAGTGCGTACCCCATGAGCGACAATAACTGAAATGGAGATAGTAGTACAATGCTCAATTGAATGCCCATTACCTGAGATATAGAGGGCAGCAATAGTTCCAGTGCAATCACGGCCACTACCAAACTCATTAAGGAGAAGACAATAGACTCGGATAAGAATTGAAAAATCAATTGACGCGGTGAGGCTCCATTTACTTTTCTTATCCCTACCTCTTTTGCTCTTTGGATGGCACGCGAAACAGCCATGTTTACGTAATTGGCCAATGCAATAATCAAAAGCACCATAGCCAGTATGGCACAGACAAAAATTACATTCTTATCTGCCCCCAGTCCTTTGTTACGATTATTCATTGAAGCACCACTGCCGGACCATTCCCAATAAGAGTCTTGAAAGGGCATAAATTTAGCGGCTGATTCATACATGGGGCTCTCTTCTACATTTTTGCCATATAAGGCCCCAATTTGACTTTCAACACTTGCCAAATCAGCGTCAGGAAGAGTTTTCACGTAGATAAAGAATGTATTATATCCCCAGTTACTCAATGCGGCAGCATCATTCCTGTTCTTGAGAGATAGAACGAGGTGAGGTTGAAATTGAGAATTAGTGGGAAAGTCTTCTAAGACTGCACTAATTTTTAGCTCCCCTCTGCCTTTTATTGTGAGCTTCTCTCCCACTACATTTTCTCGATTAAAATACTTGAGGGCTGTCTTTTTAGATACAACCAGATCGTTAGGGTCTTTTAAAGCTTCACTCAAATCTCCATAGGCTGCCGAAAATGAGAAAATGTCGAAAAATGAGTTCTGAAACTGATAGAATTGCTCACGAAACTCCTGTTCTCCACTTCCGATTACCGTGAGGTTTCCGGCCCCTGAGAGCGTAGCCGTAGCCTTTTCGACTCCTGGTATTTCTTCATTGATGGCATCTGCAAAAACAGCTGGTAAGAAATTATTATAAAAGCCACCCATGTCTTTCGAATATTTCATCTTCAAAATCTGAATATCTTCCACTTCCTTATGAAACTTATCATAAGACATCTCATAATTGACATAGAGTGCCACAACAATAAAGCCCATCATCGCAACAGATAGGCCTGCCACGTTTATGGCCGTATAGAGCTTGTTTCTCTTAATATTTCTTAGGGCGACTTTTAAGTAGTTTTTCAGCATTTTAGTTTTCTCTTAATGTGTCTACTGGATTTACTCTTGTGAATTTTTGTGTACAGAAATAAATCGTCAAAAGCCCAATAGCTGCCATTGCTGCCACAACAAGCAATGGAATTGACGATGTCAAATCTATTCTATGAGAAAAGTCGCTCAACCAACGATTTCCTAAAAACCAAGCCAATGGTACGCCTATGACTAGAGCGATCAGCATGGTGTAATTAAACTCTTTTGAAACCACCTCGAAAATATCTTTGTAGTGAGCACCAAGGATCTTACGTACACCCAATTCTTTCATTCTAGATTGAATATTTAGACTTGTCATGCCAAATAGGCCAAAGAAAGAGATAGCCACACTTACCAGCGTAAAAAACAGTAGTATGTTTCCTGATGCCTTATCCTTGGCTAAAATCAATTCATAACCAGCATCCAATGATTGATACTCAAAAGGCTGATCAGGCATCAGCAAGTTCCAAGCATCTTCCAAGCCTGCTATAGCTGCTGTCTGGTTAGATTCAGAGAGCTTAATGTATGCACGAAAAAGTCGATTAGGGTTCTGATATAGCAGCATGGGCTTATCTTTTTCTCTGAGCGTACCCGATTGGAAATTCTTTACAATTCCAATAACATTCAACTGCTTTTCATATTGATCACGGCCTCGAGTCACTGTAGGGAAATTCTCTAAAGACTCAATTCCCATTAATTTAGCAGCAGCCTCATTTAATATAATCGCATCCCTATCAGTGGTAAGTTCAGGGTCAAAGTTTCTTCCCTCGATCATAGAGATATCCATTGACTCCAAAAAATTAAGCCCAATACTCATATGATAAATCCGTATGTTCTCCTCTTCTACCTTACCCGTCCAGCGATAATCAAAGCTAGAATTGAATATGCTAATCACATTACTATCAGTAAACGTCACGGATTCTATTAGCGGGTTTTGATTCAACTTTTCAACAAAATTTGCTCTCACAGCAACATCAAATAAATCAACAGATACCATGGCATCCCGCTGAAAGCCAGGGTCTTTAGTCTGCATGTATTTTACCTGACTGTAAACAACCACAGCTATAATACCGATAGTTAATGTGATGGTGAATTGCAATGCTAATAGCACCTTACTCAAGCTGACTTTTGATCGGCCAACATTGACTTTCCCCTTCAGTGAATCCACCGGTTTAAATTTTGAAATAACCAATGATGGATAAAAGCCCGAACCTACAACCAGTACCAGCCAGAGGCTTAAGACAAATAGGGTGAAATTCTGATAACCGAAGGATGCAACCATAGTCCCCGTATTGAAACTAAGCCCTGTGAAAGCGGATAAAACATCCCCTAGCACCTCAAAGAGTATAATGCTCAAAATCAGGCCTATTGTCACTTGAAGTGCCGACTCAGTCATGAATTGAATCATAAGGTTACCACGCGTTGCTCCAATTGACTTCCTAACCCCTATCTCTTTAGCTCTTTCTAATGACCTAGCCGTTGACATATTAAAGAAGTTAATACAGACTAACAGTATAATGAGCAAGCCGATACTTGCCAGGATAAGCATATTGGATTTGCTTACTTGACCAGGAATATCCCCAAAAGCCACAAAGTCTTGCATGTGTATTTCCTTGACTGACTGCAAAACGAGTGCATTACCTGTCATATCAAACTCACTATTCTCCACTACGATATTGGCAATCTGATCATTGATTTGACCTACTTCAACACCATCTATGAGTTTCACATAGGTGAAGCAATTAGAGTTACTCCACTCCTGTTCAAGCGGTTTATTTTGAAACCCTTTTAAAATGTCAATACTCATCAAATAGTCGGGCCGAAAGTGTCTGTTAGCGGCAGGATCTTTAAAGACACCAACGACCATGAGTTTCATTGGCTTGTCATCAACGTACTCATCAATCTGTATTTCTTTACCGATCGGTGATTGGCCTTGAAAGTATTTCTCGCTGATACTTTCAGAGATGATAATACTCTGCCTTGTTTTAAGCGCTTCTTCTTTTGAACCATACTTGATGTCAATGGAAAGTATTTCAAGTATTTCAGGGTCGGCATAGTAGCCATTGCGTTCTCGAATTAGCAAGTCATCTACACGAAAAACGACTGGGCCGGTACGCTGGGCCCGTGCCGATAACTCAATTCGATCAACTTGGGTATCGAAATAGGGTTTTAATGCGGTTTGAACAATGACGCCAGTTTCCTTACTGTCTCTTACATTGATTACTCGATAGACTTTTTCTACTTCGGCAATGTCACCATCATAACTAAACTCGTAGATCACATAAGTGCCAATAAACAAGGCACAGATCAAACCGAAAGTCAAACTGGCGATATTGACAAAAGAAAAGAGTCTTCTTTTGACCAAGTTTCTGTAGGCACTTTTCAGGTATTTATTCATTTCTCAGTGAGTTTATCGGGTTAGTTCTGGCCGCACGGAAGGCTATCATTGAAACGGTTAGCCATGCGATGATTAAAGAGATAGCCACAACTCCTAATAGGCTGAATATTGAAATGTCAATGTGATATTGAAAGTCCTGAAGCCAAGTTTGCATGGTGTAATAGGCAATGGGTGTCATAATCACCAGTGCCAATCCGGGAAGCAATAGTGATTGTCTAGAGAAACTGACTAAAATCTGGCCTATACTAGCCCCAAGTACTTTTCTGACCCCTATCTCTTTGACACTTCGCTGGGCATTCACAGACGTTAGTCCATATAAACCAAGACATGATATCAACACAGCTATAAGCCCGAAAACTTTGGCCAAGTCCTTCACCAATATTTCACTTTTATACATCCTTTCATGCTCGGCAGATAAGAATGTATAGTCAAACAAGTAGCCAGGCATAAATTCAGCATACTTATCTTTCAATACTTGAAGCGCACGTTTTTCTTGACCAGGGGCCGAACGCACAGTCACATTATTAGCATTCTCTAGGTAGTTAATGATCAAAAGCGGTTCTATTTCATCATAAACAGAACCAATGTGAAAATCCTTGACCACACCCAAAATTGTCATATCCACTCCCCAGAACTTAACGGGAGTGCCAATTGGATCTTCGATATTCATTCCTCTAATGGCCGCCTCATTTACGAGTACGCCTTTCCACTCAGATTCAACACTTCGAGAATAGTTCTGCCCGTCTACAATCTCCAGCTTCATGGTTTCTACAAAATCCTCTTCCGTAAAAAGCAGTTTGAAACTCGTCTTATCATTGTTCGGGTCCTTTCCCTCCCACGAAAAATCACCAGTGCTTGCTCCTATATTAACCGGGGCACTTCCTACCACTGTTACAGACTCAATGCTTGGATCTTGGAGTAATTCTGATCTGAAACTATCATACTTCTTTAGCAATTCACCATCGTTTTGAAGCGTGACAACACCCTCTTTATCGATGTTTCTCTGATTTTCAAAAATAAACGCTACTTGTGTATTGATTATAAAAGTGGCGAAGATGAGAAAGCCCGCAATCACAAACTGAAATACGACTAAGCCTTTCCGAAATAACCCTCCTGTTTTAGTAGTTCCTTTAGTGTCAACCTTCCCTTTGAGTGCCTTTACTATATTAAAACTAGATAGCACAAGTGCGGGGTATAATCCCGAGACCAGAATAGTAAAAAGTCCCAATACACCAATCGCCAACAGTAGACTCGGGTCCAGCCAATTGAGTGTTACCTGTTTGCCCGTAAGGGTATTAAAAGGCCCGAGAATTACTTCTATACAGATAATAGCCACAATTATGGAGAGGATAACGATCAAACCCGATTCGATTAAAAACTGTCTGATTAAGATTAGTTTAGACGCTCCTGCTACCTTTCTAACACCTACTTCTTTTGCCCGCTTGAGCGCATCGGCAACAGAAAGGTTGATAAAGTTGATACAGGCTATGAAAATTATAAATACCCCGATAAGGGTGAATAAATGCACATATTCAATTCTTCCACCAGCCTGCTTGCCTCCTTCATAGCTTCCACGCAGGTATATATCATCGAATGGCTTTAAGAAGAGGGATTTGGTATTACCTTCTTGGTTTTTTCGAATAAGGTCCTCAATCTTAGATTCGAATGATGCTGCGGAAGCATTGTCCCTCAATTGAACGTATGTGAAAATACCCGAATTACCCCAACGTTTAATCCAGCTGTTCTTCTGAACCCAGTTCTCCATTGACAACACAAAGCTGAATTGAAATTGGCTGTTCTTAGGTGGATCGGCTACAACAGCCCTAACAATTGCATCGCGCGCATTATCTATCTTAACCAACTCACCCAGCACGTTTGTCTTATCAAAAAGTCGAATGGCCATGCTTTCTGTCAAAATCAAATCACCATCAGTCGCTAAGGTGTTTTCTTCTAATTCGCCTTCAATAAATGGAAGGTTAAACATTTGAAAGAGCTCTTCATCAGCCATCATTCCCTCTTGCTTGAACTGCCGATCGCCCACTGACAATTGATGCTCGCGCCAATCTACACGTGCCGTACTTTCAACCTCGGGAAAGTCTCTATCCAAAACCTCCTTAATAATGCCATTCTGAGCACTTTGTGTTACCACGTCTCCATTATCATAGAAATCGTGTGACCAAATGCCATAGGTTCTATCTGAGTTGTCATGAAACTGATCATAATTGACCTCATCGCTTACCCAAAGAAAAATCAGTAAACTCGTAGTTAAACCTACCGCTAAACCAAAAACATTGATCAAGGTGAACTCTCGTTTATTCAAGAGTTTTCTGAAGGCTATTTTAAGATTGATTTTAAACATTTTTAATCATTAATTATTCGTAGCGAATAGAAGTTACAGGGTTCATAGCAGCCGTTTTTATGGCATGAAAAGCGACTGAAGCAAATGCTATAATTAACGCTCCAAAGCCTGTAATCGCGAATATGTGCCATGATATACCGCTGGAATAAGCGAAATTCTGTAGCCACATATCCATTAAATAGTAAGCCAAAGGCCAACCTAATAAATTAGCCACCAGAACGAGTTTCAAAAAGTCGATAGAAAGTGTGTTGACGAGCCCAAAGACACCTGCTCCCAACACTTTCCTAATACCAATCTCCTTTGTCCTTTGCTTCATCATAAAAGCGGTTAACCCAAATAGTCCTAGACAGCCAATTACAATTGACAGGAAAGAGAAACTTGCAAAAACTTTCAAAAACCGATCTTCCGCCTGATAGTGTTCGTTGATATCCTCATCTAGGAAACTAAAATCGAAAGGCACATCTGTAGCGAATTGATCCCAAATGCTTTCAACGGAGGCCATAGTCTCAGTGATTCCATCAGGAGCTACTCTAATGCTCATATAATTCAGACCTGTAGTTGCTATTGAGCTCAAGGAAAAAACCGTTGGCCGAATCTCTTCATGCAATGAAGCAAAATGAAAGTCTTTTACTACGCCAATCACTTTGGCATCTTTGGTAGACCATTCAGAACCTGTAAAAGCTAAACCACTAAGAGAAGTACCAACTGGCTGCTCAAACCCAAAAAACTTAACAGCTGCTTCATTTAATACATATGCTTGTAAATAATCTGTCTCAAAGTCTCTATCAAATGAGCGCCCTTCTATGACTTCAGCCCCTAGTGTTTCGAAAAAATCGTGCGCAATGATAACTGTTGGTGCGTAAGTCGACTCGTCTGCCCCTTCAGGGCGATACCCTCTCCAATTGCCGACTCTAATTGCTGGGTGATTATTACTAGCCGTAACCTGAGTTATTGAGGGGTTTCGAAGCAATTCCTCTCTTAATAAATCGTATTGATCGGCAACACTTCCAATGGGAATCACAACCACTTGAGCTGTATCAATGCCGAGGTCGGCATTTCTCATAAATTTTATTTGATTGAGGATTATAAGCGTTGAGGCAATAAGTACCACAGCAATAAAGAACTGAAAGACAACAAGGCTATTTCGTAAATTGAATTTGCCACCTCCTCCACTCAAGGCACTGTTTCTGAGTACCATTACCGTTTTCATTTTCAATAAAAACAGTGCTGGAAAACTACCGGCTATTACACCGATGATCACAGCTACGCTAAAAATAGAAAGCCCTAATACTAAGTCTTCCTGTATACGAAAATCAAAATCACCTCCCGTGAGTACGTTAAACTGCGGCAGTGCCATTTCAACCAGTATCACGGCACAAATACAAGACATCAATGCTATAATGATCGATTCGGCTTGAAACTGAAGTATCTGTGTAATAGGTCTAGCCCCAAAAACTTTTTTCAAGCCTACTTCCATACCCCTCTGAAAAGATGCCGCTATAGAAAGGTTGATGTAATTGATACATGCTAAAAGTAAGATGACTATTGCCGTAGCAATAAAAATCAATATGGTGGTACGGCTTCCATTGACACCAATCTCACCTGTTAAATCAGAGTCTAAGTGTATACTTTCTAAGGATTGCAAGTAATACTCGTAAGGTGTATCGGATGGATAAGTGGTATTCAAAAAGCTATTAATTCTGGCCTCAAGGTCTGTCCCTTTTGTTCCTTCCGCTATCTTGAAATAACTATAGTGACTAGTTCCAGTAAACAGCTCATTAACCCAATCGCCATACCAGCTAATAGCAGTACGCATTGGAATAAACATCTCAGCTTCAAAATGAGTATTGCTTGGCAGGTCTTTCACCACTGCAGCCACCTGAAAATCCACTTCTTGAATGCGCAAGAATTGCTGCATAGGGTCTTCATCACCAAAATGTCTTGTTGCTGCATTCTCAGATAGTATAATTGACCTCGGGTTATTAAGTACGCCATTGAGGCTTCCTGCTATAGTTTCAAAGCTGAACAAATCGAAGAACAGTGAATCGACCAAAAAGATGTCTTCTTGATAGATGTTTTGATCCCCTCTAGCCACATTTGAGGACATATTATCTAATCGAGTCGCAGTCTGTATCTCAGGAAAGTTAGCCGCTAAAATTGGAAGCAATGGGTAAGTCGTTGTAGCGGAATAGGTTTTAGTATCTCCGCCTTGATTGTAAGCCCCAGTCAATCTAAATATGCGCTCTGATTCCTTAAAGTGCTTGTCATAACTGACCTCATGGCGTACGAACAAAACAATCAGAACACATGCCGCTAAACCTACTGACAAACCCACAACGTTAATCGTAGAGTAGAGCTTGTTCTTCAACAAGTTTCTCAAAGCGATTTTAAAGTAATTTTTAAGCATAGTTTATTCGTTTCTTAGTGAGTCTACTGGATTGGAATTAGCCGTTTTGAAAGACTGTATAGAGATGGTGGCAATCGCAATTCCGAAAGTAATGAGGGCTGGAATCAGAAACATGAGGGCATTTAGCTCAATACGATAGTGAAAATTATCCAACCAATTATTTACCAAGTAATAAGCAATTGGTGTCGAAACGACTAAGGAGCCCAATACTAGTTTTGAAAAGGTCAAGTTCAGCATGATCACAAGGCGCTTAACCGAAGCACCAAGCACTTTTCTAACACCAATCTCCTTAGCCCTTTGCTGAGCCGCCAAGTGCGCAAGTCCAAATAATCCGAGACAGGAAATTAAGATGGCTAATACTGTGGAAGATGTAATGATAGACTGCCAACGCTTTTCGTCTTCATACGCCTGTCGATTTTCTTCATCAATAAAGACCAGAGACATGGGTTGATATGATTCAATTTCCCTCCAGTTTGTGTTCATATCTTCTTTTAGCTCTGTAAGATATTCTGGACTATACTTGATGAGTATTTCATTGAACTCAGTTGTTGGGCCACTTGGCAGTAGCATCATGGCCATGATTCCCGACTTAGCACTTGAAAAAATATAGTCTTGAACTACACCTACAATGCGGTATTGAAAAGAGGCTGACGTAGGGTCAGAGTCACCATCAGTAATCATAGCTCCAATGGGATCACCTTCAATCTCAAGCTCTTTTAGGAAGGTTTGATTAACAATCACGTTGATTAAAGTGTCTTCGCCCAAAATGTATTGATCTGGCTCACTTTTCAACTCCCTGCCGGCAACCAATTCTAAACCTAACAGCGCTAGGTAATCTTTGTCAATTGCATTCGAGACGCTGAAGCTAGTCTTGCCCTCATATCCTACACTGGTACCAGCATTGTAACCATTGGTTAGGGATGCTTTGATAATATTTGGGTTATTCGATATGATATTCTTAAACACTTGGCCCTCGTCTCTATTACCAGTGAGTTCTATTCTTGCCAAGTCTTTATCATCATAACCTAAATCGACTGTAAGCATATGCCCTATTTGCTTATTCATAGCAATAGTGCCCACCACCAGTACCGCAGCAATTGTGAATTGGAAAAGAACCAGTCCCTTGGTCACGAATTGTTTTCCATTCAGTTTCACTTTTCCCGAAAGACTTTTTAAGACAGAAAACCTCGAAATAACGAAAGACGGATAACTTCCGGCAACAAATGCGGCTAACATCACCAAGCCAAAACAACTAACGATTAGCCCAAAATGACTGGTAACATTATTAGAGAATGTCTTTTCTGTAAGCTGTCCGAAAAATGGCAGCAACAATTCAGCGATTAGCAAGCCAATGATAAAGGCCAAAAATGAGATACTAAATGCTTCAACTAAGAACTGAAAGCTCAGCTGATTTTTACGTGCACCAAGCACCTTTCTAACACCAATTTCTTTAGCTCTTGGGAGCGAACGTGCCACAGAAAGGTTGGCAAAATTAATGCATGCAAGTATTAGAATTAGGAGTGCGATACCACTGAGTATGTAAGAATAGGTAGGATCGCTACTGCCTTTTATGCCAACACCCCCAGTCAAACTTGTGTCTAGGTGAAGGTTAGACAAGGGTTGAAGAATTATATTCACTCTTCTGGCAAACTCTCCGTCTTTACCTGGGTTTTGTGTATCTCTAACCTCCTTGAATTTATGTAGAATGGACTGAGGGTCTACACCTTCTTGAAAAAGTAAGAATGATGTAAAACCTATTGATGTCCAAGGGTTTGGACGGTATGTATGAAACGTTTCGAATTTCTTCCAAGGAAGAATCATCTCCATTTCTAAAGACGAATTTTCTGGGAGATCGGCAACCACAGCACCCACTACATACTGCTCCATCTTACCCCTTACCCTCATGGTTAACTCCTTGCCCACGGCATCATTAGTACCTAGGTACTTTAGCGCTAGCGCTTCGGTAATGACAACTCGATTTAAGTCATCTAGTGCTGTTTGCAAGTCTCCAGAAAGCGTCTCAAAATCAAAAATACTGAAAAGAGAAGGGTCACTGAAAACCGTTCTGTGTTGATCAATGTACTCATCTCCCTTTTTGACGATTACTTGTACCGATTCCATTCTTACGAAGTCTTCAACCTCTGGAATGTTCTCTAAATAAGCTGGAGCTTCTACTGGACTGGAAGCAGAAAGGTTATTAATTCCACCAAAAAAATCAACCTCTGACCCTATGCGATATATTCTATCTACTTTGGACTGGTAGCGATCGTAAGTCAGCTCATCTTGGACGTAAAGAAAAATAAGCATGCAGCAAGCAATACCCAGAGCTAAACCTGTGATATTGATAGCGGAATAACCTTTGTGCCTTACGATGTTTCTGAAAGTGACTAAAAAATAGTTGCGTATCATAGACCTATTTTATTCGTTTCTAAGGACATCAGCTGGATTCTTTTTCACACTGATAGCACCTTGCACAGTTAATAATGTAAATGCTAGAAGAATGACTATTCCTGAGGCGATTGCGTAAATAAGCATCGTTGATTCTATTCTGTAGGCGAAGCTGTCTAACCAACCGCCTATTAGATATTGGGTGGTAGGTATAGCGACTAAAAAGGCAATGAGAATGAGGCTTAAAAAGCGTAGGTTCAAGTTTTTGATCAAAGCAATATGACTCGCACCGAGCACCTTTCTAATAGACAGTTCCTTCTCTCTCAACTGGCCCTCAAAAATTGCCAATGCGAAAAGTCCCAAAGTAGCGATAACAACAAGCATGACTGTGAGGCCATCAAAAATTGAAACCAAAGTCTCTTCACGCTGAAAGGCATCATCAAAATAAGTGTCGATTAACTTATGTTTAAAAGGTGCTGTGGCTCCTAATTCGTCCCATTGGCGCTCCGCATATGCTAACACATCGTCTTTATTACCTGCCTTGTATCTAATTAAGAGGTTTCCTAATTGTGTTGGATCATAAGGAATGACAATGGGATTGATTTTAGACTTTACCGAACTAAAGTGAAAATCAGCCAAAACACCTACAATTTTATATTCACTATCTGGAAGTATTTGACCAACTGCCTCTTCTAAACTCAAGTCAAAAAGACTTAATGCAGCTTCATTGATGAGCACCGCATTAGTAAGCTCAGACTCCTCTAATGCCGAAAAACTATTACCGGAGATTACTTCTAACCCTCCAATTTCTACAAATTCCTTATCCGCTGAACCAAAACTTACAAATTGTGAAGTCTTAGCTTCTCCCAAATTAAAAATGTGTGCACCACCCGCCCTAGGTATGGGTCCGGAACTTACCATTTCTATTTGTGTTGATCTAAGCAGTTCGTTTTTTAGCGCGTGATACTTCTCAAACATATCTCCTCTGCGCACATCAATGGTCAAAAGATTTTCGGTGTTGTAGCCCAGGTCTTTTTGGATCAAATAATTTGCTTGGCTTCTGATAATCAATGCACTTGCCAAAACACCCGTACAGATTGCGAATTGAATGACGGTAAGTCCCTTTCTAATCACCGATCCTTTTGTTTTCGGAGAACCACCTTTTAAAGCATTCAATAAATTCAACTTGCTACCAATCAAAGCAGGATAAATGCCAGAAAGTATAACTACCAAAAGCAGTAGGACTGTGGGAATGAGCAAGAGTGAGGGATCTGTACTAATGTCCAAAGAAAGATTCTTACCAATCAAACGATTAAGACTAGGCAGTGAGACCTCTAAAGATATAATGGCGATAACCAAAGCCAGAATAGACAAAAAAAGCGTCTCTCCCATCTGGTAAGCTATAAGTCTCACTTTCGTTGCTCCTAGTATTTTACGAACCACTAAATCCTTAGCCCTAGCAAAAGACCTTGATGTTGTTAAGTTGATGTAATTGAAGGAAGCAACGAGCAGGATAAGTGTTCCTACTACTGAAAAGATGATTATGTAGCGCTCTTGCCCACCGAACATTCCTGACCCACTTCTAGTGGTTCTTCCTGATAGGTACAGTTCAGAAAATTTTGTAAATGAGAATTCGAAACTGGCCTGCTGCTTTTTATGCTTTTTAAAGATGGCCTCTGTGTCTTCCTTGAGCTTGTCTAATGAATAATTTTCGGCTACCAATAGATAAAAAAGCCCGCTTCCAAATTGCCAGTTTGTCTCTAAGTTCTGATAATCCCCTTTATTAAAATCAATGGGAATGATGAATTCGAATTGCAAGTGTGAGTTACTTGGTATTTTATTAAGCACCCCAGTCACTTTATATGATCCTAAGCCCTCTAATTCTATAAAATCGCCCAGAGGGTTGCGACCACGAAAGTGTTTCCTTGCCATATCATGAGAGATGACAACACTATTGGGTTCAGCTAAGGCGGTCTCTTCATTCCCATCACTCAATGTAAAGTCGAACACCTTGAAGAGTTCGCTGGTCGAATAGAATAATTTCTTAGTATCAAATTCAGTTTGATTTACCGTGTATTTACTGGTTTTGGCGAAGCTAATGTTCACTACCTCTTCTACACCAGGGCTTTCTGCCTTCCAAGCAGCTCCAATAGCGTATGCAGGCAATAAATTCATCGTCCCATTTGGAGTAACCAAACCTTGTTGAGGCAAATAGATACGATCCGAAAGTTCATGCCACTTATCGTGGGTCAACTCATCTTTCACATACAGTGCAGTGATCAGAAAGCAAAACATTCCGATGGCCAAACCGAGAATGTTGACCGATGCAAAAAAGCGCTCTCTTTTGAGGCTTTTCATTCCAATTTTTAAAAATCTAATGATGTTGTTCATGATATTTTGAGATTTAAAACTTTGAGCTTACATACATGTATTTCAAGCATTGTACCAAACATTACACTCTGATTATGAAATAGTTACGTTATTTAAAAAGGAGCCTCCTATCCGCCAGCGAACTGTACTGATCGTCAGCGGACGGTACATGATGCATTACGCTATTCTGTTCTGAGTGCTTTTACTGGGTTCGCTTTTGCCGATTTGTATGACTGGAACATTAGTATGCTCCAAACCACTAGCATTAGGCCCGCAAGTGGAACTACAAGTAACTGAGCGTCAATGGCAATGTGAAAAGCGAAATCGGATAGCCATTCTGACATAAAGTAATATACCGATGGCAATACAACCAAGGCCACCAATATGATCAACTTGGTGATTCCGCTATTAAGTACCCAAATGATATGAGGTGTACTTGCGCCTAATACCTTGCGAATGCCAATCTCTTTAATTCTTTGTTCTGCCAAGAAGATAGATAAACCGAAGATGCCTAAACATGCTACAAAAATGGCCAGCAGACTAAAGATTGAGAAGACATCTGAAAGCCGTTTTTCACTGGCATATTTGTCGGCAAATTGATCGTCTAAGAACTCATATTCAAAAGGGTAATCTGTAGAAAATTGATCAAAAACAGCTTCGATATGCGCAATGGCCGGTTTGATCCCTTGACCGCTCAGCTTCACATAAACATATTCGAACCCATCCATTTTAGTCCGCATCATTAAAGGAGCAATGACCTCCTTGGCAGAACCATAGATAAAATCTTTGGCTACACCAGTTACAGCCCTACCCATCAATTTTTGATTCAGTGGATCATTCCACCCAAACTGTTCTACCGCTGTCTGGTTCACAATTTGAGCTTTTGCTTTAGCTGATTCGTCCATTTGGTCAAATGATAGACCCGACTCAACTTCAATCCCCATAGTTTCAATAAAACTAGGTTCTACAGACATGTAAGTAACCTGTTGATCATCTTCAAAGCCTTCAACATCTACGAAAAACGTAGCCACGCCTTGGAAAACAGAGTATGATACGCCCGAGGCTGAATTAATCGAAGGGTTCTTCAATATCTCATCTTTGAAGACCTCATAGTTCTTTTGAAGGTTAGCGTCCCTCATCGGTATGCCTACAACCTGATCTTCTTCTAGGCCCAAGTCAATGTCTTGCATATAATCGAATTGGGTATACACTATGGTAGTGACAGCCATCAAACCCAGGCAAATGAAGAACTGAAAGCCCACTAAAACTTTTCTAAAGAGCCCTCCTCCTTTTCCTTGAGTGACTTTACCACTTAAAATCTGAATTGGGTTAAACCTAGAAAGGTAGAGCGCTGGATAAACTCCTGCCAAGAAACCTATGCCTAGGATAAAGCCCACAAGGATGATGTATGTGGTAACTGACTCATAGGCAATGGACAAATTTATGCCGATAAAAGTACTAAGTATGGGCAGCGCCATTTCCGTGAGACAAATCGCTACGAGTAAAGAAATACTTGTTACTACAAGTGACTCTACAAAAAACTGTCGAGCAATTTGTATGCGATGGCCTCCCACTGTCTTGCGAATACCAACTTCTTTCGCCCTTTTAGACTGACGCGCTGTGGCCATATTCATGTAGTTAATAATCGCTATACCTAAGATCACAAAGGCGATGACCAAATACATTTTGGTATTTGATTCTTCTCCTTTCTTTCCAAAGTATCCATTGCTCAATTCAGAAAAGTAGATATCCGTTAGTGGCACTAATTTCACTCGATCATTTGGTCTATGAGGATTCAAGGCCACCTCCATTTTTGCAACCACTTCACCCAAATCCTCTGAAGAATTCAGTTTTATATATAGTGGAAAAGCAGAAACAGACGTCCAATTCATCACAGTTTTTGATGCAGTGTACTTGAATACTTCTTTCATGTCCTTATCAGCGTTGACAAAAGACATGAGGTAATCGAAATTGAAATGGGTATTATCAGGCAAATCCTCAAACACAGAAGAAACGACCATCCTACCAAAATCTACTATGTCAACCTCTTGCGCAATAGCCAATTGAACACTCCCGAAAAGGCGCATTGCCTCTGACCGAGAGATAACAAGGTTATTGGGGTTGAGCAGCGGAGCCCTGTCATCACCTGCAATGATTTCAACAGTGAATAAGTCAAGTGTGGACTGATCAGTATAATAGACAGCAGATACTTTATGCTTGCTGCCATTTTGCAGCTTCATGATTTTATCACCCATTTGCCCGAACCTTGCGAAAGCTTCTATGCCAGGAACTGCCTCTTCCATTAGTGGCCCCATTGGCGCCATTGTTTGAGGCGAAAACTCTCCTACGCTACTGATCGTGTCGCCCAAGTACACCTGATAAATCAAATCCTTGTCTTGGTGATACTCATCATAACTATATTCCTTCTGGACAAATAGTGTCAGTAAAATGAAGCAACTCATACCTACGGAGAGTCCGAGAATGTTGATGGCACTGTATGCCTTGTTCTTCAGAAGAAACCGATACGCTATTTTGAGATAATTTTGAATCATAACCTTAATTTTGACAACTCTATTTCAAGCACCGTACCAAATTTATTTATTTGATTATCATATAGTTATGTGATTTTAATTGGGTATTACTATCCGCTAGCGAACTTTACCGTCCGCTGGCGGACGGATAGATTTGTTTGTATATTATGAACAGATTTCTTTTGTACTATCACTGGTCAAATACTCAAAACATGAAGTCAGGTAAAATACTTATAGTCGATGACAACGAAGACTTACTTAAAGCAGCAAGAATGTTTCTCAAAAGACACTTCGGTCAAATAGATCTTGAAAAAGACCCTACACTGCTGCCTGATATTCTAAAGAATGAAAGCTATGATGTCATTCTGTTGGATATGAATTTCACACAAGATGTAAACTCAGGTGCCGAAGGCTTTCACTGGCTAGATCAAATTCTAGAAATAGATCCCTCTGCCGTAGTCTTGTTGATCACGGCATTTGGCTCGGTAGACCTAGCCGTAAAGGCCATCAAGGCAGGTGCCTCTGACTTTGTAATGAAGCCTTGGGAAAATGAAAAGCTACTCGCCACGCTCCTATCTGCCATGAAGCTTAAATCTTCTAAAACGGAGATTCAGCAACTGAAAGATCAACAAGCCGTTTTGAAGGCCGATTTAGACGAGAAATTCAAAGACATTATCGGTCAATCACCGAATATGATGCAGGTCTTCGATACCATTGACCGCGTGGCCGAAACAGATGCCAATATCTTAGTCTTGGGTGAAAATGGTACGGGTAAGGAATTGATCGCCCGTTCATTGCACAGAAACTCCAATCGAGCAGACAATCCATTTGTGAGTGTAGACTTAGGCGCTATTACCGAGAGTCTGTTCGAGTCAGAATTGTTCGGACATGTAAAGGGATCATTTACCGATGCGAAAACTGACCGTCCAGGACGTTTTGAGGTAGCCAACAGAGGAACCTTATTTCTAGATGAAATTGGCAACCTATCCCTACCCCTTCAAGCCAAATTATTAACGGCCCTTCAAAACAAAAAAATAACGCGCGTAGGCTCTAATCGAGTCATTGACGTTGATATCCGACTGATTTGCGCCACCAATATGCCGCTGTATGACATGGTTCAGAAGGGTGAATTTAGGCAAGACTTACTTTACCGAATCAATACCATAGAGTTGAGGCTTCCATCACTAAAAGAAAGAGCTGACGACATTCCACTGTTAGCCACCCATTATCTAACCCAGTACGCCAAAAAGTATAATAAAGACATTTATAAGTTCAGCGAAGCCGCGCTCATTCGACTAGGGAAATATCATTGGCCGGGTAATGTACGCGAACTTCAGCATGCCGTGGAGCGCGCTGTAATAATGAGTAGAGATAACATTCTTCAGCCGGAAGACTTTTTCTTTAATGCTGCACAACAACCAAAGGAAAACAGTGGTGAAATCAGCCTCGATCAATATAATTTAGAAGATGTAGAACGTATATTGATCCGCAAGGTGCTCGCCAAAAATAATGGCAATGTCACGCATGCTGCGCAAGAATTAGGTTTGACAAGATCGTCACTTTACAGAAGACTAGAGAAGTATGGGCTTTAATAGATTCAGGCTTTTTGTATTGATCAGGGTAATCGTACTGTTTTTAACAGTCGCGGCCTTTGTTTACCTAATATTCTTCGATGAGAAATATGTGACCACCGTGGTGACAGGCTTTCTGATCATTTTTGAGGTTTTCGAACTCTTCAACTACATCGAAAGTACCAATAAGAAGTTAAGTCGATTCTTCGATGCCATCAAATACAATGATTTCAACATGAGTTTTACCCATGACAACAAGCTCGGTAAGACTTTTAAAGCCTTAAATATTGCTTTTAAAGAGGTTATTGATGCTATTCTGATAGAAAGGCAAAAACGTGAAGAGTTCTTTCAAGAGTTACAGGTGGTGGTGGAGAATATTGCCTCCGGTATCATTTCTATTAATGGTGATGGACAAATAAAGTTGATCAACAAATCAGCTATGAACTTATTAGGCATCACAAAACAGCGGCATTCGAATCAGCTCAATATTAACACAAAAGAGATTGCCAGTTTAATTAACCAGTTGGACGGAAATCCGCGAGCAACGTATAAAACACCTGATGGACGCGAATTAGCTGTGTTCGAAACCAGGTATAAGTTGGGAGAAGGTGCCTATCGCCTCTTTGCCATTCAAGATATTAAAGCCGAGTTGCAGGCCAGAGAGCTCGAAGCTTGGCAGAATTTGACGAAAGTACTGCGGCATGAAATCATGAATTCCATAGCCCCTATCTCTTCTTTAACTTCTACGTTGACGCAAATCATCAGCGAAGACATTGATAAACAAACTGATCAGAACGTTATCTCACACGAAAGCCTAGAAGATATTGAAGAAGGTCTACGCACCATTTCTGGCCGATCTGATGGTTTAATCAACTTTATAAACGCATACCGCGACTATACCAATTTACCAACCCCAAATAAGGTAGATACTTCCGTAAATCAGGTAGTACAGAATACTGTCAACCTTATGAAGGGAGATTTTAAGGAAGGCCACTTAGTGATGAAGCTTCCAAAAACGCCTAATCATTTGATGCTTGACGAACAGCTCATTGAACAAGTCCTGATCAATTTGATAAAGAACGCCAGAGAAGCCACTGAGAACTTAGAAAAGGGATTGGTTCAAGTGGAGGTCAAAGTAGTTAATCGCAAGACCTCTGTGATAATTCAAGACAATGGGCCAGGGATTGTAAAAGAAGCACAACAGAAAATCTTCATGCCATTCTATTCCACCAAAAACAGAGGCTCAGGCATTGGATTAAGCCTTTCTAAACAAATCATGCAGCTACATGAAGGAGATATATTGCTCGAAAGTGAAATTGGAAACGGATCTAAGTTTATCCTGGTTTTCAATTGAATTCAATCGAAACCATAATTTCTAAATCATCAAGCTTCCAGATTAGCAGCAATAGACCTAATTTGCCGATCAATGAGTTTGACCAATTTGAAGACCGCCCTAAAAGGCGAACTCTTTACAGATAATACCACCCGCAAACTGTACGCGACAGACGCTTCAGCCTATAGAGAATTACCGCTAGCTGTCGCCATTCCAAAAGACAAGGAAGACCTCGTCACCTTGGTGAACTATGCGCGTGAAAACGGTACTTCTATTATCCCGAGAACAGCAGGGACTAGCCTTGCCGGACAAGTTGTCGGTCAAGGGATTATTGTGGACATCTCAAAGCACTTCGGTAAGGTCATTGAAGTCAATGAAAAAGAAGGCTATGCATGGGTAGAACCGGGCATCATTAGAGATGATCTTAACCAACACCTTGAGTCATATAACTTCTTCTTTGCGCCAGAGACCTCAACAGCTAATCGTGCGATGATTGGTGGTATGATAGGCAATAATTCATGTGGTTCAAATTCAGTCGTTTACGGTAGTACTAGAGAACATTTACTGGAAGTAAAAACGATTCTGGCAGACGGTAGTGAATCGTGGTTCGGAAGCCTCCATAAAAATGAATTTTTAGACCGCTGCAATGGCCTATCTGTTACTGGCGAACTACAGAACAACATCTACTTCGAAACAAGAGAAATTCTTAAAGAAGAGACTAATCAAAAAGAGATATTAGAAGGCTTTCCCAAAGCCAATATCCCAAGAAGAAATACTGGCTATGCGCTTGACATGTTATTGCGCCATCAGCCTTTTACTGAGAAGGGTTCCGAGTTCAATTTTTGTAGCCTAATCGCAGGTTCCGAAGGCACCCTATGCTTAGTCACAGCAGCAAAAATAAAGCTCGCTCCTCTTCCACCGAATAACAAACGCTTGGTCTGCATTCATTCCGAGACCATTGACGATAGTCTAAAAGCGAACTTAGTTGCCTTAAGGTATGAACCATCCGCTTGTGAGTTAATGGATCACTACATCCTTGAAGCCACAAAGCGTAATGCCATGTACAATGCCCTAAGGTTTTTCGTAGAAGGAGATCCACAAGCCATATTGGTTGTCGAGTTAAATGGAGACACCTCAGATGAAGCCGATCAGAAAGTCAAAGAGCTTATAAAGAAGCTTAAATCTGAAGGTCGTGGCTATGCCTACCCAGTGATCAAAGGGAAGAAAATTAAGTTAGTCTGGAACCTCCGGAAAGCGGGTTTAGGCCTACTATCCAATATACCGGGCGATGCCAAACCTGCACCTGTTATTGAAGACACTGCCGTAGACGTTGAAGACTTACCCGCCTATATTGCTGATTTTAATGACATCTTGAACAAACACGGACTTTACTCTGTGCATTATGCCCATGCAGGTTCTGGCGAACTTCACTTACGCCCCATCATTAACCTTAAGACTTCGGAGGGTCAACAACAATTCAGAACCATCGCAGAAGAAATAGCCGCATTAGTAAAGAAATACAAGGGTTCCCTTTCTGGAGAGCATGGAGATGGTCGCTTACGAGGTGAGTTTCTACCTCAAATGATTGGCGAGCACAATTACCAATTGGTCAAACAAGTCAAGAGGATTTGGGACCCACAAAACATCTTCAACCCGAATAAGATTGTAGATACGCCTCCCATGGATACTTCCTTGAGGTATTCAAAAGATCAGAAAACACCTGACTTCGAAACTAAATTCGACTTCTCGCCTACCGATGGTATTGTCAGAACTGCCGAACTCTGTAACGGATCTGGAGACTGCCGAAAGTCAGAACTCAGTGGCGGCACCATGTGCCCAAGTTACATGGCAACCCGGGACGAAAAAGACACTACAAGAGCCCGAGCGAACATTCTGAGAGAGATCCTAACCAACTCAACAGATTCAAACCCTTTTGCCAACGAAGAGATCAAAGAGGTAATGGACCTCTGCCTGTCTTGCAAAGGCTGCAGTTCAGAATGCCCTTCTAACGTAGATATGGCCAAGCTAAAGGCAGAATGGCAATATCAGTACTATAAAGAAAAAGGAGTTCCTGCTCTAGCCAAGCGCATTGCTGGCTTTTCGAAAAGCATGAAATTAGCTTCTAAAATACCATGGGCTTACGACATGGTGTTTGGTAATAGCTTTACCGGAAATATTGCAAAGTCAATTGCGGGGTTCGCCAAAGAACGTAGTATGCCAGAACTCGCCAGACAACCGCTTGAAAAATGGCTGACAAACGAGTTTAAACCTAATGTAACAGATAAGAAGCTTTATTTCTTCTGTGATGAGTTCACCAATTATAATGATGCCGAAATAGGTAAAAAAGCGGTGCTATTACTCGATAAGCTTGGCTACCAAGTGATCTTTGTGCCACATGCAGACTCTGGCAGACCGCAACTATCCAAAGGCTTCTTAGATGAGGCAAAATCACTTGCAGAAGCCAACATTGATATTTTTAAAGATTTATTGGTCGGTACCACACCACTTGTAGGAATAGAACCATCTGCTATCCTCACTTTTAGAGATGAGTACATCAGCCTTACACGCGGTAAAAAACAAGAACAAGCCAAGCGAATAGCTTCGCACGTATTCACAATTGAAGAGTTTTTAGCCAATGAGATTGATGCTGGTCGTATCAAATCAGAACAATTCACTCAGGAACCTAAACTCATCAAAGTACACGGACACTGTCATCAGAAGTCATTATCCTCAATGGTTCCCACGAAAAAAATGCTGTCCTTACCCACCAATTTTAAGGTACATATGATTGCATCTGGCTGCTGTGGTATGGCTGGATCTTTCGGCTATGAGAAAGAGCATTATGAAGTGTCTATGAAAATTGGCGAACTCGTACTCTTCCCTACGGTCAGGAAACAACCAGAAGAAGTCATCATAGCAGCAGCCGGCACCAGTTGCCGTCATCAAATCAAAGACGGAACCAACCGAAAGTCTTATCATCCGGTGGAGATACTTTGGGACAGTTTAGCATGAAAAATTCGATCATTACAATAATTATCTTTTCGATTTTATCCTGCTCCAAACAGGGAACTGACAAACTCACTATTGCGGTAGCCGCGAATTTACAGTTCGCCATTGAAGCGTTGGAAACGGCTTACGAATCAGAAACTGGAACAGATATAGAAATCATTCTCGGTTCTTCCGGTAAGCTTGCCAATCAAATAATGGCTGGGGCGCCCTATGACGTATTTCTATCAGCGGATAGTCTCTACCCCAAGACATTATCGGACAAAGGCCTTACAAGTTCGGTAAACCTGACTTATGCCTATGGTAAACTGGTACTATGGACGTCTGTAGACTCTTTGCAAGCTTCATCTGGAATGGTCGGCCTAAAGCAAATGCAGTTCGCTATGGCAAATCCCAAAACTGCTCCATATGGTAGAGCCACTGTTGAGTTTCTTAAAGCAGTTGGAGATTGGGAGCGTTTTCAAGACAAGCTCGTTTATGGCGAAAGTATTGCTCAGGTAAACCAGTTCTTATTGAGCGATGTAGTATCTGCAGGATTCACCTCCAAATCAAGCATGCGCTCTGAGTCATTTCAAGAAAATGGTTCATGGCTAGATGTACCAACCACTACATACAGTCCTATCGCTCAGCAAATGGTCATTCTTAATATTAGACCTAGGATGTACGACCAAGCAAAGGAGTTCTTTGATTTTATCCTTTCTTCACAAGGCCAAGAAATTTTAAGAGCACACGGTTACTCTTCAGATCATTAGTCCATTTCACTCCTACGGAGTTTAGTTTTCTTAATTTTTATATCTAATCACAATGAACTCCTATGGAGTTAAGACTCAAGTTATATTCTCCGAGAAGCCTAGACCTCGTAGAGGTCTGATGTCATAAGCTTGAAAAAATATACCCCTTAAAGCTCCAGCGGAGCGGAATGTTACAATTCACAACATAGTATCACTCCTAAAGAGTTGAAACAATTTCCCCTTAACAATCTTCAAACATTTGACTCCGCTGGAGTCAAATAGCACATCAAGGGTTAAGACCTCTTTGAGGTCTAATATGCTTAGCAATTGAATACATATCTATATAGCTCCGGAGGAGTGAAATCTCGACCTCGTAGAGGTCAAACACTAATAGGTATAGTAACAAGGATTAACCTAAGCTCCAGCGGAGCGAAATATTACAATTCACAACATAGTATCACTCCTACGGAGTTGAGTAATTATTCATTTTTCTGGCTAAGAATATAAAACTCCTACGGAGTTGCCCTCACTTCTATCACTAATCTTCAAACATTTGACTCCACCGGAGTCTGATAACGAATTAAAGCTCAGACCTTGTGGAGGTCGAATCTATCTAGCCTCATAAATAAGATATTATAAGCTCTAGCGGAGCGAAACGTCATAATTCACAGCATAGTATCACTCCTAAGGAGTTAAAACAATTCTTCCTTACAATCTTCGAACATTTGACTCCGCTGGAGTCAAATAGCACATCAAGGGTTAAGACCTCTTAGAGGTCACATATACTTAGCTAGTAAAAGAAGTAATACTAGCTCCAGAGGAGCGAAACAATACATAATGAAGCTCAGAGAGACCGAATATACTGTGCTTTTATTAATTTATATCTTGTAAACACCTCAAAAATACAATGGCCAATACCTACACACAATTGTATGTTCAACTTGTCTTTGCGGTCAAGCATCGTCAAAGCCTAATAAAGGAAGATATCCGCATCGATTTACAGAAATACATCTCTGGCATTGTGGCTAATCAAAATCCTAAACTGTTAGCGATTTATATAATGCCAGACCACACTCACATACTTTTAGGTTTAAATCCTAAAGATTCTATTTCGGATTTAGTTAGAACGATTAAATCAAACGCTTCCAAGTGGATCAACGATACTAAACTTGTCAAGCATCGATTTCAATGGCAAGAAGGTTATGGAGCCTTCACCTATGGGCAAAGTCAAATACCTACCGTGATCAAATACATTCTAAATCAAAAAGAGCATCATCAGAAAAAAACTTTCAAAGAAGAATATTCGGACTTCCTTGAAAAATTTAACATTGATCATGACGAAAAATATCTCTTCGATTGGTTGACTTGAGAAATAACAGTTGATTTAATTCAACAAAGACTCTTAGATTTAAGCGAAATTATATGCGTTGAATTCAATCTCAGGTAAAATATCATCCATTAAAACATCGGGAAGTCTATCGCTTGTGAATATCCAAGCAGGGTCAAATGAGATAACAGCCATTGTTATTGACACCCCAGAAACACTACCATTATTGAAGATCGGCAATGAAGTGAAAGCTATATTTAAGGAGGCCGAAGTAGCCATTGGTTTGGGTGAAAAACACATGATCAGTATGCAGAATCAGCTCTCAGGAACCATAAAGCACATTGATGCTTCTGAGTTGTTGAGCAAGGTGGTGCTTCAAATTGAAACAGGTGAGATTTCATCCATCATCACCACCAATGCAGTTCAAGCATTGAACTTAGCCAAAGGAATGAAGGTCACAGCCCTCATAAAGACCAACGAAATCATGCTTTCCGAGTAATGGATTGGGGACCTATCATATTGACATTAAAGCTGGCGACAGTCACCACTATACTCTTAGTGGCTATTGGCATACCATTGGCGAATTGGCTAGCCAATACAAAGACTAAACTTAAACCGGTATTAGAAGCATTGATCAGTATGCCGCTGGTCTTACCTCCTACAGTTTTAGGCTTCTACTTACTGATTGCCTTTAGCCCGAACAATGCCTTTGGCGAATGGCTAGATCAATGGTTAGGCCTTCGGCTTATCTTCTCTTTCGAAGGATTGGTCTTTGCCTCGATCATTTATAGCCTTCCCTTTATGGTTCATCCAATACAGTCTGGTTTAGCCAATCTCCCAAAATCGCTTACTGAAGCATCATATGTTCTAGGCAAATCGAAGTTTCAAACCTTGATCAAAGTCTTATTACCCAACATTAAGCCTGCTTTACTAACCGGAATAGTCCTCTCCTTTGCGCATACGATGGGTGAATTTGGTGTGGTCTTGATGATTGGAGGCAACATACCCGGACAAACCAAGGTTGCTTCTATTGCGATTTATGACGAAGTAGAATCACTTAACTATGGCGCAGCAAACAGTTACTCAATCATTCTTCTAGCCATTACATTTACCATTCTATTGTTTGTCTATCGGTTTAATGGTAGCGGCATCAAAAGCTTTTGGAAATGATTGAACTTGACATCCATAAAGCACTTCATTCAAGGCAAGGCAGCATGCACTTGGAAGTAAACTTAATCTTAGCCCAAGGGAGCTTTACGGCCATTCAGGGTAAGTCTGGTGCCGGAAAAACCTCACTCCTCCGCATGATTACGGGCCTTATGCAGCCTGATAAAGGCAAGATTCATGTCATGGACCAAGCATGGTTCGACAGTAGCCTGAATGTAAATCTCGCCATTCAAAAACGACAAGTGGGGTATGTATTTCAAGACTACGCGCTATTCCCGAACATGACCGTTTTTGAGAACTTACAATTCGCCATACCAAAAGGCAGTTCCAAGGCAGTTATCACCGATATAGTGGAATTGATGGAGCTTGGTGATTTGCAGTTCCTAAAACCAGAAACCCTTTCAGGCGGACAGAAACAGCGAGTTGCCTTGGCTCGGGCTTTAGTTCAGAAGCCAAGCATATTACTACTAGACGAACCACTATCGGCTCTCGACAACGAAATCAGGAGTAAACTGCAAGCCCACATCCTAGCATTACATCATGAGTTCAAACTGACGACTCTGATGGTTACGCATGATAATTCTGAAACGCTAAAACTCGCAGACTCCTTAATTGTGCTTGATGAAGGCAAAGTGACGCGCCATGGAAAGCCCTCCGAAATCCTTGTGAATAGTTCAGTGAGTGGCAAATTTCAGTTTACCGGAGAAATCATTGAAATTCGGTCTGAAGGAGTCATTAGTATCATCTCAGTACTTGTCGGAAAAGAACTCGTCAAAGTGGTTTCTGAAAGAGAGGAATCTGAAGCATTCAAGGTTGGAGATAATGTATTAGTGGCCTCCAAAGCCTTTAATCCAGTTATCCAAAAGTTATCCTAGTCCGTCAGGCTAATATTGCAAGGGGCTACAAAGTTTATATCAATGTAAGTTTGCGGCATGTTTGCTAACATCGCCAGGCAGACGATACAATTTGTATTTTCTCTTGTATCAGCAAACTTGATAAAGAAAGAGTCGTCCAAATTTTCTGGATAATCTTCCGCACATGGATCCATAAATGTGCTGAATGTATTCTGATGTGATACTCCATTTTGATCGGTCCAAGTCTCCAAGTTTAATCCTTGATAACCATTGACCACTTGCAACACGGCATTACCACAAACTTGAGTAATCAGTTTCACTTCAATACAACTCGTCTCTATGTCGTTGTCACATGCAGTAAGTGTCAGAATGGTAATCGAAAACAATAACAAACAAAGTCTTTTCATAATTGTACGGCTTATTCTCTTTGACAGGAGCTAGCCGCAATAGGTTGTAAAAAAGAAAGGCCAAAGAAATAATTCTATGGCCTTTAGACTCTTTTTGACAGGGCTTCTACTCTTCCTTACTAATCTCTTTCTTCATAAACATAAAGTAGATTAAGAAACCTAATGAGGCAGCTGTAATCACAATTCCTGAAGCAGCCGTTGAGTCGTAGTAAAGGTCCATGGTATTGATAGCGATTAAGCCTATGCCACTGAAAAACAAGATGAGCCCCCATTTTAAAGAACTGTAGTAGCTTTCCTTTGAACCATCTTTTAACAACTCCATGGCTTCTTCATTCACTAAACCTGCTTCAATCAATTTTCTTCTCAACCTGTAATTTGTAATACCTTTGATTACACCAATAGTAGTAAAGCCTGTAAAAGTAAAAGTGATCAAGACGGTGAGTACTATATCAAATCCTTCCATTATTTCGAGTTTTTAAATTCCGTTTGCCCCATCAGACAGCGAAGTATTTTTTAATGTTGCAGTTTACAGAAAAAAATATCGAACTTATTTACCACAGTCTTTAGACTGTATCTGCAACATCTCAACACTTAGTAATGTCTAACGGCACATATGGATGATCAATCGCTTGTTAAAAGCGTTTTAGGAGGAAATCAGCAAGCTTTCGAATTCTTAATTCGAAAGTATGAAAAACTGGTTTTCCACATGATCCATAAGCTCACCAGTGAACAAGTATTGGTGGAAGAGTTGGCTCAGGATGTTTTTATGAAGGTATACGAAAAACTACCTGGCTTTCGGTTCGACAGTAAACTATCTACTTGGATAGGAACCATTGCTTACAGACATACCATTAATGTGCTTAAAAAAACGAATAAGATGACTTATCAGGCGCTTGAAGAAGCTAACGAAGATCAATTTTTCAAAGAAAAGACCACACCTGCCGATATTCTTGAATCAAGTAGTATTGCTGAATTTGTACAGAAGCACATCGACAAGCTTCCTGCACATTACCGAAACATTCTCTATCTCTATCACATTGAAGAGATGACTTATCCGGAAATCGTAGAAATTACAGGAATGCCTGAAGGAACTGTTAAAAACTATCTATTTAGAGCCAGGAAGCTACTAAAGGAAGAATTATACAAATATGTGAAAAAGGAGGAGTTAATATGAAAAAGCATAAAGGGATCAAAGATCAAATAAATTTTGAGGCATCAGCTAATCCACAAGATGAGGAGCTTTACGAATTGCTATTTGAGCAGTTAGATCAGGAAAAGGAAATTTCTATCCGCCCGAGCTTTTCCGCGTCTGTTTTAGAAAAACTAAGACGAAAGCACAAAAGAGAGGCCCAAAAGGACAATACTATGTTTGCCCTAGCCATCACAGGAGTCTTATTTTTCAGCTTTCTTACACTTCAAATAATTGCCTCACTAGGAGGTTCTCAGTCATTCATTAACATGGGTATGCTTATGCCAATAGTAGCCCTGATTGGGCTAATAGTAACATTTCAATTGATTGACCATAACCTTGTTAAGAAAAGAAGGATTAAACGACACTTAGGCATTTAATTCTAGGCCTTTTTAGAGTCCTTAAAACGCGCATAAGCTTTGGCATAAGAGTCTTGAGCATTGAAGAAATAATTCCGAAAATTTAGAAAGAGCTGGTAAGGTTTAAAAACCAACCTATCATATGAATTGATTTCTAAGCCCAGCATTCGCGCTACCTTATCGCCCAATAGATATATCATAAAGGTCTTCGTATAACCTTCTAATGGTGTGTCAATTACCGCTTTTTGATAATATTTATAAAGTGACTTGGTGAGCTTTAAACCAGCCTCAGAGCTACCAAAATGCCTTTCTCTAATCTGCTTTTCTAGGTAGAAAGCCTCTTTATTAGTGTCTGGAAGTAGGTCGTGTTCTAGCCCCAACAGTAATCCAATTTTATTCCAATAATTGATGTAATCGAAGGCCCTCTCAGGTTCTATGAACTTACCCAGCTTACGAAGCCCTCTTATTGTCATTAATGAGAATGACAAGTTTGTACCAGCCATATCTTCCTGGTTAATAGGCATACCCATTTTAGCACTGTCCCAATTACCAGATTGATGTATATACCATCGGGTAGCCGCGTGCAGTAACCTCACCTTTAAAATACTCACTAAAGCATTACCCTCTGATTCAAAGGCATTTTTACTGTTCACATCAAATACAAATGATGCTGTATCCAATAAGCGTGTTTCAGGCTCCTCAAGAATCCTCCTAGACCTTACGAGCACTTCAGCACCGTAAGCAGCCGCATAACAATAAGGCAAACTGAGGAAACCCAGCAACAGCATTATATCAGATGCAAATCCATCAAAAAACTCCTGACCCTTATCAAGCTCCTCTCTATTGAATGCATTGGATTGCAGCTTCATGTGAGCGTAAAGCGCCTTCAATTCATCCGCAGCATCGTCCGAAAGTTCATCTCGATTGTGGGCAAGATGTTCGAGATGTGTATTGAGTAAATTCTTTTTGGCGGGAAAATATTTTGCTATCACATGATCAGCTAACGGATCTTGCAATGCTCGAAAAGAATCCAGCCTTTTTTTCGAGTGTAGTTCCATAATTGTATTGTGTGTTAACTCTATCTAGTTAGTAAAGTTTCAGGTATTATTTGTGATAAATTCATTCAAATTTCCGTGCTCAAAAAATGAGCACACTATGTTTTATCACATTTATATATCTAATATTCAATAATTTATAATGGCACTCTTTAAGTTATAATAACAGCCTATTCTAACCATTTGCATAAACTACCCGTCCAATTGAAAATGATTTATTTAACTTGTAAGCCACCATAAAATCAAATCATGAAGAGACTTTTTGTAGGCATTCCTATGCTCATATACTGTTGCCTAAGCTTTGCTCAGGCCCCACCTCCTGATACAGATATTTTTGTATTTGACATGAAGGAAAAGAAAGGAAAAATCACCCTGTCGAAAGGAAAAAACGTCACCGATCGCAAGGGTTATGACAATCAACCCACCTTCTTTAATAATGACTACATCTTGTATTCAGCGCACTTGGATGGTCAAAACGATATTATGATTGTAGACCTCTACGACAACAAAGTGACGAACCTTACGAACACCAAAGAAAGCGAATACTCTCCCTTCCCCATGGAGCGCTATAATAGCTTCGCTACGGTTCGCGTAGAAGAAAGTGGCGCTCAAAGGCTATGGATGTTTCCTATGCAGGGCAAATCGAACCCCACATTAATCTTTGAAAAAATAGCCCCTGTAGGCTATTTCGCTTGGAACATGGATCAGATCCTCATGTTCGTATTAGGCCAGCCTGCAAGCTTGGTATTGGCTAACCCCAATGAAGTGGATGATAAAATCATTACGAGCAACATTGGTAGAACTATTAAAACAGTACCCAACAGCGCAAACTTTACTTTCGAAAGACGAGAGGAAAACGGAGATATAATGATTCATGTATTGAATACCGCCAACAATGAATTAATACCAGTGATCAAAAAGCCATCTGGCGCAAGCGACTGGGCTATTACTCAAGAAGGCACCTACATTACGAGTGTCGGCAGCAAGCTGATGTCTTACAACCCTAAGAAAGACAAAGATTGGAGCGAAATAATGGACCTAGGTGAAATGGGCGCTAAAGGCATAACACGAATGGCTGTAAATGGTAACAACAAAAGATTAGCCTTGGTGATCAATCAATAAACGATTTTGAATTTTATATCTCAAAAGTATTTCGGAACTTCCGATCGATTTTTTAAGCCAAATGAGCTGTCAATGGTCATTTAATTGTAATATTGCTGTTCATTTAATGTTGGCTGTTTCACTAGAACAAAACTCAAAACATGTTCAAGACTTATACATTTCCTAGTGTATTCGAAGGAAATAATACAGATTTAAGAAACGTTTCTCCAGACCTTATTAACGGCCTGAAGTTATATCATAATGGCGATGGTTACGTGGTTGGTAACCTAGCACTTACAGAAGGTGTTTCCCCACACAGAAACATTAATAGTGCCCCGGACGAGCTTGATTATCACCTACTTTTAAAGTCGGGTATGCTCATTGCCAATCAAAAATTAGGTAACCCGTTGACACTTTCTACCGGATTCCCTTTCTCTACGTTCCAACTCTATAAAGAAATGGCTTCAAAGCTCATTAATGCTCAGCATGTAATTGAGTATGATGCAGCGACTTATGGCGGAGGTACCAGAAAGAACGTTCAAGTTGAAATAGACAATGTACAGGTAATACCCGAGGTCATCAGCTGTGCCATTGCCCTACGTAAAGGCACACAGCAAGTTTCTGGAAACTTCTTTGTAATGTCTCTGGGCTATGGCACATTAGAGGGACTCTTAAGTACCGAAGGCGGTATTGTTCAAAGAACATCCCTTTCAACTTATGGGCTTCGATACGCAGTCAATTTACTTGAAAAAGAGCTTGCCAAGACCTATTATCTTGAGCTTAAAACAGAGCACCAAATTGATGCGGCTTTCCAAAAAGGAGTTATCTTCTTGAATAGAAAACGTATTGACATTAAGGAGATTAGAGACAAAGTATTAAAGCAATACTATGAAGACGTTATCTCTCCTGCCATGAGAAAAGCATTCAATGATAATGACTTTACCATCTCACACGAGATGTTCCTTGCTGGAGGTGGCGCCATGTACCCAGGACTGGTAGATTGCTTCAAAAAAGAATTTCAAGATGTGCTTGATCTGAAAGTTGCTGACGAGCCTCAAACACTTGCAAGTCGTGGCTATTGTATCAACTCGGCTCAATTAAATGGCGGAGTAAAAAGCAATGCGGTAGGATTAGATATTGGCAACGCCACTACCATCCTTTCGATCTTTGACGAAAATCATTCAAAATCTGAATCTTCCACTCCATCTGATTACTAATGAGTAAGAAAGAATCAGCTGCTGTTAATCCTTCGACCTACATCACACAGGTGCGCAATGGCTCCATGATTTCTGGTAACATGAAATCTGAGCATAGCATTCGTGTAGATGGTTATGTTACGGGCGACTTAATTTCTAGTGAAAAAATCATCATTGGAAGTCATGGCGAAATTGGTGGAAACCTGAGTGGAACAGACATAACCATTGATGGCTATGTAAATGGAGATGTGCTAGCCAGTGGCTTATTACACATTTCTAAAACAGCTAAAATATTTGGTAAAATCTATTCAAAACGTATTTCCGTTGAAAATGGCGCAGAAATGAATGGTAAAGTAAATGTTGGTGCTGAGGTAGAAATGCCTGAGCTTAACAGCAGCTCACCTTCTAGATCTACGCAAAAGATTACGTTTACAACTTCGACATCACCAGCAACCTCAACATCAATATCGAATGATGATGATGATCGTAAAGACAATTATGGAGGAGTAGCCTGGTAGAACCGGGCTTTTTCCTTTCCCTCTCCCCTTTCATATTTTATATTTGCCCTCCAAATCATAGTACCTCATGAGTAATCCACTGGTAGAAGAATTGAAATGGCGTGGAATGATCCACGACATGATGCCTGGCACTGAAGATCAGTTATCAAAAGAGATGACGTCTGGCTATATCGGTTTTGATCCGACAGCAGATTCGTTACACATTGGTAACCTAGTGCCTGTTATGCTATTGGTGCACCTGCAAAGAGCTGGTCATAAGCCAGTTGCTCTAGTTGGTGGGGCAACAGGAATGGTTGGTGACCCCTCTGGTAAATCTGCCGAACGCCAGCTATTGGAAGAAGATGTACTCAATCATAACCTAGCAGGTCAAAAAGCGCAATTAGAGAAGTTTTTAGATTTTGACTGTGGAGACAACTCAGCTGAGATTGTCAATAACTATGATTGGTTTAAAGGAATGGGCTTTTTGGAGTTCATCAGAGATGTGGGTAAACACATCACCGTAAACTACATGATGTCGAAAGACTCTGTGAAAAACCGTTTGGAAAGCGGTATGTCATTTACTGAGTTTACCTACCAACTGGTTCAAGGATATGACTTCTACCATCTTTACCAAAATAATAATTGCAAGATTCAAATGGGCGGTTCTGACCAATGGGGGAACATTGTCACCGGAACTGAGCTAATTAGAAGAAAAGCACAGGGCGAAGCTTTTGCCCTAACCGCACCCCTTATTAAAAAAGCAGATGGCACCAAATTCGGGAAATCTGAAGGTGGCAACATTTGGCTAGACAAAGAGAAAACTTCGCCATACAAATTCTATCAATACTGGCTGAACACTTCTGATGAAGATGCCAGCAACTTTATCCGAATTTTCACTTTGCTCGAAAAGGCAGAAATAGAGGCATTAGAAGCGCAGCACGGAGAAGCTCCTCATATGAGAGTTTTACAGAAGGCCTTAGCAGAAGATGTAACAAGAAGAATTCACTCTGAAGAAGACCTTCAAATGGCAATTAAAGCCTCTGGAATTCTTTTTGGTAAATCTACTACTGAAGACCTTGCATCGTTGGATGAAGCTACCTTACTATCGGTTTTTGAAGGTGTGCCACAAGTAACGATCAAGTCCTCTGAGCTTTCGGCTACGGAAAACTACATTGACTTACTTTCAACAGTAACTCAAGATGTAATCTTCTCATCCAAAGGTGAGGCTAGACGCATGTTACAAGGTGGTGGAGTTTCTATCAACAAAGCCAAAATTGAAGACATGAATGCCAAACCAGAACTTCAATTACTTCAAAGCAAATATTTCTTGGCTCAAAAAGGAAAGAAGAATTACTACTTGATCACTGTAGCATAGCCCCTATTTCTAATCTCTTGGATCTTCTATGAGGATGTTCTGACTAACGAATGCACTCACTTGGAAATAGCCTAATGCCTCATTGCTTAGGTTAGTTCTAGGGTTTGCCGGTGGTGGGCTAAACATACCTCCGTCATTATTCAGTAGATTAAACAGATCTGAATAGAATATGAATGCTTCTTGTGTAAGACTGAACATCTCTACTGTCACAACATCACCTTCGGCATAAAACCCAGCAATCTCTAAGTCGTCAATTTTCTCACCTAGTAAGGCATCATCTGAAAAGTATATGTCAGTTGGGAAGTCTTTTACAATCTCACCATCTCTATAGAATTTAAAGAGGTATTGATCCTTTCTATCCTGTGGCTCAGAGGCGTAAAATAATACTTCGTAAAACCTTCCGAACTCTTCTGGTTCCTCAAGTTCATCCTCGTTGACGATAACTGTCAAGGAATCAATAGCAGTCACTGGCAGTAGCTCTTCTTGCGCTGTGTACCGTTCGCCATCTACTTGCACATCTAAAGCATATACTGAACCAATCTGTCCTTGAAAGCTATTTATCGGGTAGTAAAACCCATTGCCATCAGGATCATTCAAAGGGTTGTGAACAAAGTTGTAAGTATTACCATTATTATCCGAAACACTCACTAAGGCATTTTCAATAGGGTCAGCAGGGCCATTGTCATAGAACGAACGTGTTCTTGTCAGCTTCACATAGTGATTCTGCTGGTCTGTCACGAGTCCCTCGATTACTACGCGTTCATCGAGCTCACCCGTTTCAATGATTATGGTTTCTTCGCAAGCCGAAAATACAGCTAGAGCACAGATTAATAGAATTGTATAAGTATATCTTAATTGATTTCTCATGGCTTAGAATTTGATATTGAAGGTTACTGAAGGGAGTATTGGGAATAAATAAATTAATCGGGCTTCTTTCGTTGTGCCATCCCCGATTACATTATCATCATCATCTAACGCTACACGCGTGTAAATAGAGAATGGGTTCTTTCTGCTGTAGACGTTATAAAGTGAGAATACCCAAGAGGTCTCATGTTTTTTACCCTTGTTTTTTCTTGGAACCAAAGTAGCACTGAGATCGACTCTGTGAAAATCTGGCAATTGAAACCCATTTCTTTCCGTAATCACATCGGCAATTTGACCATCCCCAAATTCATAAGAACCCGAAGGCAATGTGATTGGGCGTCCAGTTCCGTAGGTGAAACTACCACCAAAGGTCCATTTATCATTATAGTCATAAGTACTCACAAGGCTCAGGTTATGCCTACGGTCATAGTTGGCCAAGAACGATCTACCTTGATTCACGCCCGGTACCGTTCTATCTACTCTTGATAAAGTGTAGGACACAAAACCTGTCAACTTACCTTTTTTCTTTTGTAGCATCATTTCTAAGCCATAGGCCTCAGAAGTACCTTGGCGAAATTCTGTTGACAAATCTTCATTAAAGAAGATCTGAGCATTATCTGCAAAATCGGTGATATTACTAATGTCCTTGTAGAAAGCCTCAACTGAGAATTCGTAGTTGTTATCACTAAAATTTCTGAAATAGCCTAAGGCAAATTGATCGGCCACTTGAGGCTTTAAATAGGTGGAACTAGGTGCCCAAGTATTAAAAGGTACTGGCACCGTACCGCTAGTGATGAGATGAGTATTTTGAATCATACGGTTATAACTTGCCTTGACGCTACTCTCTGGATTCAAGATATACCTTGCCGAAAACCTTGGCTCTAGGTTGACATACGACTTAATATTTTCAAAACTCCCATATTTAGTAGAATCTATTCGAATGGGATTGGTATTATCCAGTTGATCGAGATAAGTATATACTGTATTCTCTCCTATGTTTTGAAAGACCGACAGCCTTGCACCGTATTCTAAGGTAAGCCTATCACTTAACTGATGCTGAAGACTTAGGTACAAAGCATGGTCTAAGGCAAACTCATTCTCGAGCTCGACTGACTTAAAAATTGAACCATCGCCCGGCACAATTTTACCAGGAGCAAACTTTCGATAAGTCACGTGATAGCCGAAATCCATGGTGAGCTGAGGATTGAAGAAGTAGTTTAAATCTTGCTTAAAACTATATTCCTCAAGGTTTGAGTCCCACTGAAAGCCATCTGATGCGTCTTCAGAGCCTAAGCCATAATCAAATGAGCTGGCAATCAATGAGGTATTCGAGAAAAGCTTATCGTTAAAGAGGTGATTCCACCTGAAAGTGGCTGTGCTATTACCCCAGTCAAAGCCAAAATTTCCATCAAAATTGAAGTTGTCTCTACCAGAATAAAGTGCCACAAAGAACCTATTCTTATTATTCGCTCTCCAGTTAACCTTGGCGTTTACATCGTAGAAGTAAACAAGGTTCTTTTCATTGGCTAGCCTTAAGAATAGGTCTACATAAGACCTACGGGCGGAGATAATAAAAGAGCTCTCATCTTTTTTGATTGGCCCTTCAAGCATCACACTACTGGCCAATAAACCTATTCCTGCCTCTCCCTGAAACTCTTTATTATTACCATCCTTGGTTCTAACCTCCAATATGGATGAAAGTCTGCCTCCAAAGCGCGAAGGTATTCCGCCTTTATATAGTTCTGAATCCTTTATGACATCGGCATTGAATACTGAAAACAAGCCAAATAAATGAGAGGGGTCGTAAACTGGGGCCTCGTCAATTAAGATCAAGTTCTGATCGGCACTACCTCCCCTTACAAAAAATGCTGAAGTGCCCTCTCCTGCAGAAACCACACCAGGCATCATTTGAATGCTCTTTATAATATCGGGTTCCCCAAACAGGGCTGGCAGCTTCTTGAGTTGTGCAATGTCCACCTCATTCTTACTCATTTGAATTCTAGTGACATTAGCATCCTCACGCTCTGCTGATACGACTACCTCGCTTAGCTCTACAGACGCTTCTTCCAAGTCTATGTTTAAGGAGATATCTTTTGTCAGCTTTACTTTTTCGATTCTTGTTTTAAAACCGACATACCGAAACTGTATGCTATAGTCTCCCTCTGGAAGGGTGATAGAATAAAAACCGTAAGGATTGGTGTTAACACCTCCTCCGGTCTGATCAATGAGAATTGTTACTCCGATGAGTTCTTCTCCTGATTTGGCATCTCTCACATAACCATTAAGTGTGAATTTGTCTTGTGCCCTGACCGTACTAAAAATGAGTAAAGCACTGATGGTAAAAAATAGTGTTCGCATAGCGTGTTTTTGACTGAATTTGCCAACTCTTGTTGGCGACCTTTGAGTATTAGACGTGCGCCTTCGCCAACACACGTATCGTTTTTAAACTTTATTTTCTTATAGGTCGATTCTAACTGAAAAAGGTTGACACAAACTCGATAATCTTTTCAAAAAAACTGTTCGAAGCAGTTGATTTCAATGGGATCACATGCAGATGTGACTGCCCTTAAGATCGCAGCTTCTGAATGACTTTCAGTTTTTGTTGTGTCTCGAAAATGTAGTGGGCTGCTTCATAACCAATGTTGTAAATTTCATCAGCGCGTTTGAGGTCAAACGTACCAAATTCTCTTAGTGACTTGGGCTCAATGACGATATCGCAAAGCGACTTACTCTTATCTACATTAGCATTAATGCTGACCATAGAAATGCGTTCAATCATTTTCTTAGTACCGCCCAACGTATCTTCTTATAGTACTGGAGATACATTCACACCAATCACTATATCACAGTGCTCACGAATAGCCTCCACTGGCAGGTTATTAACCAGACCACCATCTACATAGACGTTCTGATCAATTTTGATGGGATCAAAGATGAAAGGAATACAACAAGACGCCATCATTGGTTTTATCATCTCTCCTTTGCTAAAAACATCAGGATTACCAGTATTTAGGTTTGTAGCAGTAACGTAAAGTGGGATTTTTGTAGCTGAAAAATCATCTTTCGGAAAGTGCTTCTTGAAGATGTCTTCACTTCGGCTCATGCTAAAAACGCCCTTCCAGCTAAACGCTGGCCAAATGACTTTAAAGAGGTTCGTTTGTGAAGCTAGACTCTTTGCATCGTCAACTGCATAGCCACAAGCATGGAAAGCACCAACAACAGATCCCGCACTAGTTCCAGAAACCATATCAACCTGTACACCTAACTCTTCTAATGCTTTTAATACACCAAAATGGGCAAAACCTCTTGCGCCACCTCCAGACAGTGCTAAACCTACCTTCATTACTATAATATTTCTTTTAGTGAAAAGGTGCGATCTAACTTCACACCCCTTTCAGTTCGCTTGACTGTACAACATTCGTTTATTGAATCGTGTTCGAGAAAAAGCACATAATCATTGTCTGCTGCCTCTTCTAGAAAGGCGGCCTTTTCTTGAAGCGTGATTAACGGTCGGGTATCATAACCCATTACATAGGGCAAAGGAATATGTCCTACTGATGGTAATAGATCCGCCATAAACACGATAGTATGATTTTTATACTTAATCTTAGGCAACATTTGCTTATCCGTATGCCCGTTTACCGTGTGTATATCAAACTGAGTAAAAGGAGAATTGCCATTTAAGTCTACAAAGTCCAAATGACCGCTCTCTTGCATTGGCAGTATGTTTTCTTTTAGAAAGGAAGCTTTTTCTCGTGCGTTTGGCTCAGTGGCCCATTTCCAATGCTCTTTATTAGACCAATATTTAGCGTTCGAAAAGTGAAGTGCTAATCGTTCTTTGTTATCTCCAACATAGTCTACCCCTCCTCCACAATGGTCGAAGTGTAAGTGAGTCAAAAACATGTCGGTAATATCATTTCTGTCAAACCCCGCCTTATTCAAAGAACTGTCGAGAGAATCATTTCCATGGAGGTAGTAATAGCTAAAGAACTTTGCGTCTTGCTTATTCCCGATACCGTTATCAATGAGGATTAACTGATCGCCATCTTCAATCAACAAGCAGCGCATGGCCCAATTGCACATGTTTTTCTCGTCTGCTGGGTTCGTTCTTTCCCAAAGTGATTTAGGTACCACACCGAACATTGCACCTCCATCTAGTTTGAAGTTACCGGTGTTAATCACATGAAGATTCATTTTTACCTCCTAATCTAAGTAAGCTTCTAATTTAGGGATAAGCGTCTTTATATCTTCAAGCGTACTCTGATAGATATCAAGCTTTTCGAGTTTTAAATCACGCCATCGCCCAAGCAAGTTCTGAAATTCCAAGTCTTGAGCGAACTTGGGGTCGGGAACTTCGTGAATAAAGAAATCTGAGTGCTTGGTTAAGTATGGATTCATATGCTCTTCAATAAACTCTTGACTCAAAGATAATATGACATCCGTCTGATAGGTCCTGATGCGATAAAAGAAACTGATATCACTCCTTAAATCAAAATCAGTGATGATTTCAAGTTTACCTCCACTTTTAAGAATTTCATAGGTATTACCATTGATGAGCCAATTGTTGCGATTCATAAAACTACCCACATACCATAGCAGAGAATCATTTTGAAAGTCTTTATTTCGGCACAGTTCCATGAAAGATTCCACCCCTTCAACATTTTCTTCAATGTTGGCTATTTGGTAAACAAATGCAGCGCTATCGGACTGCAAATCGCTGATCATTGTTCTTACAAACTCATCTCCCATATGGACCTCTTTACGCCTCTCGCCCCAACTACTCAAAGCAAAGGCTATAGAAATACCTATGATCACGATTATGATCTCTAGCAGTATATAGGAGAAGGTTCTCTTTTTGATATCCATATTATTGTTTTAAGGCAAGCTCCGCATCAAGGAGCTTAATTAATGAATCACACTTGGCCATAACCCCTTTATAAGCTTGCTGTCTGCCATTTAACAGGTTGTAATAACTACCCATTAAGTTTGTCGCCTCATTCGTTTTTAAGGGTGCCGCATCTTTAATACCGTCAAGGTCTTGTTCAAGCAGAAAAGCAATATTTCTAATCATGTAAGGCTGAATAAGGTTATCCCCTAGGTTTTTAACCACATTATCTAGCCGTTCTAAGGCCTTATAATCCACACTATACAAATCGGACAGGGTAGTTTTCAGGTCAAAGTCCTTGATCACATTCAGGTCTCCTGAATTGACAAGAGACTCATAGGTACCATTTTTGGGGTAAAAATATGTAGCTAGGTATGTGCTGGTAATGTGATGTCTTTTGTAAGAACTGAGCGGCAGGTTTTCAAAGTTAAAATAGAAGATTTCGCCTACATTTCTAAGGATGTTATTAGTAGAATCTACTATTGTCAATAGATCTTCTTTATCCTTTTCTAAGTCAGTCTTTAATGAACTCAGGTAGTTTATCTCAACCTTCTTTTCTTTTTTAGACTCCGTATACCCTTCTAAGGCAAAGGCTATACTGATACCTATGATTACCACTATTAGTTCTATGAAATGAATCTTCCAAAAAATCTTCTGACTCGCCATCTAATTTGTTTTCACTCAAATTAGCCAAAAAGAAAAAGACCACAAAGCAGGGCCTTGTGGTCTTAAAATTATTTCAATTCTAGTTACTCTACTACCTCTCCCATACTGGAGAATTTCTCGATTCTAGTATTAATTCTTTCTTCGCTCGTTTGTGCCATCAGCTTCTTCAACTCAGCTTTTATGCGCCTCTTTAACGTTTGGTACATTCGGCCGGTATCTCTATGTGCACCGCCTAATGGCTCTTCGATAATGCCATCGACCAAACCAAAGCCTTTCATATCTTCAGCCGTTAATTTAAGGGCTTCTGCCGCCTGCTCTTTAAAATCCCAGCTTCTCCAAAGAATGGATGAACACGATTCTGGTGAGATCACAGAGTACCAAGTATTCTCTAGCATTAAGACCTTGTCTCCAATGGCTATTCCCAAAGCTCCGCCTGAGGCTCCTTCTCCAATGATAATGCAGATAACAGGTACTTTGAGCATGAACATCTCTTGAATGTTCTTGGCGATTGCCTCTCCTTGCCCTCTCTCTTCGGCCTCAAACCCAGGATAAGCACCAGGAGTATCGATCAAAGTAACGATCGGCTTACCGAATTTCTCGGCCATTTTGAATAACCTTAACGCTTTACGATATCCTTCCGGGTTCGCCATGCCAAAATTACGCATTTGGCGTTGCTTAGTATTTCTTCCTTTTTGTTGACCCACAAACATCACTGTTTGTCCATCTAAGGTTCCAAAACCACCCACCATAGCTTTATCGTCCTTTACGGTTCGATCACCGTGTATTTCGACAAAGTCGTCTGTGATGTTATAAAGGTAGTCTAAGGTATATGGTCTATCAGGGTGACGAGACAGCTGAACGCGTTGCCAACGGGTTAAGTTTTTATAGGTCTCTTCTTTTAGTGTTTGTATTTTCTTCTCTAGAGAAGCGACTGCATCTGACACGTCCACTTGACTACTCTCAGCCAATTGTTTCATTTCAGACAGTTTACCTTCTAGCTCGGTTATGGGTTGTTCAAATTCTAACGACATGAAGTAGTTGATTGATCAAGCTACAAAACTAAATATTAAACTGCTTTCGCACTTAATTTTTTCACATAAATGCCAATGCATCTTTTTTTGGCTATTTTAAGCTTTCAGAATGAGTTAATAGCATTTAGATATACATTTTATGGCAATAGGGACAGACGCAGACATAAGAACTATCAAAAATATCTTGATGGTATTTGCAGCTATTGTGCTCATTGTCATTATCAAAACGCTGTCTGGTCTACTCATTCCCTTAGCGTTTGCGCTATTCATTGGCATACTGCTCTCACCTGCCATTGAATACTTAGAGCGGAAAAAGTGGCCTTACACAGTCAGTATAAGTCTGATAACCATTCTCACGCTTGGCTTTATCTTCTTAATAGGTTTGGTGGTGTTCGACACGGGGGCACAAATCATTGCTGAAAAGGGTAAACTGCTATCACAAATTGAAATACGCTTTGAAGAAATTATCGCCCAATTTGAATTTATTCCAGGGGTAGCTGAACTAGAAGCAGATGGTTTTACTGCAGCCCTCAACAAATTGATTTCCAGGGACTTTCTCTTGAATACTTCGGGTGTTGTAGCTGGCCAGTTAGGTGCCTTTACTTTCAACTTTATCTTGAGCGCTGTCTACTTGGTGGCGGTATTAGGTAGTATTGTACGTTACGAAAAATACATCCAATACTTAGAGGGAGACGATCAACGCGGCAAGGAAAGGCTTCTTAATTCGTTTGTAGAAGTTAAGTCCTCAATAGTTAGTTATATGAAGGTGAAGTTCTTCACAAGTTTCTGCACGGGGCTCTGTTTTGGTGTACTGAGCTGGATATTTGGAATCGACTTCGCACTGTTTTGGGGGTTCTTAGCCTTCTTACTCAACTTTATCCCTACTGTCGGATCAATTACCGCTACCATTCCTCCCGTACTTCTGGGCTTAATTCAAATTGATAGCAGTGGGTCCTTTGTCTTATTCATAGCCTTACTAATTGCCACTCAATTTGTATGGGGCAATGTAATCGAACCACTCATGATGGGTTCGTCTGTTAGACTCAATACAGTAACCGTAATTCTCGGCCTCGTCATCTGGGGATACATTTGGGGGATTTCCGGGATGCTCCTTTCTGTTCCGCTCATTGTAATGGCTCGTGTTATTTTGACACAGATACCTGATGCAGACATGTTGGTAAAACTCATGGGTCGAAGCGGCCTAAAAAAAGAAAAATAGACGGTTTGTTTTTGCGTACTTTGTATTTGATATAAAGATGATCATAACTTTTGATTTGGGGTTCTTAATTTAAATTTGAATTATGCTTGAAATTGGAATACCTGGAGGGGCCGAACTCTTCGTAATACTCATCATTTTGGGCTTGCCATTATCTATTATTGTGCTGGCACTGGTAGATATTCTGAGAAGTGAGTTCAAAACTCCTGAGAATAAGATCATCTGGGTAATTGTTACTTTACTATTACCAATTATTGGTGCTCTTCTATATTTATTGATCGGCCGCTCACAAAGACTTAAACCGAGTGAAGTAAATTCCGAAACTAAACACCCTAACTAAATCAAAACCATATCTGTCCAATGTTTTTTATGCTTCTCGCCTTCTACGTTATACCTTTTCTAATTGTAGTGGCAGCCTTAGTGGATGTTATTCGAAATGAATTCGAACCAAGTCACAATAAATTGATTTGGGTAATAGTGATTATCCTGCTCCCAGTCTTGGGATCAGTTCTTTACTTTTTTGTGGGAAGAAATCAGAAAGTTCAAAGATACTAGGATCAAACGTCCCAGTCCTTTTTGTGAGAACTCACCTTTTTGTTAGGAAGTACATAAGGGGCTGCAAGGGCAGCGATAAAAAGAGCGAATACGATGATGATAAACATAGTGCTTTCTATTTGACGCGAAGATGCGAATTAAAGCGTAGCCAGAAAAATAATTCAGCTAGAAATTCACAGAGCTTCTATTATTCATAGAAAATTAATAAATAACTAAAAGTCCTTACCACCTTAATGGGATAACTTGCGTCAGTAATATATGCGCAGTCTAGTACTCTTTGTTTTCATCACGATCTTTCTGGCTCCTTCCCTTTTGGCACAAGACAATATACTGTTGTTAAAAGGCCAAGTCATAGATAATGAAACGCAGAAACCCGTGCCCTTTGCCAACATAAGGCTAAACGACTATTACTACGGCACATCTACAAACCTTGAAGGACGTTTTGAATTAAAATTGAAGCAAGATCGGTTCACTGAAAGTAACCTGCTCAAAATATCTTGTATTGGCTACAAGTCCATCATCCTTCAACTTGATAAAGTGGACCCCTCGCGCTACCAAAGCATTACACTGGAGCCGCAACTGAATAGCTTAGATGATTTTGTAGTACGTGGGGCACGTGCCAGGCGTAAGGAGAATAATCAGGCCAAAACGATTGTAATGGACGCCATTGATAGAATTCCAAATAACAAGGCCAAAACAAATTACTTAGCCAAATCATTTTATCGTCACTACTGTAAAGAAGATACGAGTTATGTAAGACTCACCGAAGCTGCCATCGAACTCTATCAGTTCAAGCGGACAGGCAAGTTTGTACAGATACCTGAGTATAGACTACACTTTGATTTGGAGCAGATGCGAAGGAGTTTTGACTACACAAGCTTTGCCAAACTATCTCATCCTCCTATTTCCTTGAATTTTGTACTGTCCAACGACCTGACCAATTATGAGTTTCATAACCCACTAAGGAGAAACCTAAACAACTATGAATTCACGATCAATGATACCACAGCTTTGGATGATGAACCGGTCATTGTCATTGACTTTGAGCCAAAAAAACCTGAAAAGCGTAAGCTCAATTATGCAGGTAAACTTTATATAAACCTAGTTGATAAAGCCTTTATCCGAGCGGATATAAAAGAGACACAGGTTTTCTCTAATGCATTAGATAGCATTCGTTCAAGAGTAGACAAACAGGTTTTCTTCCAAAAATTCGAAGGCAAATACTTTCCGCAACGACTACTATCAGATGTAAATGCGGAACATTTTGTATTAGGACAGCCTGGTTCAGTTCAACATCAGTCTCATGTGGAAATCATGGTCAACGAACTGATTACAAAGGGCGAAGCAGACTTTAGCACGGGAGAGCCGTCTGAGGAAGACCTAAGGCTCGTAAAGTACGACTCGGTCTTCTGGCAGGCATATACCGTCTTAGAAGCTACTCCATTGGAAGAAAAGATTATTCAAGACCTCTCGAAAAAAGTATCACTTCAAAAGCAGTTTGATGCCATTAATAGACTAAAAGAAGGACTCCAATCTATAGTTGAAAATCCTGATTTCCAACGTGTTATTGCCAAATATTCGGAGACACCTGTCTATACGGTATTGTGGGCCAAATGGGGCGTTCCAAACTTCTATGAACTTATTCCATCTCCGCAGCTTAGGAAACTACTGAGGAAGGGAAAAGTCAAGTTAGTTATGATTTCTTTGGATGAAGACGAGTCTACTTGGATACAGAATCGGGATATCTATGGCTTCAATAAAGATTATATCATTCACGAAAGAGTTCCGTTAGGCTTTGGAGATGATATTGTGCAGAAGTTCTTTGAAGCACTCGTTCCCGACTATTTTATGCTAGATGGCAAGGGCAAAGTGGCAGACTACTCACCTCCGTTACCAAACGAAGTAGACGTCAAAGCATACTACGGCAACCTTGGCAAAATCGATCATTAATTAATGGGCTGTGCAGAAAAAGTCATTGTTTGTGTTTCCTTATCGAAGGAAATCGCCAAGAGTTGATTATTTGTCCAGTTAATCAGAGAAGTTCCTTCTAGACCCTTTAGAGACTTAAATGCTTTGGTTTGCACATCATACTCATAGTAAACATTCTGATTAGGGTATCTCAAACGGCCATTGACAAAGTGATCTGACCGTATTAGGCTTCCATAGTCTAACAAGTCAAAGCCGAGCCCGTAGGCCTCCTTTATATCTCCATCAGCTCCTATGGTCATAAAGGCCGTATGGTTATAAGATACACCTTGATTTACAGCTTTAGATAGGCTTTGATCCATAAAGCGCATTTGTAGCTGATCAGTCGCAGACGCTCTTTCGAACCGATCATCTAAACCGGGGCCTCCGCTGGCCTCTAACAAATCCTGTCTTCCGTATACGTTCTGATCTATTTGGGCCATACGATCTCGGGCAATGAACTCCTTTTCTAAAGCCCCCCTACTCCTATATTCTGGCTTGTAGACCTCAATGGCTATTCTAAGGTCTCCTTTATCATTAAGCCCTACTCCATCAATATGTGCTGACATGTTTGCTGCACGAAACTTCTTCTTTTTGGCCGTAAGAAGATCATTCTCTAAGACTTCTTTTAGGGGTTTATAAGCCGTCAACGCCTCTAACTCCTTGAATTCATTAAAGGTCGACCCACTATTGTCTTTTTCAATATTCCCCCAAAAAAGGCCTACTATTCTATCTTTAGAACCCTTACTGTATGTACCTGCTACGTGTGCCGTGCTATTTGAATAAGTAGCCTTTAAGGACCTCACTTTCTTCTTATCGAATGACGTGAGTATTTCGTTCCGCAAAACATTTCCTTCCAAGCCTAGGGACCTCCAAACAAGTGCATCCTTCTTATTTATATCCGCTAGAATTAAAAAGTCCAACCCCTTAGTTACCCTATTAAATGTGGTCTGACCAATATATTTCACTGCCCCAGGAACGCCTGTTGGTACAGTCTCATAAGTGTTGTCCGGCTTTAGCTTAAACAAGACTGGATTGGTTCCGATATACCCAGTAATCCATACATGATCATAGTAAGAGTCCAACTCCGTGACACGCACACGATTTGAGAACTGATATTGAAAGCGCTCATAGTCTCCATATTCGGCATTCGCCTTAATTAACTCATAATTCTCTCCCGACTTATCGGCAAAGAGTAGCATGATACCCTTGGCCGTTACTTGCTGAAAAACGGGAGACATCCCTTGGCTAAATGGATACAAATTCTTCCACTGTTCTTTGAGGTTGCTATTAAGCCCAATATACTCAAGGGCCAAATCGCCAGAACTTAACTGCACCATATTTCTATTGAGCAAGACCACGCCCAAGGTGTCCACCGGATAAACGTTGAAAGATCCCTTATAAGAGACTGTTTCAGAGTTTTGACCGTAAGCGACTAGACAAAAAGTAATGAGTAAAACGAAGGCCAACTGTTTCATAATCTGTCATGCATAATAAGTGAAATTAGAAAAGAACTTAAGAACCTATTCATTTTCGGTAATAACTCTTCATTAAGGATTGACACGGTTGACAGGTATTAAGTTGTTTGGAAGAAGGTTGATTTTATGAAACCTAAAAATACAACCCTGAAATGGCATTGGAGAAGCTATTCAGATAGGTGTGTCTCTATCACATTTGACAATCAGTTGAAATTTTAGCATCTTCGAAACTGATTGCGATGGCAGCTCAGTGAAAAGAATTTTAGTCCTCTTTATACTCCTTCAAGCCCTCTGGATTAACACCTCCATCGCCCAATCGACTCCAAAAACTGTTGTGGCTGTGTCAGGTGATGGCATTCACAAAATCCTAATCAAACATGGCTTTGATCCCATCAAGTATTACAAAGAATTTATCCGCCTGAATAAAGATAATATTAGCCGATCGAACGGGCTCTTTATTGGTAAAAAGTACCTTCTTCCGGAGGGAAGCAAGGAAACCACTCAACCTTCGGCTAGCAATGAGAAATCAATTAATTATCCACTATTTGGTAAAAAATACGCCAACGTACCTATAGAAAACAGTACCCTCAAAGGGGCTATTTACTATCTAATTTCTGGTCACGGAGGCCCCGATCCCGGGGCTGTGGTCAAGCGAAGTGGTCAAACTATATCTGAAGATGAATATGCTTATGATGTAACCTTAAGATTAGCTAGAAGCCTTTTATCGCAGGGTGCTCAAGTATATCTGATTATTCAAGATAAGAATGATGGCATTCGCGATGAGAGTATTCTTAAAGTTGATTATGATGAGGTAAACTACCCCAATCAGAAGATTCCGAGAAGTCAAAAACTAAGACTTAGACAGCGAACAGCTTCAGTAAACAAGTTATTCAAAACGCATGGAAAAGCTTACCAGCGTTTGATCGTAACCCATGTAGATAGCCGAAGCCAAAGAGAAAAGATTGATGTCTTCTTTTACCATCACAAGAATAGCAAATCGGGTAAGCAGCTGGCTAACAATCTACAAAGCACTTTTAAAAAGAAGTATGCGCAATACCAACCCAATCGTAAGTACACAGGTACTGTGGAAAGCCGAAGTAATCTCTATGTGATTAGAAACACCCTCCCTCCTGTAGTCTATATTGAATTAGGCAACTTAAAGAATACGGTAGACCAAAAGCGTATCCTTAACGCTACCAATAGAGATGCTTTAGCCAAATGGATTGCTGAGGGGTTGATAACGGACTATAAAGCATCAAAATAAGCAAATCTCCACTTATTTTGATGCTTTTACCTTAACGGGCTCCTTGATCCTTAAGATAATCAGCGACACGCCTGTGCCTATTTCTTAATGCTGCATCAAGTGCGGTACCCTGTCCATCGCTGCGCTGGTTAACATTAGCTCCTTTTTCTACCAACAGTTTCACTGTATCCAAATGGCCATTCCGAGCGGCTGCATTTAAAGCAGAGCCCTGTCCATCATTCTGCCTATTGATTGAGGCTCCAGAGGCTAATAATAACTCTACCGTCTCGATGTGACCATTTCTAGCTGCCGCATTAAGAGCAGAACCTTGCCCATCATTTTGTAGGTCAATATCTGCTCCATTATCAAGCAGAAGTTCGATCATTTCAATATGTCCATTTCTCGCTGCTGCATTTAATGGCGAACCTTGTCCATCGTTTTGTAAATTGACATTGGCTCCATTGTTTAATAACACTTTTGCCGTCTCGATATGTCCATTTCTCGCTGCTGCATTGAGAGGAGAACCTTGACCGTCATTTTGTCGATTGATGTCAGCGCCTTTAGACAGCAACAATTCAATCATTTTGTGATGACCATTTCTCGCTGCAGCATTGAGTGCTGTGCCCTGGCCATCTCTTTGCGCATTAACGCTAGCGCCTTTGTCGATGAGTAATTCAGCAACCGCCACATGACCATTTCTCGCTGCTGCGTTGAGTGCCGAACCCTGTCCATCGTTCTGCTTATTGATATCTGCTCCCTTTTCAATGAGAAAAGCCACTGTTTCGAGATGACCATTACGTGCAGCGCCATTCAAAGCTGTTCCCTGCCCATCGTTTTGTCTATCTAAATCAACTCCTTGATTTAGCGCATATTTGACAATATCTAAATGACCATTTCGTGCGCCACAATGTATGGCAGTTCCTTCACCGTCCGTCATATAATTGAGGTCCGCACCTTCTGCCACAAGGAATTTCAAGAAATCAAGGTGACCGTTGTTGGAAGACTCTGTCATGGGCGAACCATGATCACCCCTGTCAAAGTCAGCTTTAGCCCCGGCTTCTACTAAGAGTTTTCCAATTTCCAAATCGCCAATTCTCGCTGCATTAGCTAATGGTGTTCTTGGGTAGGATCTCCGCCATGTGTACTTGTCATTCTGTTCAATGATTTCATAACCTGGGTCCGGATCTGCACAATTAGGGTCTAACTTTTTCAAGATGCTTTTGATTTCCTCCAAATCCTGATTTCTGACTGCTTCGTTAAGTGCCTTGCAGCTGTTCGCGAAAGGAGAATCGAGGGTTCCTTCGTCTTCAGATGTAGCCACTGACTTTTCAGTAACCTGATCATCCGTTTTTCCTTTATTATCCTCAACGGGTATGGTTGACAGTATCGATTCACTGCTCGTTTGAGAAGCATTATTACTTTTTGCAAAACCGATATTAGGCTTGTTCAAAAAGACGAGTAATACAAAAATTAATGGGGCTACTAAGGTGTACTTCCAGTAGCTGCGGTTGTTCGATTTTTCGTTGTTCATTTTGAGTATACGTTGTTTGATTAATGACTGATTATAGTTTGTTGATACCACCAGTGGTTTACTGCCACCAGCTATTTTGACCAAATTCATTTGATAATTTTCTTTTACATCGGATGATCCGTTGACCAAAATATCATCCGTTTGATATTCAATATTTTTCTCGATCTCCCATCTCAAAAGCCAAGCGAATGGATTGAACCACATGATAATGATTGCCAATTCTGCGAGTAATAAATCGACAGAGTGCTGCTGTCTAACGTGTATCCGCTCATGTAGGAGAATCTGCTCATATGTCTCATAATCGTACTTTTCAGGATTGATAAAGATGTATTTGAAAAAGGAACAAGGCGCAATATCTCCGCGTAGGTTTATGATGACTATCCCTTCATCGACAATCTTATCATCTGCCTTTCTTGCATCTCTAAGAGTTCTAACGACCTGTAAAAGCAATCTAAAGGCTAGCGTGGCTGCTACCAAAGCGTAGATCAGGATTATCACCTCCCAAAGGTTTACCTGAGACCAAGGTTTTGGTTCTTCTTGTTGGGCTAGAGCTTTCGGCTTACGCGTAGCTATGTCCTTTTCTTGGAAAACCTGAGGTGATTCTGATACATGTCCTTGTTCTGACCGAGGTCGCTGTTCATCTACAACTGCCTCTTTCAAAACTGTCTCAGATGATTCTGGAACATTATTCCTTTCCCCTTGCCCACTTTCATTCAATATTGAACTCACATAGCCCTGATGCTGACTTAGTTTTGGCAGTGCTATAAAGGGCAAAACGAGCGCGAATGCTAGGCAAGACAAAAGATAAATTCGATTGGCTTTAAAGAAACTCTCCTTTTCCAAGAAGAGCTTATAAAAGGCAAGAAGGGTAATAACTACTACAGAAGCTTTTATCAGGGCAATTATCATAACTCAGTCATTTGCAGATTTAATGATCCTAATCAATTCATCTTTCTCGCTATCAGATAGTTTTTCAGTCTTAGCAAAGTGTGCCAACATCTTAGGCAGTGAGCTATCAAAAAACTTCTCCTTTATTTCTTCAATGTTCTCATCTCTATACTCTTCAAAATCTTTTGTTGGACTATATTGATGGGTGTTACCAATCATAACAGATTTCAGCCCTCCCTTTTTTACTAAGATCTTGACAAGCGTAGCTACAGTATTATAATGTGGCTTAGGCTCTGGAAACTCATCGACAATATCTCTGATCACAGCCTGTTTGAGCTTCCAGACTATCTGCATTATTTGATCTTCTCGCTTTGTAAATGTCTTCATGCTTCAAGAGTTACCATGCATATATACTAATTTTTTAGTACATCTACTAATTAATTAGTATTAGTAGGGTTGACTCTTCGATTTATTAGACGAGTAGCCGCTGAATACATTACAAAAAAAGCCCATTGAAAAATCAATGGGCTTGAATTTAATCTGTTAAAGTAATGTTATTTGATATCAACCATTATTTCACTGTTCCCATCTAATGCATGTTTTTCATCAAAAACAAAAAGGTCTAACGCCTCTGCAGAAACATTCTTGATTGTAACGGCAGTCTTAGAAGCGGAAATCTTCAAGTTACGCTCTCTGAATTTGATTTTGAACGAGTATCCGTCCCATTGATTCGGCAAAGATGGACTAAAATAGAGTTCACCATTTCTTACGCGCATTCCTGCAAAACCTTTGGCAAAAGCCATCCAAGTACCCGCCATAGAAGTGGTGTGACAACCGTCCTCGGTATCGTTATTGTAATCGTCCAAGTCTAGGCGCGCTGTACGGATGTACATTTGGTAAGCCTTTTCTTTTCTTCCTAGTTTTGACGCCAAAATACCGTGAACACAAGGCGACAGTGAAGATTCGTGCACTGTAAGTGGTTCGTAGAAATCAAAGTTTCGCTTTATGGTCTCAAAATCAAACTCATCTTCAAACAAGTAAACCCCTTGCAGCGTATCTGCTTGTTTGATATAACAAGAGCGCAGAATTCTGTCCCAAGACCATTTCTGATTAATTGGTCTGTCTTCAGGCTTCATGTCCTTGGTTTGAATCAGTTCTTTATCTAAGAAACCATCCTGCTGCAAGAAAATACCCAATTCTTCGTCATAGCCCAAGTACATATTTTCTAAAATATGCTCCCACTTCTCGGTTTCCTCTCCCCCTTTGAAGTTTAGTTTCTTAAGCAAGGCAGCTAGCTTAGGACTGTCTTTAAATTGCGCTAGCCCCTCAAGTGTATAGTTGAGCGTCCAAAGTGCCATTTTACTGGTATACCAGTTATTGTTCACATTGTTCTCGTACTCATTTGGTCCTGTTACACCGAGCATGACATATTGCTGCTTGGCATTAGACCATTGAACACGTTGTGACCAGAAGCGTGAGATACCAATCAATACTTCTAGACCGTAATCAAGCAAGTATTCATTGTCACCATGATAATTGATATAGTCAAAGATTGCATAGGCAATCGCACCATTTCTGTGAATCTCCTCGAAGGTTATTTCCCACTCGTTATGACATTCTTCGCCATTCATGGTCACCATAGGGTACAAAGCAGCTCCATCTGTGAAACCCAGTTTCTCTGCGTTCTCGATTGCTCTGCCTAGGTGTTTGTAGCGATACCTAACCAGGTTTCTTGCTACCTCTTGATCGGATGTAGCTAGGTAAAATGGCAAGCAATAGGCTTCAGTATCCCAATAAGTACTTCCACCATACTTTTCTCCAGTAAAGCCTTTAGGGCCAATGTTCAATCGTTCATCCTTACCTGTGTAGGTCTGGTTTAACTGAAATATGTTGAATCGAATACCTTGCTGAGAGGATATATCTCCTAGGATCGTGATATCACTTTTTGACCAGCTTTCTGCCCAAGCAGCTTTTTGCTCATCCATTAAGGCATCAAAGCCAATCGCTTGTGCAGCTTCCACTTGGTTTTGACACTCTCGGCCTACTTGATCCTTCTCGTAATTCATAGAAGAGATATTGGCCGCATATTTAAAGATTGTAAATGCCTTACCTTCGGAAACGACACCCGTTTCTGTTACTTCGACATACTTGTCTCTATCGGCCGTAGTTCTGCCTTTCGAGCTCCATGCTCCGTCAACTTGAAATGACATGCCTGTAGCAACCCAGAAATCCGTCTTTTTGGTGCTGGCTACGATGTAAGAAAAATCAGCATTAGCTACTTTCGACTGTTCTACCCAAAACTTCTCATCATAGTTTGAATCTGCGTTCACTACATCAAAGTCTACATAAGGTGTAATCTTAGCCTCTCCGGAAAAATTCAGTGGTGTCACTTGATAGGCAATAGCGCCAATGCGATTACGCACCATGCTGTTGAACCTCGTGGTGATTACAGAAACAGTTTTGCCACTCGGTAATTTGGCAGTAAAAGAACGCTGTAAATAGCCTTCTTTCATATTTAGCTCTCTTCTAAAGTCTGAGACTTCCGCAGTATGAAGGTCCACGGCTTCTCCGTCAAATGCTATGTTAATACCAATCCAATTGGCAGCATTTAAAACCTTAGCGAAGTACTCAGGATACCCATTTTTCCACCAGCCCACTCGGGTTTTATCTGGGTAATAGACTCCCGCCACGTAGTTTCCTTGAAGGGTATCACCTGAGTATTGTTCTTCAAAGTTGGCACGGCCACCGAACATACCATTTCCAATACTGAAAATACTCTCCGAAATCTTGTTCAGTTCTGGATCAAAACCTTCCTCTATGATCGACCAAGGATCATGCTTGATGTAATTCTTCATTACTATATAATGCTTTTAAAAATTCTATATCAACTTTAGTCAGATCGCTCACCACCACGTCTGCCTCTTTTAGGACTTTGGGATCTCCCACGCCAATGCATTTCATCCCTCCTCTTATTGCAGCCTTGACGCCTGACTTTGCATCTTCTAATACGATGCAGTCCTGTGGCTCAAAGCCTAGTTGTGCAGCACCTTTAAGGAAGACTTCAGGATCAGGCTTCGATTTAGTGATTTGGTTACCATCTACGATCACTTTGAAGACCTTATCTAAACCAACACATTTGAGAATAGTGGGTGTGTTTTTACTGGCTGAGCCAATGGCTATACCAATACCATTGGCCTTGAGTTGGTCAATAAATTCAACAACGCCCGGTAAGATATCTTTCGGTGTCATAGAAGAAATGATATCAACATAAATGGCGTTCTTTCGCTTTGTATATGCCTTTATCTCCTCGTCCGTTTTTTCAATATTGCCAAGGGACAGGATATACTTCATCGAATTAAATCGACTTACACCTTTTAAGTTCTCGTTTTCTTCCTCATCAAATGGAACGCCTACCTCATCGGCCATGGCCTTCCAAGCTGTGTAATGTGCTGGCACCGTATCTACAATGACGCCATCTAGGTCAAAAATGCATGCTTTTGGTAAACTCATTCGAAATCTGGGTAATGGCTTCTCATCATATCTTCGGTATCATTCAAGGATTTGAACACTTCAAATGTTGTTCCTTGTGTGCGTTGTGCTCCTAGTGCATTTGCATACATGGCTGAGAGAATGAAGTCATCTCCGCCATCCTTTAAACCATAAGCCAAACCTCCTGCAAAGGAATCTCCGCAGCCGGTAGTATCTATAACTTGCTCCATGAAAATGGAGGGTACAAACTCTTCTTTCAATTCACCATTGGGCTTGGTAAAAACCTTACAGCCAGAGGCATCTGTTGTAATGATCAAAGCTTTGGGACCTCTATCAAGTATGTAGTCTGCCATTGGGCGCAAATGGTCTTGGCCAATATCATCTAGCAGATCTGTTAATTCATTTTCAGCGTACTCGTGCTTATACCATGTACACCATGATTCTTCAAGGTTCATTTTAAGCACATCGATATATGGTAACCATAAGTCTCTTTCTACCCAAAATTTCTTGTGTCTATCACCACTAATGGTCATGGTATGTGTTGGCCCGTGCCCATCAAATATGATAGTACCAGCACTATGCTCTTTTAAATACTTAAGGGTGTCTAATACAATCTCATGATCTGTAATAGGCACAAAAACAAAGGCATCGCAATCTAGATAGGGCGCTAAATCCTTAGGCATGATAGGATTCATAAATGCCGTCTGTTTCTCTTCTCTGAAGTTTTGATCGATGAACTTGAGTTTAATCACATCACCGCTATCGGCTTCATCACTCACTCCTGACATATCAACAGCAGGATAAGGTTTGAAAATTTCCTTTATCGCAGGCGTATCAATCTTTCTGATGTGAGATATCGGATACACTGTTCCTTGATCTTTCAGCAACTGAGCGAGACCAATTACTGGATGTGTAATACAACCATACTTTTCAATTACCTCGCCTCTATGGGTGGTAATATGATCTCTTGGGATAGGCCCAACAACTGCAACTTTGTATTTTTTGCTCATTTTTCGTTCTAACTAAAGTAGATCCAAAGTGCTGCGATTATCGCAATAAGTACGATAGTTAGCAAAGTATCGAGCTTCTTTTTCCCTGATTCCGTTTGCACGCCACGCTCGTAGGTAATTCCATCTGTTTTTTCGGCTGGCGGTGCTGGTGTCAGCAAACTCACAATAACAAGCACTGCACTACAAATGACGAATAAGAATATGGCGAAGTGAAGGAAATTAATGTCGGCATAGTCAAAGATAAAGCCAGACAAACTATCCTTATTGAGTTCCAGAATAAAACGTGCACTACCTAGAACCAGCCCTGTCATAAGAGATGCCATTGCACCTTGAGCATTTAACCTTTTGAAGAAGATACCCAAAAGGAAAACTGCTGCAATTGGCGGAGAGATATAGCCTTGTACACTTTGTAGATATACGAAGAGCTGATCACTCACATTTCGCATAAATGGAATCCAGAGTAATCCGATACCTACCATAACGACTGTTGCCAATTGACCCACTATTACTAGTTTTCTTTCAGGGGTTTCAGGCTTCCAGCGTTTGTAGACATCAATGGTAAAGATGGTTGAGCAAGAATTAAATACTGATGACAATGAACTCATTAGCGCTGCCAAAAGACCTGCAATCACCAAGCCTCTTAGCCCGGCCGGCACCATGGCCTTTACCATAACGATGAGCGACTGATCATTGCTTTCTAATTCAAGTAAGCCTTTTTGCGACAGTGCGAAGGCTATAATCCCTGGTACTACAAATAAGAAGAGCGGTAACATCTTTAAGAAACCACCGAAAATAGTACCCTTACGGGCCTGCTCTATATTTCTGGCTGAAAGTACACGTTGCACGATGTATTGATCTGTACACCAATACCAGATACCAAGTATTGGCGCACCAAATAGAATTCCTGTCCAAGGAAAGTCTGGGTGATTCATAGGTTGCCACATATCAAAGTAGCCTTCACCAACAGATGCCTTTAGTTCACCCCAACCTCCTAGTGCTTGAAGTCCAAAAACTGTAACCGCTACAGAGCCTCCAATCAACACGAACATTTGAATCATGTCGGTATAGAGTACGGCTTTAAGTCCTCCAAAAATGGTGTAAACGCCTGTGGCTACAACAATGATTAACGCCCCTGTCCAAAACTCCACCCCTATGGCAGTAAAGACAATAGCCCCTGCTGCGATGGTAACAGATATTTTCGTCAGAATATAAGCCGCTATCGACATCCAAGTGAGGTATGTTCTGGCACCTGATGAATATCTTTTTTCTAAGAACTCAGGCATAGTGAATACTCCACTTCTTACATAAAATGGCACAAAAACCCAACCTAAAAGAAGGAGCATGAAGCCGGCAAGAATTTCGAATTGGCCCACAGCAACGCCTGAACTAGCTCCAGATCCGGCCAGTCCCACTAAATGCTCTGATCCGATGTTAGACGCAAACAAAGAGGCTCCAATTACAAACCATCCTACATTCTTACCCCCTAGAAAATAATCTGAAGAAGAGGCATTTACTTTTTCTTTGAAAGTAGCCCAAGCGGCAATACCAAAGACGATAACAAAGTAGCCTGCTATTACCACATAATCGAGACCAATTAAATCTACCATATCTATTTTTTAAGGTTGAATTGTATTAAAAAGCATATACTCTCACGTAGTCGACTTCCATCGTTTGGGGCCAAATGGAATCATCAATTCCCCTAGATCCTCCCCAGCTTCCGCCAACTGCTAAGTTTAAAATTATATGAAATGGGTGATCAAATGGCCAATCATCTGAACTTTCACCCGTATTATTAAAAGTATGGTATTGTTCTCCGTCAATAAACCATTCGATTTTATCTTCTCTCCACTCAATCGCATACTCATGAAATATTTCTGAGGCATCAGCAACTACCATTGAATCTCCCCTTTGGGTACCAAGCATATGGTTAAATGATTGGGTATGGACAGTGCCATAAATCATTCCTTGATTATAACCTACATGTTCCATGATGTCGATTTCACCACTTCTAGGCCAGCCACCGTATTTATTCTCGGTTGGTAGCATCCAAATGGCAGGCCATGTTCCTGTTCCTTGTGGTAGTCTTGCACTCACTTCTACTCTTCCATAAGTCCATTCCCCTTTACCTTTTGTTACCAATTTGGCTGATGAGTAGGCACTGTTGTTAATGGAATCCTTAACAGCCGTAATCACCAACTTTCCGTCAACTATCTTCAGGTTCTGGTCAAGGTCGGTGTAGTATTGAAGTTCCTGATTACCAAACCCACAAAGCTGAGGACACCCATCGCCAATTATGGCAGTCCACTTTTCGGCATCCAAATTGGAACTTTCAAATTCATCAGACCAAACTAAAGTTGGCCCATTTGAATTACAGCTTGAAAAAATCAGCGTCAGCGACACTGCAAATGACATGAAACCGAGCGGTTTCAGTATTCTTTTATCAAAAGACATTCAATGTGTTTTAAACTAATGATGTTTCCCCCATTCCATTGTTTTCTACACAACTCAAAACTACAAGAAAAAGCCAAAGTCGAAATGACTTTGGCTTTTAAATGCTTTGTAATTGTGACAAAAGGGAAAGTCAAATCTATTCTCCTAATTCATACACCCTGATGTAATCTAACACAAACTGTTGAGATTCAATCGTTGGATCAATGGCTCCACCCATACCACCACCCATCGCTAGGTTTACTATTAGGTTTTGAGGCTTAGCAAAAGGCCATTCTAGCTCATCTGCCGTCTTGTCGTAAGTATAGTAGTGCTCACCGTCCAGATAAGCTTTAATGCCATCTGGTGTCCATTCAATCGCATAAGTATGGAAAGTATTGGTCATATCTTCCACCTCTTTTACAGCCGTAATGTGAGTACCTTCTTTAAAATAATACGTTCTTGTGTGACATGACGCATGATTGATACCATTCCCGGTCTCATCATCTATTTCGCTACCAATGTTCTCTAACACATCAATTTCACCACAGTAGGGCCAAGATAATTCATCGCGATAATCATCTCCGAGCAACCAGCCAGCTGCCCAAGTACCATCCAAGGATGGTGACTTAGCCCTAAACTCAATTTTCCCATACAGGAAGCTCACCTTTCCGCGTGTCGTTAGCCTGGCGGATGTCCAATCTTGTCCCATATCATTCTTATGGGCTTCTATGATCAAATTACCACTCTCAAGTCGTGCATTCTCCCTACGGTCCTTAGTATAATACTGCGGCTCATTGTTGCCCCATCCCCAGTTACCAACATCATAAGTCCATTTAGACGCGTCAGGCGCTCCCTCACCGTCAAATTCATCTGACCACACCATTTTCCACTCAGATCCTGATGTGCTTTGCGTCATAGATACTGGAGTATACTCATGGTCTATCATTTTAGTAAACTGAACACGATCTACTGCTAAATCACCTGTCATGTGAAGCTTCATTTGATGTGTTCCCGTATTCAAAGGACTACCATCTTTACCAGATAAGATGAAGGCTTCGCTATTTGAGTTTATCGCTCCTGTAATATTATAGGTTCTGCCATCAGGGTTGTTATGATAATCTTCAACCCAAACTGAACCTGTACCTTTTACCAAAACTTCTGTTTTGTAACGACCTACTTCTGATACATTTATTTCAAAAGTGACCCATGAATCTCCATTTGACGAAATGTCCTTCTCGCCTTTCTCTACGCTGCCTGAAGATGCTTTGAAATCTTCCGCTTCGAAAATCAAATCAGCTTCGTTTCCGGCCTCCTCGTAAGATGATGAACCACAAGCCAAGCAGATGATCAAAACTGTCAAAAATGATGTATACTTTATGTATTTCATTGGATCAATTTTTCACTAACATTTTCTCTAATTCTTCTAGACTTTTACCCTTGGTCTCAGGTACTTTCATTAAGACGAATATTAACCCTAGAACCGCAAAAACCCCATAAATCAGGAAAGTCATAGAACTGCCTAGTGTCGATAATTCCCAAGGAAAAACAGATTGAACACCTGCACTTACCATAGAATTGACAAATCCGACAAATGAGATGGCAACGGCTTTAATGGATAGCGGAAATAGTTCGGAGAACAATACCCACATCACTGGACCCAATGAGATGGCAAACGATGCAATAAAACCAAGTATGCCGACCAAAATTAAGGTGGGGTTCATATCGATGGCTGCAGTAATCAATTCTGATTCATACACCTTCGCTTGATCAGCCCCCAGTGCGTCTCTCAATGCACGCTTGTAGATAACATCATTTTCGAAAGGAACACCTACCATGCCATCTAGCATAGAAAGCTCTATGCTTGCGTTTAGGTTAACCAAGTTCTCTTCTTTCAACTCATATGTTGCCTGATTAAAGCCATAGGCGATAATAAACATAAACACGGCTATACCCGCGACACCGAACGATAAGAGCTTTTTTCTACCCAGTTTATCAATATATATCATGGCAATCACAGTGAACACTAAATTCACTAAGCCAACTATTATGGCTTGTTGGAAAGCTGCATCTGTTCCACCACCTGTTTGCTCAAAGATCATTGGAGCATAAAAGAATACAGAGTTGATTCCCGTAATCTGCTGAAGAATACCAATTACCAACCCAATCATTAGGACTAAGCCCATGGCCGGCTTAAATAAGGCACTCAATGGTGCTTTAGGCTTACCTTCATCAGCGGCTAATGCTTGTTTTACACCAGCCACATCTGCAGCGGCTACTTCTTCACTGACAAACATCTTCATAACCTTTGTAGCCTCTTCTTCCTGACCTTTCATCAATAGCCATCTTGGACTTCTTGGCACGAAGTATAGTCCTAAGAAGTATAGAATGGCAGGCAAGGCTTCTAAGCCTAGCATCCATCGCCAATTATGCTCGCTGATACCCAAGCTTTCAACCCAAGTGGCATCAGAGTCACCTAAAGATAGAATCAGGTAATTGGTGAAAAATGCCAATGAAATACCTACTACAATATTCAATTGATTAAATGACACCATTGTCCCCCTGATTTTTGGAGGTGCTATTTCGGCAATATACATCGGAGCTAAAATCAATGATGCCCCTACACCTATACCACCCAGCATTCTAAAAATCAAGAATAGCGTAAAATTGGGTGCTAGTGCAGATCCGATTGCTGAGACAGTAAAGATGATCGCACAGGCCTTTAAAACAACTCTACGACCAAAGCGATCACTTATAGTGCCCGAAAACAACATGGCAACAGCTGCCACAAAGGTTAATGAACCAACCGAAAGCCCTAATTGAGCATCGGACATATCGAATTCAATCTGAACGAATTTGTTGACACCTGAAATTACAGATGCATCAAATCCCATTAACAGACCTCCAAGGGCCACAATAGCGGCTACTTTGTAGGTAAATCTTGATCTACTTTTCATAAGAAGGAATTAAGTAAAAAAATCAGGTCTTATTGAAAGACGCGAATGTAATCTACAATTAAATGTTGTGGAAAAGTTGTGGTGTTGTCGGGTGAACCGGGCCACCTTCCACCAACGGCTAGATTAAAAATAAAGAAAAAGCTATTTCTAAATTCGCTTAATTGAGCAGGAGTGGTATCAATAGCATGAAACTCTTCACCGTCTAAATACCAAGTAATCCTAGATGCATTCCATTCAATTGAGAATACATGAAATGCATCATTAAATGTGCCATTGGGCAGTGTTACATCTCCGCCAAAAAAAGCATGCTGACCCTCATTTTGCCAATGCACAGTACCATGTACCGTGTTTTCACGGCCACTCCCACCAATCATTTCCATGATATCGATTTCACCTGACGCTGGCCAACCTACTGTATTGAAGTTTGATCCAAGCATCCAAAGCGCTGGCCAAATTCCTTGGCCTTTTGGAAGTGCTGCTCTGATATCAACCCTTCCATATTGGAATTGTTGCTTACCACGTGTGATCATACGAGCAGAAGTATAATTACTCGTTTGAAAGCGTTCTTCTTTTGCTTCTATAATCAAATGGCCGTCTTGCGTATAAGCATTATTTGAGCGGTAATACTGTAACTCATCATTACCCCATCCATTATCCCCTGTACCTGTTTCGAAGGTCCAATCTGATAGATTGATGGAGTTTCCAGAAAAATCATCCTCCCAAACAAGTGATCTATTGGGGTATGAAGTTGGAGAAACAAACCCCGAGTTTGGAATACTTACAACAGCTCTGGTTACGTCACCCGAACCATCTGGAGTATTATCTCCAGAACCTCCACAACTCATTAATCCGAGTAGTAGACACCAAAAAGCAGGCTTAAGAATTTCTTTCATGAGGTTAAAATAAAAAAAATACCCACCCCACACTATGAATAAATTCACAGGGGAGCAGGCATTTTAAAAGAGCATCTTATTGCTTAACAAGCTCGTAAGTCCACCAACCAGCACCATCGCCTCCTACACGGATTCTCAAATCCAATTCAGTAGTAGAAGCAGCAGCAACTGTATAAGTAATGGATGTTCCTACTTGAGCCACAGCTGGAAGTTCACCAGCATTGTGAGCTTTTGGCAAACCGATGAATGCACCGGCACCTGATACTGTCAGCGTCTGACCATCGAATGAATAAGTGTAGCTTCCAGAAACGTGTGGTGCCACAGGTGCTCCACAAGCGAAGTTTGTTCCTTGCCAATCTTCTAAGAAAGTTTCAGCCTGCATATCAATCACGAAAGAACCGTCAGCGTTGAAAGTAAAAGTATCATCATAATAGCAAGCTCTATCCGTAATAAATGCAGCCGGGAATGAGAAAAAATCATTGTTACCAGAAGTAGATCCAACGCGTACAGAGTTCGCCTCAGCCTTAATTACCCAAGTTCCTGTAATGTCAGGTACAGCACCTACAATGTTGAAGTCTATTGCGCTAGTTCCTTCATTTCCATTAGAATCAGTTGCTGTCACTGATAACGTGTGCGCTCCCTCCACAAGACCTGTAGCAGTTATTGTACCTGTCCAGTTATCTCCTGAAGGTGCTAATGTTCCAGAAGCAACTTGAGTTCCGCCTGAAGTAATCGTCCAGCTTCCGCTGGCCAAAGTACTTGTCGTACTACCTTCTGCACCGTCTCCGAAAGTGACACTTACAGAAAAAGTTTCACCTTCAACTAAACCAGCAGGGGCTCCTACTTCAACAGTTGGATCTGTATCTACCACAGAGAAATCGGCATTGCCGTTGTCGCATGATGAGACTGCCACTACCATAGCGAGTGACAATAAACTTAAAAGAAATTTGTTTTTCATAGTGTTAATTTTTCTTGAATATCATACCCTTTGCCAGAGCTCACAAGAAACAAGCCTACACAAGAACTCATCAAATACACAAAATTAAATACTACAATAACTCATCAATGCAAATATTTTCTTAGGTTTAAGGGTGATAAGGAGGCTTTTGAATGATGCCCTACTTATACAGACCTTGAATACAATTGCACACAAGCCAAGGGGATTTGGTGCTATAATCTATTGTCAAATGAAGCGATTGTCAACCCTAATATTGATTACTTTGAGTCTCTTGGGGCATGCCCTTGACGCCCAAAGCAAACAAATTGATGGCCTACCTTTCATTCAAAATTATGGGCCTGAAGAATACAATGGAGGTATTCAGAATTGGTCTATAATTCAGCAAAGTAGTGGGTTGCTTTACGTGGCAAACAATATGGGCCTATTAGAATTCGATGGACATACATGGAAAACCTACACTGTACCCAATAGAACCAAAATTAGAAGCCTTTTTATTGACCAAGACGAGCACATATACGTTGGTTCACAAAGAGATTTCGGTTATTTCCAAGCTAACAATCAAGGCGAATTAGTGTATACCTCACTTGCTGACTCCCTCCCAACAAGCTTTAGAGACTTTGACGAAACGTGGAAAATATATGGCAAGGACGACCTCGTATACTTCTGTACGTTCTCAGAAATATTTGTTTATGACGGTAATAAAATTCAAGTCGTCACATCAGACTATCAACTCGAAATCTCCTTCTTCCATAACAATGATTTGTATACCCAGGAATGGACAAAGGGGCTATCCAAACTTCAAGGAAATAAACTAGCATTAATTGCAAATGGAGACTTCTTCAAAGACAAACGCATCTCAAATATCTTTAACTACGACAATGAACAATGGCTCATTAGCACCTTTGACGCAGGTCTTTTCACTTATAACAATGGGATTATAGAACAACTGCAAGTCGATTCTAGGCTTGACCTTAAACAGTTGATCATCAATTATTCAACTCGCTTAGCGAATGGACAAATAGCGCTTGGCACACAGAATGGTGGCCTTATTATCATTTCGAAAGATGGCGAACTCATTAGCCAAATTGATCAGTCCACTGGACTCAGGGATCGAACAGTGAATTTCATTTATGAGGATTTGCAAAGCAATTTGTGGCTCACGCTCAATAATGGAATAGCAAGAGTAGACCTTAACTCCCCTTTTACGCTCATCAACGAACGCATGAAACTCAGTGGATCAGGATACGCTGCGCTAAAAACAGACGATGGTATTTATTTTGGTACAAATAATGGGCTCTACCTTCTTGAGAACGGACAAATGAAATATATAGAAGGGACTGCCGGACAAGTTTATTCTATTCAGAAAATTGCCAATCGTCTATTCGTGGGTCATCACAACGGTCCGATGGAAATACGAAATAAAAAATCTAAGCTGTTGTATAATGAAAAAGGAGCCTGGGTCTTCAAACAACATCCAGAAAAGCCCAATGTAGTTCTAGAGGGCACATACCTTGGACTAAATGGAATCAGCCTGAGAAAAGATGAAAACCTTGACTTTAAAAAAATTCAAGGCTTCAATGAGTCTTCACGCATCATGGAATTTGATGATGACTATTTATGGGTAACACAAGGATATAAAGGAGCATTTAGACTAAAGTTAGCCGAAGACCTTAATTCAATTGAAGAAGTTAAATTATACAACAGCGAGAATGGTTTTCCTTCGGACTTACTGATAAATGTCTATAAGATTAACAACCGACTCGTGTTCACATCTGAAAGTGGATTCTTTCAATACAATGCTGAAAAAGATGAATTTGAACCTTTAGAGACCTTTAACAAACTATTGGGTACCCAATCATCCATTGTAGATATGGCCACTGATGAAATTGGGAATATCTACTTCATTGAAAGCAACAAATTAGGCGTCCTAAAACCGAAGGGAGATTTTGATTATGACTTGTCCACCAACTCATTCAATAAAATAAGCAACCTGTTGAATGACGATCTCGGGAATATAACTGTGATCGATAATGACAATGTATTAATCGGAGCACGCGAGGGTTTTATCCACTATTCGAGCAGTAAAGACGTACCCAAAAGAAGTACTTTTAACATACTCTTCAGGTCAATAGTCAATTCAGGAAAATCAGACTCAACCTTACATAGAGGACATCAATCATTCGATACAGCCGATAAAAGGCCAAAATTTAAGTATTCACAAAACACCTTCTCATTCGGGTTTGCTGCACCACACTTTGAAAGTGGCAATCAAGTGCGCTATACGTTTCAACTTGAAAACTATGAAGAAGAATGGACGGATTGGACAGCCTTGAACTTTAAGGAATATACCAACCTGAGAGAAGGAGAATACACTTTTAGAGTCAAGGGAAAAAACATATTTGATCAAGAGACTGAACCTATCACCTATACGTTTGAAATTTCACCGCCCATTTATAGAACTACGTTTGCCTATGCCTTATACGGTATCGGAACCCTTATGCTCCTATTTACCGGTTTCAAAACACTCGATGCACGACATAAGAAGAATGCGCTGTACTTAGAAAGTCTTAAAAATGAAGAAATCAAACAAAAGGAGTCTCAAATTGAGCACATTACCACAAAGTCGGAAGAAGAAATCATAAAGCTTAAAAATGAAAAACTTACGAATGAAGTTAGCCTAAAAAGCCAAGCGCTTACTTCTTCTGCAATGAACTTGATTCAAAAGAACCAGCTGCTTAATCAAATCAAAAACACCTTGAAAAACCTGAATAAGGAGCTAGAAGACAAGCAACATGTCACTCAACTAAATAGAATCGTCAAATCAATTGATCGTGATTTAGCTTCTGGTGAGGAATGGGGACAGTTTCAAGACAATTTTGACCAAGTACATGGTAATTTTATTACGAGGTTAAAAGAAGCCTATCCAGGATTAACCCCACAAGAATTAAAATTCAGTGCGTATATCAGAATGAATTTGAATACAAAAGAGATAGCCAACCTACTCAATATCTCAGTTCGTGGTGTAGAGATTGGTCGTTATCGGGTAAGAAAGAAGCTCCAACTCGAGCGAAAAGATAACTTAAGCGATTTTATCTTACGCTTTTAAACTATCTGGATGAGTCTCTGATGATCACCCTAGAATCAAACTTTCGGTTCTTGAGGTGCGGTGGTATGTGCTTATTTTGAATCACCTTAAACAGTAGATCAGCAGCCGCCTCACCCATTTCTATCGGTTCATGCGTAACGCTCGTTAAGTGTGGCTCCACAATTTCGCACAAATTACTATTTCCAAAACCTACAACTGAAACATCTCTTGGCACATTTAGGCCCATACTCTTTAGTTTCAAAATAGCTTCAACCGCCAATTCGTCACTAAAAGTGAATAAAGCATCCGGCCCTTTTTTAGGATCAGCAAACATCCTCTCTATAATTGACCCGTGATCCTCCTCTGGTTTGGTGAATACTACGTAGTCCTCATTGATTTCATAATCATAGGTCTTCAGCGCCTCCATATAACCCTCGTACCTACTCTTACTGATCCCCAGTAAACCAGGCCCGCCCAAATGGGCAATTCTCTTTCGACCTCTTTTGATCAAATGCTCAACTGCCTGAAAACCTCCTGCAAAGTCATTCGCCTCCACAGTCGGCATGTCAAAACCTGGGGCAATCCTATCGAAGAATACGAAAGGTGTATCATAAGCCTCTAGCATTTCCAGGTGCTCATAGTTATTCGTCTCGCTCGACAGCGACAAAATGACTCCCTCAACTTTACAAGACAAGAGGGATCGAATTTGATCTACTTCATTATGAAAGTCTTCATTTGACTGGCAGATGATTGTGAAATAACCGTTGTCACTCACTATTTTTTGAATACCATCAATGGCCATAGCAAAAAATGAACTAGTGATATGAGGGACTAGTATGCCGATAGAATGCGACTTTTTGGTTCTCAAGCCTGCTGCAATGAAGTTCGTCTGATACTTCATGTCTTTAGCCTTAGCAGATACAACCTTCTTAGTCTCCTCGCTTATATTAGGATGGTCATTCAAAGCCCTCGACACAGTCGAAGGAGAAATTTTTAGAGCGGTTGCTATATCTTTAATGGTAACGGCCATAGTTAATGTTATTTGGGTTGAGCATGTGTGCCATCGCAATAGGGGAAATTTTTCGACCTTCCACAACGGCAAAAAGAGACAGTTTCGATAAAGGTTTCGGTAACCTTTCGGTTTTTGACCGTTGCGCCACCTTTGACAATCAATGGCCCTCCGGGGATTAATGTAATTTCTGTATCACTCTTATCCTCTTCCTTAAACTTCACCCCTTTGATCGATAAGGCCTTAGAAGGGCAATCTCGGACCAAAGTGACAATGTCTTCGGAAGTCGCGGCTGTCATATTAATCCAAGGCCTCTGCTTTAAGTCAAACACCTTCGGCAATCCTCTTAGACATATACCAGAATGAATACATTGATGCGGCTTCCAAACAACGGTCACCTCTCCATTTGTATACGCTTTGATAGCTGCTTCGCTCACGATTTTAGTTAATTCTAAACAACAAAGTAGTTGAAAATCATCACTTAAAGAAACCGAAAAACGAGATAATTGTTATTGAAAAAAATACCATATATCAATAAATTAACATGTATTGATATTTAAATATATTCATGCAAACGTTGCAACTCGGAAGAAACAAAGATTTGCCACCTCTCCTGTTCATCTTGCACGGCTCCGTGAACGGTTTCTTCGTCATATTCTGCCGACTTTCGCTTAAACTCTGCCAGTAAATATTTTATTGCTTCACGGTATTTGGCCAAGTCTTGCTCTCCATTTTCACCCATTACTTCGATTTGTTTTCGAAGCATTCTCCCATACATTTCTGCGATATCGAAGTGTAATTTTTCGTGTGCAAACAATGCAAGATCAGTCGTATCAGAAGTCCATGAGTCTTCTATTTTAAAGAGGACATACACCTCAAATTTGGGTTTACCTTTTGAAATGCTACCTCTTACCGAATGCGTCACTGCCGTTAATGCCACAGCGTTTGAATAGCCCTCCAACACCGGATAATCACTCCATGTAATAGGCCTATCCTCATCCCAAACAATATATTTTGTAGTATCAACGTCTAGATACTTTCCGCCTTGCGCGAACACACGCTGACTTAAAGCGAAAATAAAGAATAGGACTAAGCATAGTACCGAGCGAAACATGCACAAATGAATGCTAAAAAATTGATTAGTCAAACTCAATAAGAACTCTGCTTAGCTTTCGATATCTTTGCCCTCAATGAAATTCGAAGAATACCGCATAGCCGATGGCATTAAGATGAGTATTGGTAAGCTTGGCTACAAAAAGCCTACTGACATTCAATATAAATCCATTCCGGCCATTCTAAAAGGGGAAGACGTTTTAGCCATTGCACAAACAGGAACAGGTAAAACTGCGGCATTCGCCATACCAATCTTGCATATACTACAAGAAAGGAAGTACGCCAAAATGAGACCTGATGGTGTCAAATGCTTGGTTATGGCCCCTACCCATGAGCTTGCGCTTCAAATTGAAGGCGTATTCAAGACACTTGGTAAGCATACAAAAATTGACTCTTTGTGTATACATGGCGGTGTGGATCAAGCACCTCAAATCAAACAATTAGAAAAGGGAGTTGACGTACTGGTAGCAACACCGGGGCGTATGTTTGATTTAGTTAGTCAAGGCGCTTTGAAGCTCTCTAGAATTGAGATTCTGGTCTTAGATGAGGCCGATCACATGTTAGATTTAGGCTTTATAAAGGATATTCGTGACTTAATGCGTCACTTACCCAAAAGGCGCCAGACACTGTTCTTCTCTGCTACCATTAATGAGGAGATTAAAAAATTAGCCTACTCCATAGTCACCAACCCTATTCGGATTCAAATCTCTCCGAAGAACCCGGTGGCTAAAAACATCGAGCATGCTGTGGCCTACGTAGAAATGGATGACAAGCGTTTCTTTCTTGAAAACATGATCAACAACGATCCTGAAAAGAAAATCTTAGTATTCGTAAGAACTAAAGTCAGAGCTGAAAGGGTTAAAAAGGCTTTAGAACGTGCAAAATTAGCTTCGGACACCATTCACAGCGACAAGCTTCAAGCAGAACGTGAAGACACTATGAAACGCTTCAGAGGCGGAGAGTTAAAAGTCTTAATCGCCACAGATATCAGTGCTAGAGGAATTGATGTGCCCAATGTTGAATACGTGATCAACTACGATCTACCCGAGTCATCTGAAAACTATGTACACCGTGTAGGCCGTACAGGTAGAGGACGAGAAAAAGGACAAGCTGTGTCATTCTGTAGCACTGAAGAAAAGGAACAACTTGCTGAAATTGAAGAAGCCCTAGGTAAAAGTATTCCACGCCTTACCATAACGAAGGGTGAGTATCAACTCATCTTGGATACGACTGAAGACACATCCGACAATTGGAAACAACTCATGCGGGAGGCAGAGTCTTCTATAGACAATAGACGTAAGAAGAAGAAAAAGAAGTAATACTGAACGCTTAGCAAAAATTTTTTTGAACAAGCTCTGTTGTTATCCACTACAAAAAATTAGAAATTCAGTAAACTAATTTTTTTAACTATGACTAATCCTGTCCATTGGTTTGAGATCGCCACAACAGATCTCGAAAGAGCGAAAGAATTCTACACAAAGGTTTTGGGCCTAGAGTTTCAATACATTGAAATGCCAGATAGCAAAATGTACATGTTCGGTGCACCTGGACAACCCGGTGCTGCTGGATCACTAGTGCAGTCAAAAGATAGTACACCCAGTGCCGAAGGCAGCGTAGTCTACTTTTCTTGTGAGGATGTTGCTACCAATGCCTCGCTGGTAGAAGCAGCCGGAGGCAAACTGATTGTTCCCAAAACTGACATTGGCGAATTTGGATTCTTTGCCCATGTAATAGATACCGAAGGCAACCGCATTGGTCTGCACTCTGATAGCTAGCCTATCTACTCTACAATAATCTTAATGGGTATTAACCCACTATCCTACCCGGCCTTTCTGTTCGGGTATTTTTTTTATGATCTTATGCATCCTTCTAGAACTTCCGCGGTCTCTTAGTCAGATTTTTTATTAAAACTGCAATTACGAATAATATATTTCTATATATTTACTGCAATTACGAATAATATAAAAATGAAAAAAACGAAACTCGGGGAATTTGAAGAGCTTGTTCTCATGACAGTTGTGGTACTGCAAGCAGAAGCTTATGGTGTAGAGATTAAACGCGAATTAGAAGATCGATTGAAAGAAACACTTAGTGTAGGATCAATTCAATCCGCTCTCAAGCGCATGGAAGAAAAAGGCTTCCTGACCTCTGAATTTGGAGAAGCAAGTCAGAAACGTGGCGGAAAACGCAAGCGTATTTATCAAGCCACTTCTCATGCACATAAAGTGCTACAAGAAATGAAAGATGTACGCTCACAACTATGGGCGTCAATGCCATCCATCGCAAGAAGCTAATCTTGAATTATACTCCAAACGATATTCAACCACCTCGCTGGTCACTTCGGCTCCTCAAGACCTTTCTCAAGAAAGATTACTTGGAAGAGATCGAAGGCGATATGGAAGAAGTCTTTGAGGAGAACTTAGAAAATCATTCAGTAAAGAAAGCCCGGAGAATGTATAACCGGGAGGTCCTGAAATTACTTCGCCCCAACCTCATTAGAGCCATTGGCGGAAATCATCAACTCAATTATATCGGTATGTTACAACACAATCTCCTTATCACATTAAGAGGATTCATGAGGCATAAAACCTCGTTTCTCATCAATTTAATCGGTTTATCAACCGGTCTAGCAGCCTCACTCCTCATCTTTCTTTGGGTACAGGATGAAAGATCAGTCGATACATTCCATGAAAAGAATGATCAGTTGTATTGGGTCAAAGCTAATTTCGCCATCAATGATGATGTCCGAACCTGGGATTATACTACTGGCCGACTAGCAGATGGTCTATTAGCGGACTTTCCTGAAGTAGAAGAATCCGTTCGAGTAGGTAATGGCTTCTTTAGACCGCGTGGTACGGTTGCTTATGAAGAAAACTTATTTGAGGTCAACGGTCTCTTTGCTGGACCAAACTTCTTCGAAGTAATGTCTTATGAATTGGTCATCGGCAACCCAAAAGAGGTAATTCAAGACAAGTCTTCCGTAGTGATTGCAGAATGGTTGGCCGAAAGCATATTTGGAAATGCTCAGAATGCCATTGGAAAAACCCTCGCTTGGGAAGATCGATTGGTGAATAAAGAATTTGTAGTCAGTGGAATTTTCAAAGCACCCCCTAAGAACTCTTCCAGACGCTTCAATATCGTGACTAGCTATGATAATCTAATAGACAGAGATAGCTGGGCTGACGAATGGAACGGTGGCTATGCCAGAACCTACATCGTATTGAAGAAGGGTACTGATGTAGATGATTTCAATAGAAAGATTGCCGGTTACATGAACTTGAAGAGTGATAGCGATCGCTTTACGCTTTTCGTTCAGAAATATGCGGACAATTATCTTTATGGAGAATATACCAGTGGCATTCAAACAGGAGGAAGAATTGAGAATGTCCGACTTTTTACTTTTATCGGCATTTTCATTTTAGCCATTGCCTGCATCAACTTCATGAATCTTTCTACTGCTCAGGCATCCAAGAAACTGAAGGAAGTAGGTGTAAAAAAGGCCATAGGCGCCAATAAAACTGCCTTGATTTTTCAATTTCTAAGCGAATCCATCCTGTTAGCAACCTTCTCTCTCATACTTTCAATTGGTATTGTGTCGCTAACTCTTCAGCAGTTTAATATCATTTCAGGTAAAACTCTGGACTTATCATTACAACAATATTTACTCCCCATTATAGGTATGGTTGTTCTTACCGGAATCTTTGCCGGTAGCTACCCTGCTTTTTACCTGTCTGGATTCAAGCCGGCAGCTATACTCAAAGGGAAACTTGAGAACCCGCGTAGCGAACAGTGGATTAGAAAAGGCTTGGTGATTGTTCAATTCAGTTTATCTGTGATTTTCATTATAGGTGTTATTGTAATCAATCAGCAAATTGAATTCACACAGAAAAAGTCCTTGGGGTACGATAGAGAGTCTATCCTCACTTTTCGTGAACGAGGCGCGAAATATCAGGACCCTCAACCTTTCTTCAATGAGTTGATGAAAATTCCGGGAGTACTAGGCACAGCAAATATGTCTGGAGATTTTCTGACCGCGGATGACAACAATAGCGGTTTCTCTTGGATAGAAGGTACCAAAGATGATGACAATCACTTATTCAAATCTCCCAAAGTGGGTTATAACTTCATTGAAACACTAGGGCTTGAAATCTTAGAAGGTCGCTCCTTCTCTAGGGATTTTAATGATGGTATTGGAAGCATTATTCTCAATGAAGCAGCTGTGGAGTATATGGAGCTTGACAATCCTATAGGCACTAAAATCGGATGGAGCGAAGATTTAACAATGGAGGTTATTGGGGTGGTTAAGAATTTCCAGTACGGATCACTCCACAATAAGATCGAGCCCCTCATCTTACAATTCAGAAAAACTGGAAAAAAGTACTTCGTTAAATTGCAGCCCGGTACTGAAGTTGAAACAATTGCCGCAGTGGAAAAGGCCTTTGAGACCATTCATCCAGGTCAGATTTTTAAAGGTAGCTTACTAGCCGATGACTATACAGATCTCTACCATTCTGAAAACAAAGTGGCGGATTTGTCCAATTACATGGCAGGTATTGCCATTATCATCTCCTGCCTCGGTCTTTTTGGCCTGGCAGCCTTTACCGCTGAAAGAAGAACTAAGGAAATCGGAATACGCAAAATTCTGGGGGCAAGCCAAAGGGTTATCATAGGCCTGCTTACCAGTAGCTTCACCAAGACTGTTCTTATCTCCATCGTTTTAGCCCTGCCAATTGGTTACTTGGCCGTTTCTAAATGGTTGGAAAACTTTGCTTATGCTGTGGAAATTCAATGGTGGGTGTTTGCATTGGCGGGTTTAGCTTGTCTAGTCATTGCCTGGATCACGGTCGGTTTCCAAACCATCAAAGCATCCATGGTTAACCCTGCTCAGTGCTTAAGAAATGAGTAAGGAACCATTAAGCCATGTTAACAAGCCACCCAAAGGGCTTGTGAGAATACTTAGATTCTTTATCAAGGGAGAATACCTCGAAGAAATCGAAGGTGATCTGGAAGAGATTTATCATGACCTGAGGGTAACGAATAGCGCCAAGCGCGCCAATCTAAGATATCTATTTGAATTGCTTAGGCTTTTCAAGTTCAACCTAATTAAAAGCATCATGAATAACCATAAATACAACGTGCTCGGCCTCCTAACACATAGTATTAAGCTATCCTTTAGGGGCTTCAACCGTTATAGAACATCATTTATCATCAACATTATTGGCCTGTCAACAGGAATTGCAGCTGCATTCTTCATTTACCTATGGGTCAATGATGAGTACAGTGTAGACAGGTTTCATACGAATGGAGATCGCCTTTATCAAGTGCTACAAAATGAGGTAGAACCTGAAGGTTTAGAAACTGATTTTGGTTCACCTTTTATTTTGGCAGACTATATCAAAGAGAGGTTTCCCGAGATAGAGCATGCCGTGACTATTGGTAATGATGAAATGAGCAGAAGAGCGATTTTCAAGTCAGAAGTTGATAACAAAGAAGCCCAATCCCGTGGTATTTTTGCGAATAGTGACTTCTTTAAGGCTTTTAGCTTTACTCTTTTGTCAGGTAGTGCGGACGAGGTTTTCAGCCCTGAAAATGCCATTGTAATCTCCGAACAGCTAGCCATCTCGCTCTTTGGCTCCATTGAAAAGGCTAATGGTCAAATACTAAAAGCAAATCGGGATTTATACAATGGCTCATATGTAGTAACTGGTGTATTCGAAAGCGTCCCTGAAAACTCAACCCTGAAGTTCGAATATGTAGCCAATTACAAAATGGCCCTCAAGAATGAAGAGTGGCTGCGTGAATGGAGTGCCGATGGAGCGGTAAACTTCATTTCACTAAAGCCAGGAACTGACTTAAACGATTTCAATAAAAAGTTTGAGCAAGCCATCACTGATCAGCCCTATAGAGAAGGTAGTCTCATGATGGCCTACCCTTTTGAGAAACTCTACTTAGAAGGTGAGTTTACCAACGGACAGGCTTCAGGTGGTAGAATAGCCTATGTAAAACTAATGACCATAGCAGGCATCTTCATCCTACTGCTAGCCTGCATTAATTTCATGAACCTTTCAACAGCCCAAGCGTCAAAAAGAGTAAAGGAGATTGGCGTTAAAAAGGTTTTTGGTGTTAGACGAGATGCATTGGTTTTCCAATTGCTCACCGAATCATTCTTGATCACCCTCCTCTCCCTTCTGGTATCCATCGGGTTAGTTACTCTTTTGCTCCCGGCTGTAAATCAAGTAATCGACAAGGAACTGTCTTTATTTGGAACACCCTTCGCTCTCGGTTTGTGTGCTGCCATATTGATAGCAGTAACACTGCTAGCGGGAACCTATCCGGCACTTTACTTATCTAAATTTCAGTCTCGCGACTTGATACGTGGAAGACTCAAACGAGGAGCAAATGATTTATGGATCAGAAAAGGTCTAGTCATTCTTCAGTTTTCAGTTTCAACTCTTTTTGTCAGTGGTTTTCTAGTCTTAAACAATCAAATCTCCTATATCCAGAATGTAGACCTCGGCTATGACAGGGATGACTTAATCCACTTTACATTAAGAGAAAGTAAACTACGACAACCTTTTTGGGATGAGTTGAGGAAAATCCCCAATGTGATCGCATCGACAAACCTGTATGGAGGAAGTATTGCCGATTTGAAAGGTGCTGGGGGTGGCTTCAGTTGGGGCAACCCAGTCGAAAATGAGGAAATCACCTTTAGAAGACCTCAAGTCAACTACTCTTTCTTTGAAACCCTAAATATTGATGTGCTAGAGGGCCGAGCATTTTCCAGAGATTTTCAAAATGAAGAGCAAAAGCTCATGATCAATGAAGCTGCGGCTCAACTCATCGGCATTGAAAACATTGTTGGAAACACAATCATGGATGGCGATATAGAAAAAGAGGTGATCGGTATTGTCAAAAACTTCAAGATTCAATCGCTCTACGAACCATTACAACCAGCCATTATTCGGTTCATTCCGAACGGAAATCACTTCATGGTCAAGATCTCCAAAGAAAACCAGGCTGAAACACTCAAGACCATTGAAACCCTTTACAACCAATTCAATTCTCAATATCCTTTCGAGCCAAAATTTGTCAATGATGAGTACGATCAAGTATACCAAGCAGAAGGAAAAGTTGTAGCGTTGTCAGGCTATTTCACCATAGTCGCCATTCTGATTGCTTGTCTCGGGCTGTTTGGTTTAGCACTTTACAATACCGAAAGAAGGACCAAAGAGGTAGGTATCAGAAAAGTATTAGGGTCTAGTACTTTCTCCCTGATCAAACTCTTATCCTCTGATTTTATCGCTCTAGTCGCCATTTCCTTGTTGATCGCCCTACCGATGAGCTATCTCTTGGTACTTGATTGGTTAAATGGGTTTTCGATGCACTACGCGCCAGACTTACTGTTGTATGCAACTGTGGCTTTAGCAACACTCCTTTTGTCATTGGCTACAGTTGGCTTTCAAACCTTAAAAACGTCATTAATCAACCCTGTAGAATGTCTCAGAAATGAATAACCAAAACACTCCTCGCTGGTCAACAAATCTTCTTCACTTTTTGCTAAGAGATGAATACTTAGAAGAAATCGAGGGAGATTTAGTGGAGATTTATAAAGAAAATTTAGAAAATAATTCAGTCAAAAAAGCCCGGAGACTATACAATCGGGAGGTCATTAAACTTATTCGCCCAAACCTTTTAAAAAGGATAAGTGGCAGTCAAAAACTTAACTATATCGGCATGTTCCAACACAACCTAATACTTACATTCAGAAGCTATATGCGCTACAAAAGCGCTTTCCTTATCAATTTGATTGGCTTAGCCTCTGGCTTGGCATGCACACTGCTAATCTACCTATGGGTCCAAAGTGAATTACAGGTCAATCAGTTTCATGACAAAAGCGAGAGGCTGTATCGCGTAGTGGCTAATTATGACGATGCCAGCGGTATAAGTACTAATTACGCCACTCCTGCCCTGCTACCGCGAACATTAGCAGCAGATTTCCCTGAAGTTGAATACGCCACAACCGAATCTTGGACCGGAGCCTACACAGTTTCACACGAACAAACGAATATTAACGCGATAGGACAATATGCTGGAGAAGACTACTTCAACGTGTTCTCTTATGAGCTCCTTCAGGGTGACAAAAACGAGGTCTTGAAAGACAAGAGTTCCATTGTAATCTCAGATGAATTAGCTCTAAAACTCTTTGGTACTACAGTAGATGTTGTCGGTAAAACTGTAGACTATATGCATTTCAAGTCGTTTAAGGTTTCTGGAATATTCAAAAGCCCTCCGGCATCATCTTCACGTACATTCGATTTCATAATGACCTTCGAAGAGTTTAAAGAATCTCGATCATGGATTATGAACTGGAAAAATAATGGGCCTTCTACATTTGTGGTCTTAGCAGAAGGAACTGATGTAGCCACATTCAATTCAAAAATCAAAGATGTGGTAAGGGCTAACAATGGAGAGCCTAATATGACACCCTACGCCACTTTGTATAGTGACTTATATCTCAAAGGTAAGTTCCAGAATGGCATCCCTACTGCCGGAAGAATGATCTATGTACGATTATTCTCCATCATTGCCTTTTTCATCTTGGCGATCGCTTGCATTAATTTTATGAACCTTTCTACGGCCAGGGTATCAAGACGACTGAAAGAGATTGGCATCAAGAAAGCTGTTGGTGCGAGCAGAAAATCATTAATATTTCAATTTCTAAGTGAGTCCATTACCATGGCATTCATTTCATTAATCTTATCTCTGATCATTGTATGGCTGGTGTTGCCGCTGTTTAATCAAGTCACCGATAAGGCCCTAGTCCTTCAGTTTTCGACAGATTTCAGCTTGATGCTTGTGGCCATTATGTGTCTAACAGGGCTTCTCTCTGGCAGTTACCCTGCCCTATACCTATCAGGCTTTAATCCCATTAAAGTACTTAAGGGACAATCACCCACTTCTTGGCGCGAATTGTTTTTACGCAAAGGACTTGTTGTATTCCAGTTCACCCTTTCAATAATTCTGATCGTTTCTGTATTGGTCGTTTATAAACAGATCGAGTTCACTCAAAGAGAGCATATCGGCTTTAAAAAAGACAACATTATTTACTTCGAGCCAGAAGGAGAATTGGAACTAAGGCTTCAGACATTTCTTGATGAGGTTAAACGAGTACCAGGGGTAGAAATGGCTTCGAGCACAGCGCATACTTTTGTTGAAGGTGGCTATACCGGCAACACTTACGACATGGCTTGGGAAGGAAAAGACCCCGAAGCTGTTCTTGCCATGGAATACATGCGGGTAAACCACGATTTGATTGAATTACTCGACTTTGAAGTAATTGCTGGGAGGTCTTACGACAAAGATTTCAGCACCGACATAGGCAGTATTATCTTCAACGAAGCTGCCATCAAGGCCATGGATTTAAAAGATCCGGTCGGACAAAGCGTCAACGTGTTTGGTAGAAAGCGCCAGGTCTTGGGAGTAGTCAAAGACTTCAATTTCAGGAGTTTCCATGAGGCCATTGGTCCAGCTTTTTTCATCCTCAACCCTTCTGACACTTGGTTAATCATGGCAAAACTTCAATCTGGAAGAGAATCAGAGACCATCAGTAAGTTACAAACGCTTTATACGGAGGTAAATCCTGGTTTCAACTTTGACTATAAGTTTTTAAGCGATGACTACGCGAAACAATACGCTGCAGAACAACGCATTGCCACCCTTTCTAGGGCCTTTGCTGTAGTGGCTATACTCATTTCTTGCTTAGGTCTTTTTGGACTGGCTGCATTTACTGCAGAGCGCAGGCTCAAAGAAATTGGCATTCGTAAGATTCTAGGCTCTAGCAACACCAATATTATTCGGTTGCTATCAGGAGACTTCACCAAAATGGTATTGATCTCCATTGTCATTGCTGTACCGATCAGTTACTTTTTGGCTTCCCAATGGCTTCAAGGCTTTGCTTATAGTGTCAGCCTACAATGGTGGTTCTTTACACTTTCAGGGGCTTTTTCACTTCTTATCGCTTGGTTAACCGTTGGTTTCCAAACGCTGAAAGCTGCATTAGTCAACCCTTCTGAATGCTTAAGAAATGAGTAGTCTGACGATAGTCAAATAAAATTGACTTTTTTAAGAACTTAAATGTGGGCTTCTTGTTAGTAGATGGTTCCTTGCCAAATAGTTTCAACCTTGAGGTTGATCGTATTAATAAAGGAACATCAATAACTCTAAGCAAATTTGTCCAAATTACCCCAATCGTTTCAATTCTTAGACCTTTCTGATTATGGAAGGTCAGTAGCTAGACTGATTGCGAACGGCTTGAAGAACACTCGCCTTACACCTATTCATGTAACAATTGGATTTATCATTTCTGGGCTCTTGGCGATTGGCTGTATGCTAAATGGAGCTCATTGGTTGGCCGCCTTCTTTCTTATCTTCAAATCCATCCTAGATGCTGCTGACGGAGAATTGGCGCGGATTAAAAAGACACCATCATATACTGGTCGATATTTTGATTCTATCGCGGATATCATCCTGAACTTCCTGTTCATCCTAACCATTTGGCATATTACGGAAGTGCAAATTGGTATTGCATTTTTGGCCTTCATTGGAATTCAGCTTCAAGGCACCCTTTATAATTATTACTACGTCATCTTACGCAATCAGCAAAACGGAGACAAAACAAGTCGCGTATTGGAAGACCATGCACCTACTGCCCTGCCAGGGGAAAAACAAAAACATGTAGACATACTCTACAGAATTTACAATACGCATTACATTGTATTTGATAAAACGATTTATTGGCTAGACCCACGTGCCTTTGAAGAAAAACCTTTACCCAAATGGTTCATGACATTGCTCTCAACCCTAGGCCTTGGATTTCAACTCTTAATCATTAGTCTAATGTTAGTAGTAGGCTGGGTAGAATTTATCATTCCTTTCTTTGTGGCCTATTCACTTATGATTTTCGTCTTTATTGGCGTCAGAAAGATTTTCCTTACCTAAGATTAGCCTCCTATACTAACCGTTGGGCAACCGAGCATAATGGTTCCACCATGCGCTGTTGCGTCTCCCATTCGGGCTGCTGGTGCTCCCTCAATTGATACCGTAGCTGAACCCTTAACAATAACGTCAGGCGGACCAACGCAAATTAGCATATCTCCCACCTTAGCTGCGGGTAAGCCGCCAATTAATACCGTTGGAGCTCCAGGTCCTACAATGGGCCCTCCAACATGAGGGATTGGTACGATGGCAGGTTCTTCCATTGGGCACTCATGAAAATCTGTAAGTCTTGCTGCTGGAGGCATAAATTCTAAATTAATTGATGGACACCATTGCCCCGTTAATTACTAATTGACCTTTGGCTTTAATAGATAGGGACAAGTTACTCTCAATAGAAATTCCCGAAGGAGATAAGGTAATGGCGTTACCATTTTTGTCTTTTATCTCAATTACCTCTTGGTCGTCTATCCTGCTTAAGTCTGAAACCAAATCCATCTCGGAGGTTATTTCAGTCTCCAGTGACGAATCATGCTCAATCAATGAAGATTCTTCTTCGTTCAAGCCAATATTTATACTCGTAATCCATTGACCATCGGCTACGTGATGGTTCACACCAGCGACAAATTGATTACCCGCAAAACGTTTGCCTAAACCTTCTAAAGTAATCACACAGCCAGCTGTCAACTGACTGCTTCCAAAAACGTGTAAATCGCCCATTATCTGAGTACCTAAACTTGGGTCCACATTCAGACTACAAGTCAAGATGTCTTGACCATAAACGAGCTTAAGGCTTGATTTAGCCTTTTGAAGGTCTGCTAGCGCAAAGGGATGAGCTTGGTGTGTGCCTTCACAAATCACCTCATAACCAGCACCTTGTTCTGGCTTTATGTATAGATTTTGACTTGAAATGGCACCCTTAAAAATTGACTGATTATTATTATCGTAGCCGAGCTTAATTTCAATTTGTCGATTGGCTTCAAGGTCACTTGAGTCTACTAATGCCGAAACATCTTCACCCGCGAGGAATATTATTCTGGCTTGCGCCACACCGGAAACATTGTGATACACTTCTAATTCAACTACCTGCAATGCGTAATCAAGGGGTTTTCCTTCTGAGTATACTTGAAATGTAACCATGCCTGCCTGTATCATATAGCTAATATTTAATTCATGGAAAGTTGATGATTTTGAACTAGGAATACAATCATCATAATTCTAATCAAACTTTGAAAGTTATAGTCTTACCTTTGTCTTGAAACCGTGATGCATGGATAGCAAACAAGCAGGCGCACCCACTGAACCACTGAGTGCCCAACAAATAGAGCAGTGTATTGAAATTCTAAATACACTCAATCAGGACACCAATCAGATTTTCGAGATCCCCAAAGAAACACGGTTAGCGCTTTTAAAAGCTGCAGGACAGCTTTCACGACCGAATAGAGATGAGTTTGCGAAACGCAAGAAGGACGCAAAAAAGGCTATAAAACGAAAACAAGCGGCCAGAGACAAACATGCTCGGAACACCACGGGTATACGCAGTGCCAGAGAAGCTACCATCTTCATTGCCCCCACCATGTCACAACTTACAGGCAAAGAAGCGGACGAGGCACCGGTGCTTGAATCTCCAAGAAATTGCTATGTGTGTAAGGCCGTTTTCAACAAACTCCATCACTTCTATGATACCATGTGTACTGAATGCGGTGACTTTAACTATGCCAAACGCTACCAAACGGCAGACCTCACAGGACAAGTAGCCCTGGTCACAGGTTCAAGGTTGAAAATTGGATATCACATCACTTTGATGATGCTTCGTGCAGGAGCCACAGTGATTGCCACCACCCGCTTTCCAGTTGATTCGGCCCTACGCTTTGCCAAAGAGCATGACTTCAGCGATTGGAGTGACCGATTGAAAATTCACGGACTTGACCTAAGGCATATCCCGAGTGTTGAAATCTTCTGCAACTTCATTGAGCAGCAATACGATCGATTGGATGTATTAATCAACAATGCTGCACAAACCGTAAGGCGTCCTTCTGGTTTCTATAAGCACCTCATGTCCAATGAAAACAAGCCTTTCGAGCAACTCCCTCCTTTTGCCCAAACGCTATTGGCAGATCATGATGCCTGCCTGAAAGAACTTCGCGCCCTGAGTGAGGGCATGGACAAAGGGCAGAACAAGAACTTACCAGTCACCTGGCACGGAAAACAACTGGGTATTGGACTCAGTGCTTCAGCCCAGCTTTCTCAGATCCCTTACAGCATTGATAATTCACTCACTGCTGAAGAGGTATTCCCGGATGGAAAACTTGATGCAGATTTACAGCAAGTTGACCTGCGCAAAACAAACAGCTGGCGCTTAAAACTGGGTGAAATCCCGACCACTGAGATGCTGGAAGTTCAGTTGGTCAACTCTGTGGCTCCCTTTGTATTATGCAATCGACTCGTCAATCTGATGAAAAAAGAAAACACGGGAATGAAGCATGTCATCAACGTTTCCGCTATGGAGGGTAAGTTCCACCAATTCCATAAAGAGGACCGTCACCCACATACCAATATGGCCAAAGCAGCTTTGAATATGATGACACTCACGTCCGCCTCAGACTTTGCCAAACATGGCATCTACACCAATGCCGTAGACACCGGTTGGGTAACAGATGAAGACCCTATCGAGCTTGCTAAACGAAAGGAAGAATTGCATGACTTTCAGCCACCATTAGACATTGTCGATGGTGCTGCGCGTGTATTAGATCCACTTTTCGATGGTATCAATACAGGAAAGCATTGGAATGGCAAGTTTTTGAAGGACTACAAGCCTATCTCTTGGTAAGAGAAAGTATGCTTAACCTTATCTCCTTTTCGAAAGAAGATATTTTAGTCCTTTCAACACACTGACACTATTATGCTCAACAATCCCAATTAGAGGCACCTTACTTTTTCCCTTCATCAATATTTTTCACAGCCATGGCTAACACTATTGGAGCTAGACTTAAGATAGTACTAATGGTTTGAGTGGTTGTGGCCTCTGCTAGTATGTGAAGGTTTGCTTGACCAGCAACAGAGTTCATCATCATTTGACTCATGCTATGGACAAAAGCATCTTCCAAGGATTTACTTCCGCTTTCCTCCTTCGCCTTTATTGGGGTACTCTCCTTTTTGGCAGATTGCGCTGTAATGGCCTGTTTCCTTTCTTCAGCTTGTTTAGCAGACTGCTTTTGTGCCTCTTCTAGCTGCTTTTCAACACCAGCCCTTGCCACATTAATCTCCATCTTGTTGAGTGTAGACATAGCGCCAAGGGTATTATTGATGAGGCTTTCACAGAATGATAAAAAGACCTTGTTCTCTTGATCAATGCTTTCGGCCAAAATCACTGCGGCAGCTCTTGCATCTGCGGTTACTTGAGCAAATTCTTGTGACGGGTTAGGTACTTCTGTTGGCATGTTTGTGTGGTTTAGTTGAGTCTGTAAGTTATGGAGCTTTCCGGCAGTCTATATGGTTGTTTTCAGCCAAATCTAATTTTGCGCTAGCTGAATAAATAGACTTTGAAGCAGTCAACTAAACAATAAGGAAGCAAAAATAGACAAGCCCGACTTTTGCAAACCGAGCTTGTCACGTTTATTCCAAAGAGCACTGCACTATTGATCTAGCGGGATGACTCTAATGTTAGAAAGACCCCCAGCAATGGATTCAGAGACATAAAGCACTCTTTTATCCTTATCGACAGCAATGCCATTTGGTCCAGAAAAAGAAGCCTTGTCCAACTCACCGTTGCCAGAACTGTTCGCTCCGCTACCCGCAAACTCTGTAACCTCTCCGGCCAATGACATTTTATAAATTTTTCTAGCACCTCCGGAAGTAGCATATACATAACCTTCAAAATAGGTCAGATAGCCAATCACGGAACCTTGTCCACCTGCAGGTATTTTCCCTATGAGGGTAACATCACCGCTAGGATTGATGGAAAGCACGTCACCGGTATCAAAATTCCCAACAATGATATTTCCATCGTTACCATAAACAATGCCTACTCCTCCACTGAGCCGTGAATTAGTTGCGAATTCGGTAACTGTACCTTCAGGGGTCACTTTGCTCACAACTCCTCGATTATAATTGCTGACGTAAAAATTACCATCTGTACCCAATAGCAAACCTGCTGGGTAGCCTTGAATGGTTGCTATAGTAGTTTTTGTACCGTCTGTGGCTATTTTTAAAAGATTGCCTCTGGTAAAATTATTATCATCGTTTACATAGAAATTACCTTCTGCGTCAATGGCATTTCCAACCGGACTTGAAAGTCCCGTAACAAATTCAGAAACCTGACCATCTGGCGTAATTTTAAGTGCCTTAGTACCACTTCCCTTACCTTTGGATGGATCCCAAACCCCATAGTTAGAAACGTAGATGTTACCATCAGCATCAACCGAGACCGCATCATTTGCCTGTATTCTGCTTACAAGCGTGCTGGTTTCAGCATTAATTAACATTTCAACAGCTTCTGACGCATCAGACAAGGCGTAAACCATTTCACCATTAAAGTCACCCATAGACAGTACTAAAAGTTTATAAGACTCGCCTTCTTGAATGGCTGCACCATCAAAGTCCTGCTGTGTTGGAGATAATTTTTCGGCATAGACAGTTCCACTTCCTGCCACGGCAGTATATCTATTGGCATCCAAAGCTTTCGCAGATTCTAAGTCTACACCATCTATGGTTGCCGTTTTCACGATAATCAGTCTATATTCTTGAATAGATTCTCGCGCCTGACCAGCACTAAATTCTACTTGAATATCACTGGAGTCTCCATTATTTGCCACATCACCAACGGCCGTTACACTGGCTTGATATTCGCTAATATTTAATACAGGTTCTTCAGTTGGAGTATCTCCATCGCAAGACATAGCCGTGGCCATAAAGAATAGAAGACAGAAGAAGATTGGTTTTCTTGAGCATTTGTTAATCATAGTCATTTATAGTTTGATAAAAATTGAATCAAACTTGACGGATTGAACAATGAGAATCGACCGAATGGGTACAAGTACACACCTTTACGCTACCTGAGACCTACTTTTTAGGTTCTTAATGTATTCGCTTGGGGTAATACCAACTTGTGTTTTGAACGCCTTGTTAAAGGTAGATTTGGAGTTAAACCCTACATCCATGGCTATGGCCAGTAACGTTTGTTGGGCATGGTCATTGGCATGAATGCGCGTTAAGAACTCCTTAATACGATATTCATTGATGAAGTCATAAAAGCTAGATTTATACGCGTTGTTTAACAACCAAGAAACATCATTGGAAGATGCCCTCAATAACTTAGAGAGCCCCCCTAACGTCAACTCATTGTCTAAATAGACATGATTGTCTCGCAATAGGGTTTCTAAAGAGGCTTTTAATTGAGTTGTTTCAGCAGTGCTCAACCTCTTATGCTGAACCTTGAGCTTTTCCGGCTTTACTATTCTAAAAAGCTCTGGTTGCCTTAAGCTATAATAACCAACAATGTAGATGAAGAATGGAATTGCAACCCAAATGCTGTCATAGGAAATGATCATTGACACATTACGGAAATAGTAAGCATTGACATAGCTGAACAGCCAAAAAAGCATGCATACAGTTATTGTACTTAAATAAAGAAATAGAAAACGATGGAAGTCTTGCGGGTTGGAGAGACGTCTCTTTTCTTCTTTTCTGTATCGATTGAGTAAGCTGAAATTCTTAGCAAGATAGATGAGGTTAGCACTGAGCCCCACCGCTTCAAAGGCGTTGAATGTCCAATAGATATAGCCTTGCTGATAAAGGCTGAGACGGGTAGCTTCATCAATTACGTTGAGGTAAATGAAAATACCAGCGTATATAAATGCAGGCAGATAGTGCCACCAAGGTAATTTATATTTTGCTTCAGACTTAATAATTAACCTACGCACATACAGATAGGTTAATGGCCCGAAAAGAAAGATAATACTGTCCGTAAATGACAACCATTTAAAGATGTGTAGCGCAAATTGATGAGCGATGATCATGCGACCCGTCAGTACAAAAGCGGTAACTAAAAGTATTTGAACCAATACCTTATTCGCATTTTTATTTTGATCCTTAATTCGTGTTAAGGCAACAGCCAAAAAAAGGCCCTGGACTATACCGAGTGATAAAACAATATCTATAAGCTCAAACTTCATAGGCATGAATGACTGCGGAAAATCAGTAGTTTAAAAAATGACACCCAACTGCTAATTAAAAAGCTGGGGTATTTCACTTCACATTTCAAACGTTAAAGATTTACAAAGTGTCAGTTCTAGCAAAACTTATTCTAAAAATACTGCCATAGCAGTTCCATTTACTACCCTTAGCACCGCGAAGTATCTCCATGAACAGCCTCCAAAATAGAGCGTCATTTTGATCCTTTACTTCAAAAGGAGATATCTACCTTCTTCACTATAAATCTCGAGATAAATTCGAGATAGATAGAGTGACGAATGGCTCCATTCCCTACGCTCAGAAAAGTGTTTTAGGTTTGAATTGCCTAACTTCTAGATGGATATGAAAATACTGATCTTAGGCGCAACAGGAAGAACTGGAAAACTTGTTTTGGAACAGGCTTTGAAAGAAGGATATCGCGTCAATTGTCTTGTCCGAAACCCTGAGAAGATAAAGCTTCAGTCAGAATCGCTGACGGTCTTTAAGGGAGATACTACCCATGCCGAAGATTTAGAAAAGGCGATCAAAGACTGTGAAGCTGTCATCAGCACCTTGAACATCTCTCGAGGCTCTGATTTTCCTTGGGCACCCTTAAGAACTCCTTCAGATTTCCTCTCGAATACCATGACACAATTAGTTGATGTTGCGCAGCGACACCCAACCAAAAGGATCATTGTCTGTAGTGCTTGGGGCGTGGCAGAAACAAAAAGTGACTTACCTAAGTGGTTTAAATGGTTTATCGACCATAGTAACATTGGAATCGCTTATGAAGATCACGAAAGGCAAGAAGCCATTTTAACAAACTCTGATCTAGACTGGACAATTATAAGGCCTACTGGGCTTACGAATTCAAGGAAGCCAAAAGCCGTGATAGAAAGCCTCAATAACCAACCTAAACCCAAGCTTACCATCAGTAGACTCAGTGTAGCCATCTACATGCTAGGTGCTTTGAGTAAACCTCAGCTTATTAGAAAAAAGGTGGTGGTTTCTAATGAATAGAGCCCCTCAGTTTTCATTAGAATATCGTGATTATCACTTATTGAGTTCAAATAGCTTAAAGCTCAAATAGTCTTCTCTGTTGTCTGGATTATCCGGGTGGTTAATGGACAAGTATAAACCGCGTTTACCAACAAAGAAATTGCTCGTCACCAACTGAGTATCGGCCCCGAAAAACTCTTCTCCTATCACCTTCAAATTTTCATCTAAGATTAGGATTGAAAATTTGTTTGGGAAAAGTGCCAAATCTCTTAAATCACCTTCGTCCTCAATTGCTACTTTCGGATAACAAAAGCGATAATATACGGATCGAAAAGAATCGTAGATGATATTACCGTAATGAGCACTTGCAGCAAAATACCTTCGCCTATCCATTCGATCACCAGCTAGTGGAATGGCTTCCCATTCATCATTAAAATACTGACTGCGGGCGGTTTTAGCTTCTAATTGCCCATCTGCGGTTCGCGCAAAATATAAGTTATGATCCCCCCATAAGCTATACACAACTCCGTTGTCAGAAGCTGTAGTACTATATTGAAAGTGCTTTTTTGCATCACTCCAATAGTCGTTGGGGTAAGTATGATTTGAATTTTGAACTTTAGAAGTTTTCAGGTCTATACTGTATGATAAGTGTAGCTGACTTAACTCCTCACGTTTAATGGTGCCATAATTACCCTGAAACATGGCTTTGGTAATAAGTCTGTCGCCTTTCAAAAAAGGGATGGCAGAAAAATACCTAGAGCCTACTTGGGCATTCCCATATCCTTCCGGTGCCTCATAATCGATTCTATGAATTCTTTCTGCCTCACCATCAGTTAGATAAAGCCTGTTCCCATTCGCAGGAAATAGAAAGATACTATCGAGATTGTGGATGAACATTCCAGAGATATTACCCACACCTCGTTCTCCTTCGACTTCAAAAGGCAGTGTTTTTACCAACTGCCCTTTGTTCAGCTCAAATACTTGAACTTCATTGAGGATAGAATTTAATGAAAACAGAAGTTCTTGATCAGTGGCCTTATCATAAAAGTAAACCAACTGGTCACTGATATTTGAGGTGTTTTCATTGATACGGAAAGTCAACAGTTCTTCCGAAGCAGATAAAGCAACCGACTGATTGGAATACTCCTTTTGACAGGAGCTCAAAAGCAATGCAAATAAGGTTAAGAAAAGAATTCTGTTCATAATTGACCCTTTATTGACCCAGATAGTGTGGGGTCTAATAAATCAACTATAAAGTTAGTAGACCTATCGATTTAAACATGAACTTCTCTCAGTAAACTATGAATAATTGGCGTGCCGCATAGTCTCTCATCTCCCTTTAGATGGCGAAGCCCATACGCATTAGGAATTGAGAATTAATTAAGGATTTTACATTTCCTAGGTGTTGATATGGAAAGCCAAATCTAGACAACTAAAAAACCTAAAAGGAGTTAGACTAATTGAGATAAACAAGGCAGTGAAACCTATGAAAGGAAGGGCAAAAAATGATACATCATTCCATCTTTTCATATGATCATCTCACTAGCCAGTTTATGCTCCTACTGTAAGTTGTATCCCTTACGGTGTGATTTTTTAGACGCTATAAATTCATACTTAACAATTTGCAGATGAAACCTTACATCAAAATCAGTTTTTTAACAGCAATACTCTTTACCCTATCATTCAGTATGCTGAATGCTCAAGCGGTTACCACTGCTGCTGCATCAGAAAAATCGTATAAATCATTGGAAGAGGCGCTCAAAAACCCTGTAAGGGTCTATCGACTTGATTTGAGTAACCAACAGTTCAAAACACTCCCAGATAGTATCTGGAGTAAGTTTGAGAACTTGGAATACTTGAGTTTAAAAAACGATCACCTAAAGGAAATACCAAAGGGCATCGGTAACCTTAAAAACTTGAGAGTTCTTGATTTGAGTGGCAACGATTTCAAGGTGCTTCCACAGTCATTTTCGGGCTTAAACAACTTAAGTGAAATCTACTTGAACAACGAGAGTAAGATGAACTACACAAAGACCTTCAGCGTCATTAAGAATTTACCTAACCTGAGGGTATTACACCTTGAAAATGACAACCTAAAAAAAGTACCTAAGAGTCTACTCTACCTTCAACAGATAGATACGCTTTATCTAAATAACAACCTGTTTAATACCTTTCCCATGGAGTTGAAGAACTTGAAAAATCTAAAGTTTCTAGACCTGCACGACAATAAATTCAAGTTCAAAAGCTTTGAAAGTCAAAATCTCGGTGAGGGAATCAAAATACGGCTTTAGAAAAAAAGTCTTGATTCTCATTGATATTCAAGACCAAGTTCATTTCACGATAGACTGCTAAGACCTTAACTCCCATTCCGAACTGGAAAGCCCATTTGTGCCCAAACCAAAATACCCTCATCAATAATGGCGGCATTCTTGAACCCATTGCGCTTTAAGGTACTGAGTACTCTTTCTGATGCCGCATGCGGACAGGCACAATAAATCACAATTTGCGTACCGTCATTAGGAATATCATTGATAAACTCCTCGGGTTCTTTGTAATACGGAACCGGTACAGCTCCAGGAATATGCATTTGGCGCCAGGCCACTTCTGATCGCGCGTCCAGGATCACCATTCGTTTGTTGTCCTTAATCGCCTGGTTCACCTGTTCTGCCGAGACGAATTTGCCGTCTTTCAATTCGAAAACAGGAGCTTCATTACCTTCATTCAATACATACTCCTCGGGTGTCGGCACAACAACACTATCGAGGTTAGGAATATCCCAGCCTGAAGCGCGGCTTCTTAAGAAAGCCGTTAAGCCATCAATCTTCTCATCACTCAAGCTGTCTTTAAAGGCGATCATTGGTGTGCCATCTCGCCCTTCCGCAATCGCATATCTTAAGAAGTGATCGGTAGCAGTGGCTAGCAGCATCGGGTTTGCCAAGGCCGGAGCTGAGATTCCTTCACCATTTTCACCGTGACAAACGGCACAGTTTTCTTCATAAACAGAAGCTCCTAACTCAATATCTCCTAACACAGGTTCTCTGGAAAGATCAATCGGTTTCTCTACTTCGGCCATTTGATAAAGCCACTCTAGAAGTAACTCGATCTCTATGTATTCCATCGGACCACCCTGATTCTTCAAATAGCCCGCCATAGCACTATTTCCACGGCCAAATTGAATCGTATACCTCATAAAGTTATTATTCTTACTTGTCGCAAGCAGCGATTTTGAACGCAGTGAAGGCGCATTATCAGCCGCATAACCTTCACGATTATCTCCATGACAAAGTGCACAATACTTGGTATACAATTCCTGAGCGTGTACAATAGCGACACTATCCAGGTCTGGCTTAGGCATAAGTTTTCTAGCCATCAGCCCCTGATCATATGGTTCCTCCTCAAATTCCAATTGAACACCAAAAGCATACTCCGGTAGTATTGTGATTAGGTCAGCTGATTTCGCAAAAGCTTCTTCTGGAAGTTCCTTTTCAAAGTACTGATAAGTAGAATCCAGTTGCTCTACCTCAAACCTGAGTGCAAAAACACCCTCTCCTCTTTTTGCCACAAAGTCTTTGACGGATTGGTCGCTCTCAGAAGATACTAGGTGAAGTTCATGGTTTCGATATAACTTATACCGTGCAGTAGTCTCGCTCTTGTCGATTAATTCAAAGCCCATCTTTTCAAACTCGTCATGTGAAGCATTGAGATCTTCCACTGCAATACGGATGGCGGACATGCCAATAACACCATTGGCGTGTTTATTAAACATTCTACCATAGACATAGTAAGTTCTCCAGTCACTATCGGTTCCTACATAGTCATAGCCCACACTTTCAATAAACCTTGGTAGATGTGCGGGGGGATTTGAGGCATCAAAATCAAGACTTCTACTGGTCGGATCGCCATCATCCCAAGACCAGCCCTGTGGCTGTCGCGCAGTATTGCGATAAGACTTCACTGAATCCATGGCGTAGCCATTCGTAGTCAGCGCTCTGAAGGTAGAGTCTACAGAGGAACTTGACAGGGAATACAACCTTACACCATCGTCAGATGACAGGAATCTCTGTATAAATTCCGGAACGGTGTTTTCTTCGGCCGAATCACTAATACCAAGCAATCTCAAGGAACTCATATCAGCAATGGAAATAGAAGCGGCTAAGGCGCCATCAAAAGCACCCGCTTGAGCGCCCCTCACATTGAAACCTAATGTATCACGATAGTAACTCATAGCCGTCTCTAGATCGTTAACCAAAACTGAGGCGCTATTGATACCTGTACCCTGACCTAACAAAAAGGGCTTTTTGGGTGATTCTGACTGGCAACTAGAAAGTAAAAGACCCGATATAACAAGAGTAAGAAATAGAAGTAAGTTTCTACGAAAATTCATGTGGTGGTGATGCTTAGATTGATTTTGCTACTGGCAAGTGATTTTTGTCACCCATTAATTTAATGCACCGAAATTGCATTATCATTAGAATCCTGAAAAAATATGGATTCGGTCAAAAAATAGAAAGCTTTTAAACCTCCTCCCGATCAGTGTCTCCGAAGAGGACGCTCCTCTCAATCAGAGTCTCTCAAAGAGGACTCTGATCATTAAAACAAGTTCCCTCGATAAACTCGGGATAAAAAAGATACGGCATAGTAAAGTATCGTTAGTATTTCCAGCTCGAATCAAACCTCTGCCAAATACTCATGGACAAACTTGATGGCCATGGCGCCCTCGCCAACTATTGAAGCCACTCCTCTTATTGTATTTTTTAAATTAAGAAAGTACATTGAGCCATGCATCTTTACGTGCTTGCAAATGTTTCTAGCCACCTTCAGGCGGCTGTACCGTTATAAAGGCCTGTGTCAACATTTAACAAATGTCTGGATGGTAAACAGAAATTAAAACTGAATGAAGAAATCCTTATTGACCCTAACCTTTTGTCTACTAACTGTTGTGGTGAAGTCTCAAACAGCTAGTGTGGAAAAATCAACATTTGGCATCCAAACTGGGCTTTTAGGCATATGGGTACACAATGAAAGCATGTTATCTAATGCCATAGTATTAAGGACTGAAATCGGGCTTGACAGCGAGGTTTGGGGAGGAAGCTTTTATAATGGAACTGGGTTTTTAATGTCGCCAGTTATTACCCTTGAACCTAGACTCTATTACAACCTCAATAAAAGGATCACAAAATCACGTAGTATTGAAGGAAATAGCGGAAACTTTATTGCTTTAAAGTCAAGCTATCATCCTGATTGGTTCGTTATTTCGAATACTGAAGGGGTTAATATATTGAGTGACATTTCAATAATTCCAACTTGGGGCATCAGAAGAAATATAGGGAAACACTTCACATATGAGACTGGGATTGGCATCGGTTATAGATACATATTCGCTAAACAAGCAGGTTTTTCAGAAAACGAAGGCGAAGCTATTTTGAATTTACATTTGAGAATTGGATACAGGTTCTAATACGCATTATAAAACCTGATAGCGCGAGCATTCTCTACCACCTCTGCGCGAGCCTTATTCATTGCAATTAAACATCAAAGAAGCACATTGGACCACACCTTCAAATACCTACAAACCGTCTGAGCATCTACAAGTAGAAAATGCATTTATCATGTGATTTTATCGCTTTATGGTTTATAAAGAAAAAGATACGAATCCCTTAAATATGTTTATCATTGCATGTCGCTAACATCAAACTTTCAACATGAAAATAGCTGTATTATCCAGAAATCCTAAACTGTATTCTACTAGACGTCTCATCGAGGCAATCGAGGCAAGAGGTCATGAATCAATAGTAATTGATCACCTGAAGTGCATAATAGAGCTGGAAAAGAAATCGCCTAAAATGTACTACAACGGTGAGTATTTAGCGAATATTGATGCCATTATACCCAGAATAGGAGCCTCAGTCACTTTCTATGGAACTGCTGTGGTGAGGCAATTTGAGATGATGAAAGTCTTTTCTGCCGTTGAATCCCAAGCCTTGGTGAGGTCCAGGGATAAACTGAGAAGTTTGCAAATACTGTCAAGAGTTGGCGTGGGCCTACCTAAGACAACGTTTGCCGATAGTTCGAAATATGCCGATCATGTTGTGAAAAGTGTTGGCGGAGCACCGCTCATTATCAAGTTATTAGAGGGTACTCAAGGTCTAGGTGTCGTGATGGCCGAAACAAATAATGCTGCTAATTCAGTAATGGAGGCATTTGATGGCCTAAATGCAAGAGTTATCGCGCAGCAGTTTATTAAGGAAGCCGGTGGTGCTGACATCAGAGCATTTGTGGTTGATGGCGTTGTTGTTGGAGCGATGAAAAGACAAGGCAAAGAAGGAGAATTCAGATCTAATTTGCACCGAGGAGGAAGTGCATCGATCATTGAATTAACGGACCAAGAAGAATTGACAGCAATTAAAGCGACTAAGGCCATGGGCTTAGGCGTTGCAGGCGTTGATATGTTACAATCAACTAGTGGTCCTTTGGTGTTAGAGGTTAACTCCTCGCCAGGGCTTGAAGGCATCGAAAATGCCACTCAAAAGGATATCGCCAAAGAAATCATCAAGTACGTAGAAAGAAACGTAGACTAACTCAGTACCACAAAGACTATCATCCATGCGCTAGCATAACTTTTTGCAAAACAACTGTTATGCAATATCTTCATTGACATTTGTGAAGCACAGCTTAAGGATGATAGTTGAACATTACCTTTACACCTCCACCAAATACGCACACAAACTTCATTACTGTAGTCCCCTTTCCTACAGCTAAGGCTACCCTTCTCATTGCATTAACTCCCGATCAGTGTCTCTCAAAGAGGACGCTGATCAATAATACATAAAGTCCACTCGATAAATCCAGAAAGAACACTGGGTTGTATTGATCATAAAACATTGCCAAAGCTTAACCCCCCTTTTGCTCCTGCACCCAGCAGCGCACTATTCTCCTTGTCATTATTACAATAATTTCCTTCCTTCATGGGAGTTCGCACGGAATACATATATAGATCGTATTGCTTTCTGAAAACAATAAAAGATGCGCATAGCACACCATATGGGTTGGCTAACGCTCACTTATGTTAAATTACATGAAATATATCGCTCACTTTTATAAGCGTTATACAACTTTACAAGCAATATCTGCAGACGAAAATCATCAACATGGGAATTTTTGATAAACTGTTCAAGAAAAAAGAAGCGGCCGAACCAAAGCAAGCATATCAACCAGAATGGGACTTCTATTTTTCGAACGTTGATGACAAATTTAGTTCAATTGCCGTTGATCTAGCTTTGAACAAAATTGCTCCGATTGAAAGTCAACCTAACCTTATCTGGGTTTCGATTACCATGAATAATCCTAGACCAGATGGACTTTCATCAACCGAAGAGAGCGGAACTCTTGCGGACATTGAAGATGCCGTTGCCGATTCTTTAAAGAACAAATTTGGAGTAACACAATGTGGTCGATTAACATCTAATAACTTCAGAGACTTGTACTTTTTCCTTGGCGACTCAACTCTGTACGACAAAGCTATTTCCGATGTAATGGTAGCATTTCCCAACTATCAATATGATTACTGTATTAAGGAAGATCCCGAATGGAGCGGTTATTTTGACTTCCTATATCCATTACCAAATCAGATGCAGTCAATTTTAAACAGAAGAGTAATTGACAACCTCAAATCTAATGGTGATGGACTAACCAAAGAAAGACCTGTGTTTCATTGGATGTATTTCAAGTCCGATTCGGACAGGAATAAACTGCTTGAATCTATCGAAAATGACAACTTCGAAATAGTCAATAAGAATCATGAGGATTCTTACGAATATCCCTATGGACTTCAAATATCAAGAATTGACAAAGTAGATATGAACAGTGTCGATGAATATGTGCTCAAACTCTGGAATTTGACTCATGAAGTTGGTGGTGATTATGACGGTTGGGAAACATCTATCGAAAAAGATTAAAAAGCTGGTTTCAGGCACTAAGTCCAATCGGCTTGTGTCGTTACTTGCAAAGAGTATCTGGATAAGATACTTAGATACTATGCCCTTGTTGGTGTTTTCACCAACAAGCCACAAAAGGGTATGAACGCTTAGCTGAAAGTTATCCATGACTGTCAAACCTACCCAAAATACTCATGCACAAACTTGATTGGCCATGGCGCCCTCACCTACTGCTGAAACCACTCTCACCCAATCAGCGTCACTCGAAGAGGGCGCTGTTCATAAAATTTCTAAAATCAAGAAAGTAATTGGAAGAATAAATTGCTAGGTATGAACATCGACAAAAACAGCGCACTAAAAACATACTCCGTAAAAAGCAGGCATTTTATTACCTTAGACATTTCGCTAGCACGAGGATATATTCTGGTTAGCCATCAAAGCAAGAAAATCACAGCTCATGAAAAATAGACCTACTCCTCTATTCTTATTATTACTTTTTTTTATCGGCATTAATGCGCAAGCGCAAACTGTAAGAACACTTACAGCGTCCGATTATCAGCGTGCAGCAGCCATGCTATCCGGAAATACGAGTCAACTAATTGATAATGACATTCGTCCGCAATGGCTTCCAGATGGAAGACTTTGGTATAGGTCCTTAACAGAAAATCAGATGGAGTTTAAACTGTTTGATCCAAGTAATAAAAAGCAAATCGTTGCAGGTTCAATGCAAGAGCTGCTGGATAAAGGAGATATTAAGCCTAATCAAAGTAGACCATCACGGAATGAAATCTTATCCCCTGACGGTAATCATGTCGCATTTATTCGTGATTGGAACCTGTGGGTAAGAGAAATCGCTACTGGCAATGAGCGCGCCTTAACGACAGATGGCATCAAAGACTTTGGTTACGCGACTGACAATGCTGGCTGGAAACAAAGTGATCGCCCTATTCTCAGTTGGTCGCCCGACTCTAAAAAGATCGCAACTTTTCAGCAAGATCAACGACATGTCAGCGACATGTATTTAGTAAAGACACAAGTAGGCGCCCCTGAGCTGAAACAATGGAAATACCCCATTCCAGGGGATGAAGACATTATTCGTATTCACAGAGTGATTATTGAGGTAAGCGAAAGTCCAAAAATCACCAAACTACGGATGAGTGCTGATGCCAGGCGCGGAACATTATGTGATGACATTTCATGTGAAGGTGGATTTGATGATGTCGCATGGAGTGAAGACAGCCAGCAGCTCGTTTTTGTATCTACCAGTCGCGACCACAAACAAGAAAACATTAGAATCGCCAATACCGAAACCGGTGAGGTCAAAGACATCTTCGAAGAAGTAGTAGATACCCAATACGAATCTGGACAGGGCGGAATAAACTGGAGATACTTTTCAAAGACCAATGAGATCATCTGGTATTCTGAAAGAACCGATTGGGGGCATCTCTATTTGTACGATGCAACAACGGGAGTTGTCAAAAATCGCATCACCACAGGTGACTACGTAGTGCGGAATATTATAAATGTTGATCAGAAAAACCGCTTGATCTATTTTGTTGGTGGACACCACGAAGGAAAAGGCAATCCCTATTTTAGTTACCTCTACAGTGTGAAATTTAATGGCAAAGGGCTAAAGATGTTAACGCCTGAAGTGAGTCATCACTCGGTTAACCTTTCACCTAATGGTGAGTATTTCACTGATTCATATTCGCAACCCAATGTGCCGCCAGTACATAATGTTCGAAACATTCAAGGGAAACTGATCAGCACCTTAGAGAAAACGGATGTTTCTAGACTAGAAGCAACCGGATGGAAAGCCCCTAGTCCTTTTACAGTGAAATCTGCTAAAGGGCAATGGGATTTACATGGCCTCATGTACACGCCTAGTGGAATGAAGCCCGATACAAAGTTACCAGTCATTGTTTACATCTACCCTGGACCACAAGGTGGTAGTGTTGGCTCATGGAGCTTTAGGGCATCGCGAGGTGATAACCAAGCACTTGCGGAACTCGGATTTGTTGTCGTTCAAATTGAAGGGAGTTGCAACCCTAATAGGTCTAAATCATTTCACGATGCCTGCTATGGTGACATGGGAGAAAACACATTGTCTGATCAGATTTCGGGTTTAAAGCAATTGCAATCACAATACAAATTCCTCGATTTGGATAATATAGGAATTTGGGGCCACTCAGGTGGAGGGTTTGCGACAGCCGCAGCCATGTTTAAGTACCCTGATGTATTCAAAGTAGGGATTTCAGAATCAGGCAACCACGACAATAGAAATTACGAAGACGACTGGGGAGAAAGATATATTGGTTTAGAAACTGAAGATACCAACGGTGTCTCTAACTATGAAAAACAGGCGAATCAGATTTTTGCAAAAGACTTAAAAGGAAAGTTATTAATTATTCATGGTGGAATGGATGATAACGTTCCTCCATATAACTCTTATTTGGTAGCCGATGCATTGATCAAGGCAAACAAAGATTTTGATTTCTTATTACTGCCAAATGCAAGACATGGCTACGGTGCTGATAGTTATTACATCATGCGGAGGCGATGGGATTATTTTGTACAGCATTTAATGCTTGCCAAGCCACCAAAAGAGTTTCAGATCAAAACTTCTCCTGATCCGCGTATGAAATAAGTCAACTATTATACCGAGCTACCTTATAAAGGTCCGAAACCCATCAGACCTCTTAAAGCGGTCTGATGGATAAATAGCAACACCTAATGACTAATTCAGTGTCTCTTGAGGAGGATGCTGATCATTCGCTCATCAGGATCCCTAGGTAAACTCGGGATTAGAAGATCAAACGCTGTCAAAGCTTTAGCTAGTGCACTAACCTCTCTTTGATACTGCACTTAGCATAGCAGCATTCCCCTTGTCATTACAACAATAATTACTTTCCTTCATAGAAGATAAGTACGCAATACCTCTATGCACAAAGTACTTTCTGAAAATAGCAAAAGGTGCGTATAGCATACCGTAAGGTGCTGGCTAACGCTCACTTTTAGTAAAATATTGGAAATATATCGCTCACTTTTATGAGCGTTATACAACGTTGGCAACAATTACGAAAACGAAACAATGAATTCTAAAAAGTTTTTTAAAATAATGATGCTAATGATAATGCTAACCTCAATATTGGGTTGCAAATCCTTAGACCCTAATAGGATGAAAATTTATGATGAAATTACAAATCAGGTATTGAATGATTCACTCCCAAATTTAGAAATCGGCACATCAAGTTTAGTAAATTCAGACGATGTTCAAATTTGGTATGAATTCATTGAATCTAATTTAACTAGCATAAAAGGAACTGTTCTTTTTATCGAAGGAATTGAGGCAACTGCAATGGGTTGGGGAAATTACACCTACCAACCTTTATTAGATGAAGGATATAATGTTATCCGAATGGATAATAGAGAAGTTGGATATTCTACTTGGACAAAAAACTTAAATTATAATCTTTCTGATATGGCAGATGATGTAATTGCCATCATAAATGATTTAAACCTAAAAAAGATTCACTTAGTTGGACAATCTATGGGTGGAATGATTGCTCAAGAGTTTGCCCTAGAACACCCTGAAAAAGTTGAAACACTTACCTTAATATACACAAGTGGAGACATTAATGATGAAACAATTCCCAAAGCTTCTAAAGATTTTACAAACACTATAATTGCTGCCTATTTAGATTACAATAAAGATGACTTAGCCTCTAAAATAAAATTAGAACTAGCAACAATGGATGCATCAAATGTTGAGCCTTTACCTCGTGAAGACCTTTTATTTATAGCACAACGAACACGTTATGAAATAGAAAAACGAAAAGGAAAAAACGAAAATGCTTTTGAAATTCAAGAAAAAGCAATTAACCAATCTGGTTCGAGATACGATAGATTAAGCGAGATAAAAATGCCTACTTTAATTATCCACGGAGAAAAAGACCCATTAATTCATATAGAACACGGAAAAAAAATCGCAAGTTTTATACCCCAAGCAAAAACCGTTTGGGTTGAAAATTATGGACACAACCTACCAAAAGGGTTTTCAAATATTATTACAGCAGAAATAATTGATATGTTAAATAAAACTGTTGCCAACAATGCATATAAAAAATAGGCGAAAAAGTAATAATACAAAGGCTTTTGGCTCGTTTCAAACTTTTGTGCTTAATCGAAAGTTTTGCGCTTCAAAATCGCCTACTTTTCATATACAAACCGTTGTGTTTAATCACTACATTAGATGATAGAATTTCTAAACAAATATGAAGATGCATTTAGTTTAATAGCTAGTTTGGGGGCACTAATTTCGGCATTAGTAGCATTTTTCACAGTATATGAAATCAAAAAACAAAGACTATCACTCTACAAGCCAGATGTCCTTTTAAAATCATTTATAGTTTCAATTACCAAAAGTCCACTACAACATTCTTCCAAAGAATTAATTAAATATAAGGTTAGAGATTTAAATGATACCAAAGAAAATATCCACAAACTAGATTTTCAACTTGAGCCAAGATTTAAGTTTGAAAACTTAGGATTTGGTATTGCTAAGCGGATAAAATGCAAATGGCAATTTGATGAAAAAAAAGCGCTTCAAAAAATTAATGAAATCATTCCAAATAAATATGAGATTAAATCAAATGAAGGTTGGAAAACTATTGAACTAATAAATAAAGAAAGTCAAACAGTTCAATGGACATGCTGGAGTGACCCCAACTTCAATCAGCAAGAAATAAATTATATAGCACCAATTAATATCAATGAACATCATCATTATCTACCCATACCAGACATTATTTTATTTATGCACTGGCTTTTTCTATTGTTTAATGAAAATTTAATTGAGACAACAGGTTATAATTTTTATCATTTCGATTTTAAAGAAAGTGGTTTTCCGGTTCCAAAATTGAGAGTTGAATACTTTGATTTAAATAATAAAATATATAAAAAAAATATTGAATTGAGTGTATTTGCAATTACCATGAGCGTTAAAGAAGAATTAGATTTAACAAAGGAATTTGCATTTCTTCAATTTGAGGTTAAATAATAATTTACTACACACAACAATGGCTATAAGTAATTGCTTGTTCTCGCTTACTTTGAAAATTCCGCTGGAATTTCCAACTTGGTGTGTACTTGCAAAGTTTAGCACTAACCAACGCAACTACTCATAGCCGAGACCGTTGGGATTAATGCCCCGCGAGGGACATAGACTTCCGCTACGCTCCCAGCCT
>CAYGQO010000003.1:0-282814 GCA_964352205.1 uncultured Roseivirgaceae bacterium
AATAGAAATGATTTTGATATCCCTCCATAATTCACGGTTGATACCTTCGAACGTTCTCTGTAATTACTCCTTAAATGGATTTTGACATTTTAGATATCATTGTGCTGTTTGGGATTGTCCTGAGTCTTTTTTTGGTAGCATTACTCTGGGGGTCACGATCCTTTCGAAGCGATGTGAATAACTTTTTTGGCCTTTTTATTATCTCAGTTAACCTAAGCCTGATGGTTACCTGGTATGAGTCTTTGGTACCTGCCAATGGGATATTGGAAATCATTAATTGGCAACTCCTATTTCCATTTGCATTCATGATTTACACACTTAAGGCAATAAAAGATCCCTTAAGTTCAAGTGTCCGAATATGGATACTTTTGACACCCTGCCTTTTGTTGAGTAGCTTCCAGCTAATCGATTTTATCGTTGATTTTGATGTTTATGCATGGTTCTCTGGAGAAGATGAAAGACAATACCATTATTTGATTGAAGCGACATCATTTGGCTTCACACCTTACGCTATAGCTGTTACTGGATTCTCCTTCTACAGGGTTCGGAAGGCTGACAATATTTACCTTAAGGAAAAGAAATGGCTGGAAATCAACTGTGTTTCGATCTTGATTTTTTCCTTGATCTGGTTGTTTAGTGACTTCATCGCAGGATTATTTGATGTCGCTATTTGGGAATACCTTTTGGTATTTATGGGAATGTTCCTGACCATAACCACCTATAGGGGAGTTCAATTACTCAACGTCTTTGAACAGCAAAGGCTAATAAATGATCTATCAACTGAAACGAAGAAGAAAGCTTCTGCTATATCTGAACGAGGTAATAGTCAGGAGGTCTCAAAAAAAACGGCCAGTAAAATCGAAAAGCTTCATGCACTAATGACCAATGACCTGTTGTACCAAAATTCGGGATTAACCCGGGGATTGGTTGCACAAAAACTAGAGCTCAGCGAAGGGTATTTAAGTGAACTTATTAATAATTCACTAAAAACCAATTTTAATGACTACATCAATGAACATCGTGTAACCCATGCAATCAATATGCTGAATGATCGAAAGTTTGATATATTTTCCATAGAAGCTATCGGTTATGAATCTGGTTTTAAGACGAAGAGTGTTTTCTATAAAGCTTTCAAAAAAGTAACCGGAAAATCACCAGGGGAATACCGCAAATCATTGAATTTGTCTTGATAAGTCAGATTACTGAGATATTCAAACTCGTAGTTTCAGTTTTATTTCAAAGCTTGAATTGTCTTTTGTTCTTTAGTGCTTTGAAACTTATAACATGAATCCTATGACAAAATCTTCAATGATCATTTTCGGCCGTACCTTTAAACTTGCTTTTATCATTACGATCTTATTTTTTGGCTGCAAAGAGGATAAGGTTCAGCCCAAACCAAAAAGTACTTCTTTAAATAAAATCATGCCATTAGGCGCTTCTAGGGTAGAAGGTGCTCGTCCTGAGTTTGAAAGCTTCAGGTTTGAACTTTGGAAACTTCTGATAACCGAGGGTTTTGATGTTGACTACATTGGTACACAAACAGATGAAGCTTCATACGATTTCGATTTTCCATTTGACCCTGATCATGAAGGAAGAGGTGGCTGGACTTCAGGTGAAATACGAGATGGAATAGGAAAATGGCTTGAAGCAGTGGGAAGTCCTGATATTGTATTATTTAGCTCGCCTGGTGGTAATGACATCTTAAATGGATTGGCTTCTTTCGATCAAACAGTTTCCAACATCAATGAGATCATAGATATCTTGCAGGAAAACAACCCATTCGTAGTTATAATAATTGAAGAGTTAGCTCCTGGAAAATCGAGCTTTATGACGCCAAAGTTTACTGCGGATTTTGAGGCGATTCGTGAAGAAGTCAGGAGCATTGCAAAAAATCAGACGACAGACTCTTCTACCGTAATGACGGTGGATATGTTCACCGGATTTACCGATGCTATGTTGGCAGATGAAGTTCACTACAATGAAGCCGGGGCAAAATTTATAGCAGAAAGGTACTATCAAGTGCTTCTTGAAGGACTGTTGAAGATGGAATAAATATAATTGGATGAAAACTACAGAGAACAAATGATATGAACGCATGCCTCAAACTACCTACTTGAAACTGGCCTGCAAAAGCGATAGATTAGAGGTTGTTAATAAGTCCAGAGGCACAGCGTTATATCTGGACGTTGGGATTAATGCCCCGCGAGGGGCATAGACTTTCGCTGCGCTCCCAGCCTATTCATTAATCCCAACGTTCGAAGCAAGACTGGCCGCCAAAACGCTAACAACGCACTCACTTACCGCCTAAGCACTAATACCCAACATCCGGTATAAACCATGACAGGCCAACCTTGTCATCCGATCTTACCTGCCTGTCGGCAGACAGGTTCACAGAATATTCAAAATCAATAAATTCAATCGTACCTTAATACTCAAACAGAAAGTTCGATTAACAGCACTGTATTAGAGGACAAGCTATCATTTTGATATTCCTCCATAATTCACAGTTCATACCTTCGAACGTTACATTGCATTCAGGACCTACATGAATAAAAACCATTTACTCTTACTTCTGCTTTTAATTCTAGGCTGCAACGAAAAAAAGGTTGAGCAAAATGAAATGGGAAAAGTGGTATACTACCTGAATTCTGATGGAAAAATTGATGGTATGCTTACTCAATTTCATCAAAACGGAAACATCTATTGGGAAGCTAATTTTATCGAAGGCCTGAAGCAAGGTGAAGTAGAGTATTATGACTCTCTTGGCAATCTAACTTTAAGAGCCAACTATATTGATAGTAAGCTAGTAGGAACTAATACAGAATATTATCTTAATGGAAGTGTTAAATGGTATACTGAATACTCAGATGGAAAGAAAGTTGGTGATCATGTAATGTATGATGAAAACAAGAACATTCTTGTAGAACGCACCTACATTTCTGATTCGTTAATTAATGAGTTTGAATACGACTCAATCGGCAATATTAATGGACATTATATCAATGTACAGGACATTATTACCAAAGCTGAACAGACAACAACGTTCACATTTAACTGTTTAAATCCATATTTTGAGGAATTTGGAATCGAAATACTCTCAATAGATTCTAATGATGAAATGGACACCTTATTTCAAGAAATCATAGATCAGGCTAAATATTCCATTGAATTAAAGAATGCCGATTTGAATGAAAAACGTATTCAGGTACAATACTTAGAAGTGGATAGCTTGGGTGTGGTTAAAGGTATCAAGAGATTTCTGTATGAGTTTTAGGATAAAACGCAATGTACCATAACCTATACCCAATGAGGGTAGTGGTGGTGCCGAAGCCAGTATGCTTACCCCCTGCCAAAGCTGCGCTTTGCCTTTTTTATGTTTAAATTAAAATCAAAAGACACAGCCTTGGCTAACCTCCGTACTCGACTGAAAACTACTGCTTTTCAATCCCGCACCGTGCATAGCCATGCCGTTACAAATTATACCTCTCACAAAACCACTACTCCTAAACATAAAGTACCCTTGGCACAATTTACATATAATTTTGGCCTGTAGTTTGTAAAAGTATCCTTCAGATATCATAAGATAGGAACGTCATAAATGGCATCCTTTTTTTTGTGATCTTATCTGTTAGCCGAACCCAAAAATGATTGAGAAAAGGCAGTGACAATTAGAGAATCTAGGGCTGAAAGTTTAGCTTTAGTCAGTGAGTACTATCTATGATTCCATACATCAGAAAAATCGAGTAATTTCGGATGCTCACAATTTTTTTAGGAGAGCCGAAATTAAAAAATTGCCTACTAGTGATAGTTTTGAATGTAGCTAACTAGGTAATAAAATTGTCAAAATGCTATTTAACTCGTTTGCCTACCTCCTGTTTTTTCCGGTAGTCTGTATCATTTACTATATCATCCCCCATAAGGTGCGGTGGATGTTTTTGCTAGTCACGAGCTATTTCTTTTACATGAATTGGCAACCTATTTACGCCATTCTAATTTTACTGTCCACAATAATAACCTACGGCTGTGCCTTCCAAATTGATAAAGCAGGAAAGGAGAAGAATAGAAAAATCCTGCTCCTGGTCAGTATATTGTTGAATTTTGGAATTTTATTTTTATTCAAATACTATAATTTTCTGAGTGAGTCTGTGTTTGATTTACTCACTTATTTGGGTGTTCGCGTACAATTCCCAGAATTCAATCTGTTACTACCAGTTGGTATTTCATTTTATACATTTCAAGCCGTAGGCTACTCCATTGATGTATATCGGAAAAAGTTAAAGCATGAAAAACACTTTGGAAAATACGCGCTCTTCGTTTCATTCTTCCCTCAATTAGTTGCTGGGCCAATAGAAAGGGCAACAAACCTACTTCCACAGTTTAAAAAGAAGGTTTCGTTTGATTACACCAAGGCCATTGAGGGCACCAAACTAATTATATGGGGCTACTTTATGAAAGTGGTAGTTGCCGACCGGCTTGCCATTTATGTTGATTCCGTTTACGACAACTCTGAAATGCATAGTGCTATTAGCCTCATAGTAGCCACTGTTTTCTTTGCTATTCAGATATATTGTGATTTTGGAGGTTATTCCAACATAGCCATTGGATGCGCAAAGATTCTAGGTTTTGACTTAATGACTAATTTTAGACGGCCCTATTTTGCCAAAAACTGTGCTGATTTCTGGCATAGGTGGCACATTTCTTTATCTACTTGGTTTAAAGATTACGTCTACATTCCTTTAGGCGGAAATCGAGTAAGTAAGGGTAGAAAGTATCTCAATCTATTGATAACTTTTGTTGTCAGTGGTTTATGGCATGGTGCAAACTGGACTTTCGTTATTTGGGGAGCTTTAAACGGTATATTCCAAGTGATCTTAAGTATCTTTAGATTCAAACTCATCAAAATTGAAAATAGGGTCGTCACCTTATTTCACGTCCTCACGACTTTCGTATTGATAAATTTTACTTGGATATTTTTTAGGGCTAATAACCTCAGTCATTCCTTTTCCATCATCAAGCGGATGTTCACAGAATCAGGAGGCCTATTTATTGGCGATAATGCCGGGTTTATTTACAGCTTAATGGCTATTTCAATTTTGCTGGCAAAAGATTTAGTTGATGAAATCCAAATAGCTATACCCTATGCAAACACAAAAGTATCTAAGTATGCGTGGTATTCAGGGCTAACGATTCTCATTATTTTAATCGGTGTTTTTGATGGCAGCCAGTTCATATATTTTCAATTCTAACCACTAAAGAATGAGACGGTATTTAATAGCGATATCTATAGGGATTCTCATCGTATTTGTAGGCGACTTTTTAGTGGGCAAAACACTAAAATATTTTTACTTCCAAACCAGTTCGGGCCTTTTGCAAAGAACAACTCACGCTATTGAGAAAACTGAAGCAGACATTTTAGTATTTGGTACATCAAGAGCGAATCATCACTATGATGCGAAATTAATAGAAGAAGAAACTGGGCTATCGGCCTACAATACTGGACGAGACGGTAACTTTATATTTTATCAAACCGCAGTATTAAAATCTATATTAAAAAGGTACAGACCAAGTCAAATCATATTAGATTTTACCGGCTCATTTGAGTTTATCCAGGAGGATTATGATAGGCTATCTTCACTATTACCCTATTATGATTCACATCCTGAAATCCACGATATCATTGCACTTAAATCACCCTTTGAGAAGTATAAACTGGCATCGGAAATCTACCCTTACAACTCCATGCTCACAAACATCGCAATCGGAAATTTGGAGTTAAATAAAAACCGATCGGTAAACAAAGGTTCGTATAACGGATATATTCCCTTAGAAGGGGTATGGGAAAACGAGATTGATTCAATACAAACTGAAGGTCACTATGAAATAGATAAGAATAAACAAGAAGTGTTTGAAGAGTTTATTCAAATTATTCGTGATAAAGAAATCCCCTTGGTTGTTGTTTATTCACCCGTCTATTACCTGTATGGAAATGACTACTCTATTGATATCTGTAAAGAAATATGCGAAAAGTACGGCATCAAATTCATTGACTACTCCAAGGACAGTGATTTTTTGAATGAAAAAAATCTTTTTCAGGACAGGCATCATTTGAATTCAAAAGGAGTCAAATTATTAACGAAAAAAGTCTTGAACGCAATTAAAAACCAAGGCTGACATTTTGTTTTGAAATGCCCCCTTTCCCTCAAGTCAAGGAAAGTCCTAAGGTGACAAGGTCAAACGCGTGGAATTCATTTGATCTATTGTGATAGCAAATTAGTTATACAGATATAAGCTTACATTTCGTATGAATATGGTCGCATTGCGTCACCCATGTCATTGCTATGACCTAGATATTTTCGAGATATCTAGGTCATGTAGATTGCCCTCCAATTTCATGGCTAATAGGCATAAACTGAATATATTCACGGCCGTAATCTTAGGCATAGGAAAGAGACAGTTTTTTTACGCTAACGAAAAAAACCTTTACACCCTTTTTAAGAAAAAAGCTAATTACGATCTATCGCCAGCCCCTCTAAAGGTCAATATTATGGAAGACAACAAAGTGCTCAACTATATCAAGGATGTATTGAAAAACATGCCAAAGGACTGGCTAAACCTAACCACACATCGACTAGATATCTACAATGAAAAACTGGCCAAAACTGAATTCTTAGAGCAGTTCGAATCCCTATTTAAAAGCAATAATTCGGCAACAGCTGCACTCAATGAATTAAGTACGGCCTATGATTACATCAGGCTAGGTCATCCATTGTCTTGCGTTCTTGAGTGGACAATTGCGCGTTTACATGATCTCAAAGCAGAAAACGTGATCAGTTTTTCTTCGAAGACAAGCCCCGTTTTGGCAGTGTTGAGAAAAAACCTTCAGGCTAACAAAAATACCCAAATCGTCTATACCGATGTATTACCAGTGTGTTTCGATACTGACATAGTCAAAAACATCTACGGTTACCAATTCGAATTAAAGCAAGTTGCGGATGCAGACAACATCCCTTCATTTAATGGCAGCACCGTCTTCATTGCTGAGCAAAAAGGAATTGGTCAAGTGAACATCACCCCTAACATTGACTTTTTTGTGAATACACATGAAGGTTTAGGAAGTGTTCTTCTGGTAAATGGTGCGCAAAACGAAAATTATATCTCGGAAATTCAGCATGTAAGAAGACGAGAGACCATTGCAATGACACCCGCCAATACACTTGTAGCCCTAAAACGACTGATTGGCATACCTACTGAAGGCCATCAAACCACTCATATGGAAGCTAACAAGACAAAGGTCTTAGCGGCTATAAAGGAAATTACTGGCTCTGATATTCAAGCTGTAGTGGCTTCTAGCGGACTTTCTATGCAGTATGCCATCGTGATGGGACTGATTCATGATGCCTTAGAAAAATATCCTGGTAAGCCCATCAAGATTGTAGTACCCCCTAACTGCTACGGTGGAACGAATGACCAAGCCAGGCGAGTTGCGGCTTGCATTAACGGTGTAGAAGTGATGGACCTACCAGTAGATGGTGGTAACGACATGGTGCAAAGCATCGAGCATATCTTAACACAAATTGCCCATGACGATGCCGTACCATACATCATAGCGGAGATTCCGACCAACCCAAGGGTGGAAGTTCCTGACTTGGTCAAATTAAAAGAAGCGCTGAGTAAAGAGCGTCAAACAGCTAGCGGAGCAAGGGCTATCGACCCAGTATTTATTTTGGACCAAACCTTCTGCCCTAACGTTCACTTTTTAGGCGAAACTGAAATGCTCTCTACCGTTAGAACGATTGCCTATGTGAGTGGCTCAAAATTTCCAAGTGGAGGAAAATGTACTGCAGGCTATGGAGTGGCCAACAAGGCAGCTGAAGCTTCGATGGAAAAGATAGACATGCATCTAAGACTTTGTGATAACGAGGCTACCGCTCTTCAAATGGAAATCTTGGCGAAGCAATTACCTTCCATGAATCAGAGAATCCATGATGCCTATAAAAATACACGTGAATTTGTAAACTTCATCCAAGCAAGTTTACCCATGGCCAAAATCAATTTCGTTTCTGAAGAATTGGCACAACAAGGGTTTACCCCTTCGGTCTTCTCACTAGACCTTCCTACAAAAGGAAACACAGATGAAGAAAGAGAGGCTTATAAAAGAGCGCTCAACCTCAAACTCATCGATTTAATGATTCATAAAATCCCAGATGAGAGTAAATACTGTGTGAGTTACGGTCAGTTAAAGGGGTGCTATTGGACCATACCTGCCACATCTACACAGGGCACCACCAAAGAAGGTGACAAGGACTATATAGCCCGTGTGGCACTTTCTCCTAATATGGATCTTGAACTCCACAAAAAGGTGTTTTCGGACTTTGTAGCCACTATTTAAAACGCAACCACTCATACTGGCTACTGATCGGCTCGGATAAGTTGAATTGCATCTAACCTGATACGGGCATCGCTAATTAAGAACCCGAGTGTTGCCTGCTCCTTAAGTGCAGTCTTGATCTCATCTGGCCTGATGTCTTTGTTCTTTTTATATAGCGTTGCTAGACGACCGATTTCATGGGTCAGCTTCTGGTTCATTCGCTCCATGCCATCAGCAATTTCCTTGGCTCCCAGTGCATCGGCAATTTCCTTTGCGGAAGTCATCATGCTCGGGAAAATGGTGTCAACAAAAGCCTCATTATCGATCATATCGTCAACACGTCCTGGCACCAGTTTCTGATTGAAAAGCTCAACCGGATAATCGGCAGTTACTTCTTCGCCTTTATGGTCAACAACAACACGTAGAGGAGTAGCAGGAAGAAAACGATCGACATGGAGGTTTTGACCACCCGTTGTCTCCAATATGAAAAGTACTTCTAATAGAATGGCGTTATTTTCCGCACCTCGAAGCACTGCAAAACTTGCGCCTCCAGTACCTGCACTTAAGACCATATCCATGGCACCTGTAGCCATAGGATGATCCCAGCTAATGAAGCTCACATCTTCGCGGCTTAGCGCGCGCTTGCGATCAAAGGTAATAGAGACTCCACCATCCGGAATAGATGGAAATGCCTCCGCATTAGCCCGCGAAGCGTGTAGCATATAGGTTCTAGGAGCAAGATCTTCCATTTCTACTCCAAACTTGTTGAAGACTCTGGTCATATAAGTCTCCAAACCTAAGTCCATATCCTGAGCATGAATTTTCGCCACCAATGCTTCCGCAATTTTCGGGCGGAAAGAATTCATTTCAAGCAGGCGATCTCTTCCTTTTGCCAAAGTTTCTTTGAGTTCCTTTTGGAAAGCGCTTGAATCAGTAATCAAAGATTCGATTTGCTCAGCAACATCTACCGATGCCAATGCCAAAGTGGTTTTAAGTACCCTTTCCCCAAAGCGCTGTGACACTTGATTTCCGCCTTCTAAGTTTTCTTCAAAGGCATTCAGGCCTTCATGAAACCACCTGACTAAGATTTCGTGAGGGCTACCCACCAGATAAGGTACATGGATATGAATGTCTTCCGTTTGGCCAATTCTATCCAGTCTACCGATTCGCTGCTCCAACAATTCTGGATGAAAAGGCAAATCGAAAAGAATCAAATGATGGGCGAATTGAAAATTTCGGCCTTCACTCCCGATTTCGGAACATAGGAGTAGGCGCGCTCCGTCCGGTTCTGAAAACCAAGCCGCATTTCTATCGCGTTGCACAATGGTCAATTCCTCATGAAAAACTGCTACTTTGAGACTCGTCCGTTTGGCCAATGCTTTTTCCAAAGCCAATACCTTTTCCTTCGTCCTACAGATCAGAAGTACTTTTGCTGGCTGTAGCTCATCCATCACTTTGGCAAGCCAATCTACCCTTGGGTCATCTGAGAACCAATATCTTTGCTTTGTGGTGGTTGATGTTTCTAGATCGGCTGCAAATTCATTAGACAAACGCTTGATCCATCGGTCGCTATCAGCAGATGCGGTTAATGGAACTAAATGGGCTTTCCTTTTCGGAAAACCAGTCATAGCAGCCCTAGTATTTCGGAATACCACTCTACCCGGCCCATGTTGATCTAGTAAGTCTTCGATGATATTATTGTGTGCTGGTTCTCCTCCTTCTGCGAGCGTTGCTACCCTTTCTTCGCCCAAAAGTGACGTTAACAGCTCAGTATCAGAAGGCTTTAAGGGCTTCCCTGTAGAGAGAGATTCCACAATATTGGCTACGGCTTTATGATCTTGTGGCTCGTTTTTGAAAGCTTCATAGTCAGCATAGCGTTCCGGATCGAGTAAGCGAAGCCTTGCAAAGTGACTTTCAACACCCAGTTGCTCGGGTGTAGCCGTTAGTAATAGTAAACCTTTGGCCACTCTACTGAGCAGTTCTACCACCGCATACTCTGGACTCACTTTATCGACAGACCACTCCAAGTGATGTGCTTCATCAACTACAAGCATATCCCAATCAGCCGACATGGCTTGCCTGGCTCTAGTTTCTGAATTGGCTAAAAAATCAACACTACAAATAATCAGTTGATCCTCAAGAAATGGATTTCCTTCTGGTGCGCCACCTTCAATGGCTGCACAGCGTTCTTCATCGAAAATGTGAAACCAGCCGTTAAAACGTCTCAGTATTTCAACAAACCATTGATGCACCAAAGAGTCTGGAACAAGTATTAGCACCCTTGAAATTCGCCCACTGAGGAGCAATCGATGCAGGATTAAGCATGCCTCGATAGTTTTTCCCAGCCCTACCTGATCTGAAAGCAATACACGGGGTGCATAGCGTGAACCTACAGCATGCGCGATGTATAATTGATGTGGAATAAGGTCTATCCGACCACCCACAAAGCCACTGACTGGAGAAATTCTGCGGCTATGATTGTATTCGAGTGTACTTCTTCTTAATGCGAAAGCTTCGGGCGGTTCCACATCTCCCATCAATAGCCGATCTGTAGCACCGTGCTGAACAGAAACATCTCCAAGATTGGCCTCAGACAGCGTTCTACCCTGACCAGCGTAAGTATACAAGTTGCCGTCTGTTTGAACCTTCTCAATAAGTAAAGGAACTTTATCAGTGTCTACAACGGTGTCACCGGGTTTAAAAATCACCCTACGAAGCGGAGCATCTTGCTCTGCATAAAGCCGTGTTTCAGCGGATAATGGAAAATGTATTTTTACCCGACCTTTACCTATCTCTGTTACAATTCCTACACCTAGCTCAGGTTCGCCCTCACTAGTCCATCTTTGATCGGGAAAGAAGTTCTCCATGTAATATGCTTATCAGATTTTTAAAAAAGACATAAATCTTGAGCGATCAATATGTGAGAAGGCTCAGAATCGTGGCACAAAGCTAGCCCTTCTCGGATCGTGATTCAAACTGTTCCCTAACTGATTTTGACAGTATCGTCAACGTCCATAAGCTCAACTATTCATCATAAATCAAGATGAAGAGAATGAAACAAACACCACGTATCGAAAATGATACGAGTGCTTATTTCTGCTATGACTTAATGAGTATATTGAATGTGGTAATTTTATAATGACACACAATCGACAAGTGCCGATATTTAAATACAAAAAAAGTGTAATCCGTTGAAAACGATCGAGGTTAAAAAAGGCCGAATCCTTCAAAGAATAGGAGAGTTAAACTCAAAAGTATACCAAGTAGAATCGGGTTTGCTACGTAGCTATTCGATAGATGAAAAAGGCAAAGAGCATATTTTCATGTTCGCTCCTGAAGGTTGGATCGTTGCGGATAACGTATCTCCAAACGAACCGTGTGATTTATATATAGACGCGTTGGAAGACTCGATTCTAATTCAGAAAGAGAAAGACATCACATCCGAGTATGGGGTTGAAAAATTTGTGAAACGAATAAAAGTACTGCAGAGTAGAGTAATTATGTTAATGAGTGCATCTGCCACCGAGCGGTACGAGCACTTCATCAAGACCTATCCAGATATTGTACAACGAGTACCTCAGCGTATGATAGCTTCATACCTTGGCATTACACCCCAAGCACTTAGCACCTTACGTAGAGAAATCTCTGGGAATTGATACCATAATGATCATTTGTTAATCTACATGAATGCAAAAAGCATTTTTGCTGGAGATGTTTGCCTTGAACATAACTTCTCTAATCATGAACATTTTATTGTGGGTTATTCAGGGACTTTTAGCAGCTATGTTTCTTATGGCTGGACTTATGAAACTCGCAAAGTCAAAAAAAGAGCTTAAACCCAAAATGGGTAGTTGGGTAGACGCACTGTCTCCCTCCACTTTTAAACTTATTGGTCTCTTGGAGTTTTTAGGAGCAATTGGTATAGTCTTACCCATAGCATTAGACATAGTTCCTGTCCTAAGCCCTATTGCAGCAGCCGGTCTTGCATTCACCATGTTGGTGGCTATGATCTTTCATCTCAAAAGAGGTGAGAAAGAAGATGCCTTAAAGAAAAACCTACCTTTTTTGCTCCTAGCCCTTTTTGTAGTAATCGGCAGGTTAATCATTTTACCATTAAACTAAAGACATGAAATATTCAACATTATTTAAAGCATCGACCTTCCTTTGGATCATTTGGGGCCTCGTACACATTCTCGCAGGTGTTATGACAATGAAAGGCGTCTTAACAAACGACATTGCCGCTTCAGTAATTGGTATAGCAGATGGGACTGACCCTGAGACACTACGCGTTAATTATCCAGATGCAGCAGGAGCAGTGATAGGTCAACATGGCTTCAATTTGTTATGGATAGGGATAGTCACTTTTATCAGTGCTTTCTTTATCTGGAAAGGAAATAAAAATGCTATATATCTAGCAGCCATCTGTGGTGGTCTCGCTGATTTAGGTTACTTCTTGTTTATGGATATAGGTGGGTACGTAAACTTCGTCCCGGGAACGGTCATGACGTTGGTCTCAGCATCAGCGATCATCCTTAGCATTTATGGCTTAAAGAAAGTCAAGTCAAGTGCTTGAACAGGCACTAAAAGAGTACCTCATTAAAACTTAACTTAGGAAGCTCACCATTGGGCTTCCTTTTTAATGAAGTGAAGTCTTCCAAAAAGGTCAAGGAGAAACAACAAATTGAAGTGTATATTGGAACTTCTTTTACTTCAAAGAACACTAAACTCTCCAAAAGCTCAATTGAACAATAATACCAGCACCCAACAGCAAATAGCGCATTTATTAAACCTAAAGGGATCTAAAATTCACACCCAACGGGCATTACTGATAGAAAAGTCCGCGGGCCAGTTGAACTTACGCGATTTAGCATTAACCACCTTTGATGTTAAAGAGATTTCGACTATTCTTAAATCTAGTACCACGATTAAATCTATCTCCATGAGCTATAACCCCATGATTGGGGATACAGGTGTGGAAGCGTTAATTCATAGTTTACCGCCTGCTATAACTGAACTTGGATTAGTTGGCTGTGGTATTCGAGACCAAGGAGGATTAATCGTTTTAAAGTGGGCTATGAACGCAAAAAACTTACAAATGATATGCATTGAGCAGAACAACTTCTCTACTCATTTAAGAAGTCTCTTTGACCAATTTAGAAAAGAGAATAAAGAAATGACTGTAGTTTATTGACAGCTTCTCCTAACTTCTTACCTAGAATTTTTTACTCATCAAAAATTACGATTCCCATGCTTAACCTCAGCAAAACCAGCATTACACTATTCCTTCTCACCATTCTTTGCCTAACGGGGTGTGAAAAACCTAGTGACCAACTACCCAATTTTGCAGAAGAAAAAGCTGCCATTTTAGAAACGATAAACAGTGAGACTAAAGCTGCCTTTGGCAGAGACTATGAAGCATGGAAGTCGAAATGGATTCATGAGTCTTCTTTAACCAAAACTTATATCGACTTCTCCGATAGCACATTCACAGAAACACTCGGTTGGGAAGAGATAGATAGTTTTGTGAGAACATATTTTGAAGAACACCCAAAACCAGACCCATTACCAACTCCCTTAGCAGACATAATTGTTCGCCTTTACGGAAGTGGTGCATGGGTTAGTTTTGAACAAAACGATCCTTCAAGAGGCTTAAAAAGAGAAACAAGGTTGATGGAAAAAGTAAACGGTGAATGGAAGATCGCTGGCATGCATACTACCATTTACGGCAAGTAAGAGATAAAAAAACATTATCAGTACGTCATCCAAACCGCTGAAACCCATACCGTCCCTTCACAAGCTGCACCTGTTAGACTGCAAGAATATGGGGTAGGCATTTTCAGTACGGCCCCAACAAAATCTGCATTAAAAAAAGCCTTAAAGCGAGAACATATTCTCGTGAATAATGAAATAGCTAATACCGCCACATGGATCAAAGGAGGTGAAACGATACAACTCATCCAGCCCGAAGAGACAAGTCCAAAGAAACAACTAATCCTTCCATTGAAAGTCCTTTTTGAAGATGATCATTTGGCCGCCATTCATAAGCCGGCTGGTATTCAAGTAAGCGGAAATAGCTTTAAAACCATCGCAAATGCGCTAGCGCAGAACCTGAGTAGAAGCACACTGCCTGATGCCACAACACCACAACCTGTCCACCGGCTAGACTATGCCACAACAGGCATTTTACTAGTAGGGAAGACAAGCACGAGCATCCGAAAACTTAATAAACTGTTTGAAGACAAGGCAATCACTAAAACTTACTATGCAATTACCATTGGTGAAATGGAAGATGATGGCACCATATCTTTACCCATTGACGATAAACCCTCCACATCTCACTACCGCAAGATAGATTCGTCACCCTCCGATCGTTTTGGAGTTTTGAACTTAATAGAATTGCGGCCCGAGACTGGCCGAAGGCATCAATTGCGCATACACTTGGCCAAAATCGGCAATCCTATTCTAGGTGATAAGGCCTATGGCACCGAAGGATTGATACTGAATGGGAAGGGGCTCTACCTACACGCCCATTGCCTGAACTTTCAGCACCCCGAAACAAGAGAAAGAACTCACTTGGTAGATGATCTTCCTTCGAGATTTAAGAAAATCTTTAGCAATTGGAAAGACATTGCTTAAAACTTCATGATCTGCTAAGTGAAAATATTAATTAGTATTTTAGGTTGAAATTCGATCAACCATGAAGTCAACCATCACCACCCTCCTTCTCTTAATTTGTACCATCTCATACAGCCAAGAAGCCATGCGGAGATGGCGAAAAATGAACCAAGTGAGAAACGACAAGTTCGATTTGGTTTTACCTGAAGCCATGAGAGAGAACAACATTGACATGTGGATTGTCACTAATCGTGAAGGAAACTTAGACCCACTTTATTCCGATATGGGAGAAGGTTATGTTGGTGGTACGGGCTACTACATTTTCACAGATAGAGGTGGTGATAGAATAGAGCGCGCAGCCCTAGGAATTGATGGTTACCTACTGAGGCAAGGTGGAACCTACGATTACTTTGGGTCGGCCAATGAACTGAAAGATTTTGTCACAACGAGAAACCCGAAAAGAATTGGGCTCAATATTTCCAGAAGCATAGGTGGTGCCGATGGTCTTACCCACTCAAGCCATATTGAACTCACCGAAGTATTAGGAAAGAAATATGCCGATCGTTTTGTCTCTGCCGAAAAACTTGTTTCCGACTTTAGGTCAAGAAGAGTCGCCTCTGAAATTGCCATATACGGAGAAGCTGGCGAGCTATCCTATACAATTGCCGAAAGAGCATTTTCTAATGAAGTAATTACACCGGGTGTTACTACCCTTGAAGATGTGGCTTGGTGGATGAAGGAACAGCAATTCAAAAACAACTTGGGCTCCTCTTTCGGCATGCCGTCCGTCTATATCACAGGGCCTGATGGCGTAGAAGCAACTTCTAATGACCGAATCATTCAAAGAGGCGATGTATTGATGATTGACTGGGGAGTCGGTCTAATGAATATGTTTACCGACATGAAACGGATAGCCTACGTTCTGAAAGAAGGGGAAGTCAGGGTTCCCGCAGGTATTCAAAACGCCTTTGACCAAGGAGTAAAAGTTCGCGATATCATTAAAAAAACAATCAAGCCTGGCGTTACAGCAAAAATTGCAGAAGAGGCAATCTATTCAGCATTGACCAACGCAGGATTTAATCAAATGAAAGGGTTTAATCAGTTTACCGCCTTGGACAAAACGGATGTAATCATTGGATGTCATTCAGTTGGCAACTGGGGGCATGGCATAGGCCCTTCTATTGCCTCTTTTAACCCTGTAAGGCTTGGATATGTCTTGAAGCCATCAAATTTGATATCCATTGAACTTTTCGCCTATACTAAAATACCAGAATGGGGAGGTAAAAAACTGAGGGTACCTCTTGAAGACGATGCAGTCATTACGGCTAGAGGCATTGAATGGCTATACCCAGTCAATCCTAGAATATTGGTAATCAAATAAGAGCGTATGCTTACCATCATCATTGCCATATTTTTCGCAACTTTAGGAATACTGATTAAGCACTCTAAAATGTATTTCTTAATTGCGGGCTTCAATACGCTATCGACTCAGGAAAAAGAGAAATACGATATCGAAGGTATCGCTACAGTTATTCGAAATGGCTTTGTTGCCATGGGCCTAGCACTCATAATCTTGCCATTAATTCAAATTGGTATTAGCCCTGATTACGCTGAATTCGCCTACATAATGTTCAGCGTGCTTAGCGGTACTACTTATATACTGATAAGGGTCAATTCAAAAAAATATCGAATAAAAGACGAGGATAACCATCCAGTACCATAAGATTTCGCCCTTATTAAAAATAAAAAAACACTGCCCAAATTGGGCAGTGTCCGACTTCTCACCTAAAAAAGTCTAACTGACTACTACCGCAGTTTCTCCATACTTAAAATGGAACGGTGCTACCTTTCCAGATGCATCTGCCCATTCCTTAATAAATAATAATTCATTCTGAGGTTGTTCAAACACAAGAATAATGTCTGAGCCACCAAAAGCAAAATAGCCAAACTCATCCCCTTTATTCACAGTCTGACCTTGGCTCAATTCCATATGCACTGACGACACTTGCGCCATACCTACTGGCACAATAGCCACCTTACCAATATCTCCGGCTGGACTACCCTTGGTGTCCACAATAATGACTCCCCTTGCCTGGGTAAATTCATAACTATCTTCAGAACCATCAGGAGCATCAAATTGGCCATTATCCAATACCACGTCTAGAAAGACATTTCCTGCGACTGCCTGAGAATCGATTACTTTACCGGCTACTGGTACGTGAAAGCGATGATAATCGAAAGGGCTTAAGAAGTAATGAACGAAGGTCCCACCTTTAAAAGCATCTGCGTATTCGCTCCCATTCAACAAATCACTGACGGTACCCAAAGTATGCGTATGCTTCAATGTTATTCCACTTTCTTCTTGGTCTTGCTCCACTACATCACCATTTGCATTTATATTATAAATAGCTTTAAAAGTACAGTCCGCAGGGGCACATACAATTGTATTGTCATTCGGACTAGCGATCGGCCGCATTGGTGTTAAATCCGTATTACTGGCATTCAACTGTCTATAGAAGAAGTCATTGAAAGTCTTCCACCCATTGATGTAATCAGAAGAATCCTGCAAGTTGTACATTGGATCATTTTCGAAAGAAGCGAGCGTTTCCGGTGTAAGCGATCCTGGTGTATTCAAGAAATCGCCCCAAGCATTAGCATAATCATCTAGCCACTTTTCGAAATGAAAATCATTCACCCCACTGACATAATTCTGTAAAACTATCTCTTCACCATCTATCTGAATATTCTGATCGATCAACCAATAAAAATGACATAAGCGATCATAAATCTCTTGACTGTAACCGTTTTGCTCATCATTATTATTCCATGCTGTATGGCTTGGCACTTGATTTTCACTGGGAATTACCTCTGCGAAAGCAGTTAGGTAACGACAATAATCGTCTTCATTTGTAGGCCAGCCGTTACCATCATAAAGTGCATCAAGTGCTTGGTATAGATCTGGGTTAAGCTGCCCGTTTTTAGCACCTGTATCGGCCAAAACCAAAGACTCCTTTAAGGCAACTGCTAAGACATGATCCTTCGAGATTTGAACCCTTAATTCATCGATAATCTGGGAAGAGGTTTTGTGATTTTCCATTGTTTTGCGTCTAGTATGAAATGTGTGTTTATCGAAGGATTAAGATTTAACCCTCAATCTTCAGTATGAAGATATAGCTTTAGGAGTTCATTTTTTCAACCAAAATTGAAAGTGGCTGAAAACAGCTACCTTTTCAGTTATCGGATTTTCTCAAAGAATGACTTGTTTGACATGCGCTAAAAAATTAAATTTTCCACCATGGAGAATTTCGATTTGAACAATAAACGTTTTGTAACTGCCCAGAACAACCAAGGCTTGTCATCAAGTGAAACCACTTTTCATTATCTCCAACAAGGAGAAATAATCACCGCCACTTACCAAGGAGGCTCAATTCGAAAGGGCTTTGTTTTAGGCAAAAAAACAGGTATGAACCAAATCGAATTGCTCTATAATTGTGTGACCATAGAGGGAAAGCTATTAGCTGGTGAATCTAACGGTACGGTGAGCAAACATGCAGACGGAAGACTACAAATGAACCTTGATTGGAAATGGCTCAATGGAGATCAATCTGGAGGCAAGTCTGAGTATATCGAAGTTCAATAAAACCCATATAAAATCCTCAAGTAAATTTGGCGGTTAGATACTATTCTGCTTAGTTGGATTTTATGAAGACCCATGGTAAAGCCCATCTCGAAAGTCAAGCCCAGCTTTTACTACCAAGCATCGACCTGGGTACAGATATGGCCTTCTTTGAGGGAATTGGCTTTAGGCTGAATAATATTTTTCCAGATGACTCCCCGGAAGTAGCAGTGATGTCGGGCCATGGCATTCAGATTCGCTTGGACAGCAATGCAACTTGCCCGGCTCCAACTTTACATATCCTCACCGATAATCCCGAAAACATATTAAATGGTAAACCTCAAATAATCGCTCCTAACGGAACAGTGATTACTCTCGGACCAAAGTCTTATCAAGTACCATCACCGATCACGAGGCATCGTTTTGAAGTAAGGCAATTGCGGGATCAAGCACCATGGATAATCGGCAGAGCGGGTATGCTCTATCGCGATCTCGTCCCTGATCGCTTGGGAGGGGGTATTATGGCTTCTCACATTAGAATTCCGAAAGGTGGCCCTGTGCCAGACATGGTACATTATCACACCATAGGTTTTCAACTTATCTTCTGCTATGAAGGTTGGGTTAAACTTGTCTATGAAGACCAAGGCCCTCCTTTCATCTTGAAAGCTGGTGACTGCGTAACACAACCACCCGAGATCAGGCATCGTGTTTTAGAAGCTTCTGATAACCTGGAGGTCATTGAAATAGGAGTACCTGCCGAACATATGACTACCATAGATCACGAAATGGAATTGCCCACACCAGACTTTCGGCCCGAAAGAGAGTTTGGAGAACAAACATTTTGCCATCATCAATCTGAAGAAGCCGTATGGCAAACTGCGGAAATACCTGGTCTCAAGTTTAGAGATACGGGTATTCACACTGCCACAAAAGGAGTGGCTTCAGTTCGTGTACTCAATGTAGACAAGATTTGTGATCAGAAGCCAATGCATCATGATGCGGATATCCTATTCACATTTGTGACTGAAGGAAAGCTTACATTAACCATAGCAGATAATAAAAAGCACCACCTTAATAAAGGTGATGCTTTTGTTATTCCACCGAGCCTTGAGCATTTGCTTTCAGGCTTTTCTAATGATTTAGAGCTTCTTGAAGTATCGCTTCCGGGTCATTTCACCCGAAGCTATCACTAACTGGCTTTATACCATTTTACACCTTCTTGAAGATCATCTGACAATTCAATTTCAGGGTTAAGCACTTGTACTTTTCCTTCCATTCTGAGGGCTAACTGCTCTTCGATCTCCTTCTTCACCAACTTGCGATATGGCAAGAAGTGGAGTAAGAAAGCTGAAAACGAAAAGAAGTTACCAATTCCGCCACGGTTATGCTTATACATACCATAGAGGTACTTCCAGAAAACTGATCTTGACTCATAGTAGAAGCCTAATTTCCAAACCATTTTCAGGCCGAAGAGGATTCCACGGTAGTCAAAATCCGTTTTATGCTGGTTTCTAAGTTTATGTCGTAATTCTGGATCACTGTGCACCTTCGCTTGACCCACCATCATAAAGTGGTCATAGACTCTTTTCAAGTAATTCTTTGGGTCATATAGGTCCCAAAACGCCTCGATATACTCTTCAGCGATGTCTTCGATCGGCCTAGACGGTACAAAATTCAATAGTGTAGTTTGATTCAAATTAGCATCATCCAATAGACGTCCTTCTTTCTTTAATCTATCCCAGAGCGCGGTGTTTGGTAAAGCTTGCAGCATGCTGAAGGTCACGCCAGGAATAGCATTCTCCATAGCAAAATCATAGACTCGTTTACCTGCACCTTTTTTCTCATCATCAAAGCCAATAATGAATCCAGCCATAATCCTGAGTCCTGCCTTGGCAATTTTCTCTAAAGACTCATTCATCGGTCGCCTATTATTCTGATGCTTCATGGTAAGTTTCAGACTATCAGTATCAGGTGTTTCAATGCCGATAAAAACGGTAGAAAACTTACTCATTACCATCAATTCTAATAGCTCATCGTCCTGAGCCATATCGATGGATGCTTCTGTAGTAAAGCTAAATGGATAGCCATTAGCAGTTTGCCAATCAATCAGCTTTTCTAAGAAAGGCTTTACAGTTCGCTTATTGCCGATAAAATTATCATCAACAAAAAAGATTCCTCCTGACCAACCAAGCTCTCTCAGCATGTCTAGTTCTTGCTGAACTTGACTAAACGTTTTAGTCCGAGGCTTTCTTCCATAAAGCACTATAATATCACAGAACTCGCATTGAAAAGGGCAGCCTCTTGAATACTGAATGGCCATTAAGAAATAGGCATCCATATCTAAAAGATCAAATCGAGGAATTGGGCTCAGCGTAACATCTGGTTTGTCTTTTGACCTAAAAATGCCGCTAGTCTCACCGCTTTCTATAGCCTGAACAAACAGATCAATAGTATATTCACCCTCATCAAGCACTAAAAAATCTGCTCCCGCTTCCAGCATATCATTTGGTAATGAAGTGGCATAAGGGCCACCAACTACGACTGGTTTACCCCTTCTCTTGGACTCTTGAATAAGGCCCATGAAATCCTCTTTTTGGGCGATCATTCCCGAGAACATCACTATATCAGCCCATTCCCAATCGGCTTCAGTAACGGGTTCAATATTTTTATCCTTGAGACGATATTCCCACTTCTGTGGTAAAAGTGCAGCGACAGTAATGAGACCGAGAGGTGGCATAAATGCCTTTTTGCCTATTCCTTGAACTGCTTTCTCAAAAGACCAAAAGCTGGTCGGAAAAATTGGATAGATTAATAGTACTTTCATGTTGGTTTTGGTTAGGATTAAGATAAACGTTTTTAAAGAATTAACAGAACTTAACTAAGACCAACGCGCTATTTATAATCATTCTATTTACATCACGCCATTCGAATGAACAAGTCATATTTCATTCTAGTGTTTCTAATATCCTCTTGCACGATGGATAATAAAACAGTTACTGAAGACAGTAATTGGTGCAACCAAGCCTTAAGAGCACAATTTGGAACATTGGAGGAAATCGACCCTGAAACTGATCTTTTTTCCTACTAAGAAAGTATCAAAACCATTAGTGGGCAAAGTGAGGGCCTGAAACGAATCTTCACTGCACATAATACTCCTGTTGCTGAACCAATACGCATTAACCAACTCAATATGGCGCTTACCGAAATTCTGGAGGATAAAAAATTACCGAAGCCTAGCCAAGGGTCAGAACATGTGAATGATGAAGCCATCAATTTTGAATTTGAGCACTTTTCTTTTTTTATTAGAAGAGACAGACTAGAAGAATTAGGGATTGTAGAACGGTAGGCCAACAATCCAGCAGGTATTATCCCATTTATCAAAATCGCACTTTTTAGGTTCTTTTAGTCGTTTTAAACAAATAGCTTTACAAAAGATTCTAGAAGGCAAATGGAGCAAACAACAGCAGAAAAAATCGTACTCAGCAAAGAGAAGGTGCTAAGCCTAAAAAAGTACACCAAGGAACATAAAACAAAGGCTACAATTCAAATTCTAAACTCATTTCTTCCCTTCATAGGCATTTGGGTTTTGATGTATTTGAGTCTTGACTACAGCTATTGGATCACTTTAGGCTTAGGTGCTGTCAACGCCTTTTTTCTCGTTAGAATTTTCATCATTCAACACGATTGCGGTCACCAGTCATTTGTCAAAAACAGAAAGGCACAAAAAATTATCGGACACCTCTGCAGCTATCTCTCAGCAATACCTTTTAGCTATTGGGCTAAGTCGCATAGTGTTCATCATAAATTAAATGGTCAACTCGAATTAAGAGACATTGGGGATGTAAATACTTACACTGTAGCCGAATACAAAGCGTTTAGCAAGGGAAAAAGAATAGGGTATCGGATTTACCGATCGCCTATTGTCATGTTTATCATTGGCCCTGTTTACTATATTTTCATTCATAACAGACTCGCGAAAATCAAGATGCCAGCTTTTCAAAAGCTCAAAGGCTCGGTGGTTGTGAGTAATCTAGTGATGTTAGGCATGTTTACGATACTAGGATTTACCTTAGGTTGGGAAAAGTTTCTACTCGTGCACATTACTACCCTGACCCTTTTTTCCATCATTGCCATCTGGTTTTTCTATGTACAACATCAGCACGAGCATGGATATAAACAGTGGAAAAAGAACTGGGACTATGTTACGTCTGCCCTTAAAGGAAGCACTTACTATAAAGTACCGAAACTCTTCAATTGGTTGACGGGCAACATTGGTATCCATCATGTACACCATTTGAATCCAGCTATTCCTAACTACAACCTACAGCAGTGTATCAAGGAAAATCCATGGCTGAATCAATTTCCAACCATCATTGGTTTTAGGGATAGCTTAAAGCTTATGTCTAATAAACTTTGGGACGAGAGCCAACAACGGATGATTAGCTTCAGGGAGTACTATCGTATGGAGAAAATGGGCTTGATATAATGTCTATTCATCCCTCAAAGCATCTACCGGATTGCTTACCGCAGCCCGATAAGTACGATACCCAATTGTCAAAGCTGCAATAGCTATCATGAGCAACAGCGTAATCACGAAAGTAGATGGCCCTATTGAAATATGATAAGCAAAGTCATTAAGCCACTGATTCATAAAGTAATAGGCCAATGGTCCGGCAACAAGAAATGCGATCAATAGTAACTTCATAAAGTCCTTTGCCAATAAGCCAAGGATTTGTGCTGTGGCAGCCCCCAGAATTTTTCTGACACCCAGTTCCTTTGCCTTATGTTCCACCTTATGCGTGGCAAGTCCATATAGCCCAAGACAAGCGATGATAATTGTTAGGATAGTGATCCAAAAGGATATTTTTGATGTTTTCTGATCCTCGGCATAAGCCTCATCGTAGATATCTTCAAATAGCTTGTATTCGAAAGGATAAACAGGAGAAAAACTCTCATAGACTTCTTCAATTTTTACTAGCGTCTCATAAAGATCAGCGTCAATCTTTACTGACAGTGTTGCGTAGTTACTACTCAATAAGATTTGAAGCGGCTGTATTTCTTCACGGAGTGATTTGATATGAAAGTCTTTTACAACGCCTATTACTGTTGATTTTAGTCCTGATTGCATAATCATTTCTCTACCAATAGGATCTTCCCACCCCAACCTCTTCACCGCGGTTTCATTTAACAGAATTGATTTACGGTCAGTCGGAATCTCTTTGTCAAAGGCTCGACCTTCAATCACATCAATTTCGTAGAGATCAAAGAAATCATGGGTAACACCTAGCATATACATGGGCAATCTTTCGGCATCAGATATGCCAGTCCAATTGGCCTCTGTGTTGGAAGTAACGTTGGTTGGTAATGACCATGATGTGGCTACGGCTGACACGCCAGTGACTTTACTGACCTCATCCATATACTCCTGCAATCGATCATCAACGGCATCATCACTGGTACTCAATACAACGATCTGCTCTCGTGCATACCCCATATCAAGGTTATCGATATAGTGAAGTTGTTGACCCAAAATGATAGCTCCAATAATCAGCACGAACGATGCTGAAAATTGAAACACAACTAAGGCATTTCTAACATACCCTCCTTTCTTTCCAGTAGCTCCACGGCCGTAAAGGGCATTCACTGGCTTAAAGTTGGTAGTGACAATAGCTGGATAGATCCCTGATATGAACGTAAGCAGAAGCCCTAAGCCAACAATAAAAAACCAAATACTGAGCGCTTGAAAATCAAGTGTCAATGGGCGGTCTACAAAATTAGCGAATGCCGGTAGTATCAGACTTACTACTATTAAAGCGACCGCTAACGACAGGAAAACAAGCAGTCCAGACTCAAGTAAAAATTGGAATACAAGATGACTTCTCCTCGCCCCAATCACTTTTCTAATTCCCACCTCTTTCATTCTGATAATCGCTCTTGCCGTTGCCAGATTAACATAGTTAATGCATGCCATACCCAATATGACTGAGGCAATAATCAAAAAGATCTTGAGCCGACTACCATCAACTGGCGTACCAAGGCTTCCGAGAATTTTTTGATCAAAATGAACATCAGTAAAAGGCTGAAGGAAGTAAGTATATTCTTGTCCATCTTCATCCATCGGATCATTTGCATATTTTTCTCTAAGAATCGGCAACCGGCCTTCAAGCGCTTTGACATCTATGTTCGGTTCTGTCCGCACATAGGTATAAAATGGGTTGTTTCCCCATAAGGCCATGTTCTGATTGAAAGCTTCCATCACGCTCTCTAAATGAACCAGTACACTCATTTTAAAATGAGAATTGTCTGGCATATCCTTAAATACACCAGAAATCTTCATAGGTATTTCCCCCCTGAACGTGATCGTTTTCCCTACTACATCAACAGCATTAAAGTATTTGAGCGCTGTAGATTCCGATAAAGCAACAGTTAATGGTTCGGCTATAAAGTCATCCAAATTTCCACTCACCGATTCAAAACTGAAGACCTTGAAAATTGATGGATCTGCTGGATGAACCAGCGGCTCAATGAATTGCTCAGTATCAGTTTCCATCAAAATTTTTCTGTAGCGCATCACCCTTGCAGCACCTAACACCTGAGGAAACTCTGCAATAAGCGCTTTTGAAAATGGAGCTGGAGTACCCGAGTCTCTATACTCAGGATCATTGATGGTATTCACACTTTTATATATTCGATAAATGTCTTCTGACCTATTGTGATGCGTATCATAGCTGAACTCATAAGTAGTATAGACTAATGTGAGTAAAAACACTATTAGGGCTGAACTTAGCCCAAGAATGTTGACGAATCCATTGCCTTTATTCTTCTTTAGGTTCCTTATTGTCACAATCAGGTTGTTTTTGAGCATTGCCATTGAGTTTGTTGAGTATTGACTTTTTCCTTTGAAATAAAGATGGTAGACCACGCCAACGGCCTCCTTGGTATATAACCAACGGGCCTTTAGCTTCCCTTTCATTTCAATGTTGTTTTGATAAATTTCTTCCATATCCCAAAGGGCGGTATTGAGATAGTCATAAGAACAAAAACTTCTCAGCAACCATTCTCCAAACCGAGGGGGCTTATGGTGGACCTTTCCCTGACTCATAAATCAAGTAATTGGATTTTATTAGCAGGCAGGCGATTGAAAAGCTCATTTCTCATGGACCGTACCTCATTAAGCGCCATCACCCCTTCCTTGGTGATATCGAAATACTGCTTTCTGCGACCACCTCTTTCTTCAGTGATTCCCCCTACTCGAGAATCAACCCACTGCTTTTCCTCTAAACGCTGCAAAGCAGCATAGAGCGCACCAAGACTGATTGTCTTTTTAAGACTAGATTCTAGTTCTGCCTTAATGGTGACTCCATAGGCATTGTCTTGCAGTACACCGACCGATAGTAAAACCATTTCTTCAAAAGCACCGAGTGTAATCTTTTTCATTTCCTCTCTTTTTGGTAATTAACTTCAATATTAATAATTAGTTTCTAAAAAGAGAATAAATATTTTCAGTTAATCTGAATCTAAACGACTGTATAGACATAAGTTTTCATACCTTTCTTCCTTAATCCACCAAAACTTAATGATTATGGTAAAACTAGTAGTATTGTACGGGCACCCTACTAACCCAGAAGCTTTTGAAAAGTATTATGCCGAAACTCACCTTCCTATTGCTGGTACTATCCCTGGTGTAACCAAAGTAGAGCTTTCTAAATTCGTTGGCACGCCTGATGGTAGCCAAGCGTCACAGTATAGAATGGCCGAAGTCTATTTCGACTCAATGGAATCCTTACAAAAAAACATGGGATCAGCCGAAGGACAAGCTGCAGTAAATGACATACCTAAATTTGCCACTGGTGGAGTTGATGTCAGCGTTGCTGAAGTATCTTAATCAACACATTATTTGAATTCAATTGGCCACTTCTTTAGAATTGGCTTTTTTTATGTCATAAAAGTACTGCTCCACCCCTCTTCCTGAACGCCAGTGAAGGATCTAAAAAGAAACATAAGTTACACTTAGAGAAAGAGGAATACATTAGACTAAGTACGAATTGTTAAACAATCAATAACTTAGCCTAAAATTAACCTAAAGCCTTGTTTAGCTTATGATCAACCAAGACTTCGAAAAACAAATATCCTTCGTTAAGGAAATCGACAAGCTAAAGTATATCCAACGAAAGACATCTCTATTCAATAGTAATAGACATGAAAACGATGCTGAACACAGCTGGCACCTGGCTATGATGGCCTTGGTAATGAGTGACCAAAGCAACAAAAAAATTGACCTCCTGAAGGTGATCAAAATGCTTTTGATTCATGATATCGTGGAAATAGACGCAGGAGATACCTTCTTGTTTGACACAACCAAAAGTCATGACAATACGGAAGAGGAGTTAAAAGCCGCGAAAAGAATTTTCGGCATTCTGCCCGAAGATCAGGCCAAAGACCTCATTGCCATTTGGAAAGAATTTGAAGCTGCCGAAACAGCCGAAGCCAAATTTGCTAAAGCGATGGATCGACTAGCCCCGATGATGCAAAATGCCAGTAACGATGGCGGCACTTGGAAGGAGTTTGATGTGCCTTATGAAACCGTAATTGAGAAGAAAGAAAAGATTAAGGAAGGCTCGGAAACAGCTTGGACATACGCCAAAGAACTAGTCGATACGTTCTATGAGAAGTAAGCTGCTAGCGAAAATAACGGAAATCAATCATAGTCGTTACCCACCAGACGAAGCAATTAGAGCGCCCACAACGAGTTCAAATCTACCGATGAAAATCTCGTTTGAAGTATCGCATGGCTTTAGACACCAAATCAGTTGACCCACCCATCAATTCGATGAACTGAAGATACTCCTGCGCAAGGTCTTTTGCCTCGTTTCTTAGGCATTGTCTGTACTCATAATTGAGTCGAACCTTAAGCGCATTCAGCTCACCATTACTTTTGCAAAGATGAAAGGCCTTTTGGCAAACCTTAAGGACTGAGGCCAATTGATCATTTTGATGATGCCTATGCCGACTAGCCGACATGCCAGTTTCAAGCTTTCGCTTTTGCATATGCACTTCATCTAAGTATGCATAGTTCCAGTAGCGCGATGACCTGACCCAAAAATCAAAGTCTTCATACGCCAAGGTTTCATCATAGCCTCCCAGGCGATCAAAAACACTTTTTCTAATCACCATGGTAGGTGTACAAATGAAATAGCGTGCTAAAATTTTAGAGAAAATATCACCCTCAGGCAATTCGCTCACCATGCCCTTTTCCAGCAGTGTACTTTTGTGATTGCCAATAACCTTTGACGCTGCATCTATATAGTCTGCATTAGAATAAACCACGCCAACGGATTTATCAGCTTTTGATAAGCGATCGACCGAAGACCGGACAAAATCCGGTAGCATCACATCATCTAAAGCAAAGTCTACTATGAATTCGCCTTTGGCCAAAGCCAAGCCTTCATTAAAAGTTTTGGTATACCCCTCGTTCTCTTTATGAGGAATAAAGCGAACGTCCTTATCACCAATGACACTTTTAATAACATCTTGACTTCCATCGGTGCTGCCATCATCTAAGACAATCACCTCAATATTTTGATATTGCTGCGCAAAAACCGATGCTAGTGCCTCGGCAATATAGGCCGCATGGTGATAGGATATGCAGATAATGCTTACTAAGGGTTCCATCTAAACAAAAGTCTTCTATTAAAGATGACAAGAATCAAAAAGAAACCTATATGACGCCACATGTATGCCATAGTTAGAGCTTCTAGATTAAGCCGATCGATAAGCAGTGAAATCAAACTTAGGTAGATAATCGCGGATATAACCTGTGCTCCTATGTATTTCATGGTTTGTACCCGAGCACTCAGTAGATAAGCCAACAAATAAGAAATAATGGCAAAAAAGTCGCCAATAACCTGATAACGCACTAGGTAAGCAGCTTTCTCAAAGCCATCAGCAAAGAAGAGTTTTAAAATAAATTCTTTGTTGAGGTAATAAACACTTAGGCACATGAGGGAAATAAAAGCTACAAAGCCCATTACTTTCAAGACATACTGTTTCAGTTCAACTGGCTTATGTATCAAAGAAGCCATCTTTGGATAATAGACCACCCCAACCGTACCGGTAAAAACCAACATGTAGCTGGTCGACATCTTCGCTACCGACTGCCACAGGCCCGTGCGTTCTAAACCGTATAATTCTATCGCGTAATCTCGCACAGCAAAGTCCAGTAGTTTTCCAAAAGCTATTGCGCTAATAGCCATTGCAATGAACTTGCCTATTTTCTTTATTGACTTAAGGTCTGGTTTGCCAACACCTAACCGTATGGTCTTTCTCTTATAAATCAAGTAGGCCAAGGCGCAGAAAAACATAAGCCCATACCCAAGAACAAAGCTCAATAAAGCTTGATCTATTGTTCCGTAAGTCACACCTATATAGACTAGTCCTACTAAAAGGATTAAACCAGTCACATTAATTAATGCATATGCTTTAACCCGTCTTAGGGCTAGTATTATTGAATTCAGATACCCAGAGGAAAGCATCAATAAGACTGCTGGGATAAAAATTAACAAAAACTGCTGAGGAGTATACTCGGTGATAAACCGATCGAAAAAATAGCCTCTATAACCAAAATAAAGCACTCCGAGTGTAGTGGAAAATATGACAGCGGTAACCCAAAGGCCAGTTTTGAAAAGTCGAATTCTCTCGACATCATCGGTCTCTGGGTCTGACCAATATTTCATGATACTTCTATTAACACCCTCGCTTGGAAGTAGGGTAAACAAAGCAGTCAAATTCTGAAAATGAGAAAGAAGTGTAATCCCAGGGGTCCCCAAAAAAATTGCAAAAAGCTTATTGATCGTCAGCCCTCCAAGTGCACGAAAGACCACTGCGGTAAACGACCAAGAAGAACTTTTAAAGAATTCAGATTTCAATCGGGGTCAGGTTTTTACGAAGATAGTGTTTTCTGCCAACTAAGAGCCTCAGAGGGCTTTCCTCCTATATTTTCTTTGAATTGAGCTAAAGAAGCTTTCACTTTCGTTTCCACATATGAGGTCCCTAAGTCCAAGGTTTTAATACCATTCGATTGACACCAATGATAAAGGCCTTCTACTAAAAACACCATAGGACTGAACTTCTTATAGCCCGGAAAATCTACGTGGCTCGCAGGCATAAAATGATAAACAGCTTTTTTATTGACCATGACTAAAACCGTAGCCGCCAACATATGTCCATCTATAAATACACCAAAGACTTTATACAGTTTGGGATTACGCTGATTAACATTTTCCAAATCTACCCAGGTCATAGAAGGTGGCTTATAATCTAGGGTCCTAAATCTCTCAATCCACTCGAAGGCCTTCACCTTCTCGCTTTTTTTCAATTCCTTAAATTCCGCACACGCATCACGACACTTTTTGATCTTGCGCTGCTCCATTTTGTGCATACGCTCAAAAATATCTGATTGATCTACAGTAATCGCATGGAATACTCTTTCCTGAATTATATCGAACCCATGAGTAATCAAAGCACCATTGATGAGTGATTGATTAAAATAAGCATTGGGCGCTTGATGAATTCTAATCGCCTTGATGCTCAATGACTTCAGTTTGATTTCAACAGCTTCCAAAAATTCTGCTATTGATCGCTCTGACAGATTGAGAGAAACTTCCAGGCCTCCAAAAGGAAGCCTATGCGGACTATATGCAATATTATCCGCTATGGAGAATGCCACATGCGCATGTGCCTCGTTGCAACTATCCGCTACCCAGTAGAAATGATGTTGAACAAAATTATTATTGGACCTTAGAAATGCCGGATCGTTATAGGCATAAGATTCGTAAGCAATCTTAGTCTTTGAGTCTAATACGTCAACCAATTGATAATTTGACATCAAAAGTCTGCTCTATTTCTAATGTAATCGTCCTCTGAAAACTCATCTGAGGCCAAACCGATCATAGTGGCATTATTCAGGAACTCCATCTCTCCCCACCAGAGTGGTGGCAGGTATAAAGCTTGAGTAGGATTGTCAAGAATAAACTCTAGATGTCGGCCCTCTTTGGACTCCATCGACACTAGTATTTTACCGCTTGTACAAATTATAACCTGCTCAGAAGTCTTGTGTGCATGACCTCCCCTGACTTCATTTTCAGGAATATCCCACAGCCAATAGACACGTTTCACCTCAAACGGTAAAGGGCCCATTCCATCAGTAAAAGACAAGGAACCTCGGTCATCCGTACGCTCTTTCAGAAATATGATGAAGGGCTCATTCATTGATATAATCTTCAAATTTCTGTATATCAATATCCTCAACAAGGCCGTGCTTGATGTGATGATCTACGAGCTTTGGGAAGGCCGATCTAAGAGAAAAAAGAATGTTAAAAGCAAGGAGTACATTACTCTTATCAGACCGCCTGCCATTAACGATTGACCTGATGGTATCCTTACTTAATCCGAGTGCCTCACCTACTAATTCGTAATCACCGTCTTTTTTATCAGATTTTATTTCATTAAAATTTTTCATATCATGTACCTAGATTGCGTTACACTTGTCAAAATTCTTGATCATGTCCAATTTATTGAACATATCCATACCTCCACTATGTCATTTGGGAAAAAAATAAAAGAGCTTAGAGAAAATCAGATGCTAAGCCAACAAGACTTAGCAGACAGAATTAACCGTCTATGCGGAACTCAGCTAAAACGAAATACCATCTCCAACTATGAAAGAGACAAGAGCTTTCCTGACCAAGACAAGTTAATTGCCATAGTCAGAATACTTGAAACTACTTCGGATGTGTTATTGGGTTTGCAACATGATAGCCCTGACAATAGACGATCTGCAAATTCTGATCAATACAGGGTTGAGGATTCGTTAGAAAATCACGAACAATCTTCGGACTTTTCTAACAATAGAATTCCCTTGAATTTCCGCGAATATAGATACATTTCGGCAAACCAACATACTATGTATGCCAAAAAATGTAACGAAGTCGCGTATCTAAACTTATTGCCCACTGTGAGGATCCCAAGTTGCACGAACAACCTCATGAGGGCCTTCCAGTTGTCAAAGAGTCATCAGTGTACACTGAAAAAATGGGATTTTGGAAATGGTGATGTTCTTTTAGGCGAACGGACCGACTCAAAAGAACTCGATCTAACTACTCCATTCTACATTGTGGTTTGGAAAAACATTGGTTTAAAAATTTTCAGACACCACGAGCTCATTCAACTCATGGATTTGCCAGAGGTACTCGAAATATGGGTTCCAAAAGTCTTAATAAGGTATAACCTAGACTCTTCTCAAATATGCCATGACATTGAAGAATCACCATTCCATGAACAACAACCGATAATTAAAATTAGTTAGGCTCAATGTTCAAAAAACTCAATAATACTCGCTTGGTCCAGAAACATCAAACCTACATTTCTACCCTCACGAGTAGCTATAATGTTCTCGTCAACAGCACTTTCCAATTGGCAGTAGCATGGTTTCTTTGTGATAAAAAAAACAATCAATGGTACACGCAAAGGCTTTGGGCTTTGCTGACCAATTTGAAACCTATGTTCGTACAAGCGGACTACACATATTCCAATGAACTTATAGCTCTTAAAGCCCAGCATTATGTTTAGAGGCTTTTCAATTTTAGACGCCAAACCAAAGGCTTTAAATAACATATTAAAAGGTCGCCTGACTTTGTACTTGAAAATTGCCCCGTCATATTCGCATTGATACAATATGTTACTTCGCCTAAATCCCTTTTGCATTTTTATAAACTTGGATAGTTTTGAATAAAGCCAGGCTTAAGGCACCAAAGGAGCACCTTAAGCCATTGCAAAGTTAGGGGCGATTTTAAATTTGTAACGTTATATCGTTACATATTTAAAATTATCTGTACCTTTAACCCATCCTACTAACCGCAGCCGCGTAAGTCACAAGTTAGTTCTTGTTACATGTCAGAGACGCTGACAAGACTTTAGTTTGCCAAAGGTTACTAGCCCGTTGGTAAACAAGTAGATGTACTATGTTTAGGTGAAGTGCTTGGCTGATTGAATTCATACATTCATGTGCCAAGCACTTATTTTTAAAATGTACAAAGCAAATCCATCCCCATTAAATACCCCTATCGTTTTGCAGACTTTTTCCCTTTAGTTGCATCAGGTATTCCACTTTCACTAATTTCGCTGACTGTGTTCTACCTCCTCCTCACCATACTTGCCAATGTAGCCATCTTCATGGCCTTTAGGTCGTTCAGTAAGTATGACATCAAGACCTTTCCCGCCATTATCATCAACTATGGCGTATGCGTAATTACTGGAGTTTTCTATACCGGTTTCGCTAATGTTAGTAATGAAGTAGACACCTCGGCCAATTGGTTCTACATGGCCATGGCCCTTGGCTTTATCTTCGTAAGCACCTTCTACTTGATGGCGAGAACCACGCAATTGAGAGGTGTTTCGGTTGCCTCCGTGTCCAGTAAAATGAGCCTGGCCATTCCCGTTGTTTTTAGCCTCTTTATCTTAAAGCTAGGAACTAACAGTCTCGACACTTGGAACTACATAGGCATTGTATTGGCTTTTGTTGCTATCATTTTGGTGAGTCGAAAAAAAGCCAGTCCACTATCCAAAAAAGAACCGCTCACCCTGAAATACATTGCACTTCCTTTGGCTGTCTTTTTCCTAGGAGGCGTTATTGATACTTCATTGAATTATGCCAATCACCACTTCGTAACCGAAGCAACGGAGGCTGTTTTTCCAATCTTCATCTTTGCCTTTGCTTTTATTATCGGCCTAACCACCGCGCTAATTCAAAAAGTAAAGTTTCGAAGAAAGGATATTCTAGGCGGTCTCTATCTAGGCGTACCCAACTACTTTTCAATCTACTTTCAACTAAAAGCCCTGAGTGCTTTTGACAATAACGGAGCTATTCTTTACCCTACGCTTAATATTGGGATCATTATTGTATCAACTATAGCGGCTGTGATTCTCTTCAAAGAAAAGCTAAGTAAGGTTAACATCATTGGTGTTAGTCTTGCCATAGTGGTCATTCTACTACTTAGCCACCAAGAAATCTTAAAAGCGATCTAACATGCAAGACAGCTTTCTTACCATAGCAAACCAGTCCGAAGGCCTATATAAAGAGAAAGGCAGCAAGTTCATTGCAATTGCCTTTCCTGTGGAAAGCGTTGATGCCGTGAAAGAAAGACTCGAAGAACTGAGGAAAGAATACTACGATGCTCGTCATCATTGCTATGCCTATGTACTGGGACATGCCGGAGATGAAACACGTGCTAACGATGACGGTGAGCCCAATCATTCTGCCGGAGATCCCATTCTTGGCCAAATCAAATCTCGAGAACTGACCAATACTCTAGTAGTGGTCATACGATATTTTGGAGGCACTAAACTTGGTGTCAGCGGGCTCATTCACGCTTATAAAACTGCCGCAGCCGAGGCACTTGACGCCAATAAAATTCTTAAAAAAGACATCACAGAACACATTACTTTACGTTTTCCCTATGACGAAATGAATGAGGTCATGAAACTCGTTAAGGACTTAGACCTAAAGATCAAAGGACAAGACTATGATTCACTTTGTGTGATGAACCTAGAGGTAATCATAAGTCAAATGGAAGCATTGGAAGAGAAGCTGACTTTATTGAATAATTTAGGGCATCCTATTGAATTGAAAATGACGGAATGAAACTCGTTACTGTAGCCATATTTCCATTACCACAAGATGCTTACATCACTAAGGCGAGACTTGAGTCAGAAGGCATTCCAGTCTTCCTAAAAGATGAATTGACTATTCAAACCGACAACTTCTTATCCAATGCCATCGGTGGTGTAAAACTACAGGTAAGTGAAAGCAATGTGGAAGCGGCAACAGCCATTCTAATTGAACAAGGTGTAGAACTACCAGGGGATAGCGATAAAGACCATAAAGGTGGCCTAAAGAAGGATCAAAAGATGATTGCCTTTGTTGGTCTGATTATCATTGTGACGTTATTTACTGTCTTATACCTTAGCGGTTTGCTTACCTTTTAATTTGTGTCAATGATCATTCACAGATATCAATTCCCCATTGAGTCCGAAAGGCTTTATTACCGCCCAATCACCAAAGAAGATACAGAGCCATGGGAAGCTTTTTTCATTGATAATCCGGGCCTTCACTTTGTAGGGATTAACGCACCAAAAAGCCCCCGAGAGGAAGCTATCATCTGGACGGATAGACAGATGAAACGGTACGAAGACACTGGCATTGGAATGCTAGCTGCCGTGGAGAAAACCACTCACCAAATGATCGGTAATGTGGGGCTCATTCTTCGAGAAAACATTATGGGCGAAGACTTTTTTGAGATTGGTTATTCGGTGATACCGAGTCGCTGGAAATTAGGATACGCTTCTGAAATGGCCATTCGCTTTCGGCATTATTTTGAAGAGGAAGGGCTTGACGAGCAAGTGATTTCCATCATTCACATAGACAATATTGGTTCACAAAAAGTAGCTGAGAAGAACGGAATGACACGGGGCCCAGAATTTGATTTTTTAGGATCTCCGTGCTACAGATACTTTAAGAAAATAGGGAAGTGACAATTTGCCGCTCGTAAGAATCATTTCGTGCGAGTTTTAAAAATCTATATCTTCCAATCTCAACCTCAGGAAGATGACCAATCAGTTTCGCAAACTCAAAGCACTTAATAGTCTACCAAAAAAATCAAAAAACGCGCGTGAGGGGTTTCTCAGAGGCGCATTCTGGGGCCTACTATGCCTATCACTCTTTATAATGGCCTTTGCTGGCTACTTCTTTAGCACCTTTGCTACCTACTTTTTTGACGCTGGAATTTCCACCTACCTACAAGTCTTTGTTTACTTGGCGATCGGGGTACTGGCATTCTATATTTTTAGGTTCTTGGGAACACTTGCACGAACTATTTTCACCGCTATCCCATCCATTTATGTCTCACTGATCCTTGCTGTCATTGGCACATACTACTTGGCAAGTTATATGAGACTTAGTTGGCCTCAAGGCCAAGTAAACATCACCCTCGGACTCGGTATGCTGGGGGTAATAATCATTGGAGGTTCATTTAACAATTTGATCAAATCGAGAGGTAGCAAATTAGGCTATGGCATATTGATTATTCTTGGTTTAGCGTGTCTCTACATTCCCGTTTCGAAGATTATCTCCAGCGGAGAAGATCCCTACCCTATCGAATTCGAGGGTTTTTCCAGTATTGATCTAGAAGAATTGGGGGTTGACAACCCCTCCACTCTAGGACAATATGAAGTAGAATACTTTACTTATGGAAGTGGTACAGACAAACGAAGAACAGATTTTGGTGCTGAAGTGAAATACAAAACAGCCACTGTGGATGGCAGCCTATTACTGCCTGAGTGGAAAGGGAAGCGTAAAAAATGGAGAGAAAGATATTGGGGTTTTGGCATTGACGAAGCGCCAATTAATGGACGTGTTTGGATGCCCAAAAAAGAAGGAAAACTGCCTTTGATTTTAATTGTACATGGCAATCATGGCATGGAAGATTATTCAGACCCCGGCTATGCTTATTTGGGTGAACTATTGGCTAGCCGAGGTTTTATTACCGTTTCGGTAGACGAAAACTATATCAATGGTACATGGTCGGGTGACTTTCGTGGAAGAGAAATGCCCATCAGAGCGTGGCTTTTGCTCAAGCACTTGGAACAATGGCAATCTTGGTCTGAAGACAGCTCTTCAGCGCTTTTCGAAAAAGCAGACTTAGATCAAGTGATGTTAATGGGGCACTCAAGAGGTGGCGAAGCCGTGAGTATTGCAGCTGCTTACAACAAGCTGCCTTACTTCCCAGATGACGCTAACGTCAAATTCGATTTCAATTTTGGTATTCAAGGTATTGTGACCATTGCTCCCACAGATCAGCGCTATTTCAGGCGCATGAAATTAGAAGATATTAACTACCTGTCTTTACAGGGAAGTTATGACGCAGACGAGGTTAGTTTCTTTGGTTTAAGACAGTACCAACGTGTACAGAATACAGATTCAACGGATTATTTTAAGGCGGGAGTAATCATTCACAAAGCCAATCATGGGCAGTTCAATTCGAGTTGGGGAAGGCGAGATTTTGGAGAACCTTTCGGTTGGTTCCTTAACACCGGAGCACTGATATCTGGTGAAGCGCAACGTCAAGCGGCCAAAGTCTTTATTGGATCTTTTGCCGAACGTGTCTTTAACAAACAATCGACTTATGACGATGTATTCAAGAATGCATACGCAGCTAAGTCTTGGCTACCCAACACTGTTTTTCTCAACCACTATCAGGATGCACATGACCAAGTTTTATTCGACTTTGAAGGAGACATTAACTTGAATACTGGAAAATCTGGTAGCATTCAGGGGGAGAATTTGATAGTCTGGAGAGAAGAGGCTTTAAAAATGCGAGGTGGTGAAACACAGGGTACTAATGCGGTAATGATAGGCTGGGACAAAGACTCAACGGAACTAGTCTCTCGCTATCAAGTCACACTAGACCAAGCCCTTAGTATTGCCGAAAACGATGCTTTAATATTTACCATCGGGCGGGCAAGTGATGAGAATTTAAAAGTGGCAGACACTGTATTAGTCGATTTCAAAATCAATCTTATTACATCAACGAGCGACACGATTCAAACCAGCTTGGCTGCGCATAAAAAGCTAAGCCCAAAGCTTAATATTAAGTACATGAAGCTTGAAAAAATGAACGGTACTTTTGGTGGTAAATGGGAAATAGCCATGGAGAGTGTGAATATCCCTCTGAAGGAAATCAAGAATGATTCCGTAGACATATCTTCTATAGAATTCGTTTTTGACAAAACCGATCAAGGGCTAATTGCCCTTGATAATATCGGTTTCAGAAAGTCTTTAGAAAACTAGATTACTCGCTTCTCAATGATCTAGCAGGATTTGCTAAAGCTGCCCTTCTTGCTTGATTAATGACCACGGCTAGTGCGAAGGCTAGCGCCACAACCCCCGTTAAGGCGAAGATCCACCAGTCGATAGATGTTCTGATGGCATAGCGACCGAGATACTGATCTAAGCCGAAGTATGCCAAGGGTGAGAATATCACGAAGCCGATCATTACTAACTTGGCAAAGTCAATTGAGATTAACCTGATTAAGTTAGAAACAGAGGCACCCAAAACTTTTCGGATTCCTATTTCCTTAATGCGCTGCTCCGCCATATAAGAGGCCAATCCAAACAGACCCAATCCAGTTATGAATATGGTTAAGAAAGCAAAAATGGTCGCTAGATTTCGAGTGAGATTAATGGTGGTATACTTCCTTTCAAAATCGACATCAGTGAAGCGATACTCAAAGGGATATGCTGGATTATATTGTTCAAACACTTCTTGAATCTGAGCCAGATTACCTTGAACATCATCAGTTGCCGGCATTCTGAGGGTCATAGTACCATAGCCCCAATCATCTATGATCATAAACATGGGTCTGACTTGTTCATAAGGAGAACCCATCAAGATATTGTCAATTACACCGACTAGCGTTCTATTTTGGCCCCAAAGGTCTAGCTGTGTGCCGATAGGATTTTCCAACTGCATAATGTCAAGGGCTGCTTTGTTCACAATGATAGCGGCCGTGTCAGTGGCAAAGTCTTTCGAAAAATCACGCCCCATCAACATTTTAGCCCCTACAGTTTCTGCATAGTCATAGTTGGCGACAATGGTTACAAACATCACCCTCTCGGATTCTGGTTTTCCGGGCCAACCCAAGAAATTATTAGAATTGATATCGGTAACGCTACTGTTTGCCCGGGTCATATTTAGAATAGCTCCTTTTCGGATCAACTCTTGTTTGATGACATCATAATTATCGAGGATATCTTCGGTTCCAGGTACTGTGATTAAGCCTTCTTGCTTATATCCCAAATCACGGCTTTTCGCCAAGTCAATTTGTTTTACGATCACGATGGTGCCAACAATCAAAACCACAGCGACTCCCACTTGAAAAACAACCAGTATCTTTCTGGGTAAGTTGGCATTTTTGCCTACCGTAACTTTACCCTTCAATGTTTTGATGGGGTTAAATGACGATAGATAAAGCGATGGATAGCTACCTGATACAACGCCTGTTACAAGAATAATCGCTAGGCTGAAAATCCAAAACTGACTAGACTGAAAATCAATCCATAAGCTTTTATCGACCAAGTTATTATAGCTCGGCAGTAACATAAGAACTAATAAAATCGCGATCAGATAGGAGATGATAGAAATCACAATAGACTCTCCGTAGAACTGAAAAATCAGCTGGCTTCTCTTTGACCCCAGACTCTTTCTAATCCCTACCTCACGGGCTCTTTTCTCTGATCTTGCAGTGGCCAAATTCATAAAATTGATACAGGCGATCACGAGAATGAACATGGCTATGGCCGTAAACAGCGTCACATATTCATGTTGACCACCAGCTGACACTCCATTTTCAAAGTTGCTATGAAGTCTCCACCGCTTCATCGGGTGTAGAAAAAAGGCCCTTTCCATATCATCCTCACCTTTTTCCATGAGCATGTTTTTCACACTTTCTTCTACCGCCAACCCATCTGCATCTCCATTTAATTCTAAGAAGACCTGAAACGAGTAGTTACCCCAGTTGGTCGTGTTATCCCTCACCCACTGTTGTGTGGCCTCTCTATGTTTCCAAGGAATGATATAATCAAACTGAAAGGTCGAATTCTGTGGTACATCTTTGAAAACGCCTGTTACCTGAAGTGTACTGGTATCATCAACCTTGAGGAATTTACCTATGGGATCTTCGCTACCAAAAAAGGCCTCTGCTAATTCTTCAGAAATTACAATGGAAGACGGATCGTCTAAAACCGTGGTTCGATCACCGATCGCCATAGGAAATTCAAATATGTCAAAGAATTCCTCGCTCGCAAAGTAGCCTCTTTTCATAATGCGCTGATCTTCTAAGGCAAGAAGTCGCGTTGCTCCCCAGCCCATCACCACCGTATTAGTGATTTTGGCATGTGCCTCTTTCATTTCCATATAAGTAGGAAGCGGAACTGAGTTCCAAGACTGAATGCTATTATCAAAGTATGCATTCACCCAGACTTGATGAATCTTATTGACTTTCGGGATAAACTTATCGAAAGAGGTTTCATCCTGAACCCATAAGAGTATGAGGATACTACATGCAATACCTATGGATAGCCCTGAAATATTGATGACCGAGTAGAGGGTATTCCTGCGCAAATTGCGCAGGGTTACCAGAATAAAATTCTTGAGCATTTGAGTTTGAGTTACTGACCGTTGACCTATAGACTAAAAAGTTTTCAGATCGTTACACACCACCTGAAAAAAAGTGAAAGATTATTAACCTTTCACCACCGCGCGGCCTGAGCCACTACTTATCTTAATGACAATATCCTTGTTGCCGACCTTGGCCTCTTTGACGTATCCATTATTTCTTCCTCTTCGGTTATAGCTACCACCTCTATCGTCCTCGTACTCCTTATCGAAGCGGAAGGGTGCTCTAATGTCGCTCTTGTCTCCAGCGCGCATAATAAACTCTCCGGCTATGTCTTGACCACCAAAATCCAGAATTGCATTACCCGAACCTGTACTAATACTGACGTCATGATCTAGCGCTGCACCAAGGCTTACTTCGGCAGTTCCAGAACCTGTATTGAAGCTAGACGATCCGGTAATAGTAGCATTTGTAACATCAATATTACCACTGCCCGTGTTCATGTCTAATTCGCCTTCAATATCTCTGCTACGGATATTTCCGCTACCAGTATTTAAGTCCGCATCACCTTTGGTTCTATCCAAACGGATTGACCCAGAACCGGTATTTGCATCCAAATTACCTTCTACTTGACTGAATGTAATATTACCGGAACCGGTATTGGCTCTTATTTCACCATTTACTTCTTCGATGTCTATATTTCCGGAACCTGTGTTGCTGTTCAATTCGATATTAACACCCATTACTTCGATGTTTCCCGAACCTGTTTTGAAATCAAGTTCGATTCCATCAGGCACTTCTAATGTCCATTCAGAATAACCTCTTGACCAACGGCTTCTTCTAAAATCCTCTTCGATGTATAGCCTATCTCCTTTTTGCTCAAAAGAAGGATCATAAACGTCTTTATCGTAGGTGTATCTTAAGTGTACTTTTACCTCATTGGTACTACTTTTCTTAATGGTACCATTGCCAGAGGCCGTTGTAAGGCGGATGCTCTTGATACCTGTATAGGTTTTTTCTACGGTCTCTTGTGCATAAGCAGTGGTTACTGCCAAAAGAAAGACCAATGTGAATAGAGTTGATTTGAGATTTTGCATGATTAGTAAGTTTTTTGTTATAGACATGACTAGTTTCGAAAGGATGCATGTGACCATTAGAAATTTATTAATTTGTCTGTATTGAAATTATGAGAACCTAAATGAGTACAGAAAAAACAGACCAATCTAAAGAATCAGAAGAAGGTTTAAAAAGACGAGCTTATAGCACGGCTATTAAGCTCAAAAACCAAGGATTAGATCGTGATAGTGTTTATGCTCGCTTAGAAAAAGATGGAATTCCAGAGCATATTATTATTCATGTTTTTGGCAATCTGACTAAACAAGCAAGAAACGAGCGAGTAAAGTCCGAAAAACCGCAGCGTGAGATTGCATGGCTCAAAATAGTAATCTCCATCCTAATAGTCATCATTTCATACCTTGCATTTCCGAAAACAATCCAAATTCCCATTGGACTAGCCCTCAGCGGAATGATTTACTTATTAGCAACACGCAAACGTTCATAGTCATCCCCAGTTACAACAGCTACATAATCGCCCAGTTAGAAATCAATAAGGATTCTTATGGTCAGTTATTAAAGACTCTAGAGACAGATGAAGCTATTTGGAAACCCAACCAAGACAAGTGGTGCTTGCTTGAGATTGTTTGTCATTTGGTAGATGAGGAGATCCTTGATTTTAGAACTCGGGTTATGACAGCGCTTTATCCAGATCAGTATCCATTTGTCCCTATCGATCCGGTGGACTGGGTTACTTCTAAGGCCTATATGAAGCAAAACTATGAGGCTAAAGTAAGTGAGTTATTTCATGAAAGAGAAAAGTCAATCACTTGGCTCAAATCCCTAGATGCACCCAATTGGAAAAGCTGCTTAGTACATTCCGAATTAGGAGAAATTAGTGCAGGTCGTTTTTTAGAGAACTGGCTCGCCCACGACTACATACACCTAAGGCAGATCATTAGGACAAAAAGGGCCTACCTCAGTCACTTAGCAGAGGAAGATTTAGGGTATGCAGGGATGTGGTAATCTCAATGTTTTCAGCTATTTGATCAGTCCTTTGATTTCATACATTACCATTCAATAAACACAGCGTTATGGTAAGGAAAATGAAAGATTCATCAACTGAGCAAACGCTCTTTCACATTAAGCTAGGTGCCAATCTTCAAATCAAAGAGTCGAAAATAGAGGTCTTTAACATAGGGCAACAGCCCGTAAAAAAGGTAAAAAGCGATAGCGGCAGTAAAGCTAATTTTGCCATTGATCTATCTAGTTCAAATAGCGACTACTTGTTTGCTATTGTTGAAATCCAAAGCTATACCTACCGAGGCATTAATTACAATTCTGGCGAAAGATCCTTACAGCTTTTCGCATTCTTTGATAGCGAGGCAACGGAGGTTGTGCTTAACGAACATTCCACTATAGCAGGTGTATTCAGTTTATCCCAATTAGTGAAAATAGATGAGCTGGGAAAACTAAATTCCTCAACCACTAATCAAGCTTTAAAAGTGGCCCATGGTATGAAAAACAATCTTTTTCATACCAATGGTACCATTTCATCTGTGATCAAATCCTCTCCCAATGGACTTGAATCGAACAGTTATGCCATATTTAATTTCTTGGCGAATCTGTGGTACTACTGTATTGTTGACCCAAATGTATATGCTAGTTTCTTAGACTTGGCAAATTCAGCTTCTAGAAAAGCTAACATGCTCGAATGTCTCTTCAACTTGGTCTTAAATCCTTTCACTAATGTTGAGGAGATATACCAGTTAGTCAGTCATGCCGATCAGGTATTCGAACCTTCAATACCAAGCCTAAAGTTACCTGACAATGCTGACCCTACACCTAACAGTTGGAACATAGCCATAAAGTTCAACGCTACTGGTGCGGATAACTTTCTTTTCGGAGGTGCAGCATTCGTAGTCTTTGACAAAGACGACAAGGCGTGGATTGCCAACAACGTAAGACAAGGTACTCCGAATTCAGGTACGTTTGTCGTGGTGCTTAATTCAGATGGTTCTCCAGCCGACTTCTCTCCAGTCTTCGGTGGTGGTGTATTAGGACCTGGATTCGGCATAGCAATTGACAATAAGCGTGAGAATATCTACGTGGGCAATTATGGATGGGGACCTGTTCAGTGTAACCCTCAAGAAGGTAGTATTTCCGCATTTACTAGTGAAGGAGATATTCTTAGCCCTTCGCAAGGTTTTACTAACAAACTCTCCAGAGTACAAGGTATGTGCTTTGATGATAAAGGGAACTTATGGATGGCCTCATGGGGTAATCAAGCTCCTCTTGCACCTTCGGACAGCAATTTCTATCCGTATGAAAGTGAGAATAGTTCGGTTGTTGTCTACATCGGAGCGGACCCAAACAATGCCGTTTCCTATGTTTTTGATAGCCCTTTCTACAACACGTTCGATGTAGTAATTGACCATGAGGGTAACGCTTTTGTCTCAAACAGTGGTGACAAAGCCGGTGGAGTGAGATCATCAGTTTATAAACTGAAATTGGAAGATGGCAATCTCAAAGAACTTGCCCGATGGGAGAGTCCAGATTTACCCGAAAACAACGATGGGTTTCAAGCCTTTAGACAAGTACAAGTCAATTCAAAAAATGAAGTATACGTTGGCGCTGTACTGACCAATCGTATTTTGAAATTTGACAATAGCCTGAACTTATTAGAGGTCTTCGAAGACAAACTCAGCGCACCATGGGGTGTCTTAATTGATGCCAACGACATCGTTTACGGAGGTAACTTCGGTAAAGATTACCGTATCCGTAAAGATATGCAAGACATTGACACCATTGGAACTTTAGGCATTACAGTCATAAATGAAAAAGCCGGCACGAGTAACCTCATTCATCTACCAACAGGTGGTGATGAAGTGACTTTACCTAATGGATATCCATTGTATGGTTTTAAGGAGGTAGGAGACCATGGGGAAGAAGCTTCACCTCCCTGCTATTTCCCTTTAATGCGTATTACCTCATGTAATATTGATCGAGCGGGTAATCTATGGGCCATGAACAACTGGAAGCCATCTGCCTATATTGACATCGAAGCGAATCCTGGAGGGGATGGTGTAGTAGTGTTTTTAGGGGCCGCTGCACCTATCGGTTTCTAACCGAGCATCATTTCAACTTCCCTAGGATTAAATTGGTATAGCCCATCAATGCGTCTTGAGTAGCAGACAAGTTATCTTGGAACATACCCTTAGGTTCTAAGTCTAAAACAGTGTTGAACACCTGCTTGTAGTAATCAGACCAAGTTTTCAGAATATCGATTTCCTTTTCTCGATCACCTCCGTTTTCGAGGGCAGCTTCGCTAAGCCTCAGTTCGGCTTGCAGTCTATAAGTCGCTTGTGTTGAGACTTCAAGCAACACTCTGTTCGCGAGCATTGGTTTGTTTTCCGTAAGCATTAAGGCGATCATTAAAGCACCTGTACCTACATTATGCAGGGTTTCTTTTGATACCTTATCGATTCTATCTTGATCGGTATGATAGAATTGATCCGTGAAATGCCATAACAGTAGGCCCGGAATATTGGCCGATAAGAAAGGCACATGATCACTACCACCCTCAAAAGGGTTAAAATTCACATTCCAATCCTTCTTCTCCCCGATACTTTTAAATACGGCAATTGTGATATCATTAAAGTAATGTGGCTTCAAATCCTTTTTCTCTAAAGGTCTACCGCCCCATTCTGTATGCTTTTCCACACCACGGATCCAGATAGCGCCTGGATCAGGCATTTTTTCAATCAGGAAAGAACCACCTGTCTTTTCGGTATCCTCTCCTACCATATCGAGGCTCATGCCCCATTTGATTCCTTTTGCTCTTTCTGGGTCTTCTTGGATGAACCTTCTTGTTGAAGTAATCTCGTCACCAAACAGATAGGTGATTGTTCTTACTGGATCAATTTTTCCAGCCTTTAATAAACGAGCGCTCGTAGCGGCCACTTCAGCCAATGCACCAACGCCACTAGCATTGTCATTGGCACCAGGTTCTTGCATATGAGCACTAAACACAAAACGCTCTTCTGGCATTTTACTCCCTCTTAACTCTGCCACAATTGTCCACTCTGTGGATTGATAGACTTTAGTACTAAGATTCACTTTGATCTTATTATTCCCAGCGGCAATTGCCGCTTTGAGCTTTTCCTTGGCCTGATATGATAGCAGTAAGCCAAAGGACTTGCTCACACTATCTCTAGGAATGGCACTGAATTGAATAGAGTTAATATTTATTTCTGGTCTAGTATAGGCTGGCAAAGCATAGCCTATTACTCCTACCGCCCCCTTACTCTTGACTACTGCGTTAAAAAGTGATCCAACGCTCCGTTCGGCAAATACCACTTTACCTTTAAGGTCTTGGTCTAAATCTAAATTTCTTCCGGAGCCGACATAAACGACTTCAAACTCTTGCTCTCCATCTGTGCCATAGGAGTTAATGGCCATCATGTTTCGATTGGTGGTAAAGTTGAGCAGCTCCTCTCCTGACCCTAGTTTCAAACTTGCTGATAGTGGTTGCCAAGTAGCATTTTTTAAGGGACGTTCCTCTAGTCTGTATATGAGTCTATCCGTAGCTTTTGCAGCACTCTCGGCAAGAAATCCGGCTTTCTGCAATTCCCTCTCCACCCAAGAAATCCCTTGATTGAAGCCCTCATTACCAACCACTCGAAAGTGAGATTCTACAAACGCTACGGTCTTATAAGCTCGCTCTTTATCAAACTCGGTATTTACTAATTCATAATAGGGATCGGTAAACTGATCGAACTGAAAGGCTTGTAAGGAAAATCCACTAAGCGAAATAAGGGTGAGGAATAGAAGGGATAACTTCTTCATGTGACATCTGAGTTTTGAGTAAAAATAAGAGGAATTCCGTGAGGAAACTGAATCATTAAAGATTTAACACTTATCGTTTATGATTATTCAACAACTCATAAAATAGAAAGAGTCGTACCCATATGGATCGGCTCTATTCACCAAAACACATAATACTAAACTTCGTAATTGTCTCTACTAAGATTTACTCAATACTCAGCCGAACACTCATCAATTGTGTGGATAGGACCAACAATCATTGTGCTAAACAAATGTAGGTTTGGAAGTTATATGAATGAAGAAATAGGCGTAGACAAGGGGTAGACCCTTTGGAGGATTAGATGTACCCCCAGTTGGTTAGCTTCTTGTGGATTTCTAAACAGATCCAAGCGTCAGTAGCTGCATAGCGTATTTGCTTTTGTGTCAATTGCTCTGATTCCCAATTAGAAGTTTGAGCAGACTTAGAAATACGGATGTCCAACACCATAGCCGCAAGATTCCTAGCACCTATATTCTCGGCTCCTAATTCTTGGAAGGTATCATTAAGGTCTAAAAAACCATCTGGTTCAAACCTCCTGAGCCTATCCAATAAGTTGAAGTCGTCCGTTAGACCTATGCCTACCTTAATGATTTTAGGGTTCTCCAAGAAGTGATGAAGGCTATCAATCACACCGACATGATTTGTCCTGAGTAGATATACCTTCTCATCAGTAGCCACTTGGATGAGGCTAATATTTCTAATTTGACCTTTTTGGAAAGTTGGTTTTGCCTCTGTATCAAAGCCCACTACATCGAATTGGTTGATCTCCGCAACCGCTCGTTCGGTACTTTCTCTATCTGCGGCAATAACTACCTTGCCTTCATAACTTTGAAGAGGGCGACCCATTACTTCATCCTTGGTAATTGACAGGGGAAACATCATGCAGCCGCTTCTATTTCAGGTTTACTTTCTTTAAGTCTCTTGATCTTAATATTTAAATAAGCGAATGCTATGGTCATTATTGGGCTTATTAAATTGAAGAATGCGTAGGGTAGATAAGTACCCGTAGCCACACCCAACACATTGGAATGATATGCACCACAAGTATTCCACGGCACAAGTACTGAGGTAACCGTACCTGAATCTTCTAGCGTTCGACTGAGGTTCTCAGGTGCCAAGCCTTTTTCCTTATAAATATCGGCATACATACGGCCTGGCACTACTATGGCCAAATACTGATCTGAGGCAGTGGCATTAAAGAAAATGGTCGTTCCGGCCGTTGAAGCCACTAGCGAACCAGTTGACTTTACTTTAGAAATTACAGCTTCAGCAATTCTTTTGAGCAGACCACTCGACTCCATTACACCACCAAACACCATGGCCGATAAGATTAGCCAAACAGTTCCTAACATACCCGCCATACCACCAGAAGTCAAAAGTTCGTCAACAATGCCATTCCCAGTGACAATAGCGATATCTCCATACATGGCCTTCATAATCCCTACAAAAGTCACCGTGCCGGCTGAACCCTCCCAGTTTGCTACGCTTGCGACAACATCTGGTTGAAAAATCAGGGCAAAGACTGCTCCTAATAACGAACCTATTAATATTGCAGGTAATGCAGGCACTTTTTTAACGATCAAAAACACCACTGCGGCTGGTACTAAAAACAGCCAGCCATTAATATTGAACTTGCTGTCAATGGCAGTTAAAATCTCATTTGTTTGGGTAACGTCTCCTGAGCCGCCTTGCATAAAACCAAGAATCAAGAATAAAATCAAGGCGATAGAAATTGATGGGATAGTTGTTATCGTCATATAACGAATATGGGTAAACAAGTCTGTACCGGCCATTGCTGGTGCAAGGTTGGTAGTATCTGATAGCGGAGACATTTTATCGCCAAAATAAGCACCTGAGAGCACCGCTCCGGCAATCATACCATCATTGATACCCAACGCTTTTCCAATGCCCATCAACGCAATACCCACAGTTGCCGCGGTGGTCCAAGAACTACCCGTAGCAATGGAAACAATAGCACATACAATACAAGCTGCGACAAGAAAGATGGTAGGATTAAGTATTTGGAGGCCGTAATAAATCATGGCAGGCACTACACCTGATAGCAACCATGTACCAGCCAATGAACCAATCAACAATAGAATAAGTATGGAAGCCATTGCCGAACTAATCGTTTTGACTATACCTTTTTGAATTTCTTCCCACTTCATCCCAACACGAAGCGCTACGAGTGCACCAACAGCCGCAGAGAGTAAAAGAATAATTTGGTTAGATCCGTCTAAAGCACCATCACCAAAAATTCTAACATTGATGAACAACGCTACGATCAGAAATACTATGGGAATAAGGGCTTGAAGAAGGGTAGGCTTTTGATACTTATAGTCCATGTGAATTAATACGTGAGCGTTGAAGATAGTAATATTTTGACTATTGAAGCATTTGCTTTGCTAATTCAAAACCCATTTTACTACCAATGGCAACGCCCATCCCTCCTAACCTAACTCCTATGTGTACATTATCCGAATAATTCTGGAGAATAGGCTGTTTGTTTGGGCCAAAGGCCATAATACCTGACCAGACATGATCAATTTCGAATGTTTGATTAGGTAAGATTACTTCTCTTAGGTCTTGCTTTAGTTTATTCAGAATGATTTCTCGCACATTAAATTCGGTTGTAGCCTCTCCTTCAATATCTAGATTTCTTCCACCACCGAATAAAATTCGATCTTGATAATTTCTAAAGTAGTAGTAACCCTCATCATAGTGAAAGGTGCCTTTAAATTTGAGGTTATGAATTGGTTTAGTAATCAACACTGCTCCACGGCCAGGAGATAAATCAAGTTCTGGAAGCAATGCCTTGGTGAAAGCATTGGTACAGATGGCGAGCTTTCTTGTGTCGAATGTGATACCCTCAGATGTAATCACACTTACTGATTTTTCACCTTCTTCAAATCCTGTAACTGAAGTACCCGTAAATATTTCAACCCCCAATTGTGAAGCTAAACTGGCTAAGCCTTTCATCATCTTACCGCTATGCAATTGGGCTTCAAAAGGATTAAAAACCAAGCCTTTAATTAGAGATGAGTCGAAACCCAGTTTTTCAATTTCATGAGAGCGATCATGGTAAACATTCTCACCGAACAAGGGTCTCAATAAATCATTGACCCTATCCATTTCTTGGAGTACGACTAAGTCGGTCGAACGTAGCAGCTCATAGCCACCAAAGTTCTGATAATCGAGTGTTTGATCACCCAATCGTTTTCTAAGAAGTTGTAGACCTTCCCATCTGAGCTTTACGAGTTCAAGGACTTCTTCTGAAGACAGGTGATTGAGGTCAGACAATATTTCAGTCAAACTACCAAAACAAGCGAAACCTGCATTCTTAGTGGATGCTCCCGTTGGAAATGTACCCTTTTCCAAAACTAAGACCTTGCCTGTTGGATTAGCCTCCTTTATGCTAATGGCGGTAGAAAGCCCAACAATGCCCGCTCCTACTATAATATGATCGTAGCTCAAAAACTCGTCTTTCTCCCAGAAACTCAGCATAGTCTTTTATTCACTTAGAATCCCTAAATTAATTGAAATTCTGATTGCTATGTTTGACCCTCAGCAGATAATGGAGCGCGCCAAGACTTCCAAAAAACATTTGGCCCTTTTGAATTTCGGCTTAGCCCGGATGATTCCTTTCAATAAGCCGCATGGTTTCAAGATTCTTGAATTAGGAGATGATTTTGTAAAGGTGAAAATACCTTACAAACGCATCAATTTTAATCACATAAAGGGAATTCACGCCTGTGCACTGGCAACAGCATCAGAATACTCAACGGGTTTGGTTATGCTTAATAAACTCGATGCGAAAGCCTATCGCATTATTATGCAAAAAATGGAGATGAACTACCATTACCAAGGCAAGATGGATGTAGTAGTAACTTACGAACTTACCGATGAATGGCTTCAAGCTAATGTACTTGACCCTTTAAAATCTGAGGAATCCGTAGTAGTGAACTGTGAAGTAAAGTCTCACGATAGTGAAGGTAACCACCTAACCACCGGAAATATTTACTGGCAGGTAAAACCTTGGAATAAGGTGAAGACCAAGACCTAATTCCATTGATATAATTTTTTATGGACACTTGAGCGTAAGTGGTTTAATTTCATTCACTGTCAATTGTATTCGTATGAAAAAGCTCTCTTCGCTCCTCGCACTTTTAGTAATTCTGTCAACGCAACAAGGTTGCGACAACTTTTCTAGTAATTCTCCCTACTATCTCATTACCAAATTAGGGAACGATACGCTTGCCATTGAACGAATTACCATGGCAGAACCGGGCCAAATTAAGGCTGAGGTCTTATTACGTAGCCCAAACACCTCGCTTACTAGCTATCAACTATCCTATGGGGAAGACAATAAGATCATCAACATGAATTCTTTTGATCATACGCAGCAAGGCACATTTGAAGAAGGAGTAAAAGGTAGTATCATGGGGACAAACTATAAAGCTCATAGAGATAGCCTCGTAATTAACACTGAAGGCAGAAATGGCCCAATTACATACAGCGTACTGAATGATCGCGCTCTATTACCTTTTATAGATATGGTTCACTGGCCTTTTGATCTTGCATTTCAACAGAACACTTCCGTAGAGACCGATTCAATACACCAATATATGCTATCAGGGAGAAGGGTATCAGATTTCATCATCCACAAAACTGGAAATAAGACCTTAACACTCAGACATCCGAGTAGAGGCGTTATGGAAGTCGCTACTAACCGATTAGGTGGTTTAGAAAGGCTAGACGCAAAAGCTACCACACGAAAGCTCATCGTAAGCCGAGTAGACAAACTTGACTTTAACAGGTTAGTGGAAAGATTTACAGGAATAGATAAAAATGGATCTCCTTTCGGAACGCTCTCTGGGGCCATTGTGAGAGATTTTTCATTTAATAATACCGATTTCCAAGTAAGCTATGGCTCACCAGCCAAGCGTGGCAGGGAAATTTTTGGCGGTATTGTGTCCTACGGAGAACGATGGAGAACAGGTGCCAATCGCGCCACGCATTTCAAAACATCTAAAGACATTAATATTGATGGCAAAAGAATTCCTGCTGGGGAATACACCCTTTTCACGATCCCTGAGAAGAACGGTGGTACGCTCATTATCAATAGCCAAACGGGACAAAATGGCCAGTCCTATGATGAGTCTCGCGACTTCCTTAGAACATCCATGACCAGAAGCCGCCAAGAATCGGTAACGGAGCAATTCACAATTCAAGTGGCCGAAACCCCAAACGGAGGAAGTATTCGGCTGATTTGGGATAAAACGATCTACTCTGTGGACTTTAGTTTCTAAATATAGATAGATGAATAGACGCTATCGTAGGTTACTACTGAGCTACTTATCGGTATGTACATCTTTTGATCTAACGGATCGGTTATTTTTTTCAAATTTTTAAATACCGTTTTTTGCATTTTACATACATCTAATTTTGATAAAGCTCTTTTTTGCAGTGTTTTTCCCCATTTTTGATTTTTAAGGATATAACAAATTTGATTTTTCCGAAGTTGTTTCCTTATATTAGTGATGTCCTTCGGGACAAAGTATAACCTAAACACTTGATAATTACGATGTGGACGCTGAGTTTTCCAGACTTCCCCCTGCTCTTTGGTTCCAAAAAGAGAAGGCTCTACAAACAGAGTCGAGCAGATTTTTACGAAGGTAGGAATGCCCTGATTTCATGTGCATCATTTGATTCAATCCTCAACCTTAACCACCTAGAATCTTTAGAAACTGACAAAGGAATTCAGTTTTATGGATTGTCTTTTGGGCAGTCAGTAAAAGATACCATTCAAAAGCTCGGAAAACCGAACTTTGTGGACAACCGGAGACTGGCTTTAAAGCACCAAAAAACAATCTATTACCGTCTGATGATAAAAGAAGAACGATGCATCTTACAGATGCACTATTACAAAGACAAGTTCTTTTTTGGAAAGATGGAGATTAAAGGAAATAACCCAGTGGCTAAACGAGATATTGGACAACTAGTTTGCCAGAAATACGGTATTTCCGAACAAGATTGGACTGGATCAATCATAGATAGTAATCAGAATAAAATTCTTATAAAGGAAAACATTGTACCCAATGTCTGCTATATCTCTGGCGATAAGGGAATGCTCAATGAGATACGTGGAGAATTGATTTCAATCCTTAATGCTAAAAAATATAGACAAGTCGGACAGTCAGAACTATTGCTCGACATGGTCTAAAGATCACCCTTACACCTAAACACTTATTACTAAAAGCTGACCTTTCACCGGTTAGCTTTTTTCATTTACTACCTTTTGCACTTACGATTCAACTGCTATCTTTGATTCAATTCCGTTATGCATTGCTTAAATGAAGGAAAAGAAGCGTAAAAGCACCGTATGTATGAATTGCGACTCCTCTTTAGACGAGTCCTACAATTTTTGCCCTACCTGCGGTCAGTCTAATTCCGACAACAATGTGACATTTGCCACTCTGGTAAAGGAATTTATTGACAATTACCTTGGAATAGATTCAAAGATGGCGCACAGTGCCATTCCTTTTCTGATTAGTCCTGGGAAACTCACTAACCGCTTTCAGGAAGGTAAAATCAAGCATTTCATCCATCCAGTAAGGCTCTACTTTGTAATGAGTCTTTTTTACTTTTTCACAATTAGCTACTTGCTGTCCGGAATCGATTTACGTTCCATTGAGGATGGACAAGTAAATTATGGGGGTGAAATTGAATTTGAAAAATTAAAGTCAGACGTGAGATGGGGTGCCCTTTCAGATGCAAAGAAATTAGAAATACTTCCTGATTCCTTGTTGAAGGAGTTTTCAGGAATAAAGTCATTCGACCAACTCTATGATTCGATAGCTTCGAGAATTGGAAAAGACTCTCTGGCTAAATTTGAAGTAAAAGTCGCCAATACACCGCTCCCAAATGGAGAAGAACGAGACGTAGAAAGGTGGCATCGACTTGCACGTGATAGGAGTTTATCGGATCAAACCTTTATGGATTCCTTGAATAACGGTAACAACTTCACTACTAGTGATTTCTTTGACCAAAGCCAGAAAGACCATTTGAACAAACAGGTGAGAAAAATACTTGAAAACGATCAAGGTTTTAAAGGATTTGCACTAGGCAATTTACCCTTGATGATGTTTATTTTAATTCCACTTTTTGCCGGGGTCTTGAAGTTCTTCTATGTGAGACGAAAGCACCTGTACATTAAGCACATTGTCCACGCCCTACATGTACACTCATTTGCTTACATGGCATATGGCTTAGGCCTGCTTATAATATTCAAGATTATTACAGCCGATCTATTTCCCAATGCAAATATTGACGCTTGGCGCGGAATTGTAGGGGGGATTTTCTTCGTTGGAGTAAGTACCTATGTCTATGTTTCCTTCTTGAGAGTTTACAAACAGGGATGGTTTAAAACTCTGTTGAAGTTTAATATGGTAGGCTTTATCTACGCGTTCTTCTTACAAATATTCTTTTATCTAGAGATATTTATCAGCTTCTGGTATTACTAGTGAATGGCTTTAAGCGCTGCACGATTTGCCTCAACTATACGTCCAACCAATTCCTCAGTAATTGACTTCGATATAAAGAGCGTTTCATATTGCGAAGGAGCAAGATATACTCCTTGGTTAAGCATCTCTCTAAAGTAAAGCCCAAACTTCTGTGTATCGGTCGTTTTAGCCGTATCAAAATCATATACTTTTTGGTCCGTAAAAAACAAACTTATCATAGACCCAATCCTATTCATGGTATACCCCAGTCCTAGCTCGTTCAAGTTATCCTGAAAGCCTTTCTCTATTGCTTCAGTGGCATTTGCTAATGTTGTGTAAAGCGACTCATCCTCATTAATCTGGGTAAGCATAGCCAAGCCTGCTGCCATCGCCACTGGGTTTCCTGAGAGTGTCCCAGCCTGATATACAGGGCCTTGAGGAGATACGTAATCCATTATCTCTTTCTTACCTCCGTAAGCACCAACGGGCATTCCTCCCCCAATAATTTTTCCTAAAGTAGTTAGGTCAGGCTGAACATTATAAACTCCCTGAGCTCCAGCTTTAGAGAGTCTGAATCCAGTCATTACCTCATCAAAGATCAATACAATACCATTGGCATCACAAAGACTTCTTAAACCTTCCAAAAAGCCATCTTGCGGCAAAGTACAACCCATATTTCCGGCAACAGGCTCTACTATTATAGCAGCCACCTCATCCTTGTTGGCATTAATAACTTCTTCTACTCTTTCTAGATTGTTAAAAGGCACGGTCAATGTATCCATTGCTACACCTCTTGTCACCCCTGGACTATCCGGTTCGCCAAGCGTTATCACACCACTTCCCGCAGCAATTAAAAAGGAGTCACCATGACCATGGTAGCAGCCTTCAAATTTTATCATCTTGTCTCTACCTGTATAACCCCGTGCTAAACGGACTGCAGACATTGTAGCTTCAGTACCGGAGTTAACCATTCTAACCTTCTCTATACTAGGCACCATAGCGCAAATTAGCTTAGCCATTTCGACTTCGATGGCTGTTGGTGCGCCAAATGAAAGTGAACTCCCTATTGCCTCTCTCACTGCAGCTTCAATCTTTTCATTACCATGACCGAGAATCATAGGTCCCCAAGAATTAATCAACTCTATGTATTGATTGTCGTCTACATCAGTGATAAAAGCACCTTTGGCTGATTTAATAAAGAGTGGGTTTCCGCCTACAGCTTTGAATGCTCTAACTGGTGAATTAACACCGCCTGGAATAAAGTTTTGAGCCTCTTCGAAAAGACGCTGACTGTTTACTGATTGATTCATAATTAGTGTTTTTCTCGTGGAACGATGACCGCTTCTTCCACTTTCAAGACAGGTATGTAACGATTATCATTGGACAGCCTGTAGTTGAACTTTTGCGTCAGTTCTCCGTCAAATGCATCCCTCCTTTTCACCCCCACTTGAAAATACTTCCCATACTCGTTTAATAGTCGGCCAAAAGTGACCATGATATCATATCCAATATAAGCATCGCCTAAACGATCTTGTTTCACCGGACTTTTAAGATATGTTTCTACATATCTAGTTCTAAACTCGTTAACCGTTGGAGTGTTATAATTTATTAGGTTACTACCCAAAAAAGTAGCGTTTAAACGCTCCAGTTGATCAAAAGAGATAGAACTTTCAGTGGTTAAAAACCTAGAAGAAGACAAATACTCAACTGTATCCGGACGACCTTCAATTCCGCTCAGAGCACTTGAGGCAAGAGAAGAAATATCTGAGGCGATAAAAACATGCCCAATACTGTCAGGTAAAATCTTAAGTGTATCGTATACAAAATCTCTCTTGCTGTAAATCTCCCAATCCTGTTCTCCAGCTTCACGCAGTGAATCCATTTCTGCAATCATGTTGGCCACCGTAGTGGAATCCTTATCAACCTCTTCTTCTTCTGTCAGCCATTGCTGAATATTTACAGACTCATTCGCCCTTACTTCTCTGAATATGGTAACATTAAACGAATCCTTTTCTATGATTCGTCTGTAAAGATCAGCCCTAGAGATATCGGAAATACCGCTATAGAAGATAGCCGCATTTTTGTTTCTGGTAAAGTTTGCCTTGGCGTATTCAGCAGCTTTGATTGCGATTGATTCGTTGCTCGGATAGTATAAAAAAGCGAAAGGATTATCTTTCAAAATATCTCCATTCGAAGACAGCGGGTTAATGATATTCACCATTTGCTCTTTAGAAAAATCAGCCATAAGTTCAACAGCCTGTTGAAATACAGGACCAATGATCAGATCTAGCTCATCAAAATCTCCTGCTGCAATCTGGTCTTCAAGCCTTGTTTCTAGGTTTCTAGTATCTATACTGATGAGGTTAACATCAATACCTTCATCAGCCAACTTTTGAACTCCTAAAGCCACACCTTCATACATTTGGGTAGTCCAGTCAGACATGGCCCTTACTAATCTGGCTGAATCGGTGCTAAATGTAAATGGTAAAAATAGGCCGACATTATAAGCTGTCTTTTTAGGTGAGTATTCAATCCCTTCAATACCCAAATCGAGATTGAGTGTATAGGTAGACTGAAGGTTCGATAATAATTCAATGTCCTGTTCATGCACAGGTTGTACTAATATTTGGTTGGCCAATTGAGAGGCTATCAGGTTCTCTTCTGGGTATTGGTCTAGCAACTTCTGAAGTCTCTTCAAGTCAGTCGCATTAGACAAAAGCTTTGTTTTCAATGCTTTCTTACTTTCCACCAATTCAGGTTTACTGACTAATCCGAAGTATTGAAAGGTTTCTTCTATGTCACCTTCTTCAGCAGCCAAATAGCCCAACCAATAGTTGACATCCTCTTTAACCTCCCAATCAGGATATTTTTGAAGGACTTGCTTGAACATGTTCTTTGAGGTGATATTATCACCAGATTTGTATGCTGCGATAGCATAATAATAAGAAGCATACTTGACCAGATCATTGTCCTGATTCATAGAAGTCAGAGGAGCAAATTTACCCAGTGCTAGGGCATACTGCTGTCGATCAAAGAGTTTTTTACCCTCGTCAAAAAGTGATTTGACGTTTTGCGAAAAGCCTTCACTCACACAAATAATCAGTACAACTACTACTAGAAAAAGTCTTTTTCTTACTCCCATTCGATGGTTGCTGGTGGTTTTGAACTGATATCATACACCACTCTATTTACTCCTTTTACTTTGTTGATGATCTCGTTAGAGATGTCTTGCAAAAAATTATAAGGTAAATGACACCAGTCCGCTGTCATTCCATCCACACTAGTTACTGCTCTAAGCGCTACCACACGCTCATAAGTTCTTTCATCGCCCATTACCCCTACCGACTGAATTGGTAAAAGCATAGAACCGGCCTGCCAAACATCATCATAAAGACCATAATCCTTGAGGCCTTGTATGAATATGTAATCAACCTCTTGTAAGATAGCGACTTTCTCGGCAGTGACATCTCCCAAAATTCTAATCCCTAAGCCTGGGCCTGGAAATGGATGTCTGCCCAAAATATTTTGATCAATTTCTAAACTTCGGCCAACGTTTCTTACTTCGTCCTTGAAAAGTGTATTCAAAGGCTCAACGACTTTCAAGTTCATCTTCTCCGGTAACCCACCAACGTTATGGTGTGATTTTATTGTTGCCGAAGGCCCTTTAACAGAAACGGACTCAATGATGTCAGGATAGATCGTTCCTTGTGCTAACCATTTGGCATCTTCTACCTTTTGCGCTTCTTGATCGAAGACCTCAATAAACACTCTACCTATGGCTTTTCTTTTACCCTCAGGATCCGTAATGCCAGCAAGTGCTGAGTAAAATTGATCTTTCGCATCAACGCCTTTTACATTTAAGCCCATACCTTGGTAAGATTCCAAGACTGACTCAAATTCATTTTTCCTGAGCAGACCATTGTCTACGAAAATACAATGAAGGTTTTTACCAATCGCATGGTGAATCAATACAGCTGCAACCGAGGAATCAACACCACCAGACAAGCCAAGGATAACTTTGTCATTCCCCAATTGCTCTTTAAGGCTAGCAATGGTTGACTCAGCAAATAGATCAGGAGTCCAATCTTGTGCGCAACCGCAGATATGCACCACGAAATTTCTTACTAATTCCTTACCCTCTTCTGAGTGTGTAACTTCTGGATGAAACTGAATGCCGTATGTTTCTTCTCCCTGAACCTTGAAGGCTGCTTTTTCAACACTTGAGGTACTGGCAATGACTTCAAAGCCAGCGGGCAATTCAGAAATGGTATCAGCATGAGACATCCATACTTGAGAGTCTAGGCTAATTTCTTTTAGCAGCGGGTAGTGACCATCAACTCTACTCAGTCGAGCACGGCCATATTCCCTGATCTCTGAAGGCATAACATTACCTCCATACTTTTGAGCCATTAATTGAGCGCCATAGCAAACACCTAAAACAGGCATCTTACCTCTAAACTGATCGATGTCTAAATCAGGTGCGTCTTCTTCACGAACCGAACAAGGGCTACCCGAAAGGATTACGCCTTTGATGTCATCAGTGATCTCCGGAATGTGGTTATAGGGGTGTATTTCGCAATAAACGTTAAGCTCTCGAACTCTTCTGGCAATCAGCTGGGTGTATTGGGAACCAAAGTCGAGAATGAGGATCTGTTCTGCCATGCGCAAAAATAATATTAGCCTAGACTAATCACTAATATTTCACAAGTATTTCTGAACCCCGGCAAAGCGCTATTAATCGTAATTAACTGGAAATGAGAAATATATAATTCAGAATAATATTTCGTATTTCAGTATATATAAAATATTATTCTGTTTATGAAACATAAACGGAATATAATTCGTATATGTAATTGTGTTTCAAAACAGAAGCATCTAAGCAAAACAAGGTTATGAACAAGGAAATTACCATCTCTCAACAACAAAACTCAAGTTCAAACTTGAGCAGAGATTATTGGGAAATTCTTGCCGAGCCTCCTTCGAAGGAAATTAGATTTTCTAACGATAGTCAGTTTTAATACTCTTCTGACTCTAGCCATCCAGCTCATTCAGTAGGGTCAGTCAAACAGTAAAGTCAAAACACCAAAATAAGAGGCAGAGTCATTCAGGCTTTAGCCCAGCTTTTAGGGACTAACAGTCGCGACACGACTATCCAATACACAATCATTTCAATCATTTAGCGCATTGGCCACACGGGCCGATCAGGAAAACTATGTTTCATCATTTAATCTATAACTATGACATTTTTCGGAATCATTTTATTAATTCTCGGGCTCATCACACTGATCTTAAGGCCATTACTTTCAGAAGAAGATAAGTTTACCGAGGACCAAGAGGGCCAGTTGAAAAAAACTGCCTCAAAAGCACCCAGTTGGTTGCTAATGTTCACTAGGCGTGTGTCCATGTCTATCGTAATCTCAGGCCTTACTTTAGTTACCCTTCCCTATCTTTTCTTTTGGGCGGAGCCAGGTTATCAATACTTCTTGGTTTACCCAAGTGGTAAAAAGAGCGCTATCATGACAGAGGGTATTAAGTTTAGGGGCTTCGCGAAGATTACCCCTTGGCAGAAGTTTATTGACGTTAAAGTGGTAAATCCTGGTGATGACACCGATGACATCGAAGGGCAAATGGAACCCATTCCCATACGATTCATTGACCAAGTTACCGCCACCACCAAGCTTTCAACTCGTTTTCAATTACCTGCGGACAAGGAGTCTTTCATCGAATTGGCTATCGAGTTCCGTAGCCTACAGAATCTCGCACAAAACACCTTAATTCCAACAGTAAGAGAGGTAGTTTCGAATACAGGTTACATGTTTGCCGCACAGGATTATATCTCAGGTTCGGCATCAGACTTTAGGGTGTCTATTGAAGAGCAGTTGAAAGACGGAGCTTTTAGTGTTGAGAAAACAGAATATCGCGATACGGTAATCACGGCCATCGAGCAAGATGAGCGCGAGGTTAAAGAAATACAAACGCGATACGAAGTTAAAAAGCGGATGGACCAGAACGGTTTATTCATTAGAATCCCTCACGACATCAATGAGAACAATATCATTGTCGCACAAGTAATTGTTGACGATGTAGTCTTGGAACAAGTCTTTAAACAAAGGCTCGAAGCACAGCGCGATGAGTCAGCTAAAAGGCAACTTGAGCAGCAGAAAATAAAAACCGCTAGAGATGCCCAAGCCAGAATAATTGCCGAAGGTGAGCGTGACAAGGCTAGTGAGCGAGTTACTCAAGAGAAAGAGCAAGTAAAAGCTTTAATCTCTATTGAAACAAAGCTTAAGCTTGAGGAAACTAATCGAAAGTTGGCCACCATAGCCTTAGAGACAGAAAAACTTCAGGCAACGGCTCAAAAGGTGAAAGCTGATGCTGAGTCTTATCAAAACGCAAAACTTGTTTCGGCTGGTTTGACACCTCAGCAACGTGCTCAACTGGAAAAGGAAATAGCCATCGGTGTAGCACAACAGGTAGCCAAAATCAAATTTCCGACCACTATGATTATATCGGGTGGTGATGATGGAGGTACTCCGTTAGAAGCCTTAATTGGCGCGGCCATGACCAAACAGTTGACTGCTCCAGTGGGTAAAGGCGGCAACTAATCAAGAAGGAGAGTTTTTACTCTCCTTTTTTTTATTCAATTTCAATTCAAACAAAACTCAATTATTCACATGCCCAAAAGTGATCTTGTTCTAGAAATCAATCCAGCAGTAAAAGCCAGGTTCGACAACTACCCTCCCGAGATCAAAGTAAAGATGGAATCGCTTCGAAAATTGATTATCGAAGTAGCTGAGGAGACCGAAGGGGTCGATCATCTAGAGGAAACCCTCAAATGGGGAGAACTAGCTTATATCACAAAAAACGGCAGCACACTTAGGATTGACTGGAAAGCCAAAAACCCAGCGCAATATGCCATGTACTTTCAATGCACAAGTCAATTAGTGCCAACTTTCAGGTTTGTTTTCGGAGAAACATTTGAATATGAAGGAAATCGTGCTGTCCTACTTCCACTTAAGGGAAATTTACCTATTGAAGAAGTAAAGAAATGTATTGCCACCGCCCTTACCTACCACAAGGTAAAGAAGATGCCAATGCTAGGTTTGTAAAGCCCTTATTACTCCAATTTCTAATAGAGACAATTAAACTACTTCAAGATCATACAATCTAGAACGCAATGAGGGAGATTCCCGCCTGCGCGAGAATGACGATCTGGAGAAAATTACTCGATCGTCTTAAAGAAGTGGCGGTAGCCGATCGTAACTGTTTGCCAACCCCAGCTATTGAGGCTAACATTGAAGTTGGAGTATAGTGCAATGTGCTTACTGAGCCGGTACTGGATTTGATTCCGCCAAGTGGCTGGCGTGTCTCTATTTTCGATATAACCATGATAACCAGACACATCGCTACCCACAAACCACTTGCCTTTAGTCCACTCAATACCTACTCCATAAGTACCTGCATCATTTTGAAAGAAGTCCGCACCGTTAGGCAGACCATTCTTATTCGTTTGCCAAGTGTAGAAACCGAGCATGCCCTTTAGTAAAAGACTACTGTCCTCAGTTTTGATGATCGTTTTACTGACGGTCGCTTCCCAGAAGAACATACTCGCGTCTGTGAAACGAGCATTGCTGATATTTCCGCCAGTAGTAGTCTTGGAATGTGCACGAAAGGTAATGTTCGGCATACGTGACTTGTCTTCATTGGCGATACGGAGGATAATTCCAAAAGCCGTATCACCAGTATTCCAACCCGTACCACTACGGCTTCGCATTCTTCGCTCATCGCGAATTTCATCTGTCACTTCCCAGTATTCCCAAGCAATACTTTGAACATATAGCAAAGCCTTGTCTTTGGCCAAAGGAATATTGAATTCAGACCAATTATTCAACGTCTGATCTCCTCTTCCATAACTATATTCAAAACTGAGTTCTGACCACAGTTCATTATCTATTTTACCATTTCGTAATACGGGAATACGTAAAGCGTTTGGCCCCATATAGCCAGGTGAAATACTTACGTACCGATCGCGATCTGTACCTGCAGCATTCGGATAGTCATGCAGAGTATCCCACCAATCAAGATTCTGACCCGACAGTTGATGTGCGCAAAGCACTACTAAAAAACATAAAACGATCCGCATGGCTGGGTTTGAATTCCGAATGTAAAACATAGGAGGCGAAAAGCGGAAATATTTTAGCTCTAAGTGAACGCAAGCATGTCACAATGATCATTCAGCTGGCCAATTGGTCTAGGCAATTGCCCAATTGGAAGATGAATTTAGGTCAAGCGTATATCGCTACCAGAACTACGTTAACAGACAGGCCGCTCGGACTGTCTTCACCTTAAACAAAGTCAAAGTACCATGAAGACAAAGAATAGAATATTGCAGGCGTTAAGAATAAGCCTTATCGCCATACTATTAATTGGTGTAACGCAAGGCATCACATATGCGCAGAATAGCCAAAAACAAGGCATTACAGTTTCGAAAGCGACAATGGAAACATACGTGGGAAGTTATGAGATGCAGAAGGGCAGCTTTCTTAAAATTGAGATTCAAGACGATCTATTGAAGGCCGTTGGCCCGGACAAGACAATCTACGAGCTCGTACCCATTACCAATAGCCGCTTCTTTTTGAAAGCCTTTGGGGTTGATATTGAATTCGTAAAGAATGATGACAACAAAATCACCAAGCTTTTAATGATCCGTGAAGATGGTCAGCAGTTGGAGGCAATCAGGGTAAAGCAGTAAAATGAGATTCAAGAAAGATCAACAAATCACTTCGTCATGCCAGAAAAATAGTCTATACATTTTAACATGGACTATTTTATCCGGTCTCTAGAAAATGATTATTCTGAGATTCCGGATATTTTTCTTTCAGCTTAAATCTCGAAAGAAAAATTCCGGAATGACGGTAAAAAAATCGTTTGACCGCGATTACAGCATCCCTTTTGTGCTCGGCAACATGTCGAGCTCATCTGGGTTACGCTTAACAGCCATCTTGATGGCTTTTGCAAAGGCTTTAAAGATGGACTCAATTTTATGGTGCTCATTGTCTCCTTCTACTTTCACATTGAGGTTGCATTTCGAAGCATCGGAAAATGACTTAAAGAAGTGCATAAACATCTCTGTTGGCATATCTCCTACCATTTCTCGTTTGAAATCAGCTTCCCAAACTAACCAAGGTCTTCCGCTAAAGTCAATAGCAACTTGAGCAAGGGCTTCGTCCATTGGCAATAAAAATCCGTATCGATTGATTCCTTTCTTATCACCGATCGCTTCGAGATACGCTTCGCCCAAAGCAAGCGCTGTATCTTCAATCGTGTGGTGCTCATCGATGTGCAAGTCGCCTTTCACTTTGATGGTTAAGTCAGCACCAGAGTGCTTTCCTAACTGATCCAGCATATGGTCGAAGAAGCCTAAGCCAGTATCGTTATTACATTGCCCGGTACCGTCTAAGTTCAATTGAATGAGTATGTCCGTTTCTTGCGTTACCCTATGAATTTCTCCAGTACGATCCGGCATTTGCAAAAAGCCGTAAATCTCGTCCCAACTCATGGTTGAAAGCGCAGCTCTGTCATCTGATTCTTCTGAGATGAAGATAGCTTGAGCACCCAAATTCTCAGCCAATTGAATATCGGTTTTACGATCGCCTAGCACATAAGAGTTCGCAAGGTCATAATCGCCTTCCAGATACTTGGTCAATAGACCAGTTCTCGGCTTGCGAGTCGGAGCATTATCAGCTTCGAAGGTTCTATCAATGCAGATTTCATCGAAGACCACACCTTCCCCTTCGAGGGTTTTGAGCATCTTATTCTGAGCAGGCCAAAAGGTATCTTCTGGAAATGAATCTGTACCCAAACCGTCTTGATTGGTTACCATCACCAACTCATAGTCAAGTTGCTCGGCAATCTTTCTTAGGTTCGAAATCGCACCCGGTAGAAACTCGAGTTTCTCCAAAGAATCGATTTGAAAATCAACAGGTGGTTCCACAATGATGGTACCGTCCCGATCTATAAAAAGTACTTTCTTCATCTTCTTATTCTTTTGTCATTCCCGTTAAGGCGGTCTGAATTATATCGTCACCCTGAACTTGTTTCAGGGTCTTGGTATGCGTCTTTGCCTATTAGATTCCGGACATTTTTCTTTCAGTCAAAATCTCAAAGAAAAATTCCGGAATGACGTGCTAATGAAGCAATCTCCCTATTCAATTGAGAGACTGACTCACGCCAGCATCACAATGACGTTCTACCTTAACTTAATTCTTTAATCGCCTGCACTAGTTTGAAATTCTCATTCTTAGTACCGACTGTAATTCTAAGGCAATTCTCGCACAAAACCACCCGTGAACGATCTCTTACAATCACTTTCTTCTCAATTAATTGCTGATAATATCCATGTGCATTGTCAACCTCTACCAGAAGGAAGTTTGCATCAGATGGATGAATCTTCTTCATAATTGGAAGGTTTGACAATAGCTCTTTCAATTCTGATCTGTTCAAAAGAATTTCAGTGACCATATCATCCTTTTCTGCTTCATTCTCTAACGCCTCTAACACTGTACGCTGAGTCAGACCGCTCAAATTATAAGGCGGTTTGATCTTATTCAAAATACTCAAAACCTCTGGTGAACAGAAAGCCATACCAAGTCTAAGCGATGCCAAACCCCATGCCTTACTAAAAGTTTGCAAAATGATCAGGTTCGGGTAGGCCGAAAGCTTCTCAATAAAGGAAGGGCGTTCTGCAAAATCAATGTAAGCCTCGTCAACAACCACTAAACCATTGTAGGCTTTCAGTACCTCTTCAATTTTACTTAAGGTCACATCGTTGCCTGTCGGGTTATTCGGTGAGCAAATGAAAATGATCTTGGTTTGCATATCCATCTTTCCGAAAATACCATCAACATCGAGGTCGTAGTCTTTCGTCATCGACACCTCACGTGCTTCCACATTATTAATGTCTGCACTCACCTTGTACATGCCGTAAGTCGGTGGATTAATGATCACATTGTCAACACCTGGTTCGCAAAAGGCACGAAAGAGTAAATCGATCGGTTCATCGCTACCGTTTCCGAGGAAGATACGATCGGCCGCAACGGCTTTGGTTTCAGCAATCTTGGCTTTCAGCTTCGTTTGGTACGGATCTGGATATCTATTCCATTTCTCAGAAGTAATCGAACCTAAAGGATTTTCATTGGCATCTAAAAAGACGCCAAAACTCCCTTTATAATCATCTCTGGCCGAAGAATACGGGATTAACTCCCTTAAGTGCGGACGTAGTAGTTCTCTTGGGTCAAACATTTTTCAAACTATTAAGTCTCAGCGTTACAGCATTTTTGTGTGCTTCCAGTTGTTCAGCAGCAGCCATTGTCTCTACGACAGGCCCCAAAACCTTCAAACCTTCCTGCGTAATTTCTTGATAGGTAATTTTCTTGACGAAACTGTCTAAGGAAACCCCGCTATACATTTTTGCATAGCCATTGGTTGGTAAAGTATGGTTTGTACCCGAGGCATAATCGCCAGCAGATTCAGGCGTGTAGTTGCCTAAGAAAATAGACCCTGCATTGACAATACGATTGGCTACTTCCCAATGGTCTTTGACGGATAGAATCAAGTGCTCCGCTCCGTATTCGTTCAATAATTCAATCGCATCAGATTGATCAGCTAAAACGATCGCCACACTATTTTCTAAAGCCTTTTTGGCGAACTCAGCCCTTGGCAATACTGCCAATTGCTCAGCGACAGCAGCTTTCACTTCTTCGACAATTGTCTCCGAGGAAGCCACTAAAACTACCTGAGAATCTACCCCATGTTCGGCTTGAGAAAGTAGATCTGCAGCTACGAAGGCTGGAACAGCCGACTCGTCAGCATACACAGCGACTTCCGAAGGACCAGCAGGCATGTCTATAGCTACACCATACTTCATGGCCAATTGCTTGGCGGCTGTTACGTACTGATTACCCGGCCCGAAAATCTTATACACTTGAGGCACAGTCTCCGTACCGAAGGTCATTGCCGCAACGGCTTGTGCCCCTCCTACTTTGAATATTTTATTAATACCCACTAATTGGGCAGTGTAAAGAATCGCAGGATGCACATTTCCTTCTTTATCAGGTGGTGTGCATAAAACCAACTCACGACAGCCAGCAATCTGTGCCGGCACAGCCAGCATTAATACAGTTGAGAATAATGGCGCAGTGCCTCCAGGGATGTAAAGACCAACCTTATCGATGCCAACAGATTTGCGATAGCAGTTCACTCCGGGCATAGTTTCTACCTTCACAAACTCATCTTTCTGAGCTTCGTGGAAGGTTTCTATGTTCTTTTTAGCCACTGCAATGGCTTGCTTTAGGTCATCGGCAACCAAATCCGCAGCAGCATTTACCTCTTCTTCCGTTACCCGAAGTTCAGTTAATTCAACGCCATCGAACTTCTGCGTGAATTCGCGCAAAGCGTCATCACCGCGAGATTTTACCGCTTCCATCACTGGCTTCACCATCACTTCGATGGACTCCAAATTCATTGTGGGTCGCTCTAATAGCTTAACCCAAGTACTTTTTTCTGGATTGATTACCGTTTTCATAGAATCATTTTCTCTATCGGTACTACTAAGATTCCTTCGGCACCAGCGCCTCTTAATTCTTCAATAATCTCCCAGAAATCGTCTTCCTGAATTACCGTATGCACTGAACTCCACCCCTTGTCTGCCAATGGCATTACCGTTGGGCTTTTCATACCCGGAAGTACTTTGATGATCTGATCAATGGCATCATTAGGCGCATTCATCAAGATGTATTTGTTATTCTTTGCGGCTTGAACTGCTTCTATTCTAAAGATGAATTTGTCTAGCGTATCTCTTTTCGCTTGGCTCAAATTCTTGTTCGCCAACATCACGGCTTGAGACTTGTAGATGACTTCTACCTCCTTTAAGCCATTGCTCATTAAGGTAGAACCTGAACTTACGATATCGCAAATACCATAAGCCAAACCGATGCTAGGCGCAATCTCTACTGAACCGCTGATTTCGTTGATTTCAGCGTTGACGTTTTGTGACTTGAGATAATCCCCTAAAATCTTTGGATAGGAAGTCGCGAGACTTTTACCTTCAAAGTCTTGAACGCCATTATACTTTTCGTTTTTATCGATCGCTAGAGACAATCTACACTTTGAAAAACCGAGGTTTTTTACGGTATCGACATCCTTGTTTTTTTCCTCTGCCTCGTTGCCACCAACGATGCCAATGTCGGCAATGCCGTCTTGGACATAACCCGGAATATCATCATCTCTCAGAAAGAGAAACTCCATGGGAAAGTTGGTAGAAGCGGCCATTAACTTTCCTGTACCATTGTTAAACTTGATGCCACATTCTTTGATCAACTTCAAAGAATCATCGCTTAAGCGACCTTTTTTTTGTACTGCTATGCGTAATGTATTATCCATCTGGATGTAAGAACTGAAAAGATTAGAAAATGATTTAAAAAGGGCGGAAATAAGTGACCGCGTAGGCCACATCGTTTAATTGCATCTCAAACGAGATGATGGTACTGATGTGCATGAGCTGCGCTGATGGCGATATGTGAATTCATTAACATCGGCTGCAAAGATAGAGGACGACTATAAATGTGCAAGCCCAATGGTGAAAAGATTTTGGGTCTTTCTTACTATAGTGGTTGGTTGTTGTCAAAGATTTTGAGAAATTTCTTAAGTAACACACTCAATACACCAAGTATGATCAGAGCATTCAACGAAATGTCCTTCAACGAATTTAAACAAGGACGTTTTGCCAAAATAAAAGAAGAAATTCAAAGTAAGGAGAAAGAGTACATATTAAATATTGATCAAAATGAGTTCGCAGAGTACCTCTACCATGAATATCTTCTTTACCCCCTCAAAATAGATCAAGATTCAGAATCAATTGAAGAACCAACTAAATCCAAAGAACAATATGAAGATAGACTTTGGGAAGAAACACGGCTGATAGATGTCTACACTTTCAATCTCAAATACAATTTTACAGGTTCACCAATTTTATTTAAGATTCGCCCCAATCCATGGAACTCTGTTTCAGGCAATATTGAAGTTGACGAGTATGAACTATCGGTATCATTTAGTTTTAAAATGTACAAACTAGATGCTGAAGAGTTCAAAAAAAATAAGAATAGACATTTCCAAGATACTTTCTTAAACTTAGACAAGCTGAATAACAATCTTCAAGAAATAAACGACCAGCTATTGAGTACAATTGTCAGTTACATTTTAGCTGAAAAAAAGAAGTACCAAGAAGAGAATGACTTTTTTTCCGCTATAAATATCCGAACAAATAGGAACACTGAATCAGTCTTCACCGCCCCTACTATAAAAAGAAAAATAATTCCCCAACCGAAAGTGCCACAAGGCAAAGAGTTCACATCTGAACCCACCATGAGCCAAAAGATGTATGATGACGTTCTAAAAGTTGTTTATGATTCAGGCAAAAGCATGGAAAAAAAGCCAGCCCTATACCAAAACAAGGATGAGGAAGGGTTACGTGACCAATTTTTATTTGTACTAGAAACACGGTACATCGGCATTGCTGCTTCCGGGGAAACATTCAATAGAGCTGGAAAAACAGATATTTTGTTAAAGTATGCCGCTGATGGCACCAATGTTTTCGTTGCAGAGTGTAAATTTTGGCACGGAGCATCAGGATATTTAAAGGCAATCTCACAACTTTTTGATCGATATTTAAGTTGGAGGGACTCAAAAGTTGCGATCATAATATTTGTAACCAACAATGATTTTAGCAATGTTTTGAAAATTATTAAACAAGAAACATCTAATCACCAATACTTTGTAAAACAAATTGGAGAAAGAGGTGAGTCGTCATTCACTTATGAGTTTCGACTTGCTCAAGATGCTCAAAAGCCTGTATTAGTTGAGGTAATGGCATTCCATTATGACAAAAAGAAAAGCTAATACCGAGAGAAATGGGCAATCATACGACAACATTAAATTAATCAAGATGACATCCGAAAAAGACACAAACTGTCCAACGTGTGGAGAAAGAGCACATAATTTTGCAAACGAGGAAGCCCTAAACTGCATACCTCCAATAACCACTTTGACTTTTGGGGAAAACCAATTAGATAAAAATTATCGTCAAGCATTGTTCCAATCATTTCCCTCTTATACATCAGAAGAAATCGTTGGTTCATATCTAGGCCGCAACCCATATTTTCTAAGCCAAGCTGCTTGGCTTGATGGTCAGGAAGAAGAGAGGTAAGCTTGAATTTTACTGGTAAGAAAACGATTGCAAATTGCTGAATCTACAAAATTCGATGAACCTTAAAGATAGAATTATAAAACATGCAGAAAGTTCAATATGGTGATGTAAATCGTTTCTTAGTATCGATAGGCCTTATTCTCATATCGCTATCGCTAGTCTTACCTTATCTTTATCTAAAAGAAGATTTTGGGCTGTATATAGATAAGGAAGACATTCAGTATTTCACTCAAATAACGAAGGAAACTATAAGGAGTAAATCATTAATAGTAAAGAGCATACAAAATAATCTTATTACTATTTCTTCAATCCTTCTAATCGTTGGTGTCATTTTCCTTATCGCAGGTCTAAGAAGATGGTTCAAAAGGCAGAAAAAAATTGACGAAAAGCAGGATTTGGATATTGAAAAATTAAAACGCGAGATAGACAACTTAACTCAAGAGGAGATACGAGAAAAAGCAGCAAAAGAGTTAGATCAAAATCAATATTCAGAATACAAAGAGGAACAAAAGCAATTAGGTACAGATCAAAAAGATAATAAGGAGAGTATTGTTAATAATTACTTGGCTGTTGAAGAAAAGGTCATTGCGAAATTTAAAGAATACAAGTCCAATAACTTCGATGTTTTAGATAACATTCGGGTTGCTGGCAGATATACACTTGATATACTGTTGCAATCAAAAAACAGTAGGTTTTCCGATAGAATAGTTGAAGTGAAATATGCCCATAAAATTATTGCCAATTCTACAATAGACTCAGCACTAAACCAGCTCAATCAATCCTCTAAGTTTTATACTAAGTTTTATAACAGGAATGTTGTTCCCGTCCTTCTATTTATTTACGCAGATAGTGCTCATATAACCGATACACAACTTAAAAGCTTACGTGAAAGAATACAATCACATGTCGATACTCATTTATCCAGAGCAATGAAGCGCTTAAACGTTCAGTTCATTAAAGAATCGGACATAGAAAAGTTTGATTTGCGAAAGATTTTAAAAAAATAGATAGACTGGTATTCCCCGCCCTTGTTAGTCTTATGACCAACGAGCAAAAAGCTCCACTAACCAGAAAAACATGGAAGAAGTTTTATCAACCTTATTAATTATTGGATGCGGCCTTTTTGCGGTTCGCTAGATGGTCAATTGGAGACTCTTAAACCTTAAAAATGGGACGTCATTCTCTTTGTTCCGTACTGATTATTCTTTACGTGAGTTTTTCCAGATGTTTAAGCATATGGCCATCAGCGAATGGAAAGTGTGGTGGTATCAGTTTGAAGATCAAAAAGCACTAAAGATTATCTCGAACACTTTATCCGCACTCATTTACTTAAGTTTTATTACGCTGATTATATTAGTAATAATCGACTCGAAAGCCTGGTAAAGTTGATCAGCGTACCACTTACGCCCTTGTTGGTGTTCTCAACAACAAGCTAAATAATCAAAAGAATCCGCCTGTTCTTAAGTATGGTGCTATGAACAGACCGACCATATATGCGTATATAAAGTGCGTTTATGATTAGTCCTATTTGAATCCAAACATTCCGTTGCTATGCGCTAAACCTTCGGTAGGAATAGGCTGAATTACATCCCAATGCTCCACGGCCTTTCCATTTTCAAAGCGCAGTAAGTCATAAAAGACATTTGTGGTGCCATTCCATTGTCCTTCACTCACTGTTAGCACAAAATTACCTTCACCTAATACCTTATGGATTTTGGTATACTGAAACATATTATTTTGAGTCGTGAGATATTCAACGGCCTCTACGATACCCGCCAGTCCATCCTTTATAGCCGGGTTGTGTTGATCGTATTGTGATGAGCTGATGTATTCAGTAATCCTATTTGGATTCTTTCCCATAAGAATATCTTCCACCATTGCCCTAGCTAAGGCTTTGTTTGCCTCCGTTTGATCTAAGTCTGTTACAATTGTAGGTCCATCGGTTTGGGTTCTACCACTTGCGGTTTCTTTAACAAGGGTAGTCATGGCGTCCCAGTGCTCTGCTACTTTACCTTTGTCATCAAGACGGATAATGTCAAAGGCCACCATTTCATCGGCACCAAAAGGTTGGGCATTTCTCCAGATGTTATGCATAAACACATAATTGCCATCTTGAAACATTCTTACGTTTTCGGCATAAGTTCCATGCTCTTTTAATACTGGCAATAGCTGAATAAAAGGCTCTAGTCCTGTCGGAACGAATGGATTGTGCTGAATGTAATCGGCATTCGCCAATTCACGCATTGTTGCAGTGTCTTGTTGGGCCACAGCACCTAAGAAAGTGCCTACTATTTCCTTTTTAGTCATTATTGAGCTGTTTTTAGAATTGTCCTCACTGATTTTTCTTGTTTGAAGGTTGCCACAGGAAGCGAGAATACCTGACAACACAAATACGCTGATTACTTTTCCTATTGATTTTGTCATTCGGCTATTGATTATTACTTTTGATTCGCAAGCAATATTATTATTTTACTTTCATTACGCAAGTAATATTTAAAATAAGTTGCATTTCGCAAGCAATAATCTTTAGATCGATAGCATATGCCACAGGAATTCAGATGCAATTGCCCGTTTACTTCAGCCCTTGACGTTTTGGGTGATAAGTGGATATTGGTAATTGTAAAACAAATGCTCACTGAGGGCAAAGAAACTTTTAAAGACTTTGCGGAAAGTGAAGAGGCCATTGCTACCAATATTCTGTCGGCTAAACTCAAACTTTTGGAAGAAGCGGGAATCGTCATCAAAACAAAACGACCTGACAATAAAAAAACCAACCTCTATCTTTTAACCGATAAAGGACTGGCTTTGACACCTATACTCGTAGAGCTCGCCTCTTGGAGCGACAGTAATCTCAGAGACGTCCATCCGGATATTGTCAATGGACAGTCGATGGAAGTGTTACGTCAAGACAAAACAGCTTTTGCACAAGCCTTAGAGAAAAATTATAGAGAAAAGCTGACTACAATAGCCTTTGTAAAATAATGCACCTTTCTACCACTGTTGGTCTTATGACCAACGGGATTCTAAGCCCAACATCACCCAGATTTAAAAACCAAAATCCTTAAATTGGAAAACGCGTTGTTACAGATGACACCACACTCAGCAAAATCTCATATGTCACCACTCCCCCATCAAAAGCTCTACACGTTGTGAAGATTTATCAAAGTAATATTGAGCACTGTGAAAAGGAAATCACGGATCTGGAGAAGATCATAAAGAATCTCTCTCTATTTCGATTAGCTTTTTTCTTAATCTCTTTAGTCGTTATCGCAGTGCTAGCAAACCAACGGTTGATTACACTCCTCTTAATTGTGGGGCCACTTTGCCTCATTGGCTTTGCGCTATTACTCGTTCGGTATAACCGCATAGTAGCGCGTAAAAAAAGCATAACGCTTTTAAAAGAAGTCAATGAAAATGAGTTACTGAAGTTAGAGAACAAGCTATCTAGTTTTCCTACGGGGCAATCTAATCTCCAAGCAGATCATGCCTACCATACCGATTTGGATATATTTGGGTCTCACTCATTATTTCAACTTTTAAACAGCACCACCACAGCGTCTGGAAGCATCTGCCTTGCCCAATGGCTTTCTGAATCTGCCACTAAGGAGGTAATCCTTGAAAGACAAGAGGCTATTCAAGAGCTGAAACCCAAGTTGGAATGGAGACAACAACTTCAAGTTGCTGGTCTATCCTTCAGCAACACTAAGAGCAACTATCAAAAATTATTGAGCTGGCTTGATACAAGTGCACAACTTCTACCGAAAGAAACAAGGTACATGGTAGGTAGTATCGCATTAGGCGTATCAGCGACAGCCTTGACCATACTCTACGTTGCACATTCTCTATCTAATCCGTGGAATTTCTATTTGATTCCATTGCTCCTAATCTTGATGATTAATTATCGGATTTTAAGAAGAGTCGCTCCGCAAGCGGAAGAAATCATTGACCAAATGCATCAGAATGTGCAAACTCTGGGTGGTTATCAGCGACTGGCCGAGGCGATTTCACAGGAAGAATTTCAGTCGAAACAACTTAAAGAACTCCGATCAGATTTAAATCAAAACGGATCTTCTGCCGCCAAGGAAATTAGAAGTCTCAGGAAAATCCTCGAAGCCTTTCAGATTAGAGGCACCAAGCGCAGTATGGGTAATTCGTTTTATGGAATTGCCAACAACCTCTGGCTACTAGACATATATTACATCATCCTAACCGAAAGATGGAAACGCAGTAACAGAGATCTCGTTCAACCTTGGATTCAGGCGATCAGTGAGTTCGAAGCCCTCAACAGCTTAGCAGGTTTTGCCTATTCTAACCCTGATTGCACATTTCCAGAAATTCTAGATGAGCCGTACAGCATACAATTCGAAATGCTCGGACATCCTTTAATCAAATCTGACAATAGGATCTGCAATGATTTCAATTTGAATGAACGTGGCCAAATTGCGATGATCACTGGCTCAAACATGGCTGGGAAAAGTACTTTTTTAAGGACAGTTGGAGTTAATCTCGTTTTGGCCTTAATGGGAGCACCTTGTTGTGCCAAATCGAGCCGAGTATCGCATATGAAAATGTTCACCAACATGCGAACACAGGATAACCTCGAAGAAGGTATTTCTTCCTTCTATGCCGAACTAAAAAGAGTAGAACAGCTGCTGATGCTTATAAAAAGTGGACAACCCATTTTCTTTATGCTGGATGAGATGTTCAAAGGAACAAATTCAAAGGATCGATATAAAGGAGGCGTATCTTTGATTAAACAGCTCAGTGAACTCAACGCTTTCGGCATCATTTCAACACACGATTTGGAGCTGGCCAAGTTGGCAGGCAAGCATATGATTGTATCTAATCACAGCTTTAATAGCCAAATGAATGATGGTAAAATGAGTTTTAACTATGAACTAACAAATGGCATCTGTACCGATTTTAATGCAAGCGAACTGATGAGAAACAGCGGCATCAATATTCTTGATGATGTTGAAAAAATGCGATAAACGACTCCAACGCTACTAGAAGACCATGACTAAGTACAAACACATTTTATTGTCAGTCTTTATGACGCTAGGCTTAGTCGGCCTTTGTGCGTGTGATGGACAAAAGACGGCTAGCCTCAAAATAATGTCCTACAACATTCGGCATGGCGCAGGAATGGATGAGGTTTTGGACTTATCCCGTGCCGCAGCCATCATCAAAGCACAAGCACCAGACCTATGCGGATTACAAGAGATCGATCATTATTGCTCGCGTACGGACAGTCTTGGACAGACTGAGTTTTTGGCTGAACAAACCAGTATGGTCGGAAACTTTGGCAAGTTCATGGACTACCAAGGTGGTGAATATGGCATGGCTACACTCTCTGCCAAACCATTGCTTTCGACCAAAGTATTACAATTGCCTGACGGAATACACGAGCCTCGATCTGCCATCATTCATGAGGTAGAGATTGCCAAGGACTGCCACATCATATTTGTCAATGTTCATTTTGATTGGATCAATAATGCTGAAGGATCAGCTAGTCGTTTAAACCAAGCAAAAGCACTGGTAGCATATGTTGACACCATCGACAAGGCAGTGATTATCACGGGCGATTTTAATTGCACACCAGACTCTCCTACCATGCAATACTTTTACACCCAAGGTTTTGAATTTGCTGAAAAGGGAACTGATAACTTAAGCTTTCAGGGCAGCAACAAAGGAGAAATCGACCATGTCATCTACCGAAACACTGTTAGTCAAAAGATCAATTTAAAAAGTATCAAACTATTAGATGAGCCTGTGGCATCTGATCATCGACCTTTGGTCGCAGAGCTAGAAGTAGTTTATTAAAATCGCAATTGGCTGGCCATTCGAATAAGCATATGAAAGAACTATTAGACACTTTTGACGAAACAAAAGTATTCAAAGACATGCTGCCCTATTATCTAGAAAAGAGAACTATTTCAGCATCTGATAAAGAAGCACTTTTAAACTATTCTGCGGTAAACTATGCACTACTCGGCCTTATTGGTTTATTAACTGATAACACACCAAGAATTCTGTTAGGCAAAACATGCGATGATCCTTTGATAAAAGTAAAGTGTCAAGAAATCAATCATACACTAGAAGATTTAGAAGCTATAGCCGATTGCTATATGGAAGAAGAACATACCGAAGCTGATGAATTTGTTTTCAGAACGGTGATGTTAAAATACCCCAGAAATCTGTTAGACGATAATGGAAATTTACTTGAGTAAAACGCTGACCAAGTAGATTCATACCTCCTGTTTTATGAGATATCTATTACAAAGTAAAAGGCCCAGCTAAAATCTAGCTAGGCCTAGTATCGGATTCTGTGAATCCTAATTATCGTTCTGAATCAGATAAGGTGTTTTACCATCTGTGATAATTACCTTAGCATTTTGCGATTTAGCTAATGCAATAAAAGCCTCGATGCTTTTTAATTCAAGAATTTGCTTGGTTAAACCCTCTGCTAAAATCTTTTGCGCATCGCGAACACCTTTCGCTTCAATCAACTTACGGTCAGCCTCCAGCTTTTCTCTTTCCAAAATGAACTTCATTCTTAGTGCATCTTGTTCTGCCTGTAACTTCTGCTCAATACTGCCGGCTAAAGCCGCTGGTAACTGAATGCTCTTCAATAAAACTTCCTCAATTAAGATCCCTTTATCTACTAAAACTTCGCTCATGCGTTGGGAAATTGCGCCTTCAATGTCAGAGCGCATACCAGAGTGCATGTCTTTGGCACTGTACTTCGAACACACATCGGCACTGGCACTTCTAAAGATATTCGCGATGATTGGCTCGAAATTCAGTCCAAGTTCTTCAACAACCTGTTTTGCTTTTTTGGAATCGACTCGATACAAAATCGAGATTTGTGAGGTAATACTCAGCCCTTCCTTACTCGGCAGACTAATCGTTAACTCTAGATTTTCGGTTTGGGTAGACACTTTTACAACGCTACTATTTAACGGATTAAACCAAATCGATCCTGATGTTTTGGTTTCATCGCTCAGCTCCCCCATTCTTTGTTTTACACCCACTTCTCCTGGGCGAACGACAGCACAACTACTCAATGATACTACTAAGACGAATAAAATAAATGACCTCATATTATACATATTTAATGGTAAGATGTGAACTAATTATATCGTCTATTGGCAACCACAAATTATGCCAATATTTCAAGTTTTTTCACTATTATTTCGCCAAGTGTTAAGCTTAAAATTGGTTTTGACAAACTCCTTTTACCTGTCGGCATGCAACTAACTAAAAGGCACTATGTCTTTATGATTGACCTTATAAACTAAAACTGTATGCGACCATTGATTCTGCTGCTCGGCCTGTGCCTATACGCTTCTGCTCACGCACAAATGCCACCCGTCCCCAACCTACCCACTACCAGTTATGACAAAGCTGGATTCAATCGGGACTCCATTAACGTGCTCTATGACCATATTGAGAATTTTCAGAATCAAGATTTTACGGGTCTAGTGATCATAAAAGACAACAAACTGGTGACCGAATGGCATTTTAGTACTTATTGGCGAAACCAAATTCTGGATATCCGATCCGCTGGAAAAAGTATCACCTCGTTACTACTGGGCGTAGCCATGAAAGAAGGGCTCATCGATAACCTCGATCAAGACATCTATTCGTTCTTCCCTAAAGAGAAGTATCCTGGCATTCACGAAGATTATAAAAAAATTAAACTCAGCCATGTGCTCGATATGGCTTCAGGTCTAGATGCAGATACGGATAGATCCGAAACGCCCGGCCACGCTGTCAACTGGTCAGGAAGTGAAGAATGGGTACAATACATTCTTACCATTCCATTGGCAAATGAGCCTAGTAAACAGTGGGTTTATGCAGATATAAATGCTGCCATTGTGGGCGCTATTATAGAAGAAAAGTCAGGCATGAGTCTGAGAGATTTTGCCAATGAAAAAGTCTTTAAGCCATTAGGCATCAAGCAGTTTTACTGGTATACCAATGCCGCTAATCAAACAGTAGCGGCAGGAACATTATATATATCTACCCTAGACTTTGCAAAACTTGGGACGCTAGTTGCTAACGAAGGAAAATGGGGTGACGAGCAAATAGTCCAAGCTGATTACATCCGAAAATTAATAGCTCGAAAGGCCTATGACCTGACTGACTATTGGTCGCTCACTGACTCTTACGGTATGCTTTGGTATAAAAAAGCCAGAACCATTAATGGCAAAACTTATGATTACTTATGGGCCTCCGGCCGAGGGGGCAACCAATTGATCGTAATACCGAATGAAAACATGGTGATTGCGCTAACATCAACGGCTTATGGCCCAAGGTATGGCCACTCAAGGGCTTACGGGGTACTGGGCAAGGTACTCGGTGCATTGAAGTAAAAATCTCTCTGACAAGTCTTAGCCTGTCTGGCTTCTCTTAAAAAGTAATCTGGCTAGTTAACGACTGAATATGTGCTATCTTGATCGGCTATTCCAAATCAGTTCGAGTGGTTTGGAATAGCGGCACCCTGCCATTTTTAAGACACACATTTTAGCAAAAATTGACATGAGAAGATCATCAATCTTGACATTGAGTATTATCGTAGGCATAATGCTTAACCTCCCTCTTTTGGGACAACAAAACACCCTTACAACAGAAGAAGCAAATGCCATAGGCCTGTCCAACAACTTTCATGATTTAGAAACTGAAAGACTAAAAATCATCGCTGACATGTACTCCATGATGTATGAAATCAGCGGTCTTTTTACAGAACTAGAAAGGGCACAAAGTCTGGAGAAATTAGTTAATGCTTACGATCATAAAGCATCCGGAGACATTGACTCTGCTTCTTTTTCGGTAAAACAAAAATTAGATATTGAGCGCCTGGCCGAGATCAAATCACAAATTATACTGCCTGAACTAAAAACAGTTGGGGGTCAAGACCTGCAAAACATGAAATCCATAACGGTAACAGAAGGATTTCGCAGAATTATTGAGAACAAAGTACAGAGTATTCTAAAAAAGACTGACCAACTCTCAAGTGTTGGCACTAAGGTGACAGAATTGAATAACACTTCTTATGTGAACCAAAATTTCAAAAAACACATCAGCTGGTCATTTGCCATTTTAGTCGGCATTGTGATTCTTGGTTTCTTCGTTACCGCCTACAGAGATGCCGAAATTCGCAAGACGATTTTCTCGGGAGATTCTGGTTTACAATTCATTACCATATTTTCAATCATTATCGCCATCATCCTTTTTGGCATTACTGGAGTTTTAGGTGGACGCGAGCTCTCAGGTTTAATTGGAGGTATCTCAGGCTATATTTTAGGCCGCTCCAGCATTTCTAAACTCGAGAAGGGAGGAAGCTAATTTCAATAGCGCCTATATGAATGTGTACTATGAGCAGATTGATAGATTACCCTCATTTCACTAGATTAGCTAACGTAGCATGATTTTAAGGACAAAAGCCTGATTAAATCTCAGTGTTGAGCAAATTATATGAATGTATGGAAAAGGCTAAAAAGTTATCGGTAGTATTGGCCATATTGATTTTTCTTACTGGCTGTTCGGCAAGTAATCAGCTGACTCAAGGCAAGGTGGAACCTAAGGCGTTTCGGGCTAGCACCAATTTTACAACGGCAAAATCACTCGTTCTCATTCCAGCCGAAGTTAAAGGTGAAGTCAAAAATTTCATTTTTGATACTGGCGCACAAGTCACCCACCTTCAAACCGACACGATCTATGGCGAAACTATAAGCGTAAGAGGCGGCTCCAATAGAACCGTTAATAGCGGTAGTGAAACACTTCAATCCTTTAAGATTAGTGATATCAATTTCATTAATACTTTTGCCACCAATGGAAATGAGGCTGAGCTAAAAGCTCAAATACCTAACTATGGAGGCACACTCGGAAGAACTGTCATCGACAAGGCCAATTGGCTGATAGACTATCCGAATAGAAGCATTGAATTCTCAAATGAAGATCTCTCGGATGACAGCTATGGAGATATCCCACTAGATCAATCATCATCTACCCCCTACACTTCTGTGAAAATCAATGGTCAAGAATTCAAGTCCATTATTGATTTAGGCTCCACTTCAATCTTTAACGTTCCGGAAGAAACGGAACTGGCCAAAATACTACTGAATGAATACCGGTTCGAAGAAAGAAGCAGAGAAAGATACACGGTAGGTGGCACCGAAACGATCATTGAACTGATTGGCACCATTCCAATATTAACCATTGGAGATTTGACGTTTGAAGACATTGTGGTCAACATCAATAAGTCTAGCCAAATCAGGCTCGGCATGGGTTTCTTCACCGACTATAAGGTCTACATTGATAACACCAACCACCGGTATAGAATCAAAACTGGTGATTAAACCGAACAACCTCTCTTTTACGAACACTTGTCTATCAAAATGCGGTTTCCGTCAATAATAGCCTGTAGCTGTCGATAGACACCATATCAGGGAGTATTAATTCGTAAACTGTGCTTACCTTGGTTTCTTGCCTAGTTAGCTCAAAAGAAAATGAAACGCACACTTCTAATGCTCATTCTATTCTCTCCCATTGTTTGCTATTCCCAAAAGACTGCCATCACCTATGACTTAAATGGCAGAAATTCTAATCAAACATTGGAGGCAGGAGCATACGTAAACTCCATCAATCCATTCGTGAAGTTTATTGGAGAATGGGCTTTAAAAAATGACGACTGGACACAAAACTGGGGAGGCGATACTGAAACAATCAAAATACCCGGGCATCACACCGTTTCCAGCGAAATCAATACTGATAATAGTTTACTGTCGATCATTGATGGCCCCGAACCGAATGGGCATATCTTTTGGTCTTATAACCCAAATACCAAAGTCGTTTTTCATTCCTCAAGTTTTGGAACCATCAGAGTTGGTCAAGGACAAGGGACTGTCAATGAAAATGGAGATCTACAATTGAAAATTTCTTTCGAAGGAGAAACAAAAGGCACGTATAGAATCTATACATACACTTGGTTGAGTCTCGATGAATATGCCCTAAAGTCGATTCAGTTCGACACAAAAGGCAAACCAACAGGCTTATTTTATGAAGGCAACTTTATCAGAATTAAAAAGAATGAAGATGCAAAAACTAGACAAGAGATTCTCAATCATGGTGAGGTAATACGCAAGGCATTTGCCGAAGGTGACCTAGCCAAAATCAAGTCAGTGCATCATCTTAATGTAATCAAAGCGCTTGGATATAATGACATACAAACGGGAAGAGAAGCTGTAATCAATGGTGTTAAAGGCACGCTTGAAAACTACTATTTAGAGTTTGTAGAAAATGATGTAGAGAGTATCCTAATTCAAGGAGATATTGCCATTGAGCAAACTAAATTTTCCATAAAAGGTACTCCTAAGCAAGGAGGCGATTCGTTTATCTTCAAGGGTCGGACTATGGTGACATATGTTAGGTCAAATGAAAGTCCGACAGGATGGGCCACTATTAGAGAAATCATTCAACCCGCCACGGATTAAAAACCAGTACAACTTACTGCTTAGCGCTTGTCGGTGTTCTCACCAACAAGGAGGTTCTTTTGCTCCTCCGCCATTTTCTCCGAAACAGGAAAGCAAATTGGGTAGCCACTGTAGCCATTGTGTTCACCTCTAAATCTTTGAAGCGATGCATCGATATAAGCTTTGGCACTTTCAGCGTCACCAAGATTTTGACTCACCAAAGACAGGTAGTAATAAGTATCCGCAAATTGCTCGTTCCGCTCAATGGATTTAAGCAATGCATTCAGTGCTTCATCATATTGCTGATGTTTAAGATAAAGGACGCCTAGTGTATGATAGTCGTAAGGGCCTATGTAGTCCAGCGATGGATAGGAACGGATAGTTTCCTCTACTTTGTCAATAGCCCTCTGACCTGAACCCAACTCTGAATAAATGATGCCCAACAAAATGCGCATGTCCATTGCCCCACCGGGCGTGTTTTTGTCATAGGAGCCTTCCATGGCATAGAATTGCTCCAAGTCGTCTCTACAGCGGGCAAGACTCTTATGCTGATAGAACCAGTAGGCACGATAGGTCAAATGACTCAATGGATCAAGTTCCACGGCTTTATTTAAGAGTTTCATGCCTTCAGCCAGCATTCCGCGCTTAAAATAGGGTACTGATTTTTCGTAATAAGCCCATGCGTAGTTTGGGTTAATGGCAATGGCTGAGTCAAACAACAATTGGGACGCTTTACTACCCTGTTTAAAGGTGATCGCCTTTCTGCCATATTCGCAGGACAAACGCTCCTTACTATTTGGTTCCATGAGTTCGCAATTACCCTGCGCCATGGATACCTGATGAAGGGCTACCAGTACCAAAAAGACAGCAACTGCTTTTACATTAGTGTATAATCGCATCGACTCGTCCATTTATAATTTTGAAATTCAAGTACTTGGAGTGATCCTTTCCTACATTCTCTGGTTTTTCAACTACCCATTCGTCTAAGGAACGCACAGCGTTTTCTATTAAGCTTACTAACTCCTTGGGACATTCTTGCTCATTGAATCCATAGTCCATTGTTTCGATTCGAAAGCGTCCAGATGCTCCATCGCAATTCACTAAAAAGCGTACGAGCACGTAGCCATTGTACGGAAAACTCATTTCAGACTCGTTGATCACTTCTTTACAAATCACTTCTATTCTCTTTCGACCACCTTCATAGCCCAGAGACACGCGACTGTGCACCAACTCTTTCGGATTACAGAGCTTAAAGTCCGGATGGTCTTGAGACGCATCAAAGGCAATCTCACCAAACTGATCAGGATAGTCATTGACTTTTCCAGAATCATTTGGTTTACAGCTGGTCGCCCAAAGCAAGGTAAGAAGCATAAGAAAGCGCTCGGTCATAGCTAAAATCAATATAGGGATGAACCAAAGATATTCGCTTTCCTCAGACTTTCGTAACTGATACTCATTCATACACTGACTAATTCACTGAAAGCTCAACTTAAAAACAAGCGATGCTTATATTTAACTAATGGAATTTGTAAGAACCATTCTACGAACATTAAGGAAACCCTTCCCCGCAGAAGAGAGTTGGTGGACTTACACAAAGAAGGTACTAGTACTAAGCCTCTTCATTTCGTTTTTTCTCTTTGTCTTTAAACCCTTCGGTATTGATTCTATTGAAGAGGATAGCCTGCTCATTTGTCTTGGCTTTGGAGCAATGACTTTCGCTGGTGCCTTTGCTTATGAGTTAACCATTGGCCAAGTCATGAGGCTTTTCGGTTTTCACATCAATTGGACTTTCAGCAAGTGGATTGTCAATACGCTCATCACCACGCTATTTATTGCCTTTGCTAATTTCATTTTCTCTCGACTAATCGTTATCGGATATATCGACTGGTCACTTTTCCCAACCATGCTGTATAGCACTTTCATGATCGGGGTTTTACCGGTGACTTTATTGGGAGCTTGGCTTCTTTCCAAACAAGAAACAAAGTACAAAGGCATTGCAGATGAAATCAATCAAAACAAGGCTGGTTCTCCTAAGTCTACCGATCAAAGCTTGTCGCTTCTAGATATTCCTACTGGTCAGATTAAATATATTGAGGCACTACAGAACTATGTGAAAATAGGGTATCTCAATGCCGAAGGTGAGTTGCAAATTCAGACCGAACGCCTCACCTTGAAAGAAGTACTCGCTAAAATCCACGGTAGTCCGATTACAAAATGCCACAGGTCATACCTCGTTAATACAACAGCCATCATTTCAGTCTCTGGCAATGCTCAGGGGCTTCTTTTAAGCCTATCAGATTGCGAGAAAATGATCCCCGTTTCCCGAACCTATGTTCCACACTTTAGGGCTTAAATAGCAAATTATTGCCTTGTCATTAGTCCCAAGGCTTGTCAATAGTCACTTTTTCCTTGTCATTAGTCCCTAGCCTTGCTAGTGGTCACTCAGTCTTTGTATACCATGAAACTCGCCCTTAGGTTTGGTTCATCAATTCACAAAACAACAAAAAAATGAACTGGAAAAAATGGATTAAATACACGGCACTTTTATTCGGAGTTTTACTAATCACCTCTACTATTTATATGGGTAGACAAGGCAAAAGGATTTATGGTGGCCTAACACAGAAGGTAGATCATGAACAGTTTAAACCGCAAGAAGGGACTCTCGCTTTTACGGATGTCAGCGTTTTGTCTGCAGATGGTGAGCGCTTAATTCCCAATCAAACAGTCATTATAAAAGATGGTTTGATCAGTGCAGTTGATAGTGCTGTCAATATTCCCGTTGATGCTACCGTAATTGACGGAATGGGCAAGTTCTTAATCCCAGGTCTGATAGACACGCACGTGCACCTTTTCAAAAGCCCTAATGATCTCTTGCTCTACATTGCCAATGGTGTAACAGAGGTACGAGAATTAATTGGTGAAAAAGATCATTTGAAATGGAAGAAAGAAATCGAAAATGGTCGGATCGGACCAAGAATGTTCGTGGCCTCACCAAGAGTAGGAAGTTTTGAGCCTATGGAAGGCCAAATGATGGCTTTTACTCAAGGTTACCTCAATATTACAACAGCTGCGGAAGCACATGAAAAAGTGCGAGAACTTCACGAGCAAGGTTATGATGGCATCAAGATTTATAGTCAAATCAATAAAGAAAGCTATATCGCCATTACCGAAACTGCTAAGGAATTGAGCATGCCAGTGATAGGTCATATTCCATGGGAATTAGAATTCATAGACATCTTTAAATATGGCCAGAGTGGCATTGGCCATTTTGAAGAATTGATGAATGCACTAAGTAGAGAGTTTTCCGAAAGCAGAAACATTGGCAGCTTCGGTGGTCGCGAAGAAGAATTTTTATCCTTCGTAGAAACGCGTAGCGATGAACTTGCAGCAGACTTGATCAAAAGTGATATTGCGGTAACCTCTACCCTATGGTTGACGGAAAGTTTTGCCAAACAGCCCTTCGACTTGAATGCGGTACTGAGAGAAGTTGAGCTCGACTATGAGAATCCTGGTATCAGTGAGTGGGTATCTTATATTCCACAGGGTTTAGGTTGGTTACCAGAAGTTAACCGCTATCGGCTTCCTGAAGGATTGACTCCTGAACAAAAAGTAGGTAGCAAAAAATATTGGGACACTTACGCCAAAGCATGTCAGTTACTCGCCAAGAATATGGCCGAGAGAGGCGTAAAAATTATGACAGGAACAGACGCTAATCTTCCTCCTACCGTTCCTGGCTTTTCATTGCACGATGAACTCAACAGTTTAAATCGAGCGGGTATGTCTACAGTCGAAGTGTTAAAGTCTGCCACAACTATTCCAGCTACATGGCTTAAAAGTAATGCAGGAAAAATTGCTCCTGGCTTTGAGGCTAACCTGGTTTTGCTAGACAAAAATCCATTAGAAGATATTCGTAACACCAAATCCATCAATTCAGTGATATCGAAAGGAAAGATGTTTGATAGAGGCTTGTTAGACGACATGTTAGCTGCTGTAAAAGCGGCTAATGATGCAAGTAGAAAGGTGAATATAGATCAGTATAGACAGGTTGATAATTAACCTTGAATGAGAAATACTGATGGTATCTTAATTCTATAAATCGACAAAGCGTTTATCTTAGTTGAAAAAGCGATAAAATGATAAATTCCCACGAAATAGATTACACCCTGCATGGCGATGACATGCAGATGGTTGAAATAGAGTTAGACCCAAGAGAAACTGTCGTTGCCGAAGCTGGCGCCATGAACTGGATGCATCCATCTATACAATTTGAAACTAAAATGGGTGATGGTTCCGAACCAGATCAAGGCCTCTTTGGAAAGTTACTGAGTGCGGGAAAACGTGCAGTTACTGGGGAGTCCATCTTTATGACGCACTTCACTAATCATGGGGCCGGTAAAAGTTCGGTCACCTTCTCTTCCCCCTACCCAGGTAAAATCATACCGATAGATTTGAAGGCCGTTGGCGGAGAGATTATCTGCCAGAAGGATGCCTTTCTTTGTGCCGCATTAGGCACTAGACTTAGCATTGCCTTTACCAAGAAATTTGGCGCTGGACTCTTCGGTGGTGAGGGCTTCATTCTGCAAAAACTTCAAGGCGATGGCATGGCCTTCCTTCATGCAGGTGGAACTGTCATTGAGAAGAAATTAGATAATGAATCGGTCATTGTCGATACAGGTTGCATTGTAGGTTTTTCTTCGGGGATAAATTATGATATTCAACGTGCAGGCAATTTGAGGTCTATGTTCTTCGGGGGCGAAGGACTCTTCTTAGCTACCTTAAGTGGAACAGGGACAGTTTATTTACAGAGCCTTCCATTCTCAAGACTGGTTGATCGCATCATTCGCCAAATACCTAAACCGCAGAACAATGGATAAAGAACTCCGTATGTTAGTGAAGTGAAGAAGGCAATCATCATAGGAGCAAGTTCGGGAATAGGCCGTGCATTAGCGATTGAACTGGCCAAATCGGGCTACCTAGTAGGCATCACGGGAAGAAGAAAGCTTGAACTAGAGGCGCTAAAATCGTTAAGACCAGAAAGCTTTCATATCAGTGCCTTTGATGCTACAAGCACGGACTGCGTAGCACATCTTGAATCCTTAGCAACTAAACTTGGAGGTCTGGATTTAGTGGTAATCTCTTCTGGTACAGGCGAACTTAATCCGGTACTAGACTTCAAGCTGGAACAGCCGACAATTTCACTTAATGTGAAAGGATTTACCGAAATTACTAACTGGGCCTTCAATCACTTTAAGGCGCAAGGGACTGGGCATATTACTGCGATTACCTCCATCGCTGGTCTTCGAGGCGGCAGGCATGCACCTGCCTATAATGCTTCTAAAGCTTACCAGATTAATTATCTAGAAGGCCTACGGCAAAAAACAGTTTCTGAAAAACTCAACATCGGGATTACCGACATCAGGCCGGGCTTCGTGGATACAGCTATGGCGAAAGGAGAAGGACAATTCTGGGTGGCTTCTCCTGAAAAAGTGGCTCACCAAATCATGAATTTTATCAGGCGAAAAAAGGATGTGGGTTATGTGACCAAACGATGGATCATCTTCGCTTGGCTTCTGAAAACACTTCCCAGAGGCCTTTACAAGAGATTTTAGATAGTATTCCTTAAATCACTAAGGTGCAAACATAAAAGGGCCAACTCATACATAATGAGTTGGCCCTTTTATTTGATATGCCAAAGACTAGTTAGTCATTGGCTTTAGTGTGTACCCTGCATCTCTCAGCAGTTTGATTACACCATTATCGCCCGCTAAATGCATGGCACCAACTGCTATAAAGGTTGATTTATCTTTTGCTAGTTGACCAATTTTTGGAATCCAAGCCTCATTTCTATTGTCCAGCAATTGCTTTTCGTATTTAGCATATTCAGGCGATTCAGTCATACTCGCATAAAGCGCTGCTAAATCTTGTGCCTTATAGTTAGCCACCATTTGAGTCCATTCTGCCTGACTTTCTCCGGTGTCGCTCAACATATCAGATAACCAAGTCATTTGTTCCGCTACAGGAATATTATCGAAAATCGCTACCTGAGATGCGGCAGATTCTAGCCCAAGTACTTCCTTTGTCTCCCCTTTAGCCATTTCAATAAAACTCAACTCATAAGATTCTGGTGTTCCACAGGCTAGCATCTCTCCATAAAGCGCTGACATAACCCCGAAAGGCTTCATAATCCTCATTGTTGCCATGCCCTGACCGTAATTTGCCCTCATGATTTCATCCAAGCGATTATATTCCTTTTCAGACAACGCGCCCTTATAGTCGAAGCCAGCCATACTCACCATGCCATTCTGAAAAGTTTGCATTTCTGAAGGATCATCTAAATCCACTTCTAAGGCGATTTGATCTGCTTGACCGAAGGCTTTTTTCACACCCTCACTGATCACAAAATCATCTTTGCACATAATGTGGATGGTACCGAATAGATAAGATGGCTTTTCTAGTCCATTGCCTGAAATTTCCCATAAAAGTGTCTTTTCTTCCTGAGCAGATCCATTTAGGATATAGGTTATCAGAATCAGCATTGTCCAAAAACCTCTTATGATACTTGTCGATATTCTTTTCATACCCCAAATGAACATGGTAAAAAGTCTAGAATCGTAAGGGTATCCATCAGTGGTTTATCTACCAGCTGAAAGTAAAATAGGAATGACGTACTAAAGCTCCATGCCAATAGTCACCACGCCTTTCATGTGGGTGACAACACCGATATGGAAGGAAGTAACAACGTCAAAAAATTTGAAGAAAGTCGTAACTAACCTATCAAGTTAGCCTTCTCCTGTCTCTTGATGCGCTCATAGTCGTTGATGGCCACAAAGTAATCCGGATCTTCTAGCACGTTCACTTCGCAGACCTCACCTGCCCTTCTGACCATTTTCACACAGTCAGCACTTAGGTGTCTCAAGTGAATCGTTTTCCCTTCTTGCATATATTTCTCAGCTATCTTATTAATCGCCTCAATGGCGGATTGATCCATCACTTTAGATTCCTGGAAGTCAATAATCACTGAGTCAGGATCATTCTTGGCATCAAATTTTGAAAGGAATGTAGTTACTGAGGCAAAGAAAAGTGGACCGAAGATCTCATAGTGCTTCACACCGTGATCATCAACATATTTTCTTGCACGAATTCTTAAGGCATTCTCCCAAGCAAATGCCAAGGCAGAAATGATCACACCCACTAATACGGCTACCGCCAAGTCTTCAATAACGGTAATGATGGAAACGATCAGGATCACGGCAACATCAAGCTTAGGCACTTTATTCCACACCCTTAAACTGGACCATTCGAAAGTGGCAAAGGCCACCATAAACATTACGCCTACTAGCACAGCGATCGGCACAACGGCAATGATTTCACCTAAAACAAGCATAAATGACAATAAGAACACCGCAGCCAATAATGCCGACAACCTAGCCCTAGCACCTGAGTTAATATTAATCATGGTTTGACCAATCATGGCACAACCACCCATTCCGCTAAAGAACCCAGTAACTACATTGGCAATACCTTGCGCCATAGACTCCCTGTTTCCACTACCTCTTGTGTCCGTCATTTCATCGACAAGGGTTAATGTTAAAAGACTTTCGATTAAGCCAACACCAGCTACTTTTAAAGCAAAAGGGAGAATAATTAAGAAGCTCTCCATATTGTATGGAATGCTATCAAATATCATGAAGAAAGGAGAGAACAAGCCATCAGACATAGCGCTCATATCTGCTTTATCGCCTATTGTAATCGTATTTGGGAAGAAAAATATCGCTGCCACAGAAGCCACTACAATGGCCACAAGGGCCGAAGGAATAGCCTTTGTAAACTTGGGCAGCACATACATCACCAACATGGTAATGGCAATAAGCGCACCGAAAGCAATCAATCCAGCATTATCCAATTCACCGCCAGTTTTACTTGTAAACTGACTAAACTGCGCCATAAAAATGACAATGGCCAAACCATTCACAAAGCCAAGCATTACAGAATGAGGCACCATTCGGATGAACTTACCCAACTTCAATGCCCCTACTGACATCTGTAAAACCCCAGCCAAAATAATAGTAGGGAACAAATACTCAACCCCATGACCTGTTACTAATGGAGCAATTACCACAGCAACAGCGCCAGTAGCTCCCGTAATCATTCCCGGACGGCCACCTAACAGCGATGTGATAAAACCCATCATAAAGGCAGAAAACAGACCTATTTTAGCATCAACACCTGCAATAATGGCAAAAGCGATGGCCTCGGGTACCAAAGCAATGGCCACGGTAAGACCTGAAAGAATTTCATCTTTAATGCTTCCTTGCTTTCGATTGATAAAAGTATACGTCACGTTATAGATTTTACTCTTGGAAAAAATGAAGCCGCAAAGGTAGCTTTTCCAAATGAGACAGGTTGCATTAGCCAAAGAATTAGTCAGTCCATCGATTGCAGTTTGTAACCATCAAGCTTCTCCTAACTACTTGAATCGCCTCTCAAATAATCTAAGCCATTGACTAACAGCTACTTAAAAATATATTTACTACAATTAAGGTAAATATGCAACAAATCGCTTTGAAGTGAGTCTATATAATTACTACTTTTAAGGTAAAAATAGAATCATGGGTAAAAACCACTTAGGAGAATTCGAAGAAATCGTAATGCTAACCGTTGCCATTCTGCATGGTGAAGCATACGGAGTAGCCATCATTGAAGAAATGGAAACCAGACTTAAAAGGTCGGTTAGCATTGGTTCACTTCAGGTAGTGCTCAAGCGACTAGAAGAAAAAGGGTATCTCAAGTCTCAGCTTGGAGAAGCCACCTCAGTAAGAGGCGGAAAACGCAAGCGTTTCTTTACAGTAACGAATGTCGGTAAAGACATGCTAAGAACTTCCAAAGAACAACGCATGCAATTATGGAACGCTGTTCCTGATGTTGCATTGGAATTTATAGGGCTATAACGTCCAATTGACTCGCTAATGATTCAACCCACTCCTTCACCACCAAAGCTTTTGCTACGCGTCTTTAGAGCTTTTTGCGACCCGCAATTAGTAGAAGACATTGAAGGTGACTTGGTCGAAAGGTTTGAGTTAAGAGCGTCAAGAACTGGTCATAAAAAGGCAAAAAGATTATTTATTAAAGATGTTATCCAGCTTTTCCGTCCGGGTATCATCAGGTCATTTACGGGAAGTCAAAAACTCAATTCATTAGGTATGCTAAAAAACAACATGGTCATTGCCAAAAGGCAATTGTTGAGACATAAAATGTACTCAAGTATTAAAATAGGAGGCTTTGCCCTAGGCATTGCGGTTTGTCTACTGATTACTCTTTTTATCAAAAATGAGCTCAGCTACGACAAGCACATTCCTGATCACGAAAATCTATATCGTGTCGTTAACAACTACAATCAAGAGGGCAACATCATAAAGTGGACATGGTTTGCTCCTCCCTTTGCCCAAGCCATTGAGGACGACTTCCCAGAGGTAGTTTTAGCCGGACGGACTAATGAGGGCAACAACTTCGGAGCAGGTAAAAACAACATCCGAATCGAAGGTGATCTAACCAATCAATATGAAGGCGACTTTATCTACGCAGATCAACAGATACTAGACCTCTTCCAATTCGAAATGGTTTATGGAGAACTGGAGGAAGCGCTTGCTCAGCCCAATACTATGGTAATGACGCGTAAAAAAGCCGAAAAACTATTTCCCGGAGAAAACCCAGTAGGTAGGATTGTCTACATCAATGACAATACGGAACGACCTTATACCATAGGTGGTGTGCTAGAAGACCTACCTTCTACAGGCTTTTTCCAATTTGATTTCTTGTGGTCGTTGACGGCAAGAGAGTTTTGGGATGGGGAACAGGCTTCTTGGGAGTCTCAGAATTATCAAGTCTTCGTAAAAGTTAACCCCGGTACAGACATTGAACAACTGAACCCAAGGCTGCAGGAAATTGGGATAAAGTATATTCTTCCCGTTGAAAAACGGAACGGTAATCCGAATGCAGAAGAAGAAATGAAGAACATGAGCTTTAGTCTTCAACCCGTTACCCATGTTCATCTAAGAAGCTCAGATATCTCAGATGCATATGAAAAGAGCGATATTAAATACATCTGGATCTTTGGCATCATTGCCGCCTTTATTCTTGGACTTGCCTGTATTAATTTTATCAATCTTTCCACGGCAAAATCAGCCAACCGTGCCAAAGAAGTAGGTTTACGAAAAACAATTGGTTCTTATAGATCTCATTTAATCACACAGTTTTTAACAGAGTCTATTTTATATAGCCTATTGTCTTTCGTAATAGCAATTGGGATAGCCGCCCTTGTTTTACCTTACTTCAACCAACTTGCGGGCAAAGAACTTACACTACCGTGGACAGAGTTATGGTTTATGCCTACGCTATTCTTATCGGCAGTACTGATCGGTGTAATGGCTGGCCTCTACCCTGCCTTCTACCTATCATCTTTCAAACCAGCAGCCGTTCTAAAAGGCAAGTTGAGCATGGGAAGTAAAAGTTCTAAGCTTAGGAATGCCCTTGTTGTATTTCAATTCACGGCATCCATCGTCTTAATCATTGGCACTTTTGTAGTGTACCAACAAATGGAGTTTATTCTCAATACAAAAACGGGCTTTACTAAGGATCAAGTAATTCAATTAAGGAATACTGAGGTAATCAGAAACCAGCCAGATAATTTCAAGAATGAACTCCTAAAGATACCTGAGGTATCTAGCATTAGTATTAGTGACTACCTACCCATTGCAGGAACTGCAAGAAATGGGAATACGTGGTGGAAAGACGGACGAACAAAGATAGATGCTGGAGCATCAGGTCAGAACTGGGAGATTGACCATGACTACCTCAAGACCCTTGGCATGACTTTGGTCGAGGGTAGAAACTTTGATCGTGAAATGCGGACCGACTCCTCGGCCATTATTATTAATCAAAAAATGGCCGAAGCCTTAGGCATTAAAGACAATCCAATTGGCGCAAAACTTACTAACCGGTCTAGCAATAGAAACATCTGGACCGTGATTGGTGTAATTGAAGATTTCAATTACGACTTACTCACCACACCTGTTAGGCCGTTAGCCATGAGACTGGGCAGCAGCCCATCTACCACATCTATCCTGGTCAATAGCCAAGACATGGCTGCTACACTCAGTCAAATTCAAGAAATCTGGGAAGAAGTAGCTCCAAACCAACCCTTCATTTATGAATTTATGGATCAAAGCTTTGCCAAGATGTATGTGGGTGTAGAAAGGATTCGTAACATCCTGACTTCCTTTGCGGTGCTTGCCATCATCATTGCTTGCCTCGGACTCTTTGGACTATCGGTCTTTATGGTAGAGCAACGCAGCAAAGAAATTAGCGTGCGTTTGGTCTTAGGGGCCAAAGTGACTCAAGTAGTCGGTATGTTGAGTTTCAATTTTATGAAGCCAATCATATTAGCATTGATTATTGCCACCCCTATTGCGTGGTATATGATGAGTGAATGGCTCAATGACTTTGAGTTTAAAATAGGAATGAGTGCTCAACTCTTCGTTGTGGCAGGTATCTCCGCCTTACTCATTGCTTTAATTACCATTAGCTTTCAGTCGCTCAAAGCAGCATTTACGAGTCCGGCTGAAGGATTAAGAAACGAATAAGAATACATCTGCAACATTTTTAAGGTGACCGCTCTCTTATACGATCAAGAGGGCGGTCGCCTTGTTTTAACCTATCCATAATGTTCAAAAACTCAACAACTATCACCATCTCAAAAGCACTATCAATCATCGTATTATCGGTTAGTACTTTGGGAATTCATGCACAATCTATTTACACCCAACCTGAAAAACTGAAGGAAGTCATACAGAAAAAAGATGGCCTATTCTGGGAAGCATACAACCAATGTAACGTAGCACAAATGATGAGCTTTTTAAGCGAAGACTTCGAATTCTATCATGACAAGGGTGGCCTAACAAAAGGCTTGGCAGACTTTAAAAAAGACCTTACCGAAGGACTCTGCGCTAATGGGCCACAACTCAAGCGAGTGGCCAAAGAGGGAACTGTTGAAATATTTCCAATGAATAATATCGGAGCTATTATTCGAGGAGAACACTATTTCTATGTTGGCGAAAAACCTGATGGCTTAGCCAAGTTTACTCACATATGGAGCTTCGAAAATAATGAATGGAAAATGTCTCGAGTCCTTAGTTTTGATCACCAGCCCGTACCCTATGAAAATAAAAAAGAGGCGATCGAAATTTCAGCGGAGACGCTCAATTCGTATGCAGGCAAGTACACAGCACCCCAGACAGGTGAAGTAACCATGACGGTAAAAGGAAATACACTTGAAATGAATGCTGGACCAATGCAGCTAACCTTACAAGCTCAATCTAACACGCTATTTTTTCATGAACAGAGCAGTCTCACTTTTGAGTTTGTTAAAAACGAAAATCAGGAAGTTTCAAAAGTGATTATTCGTGAAAATGGAAACATAGTAGAGGAAGCTCAACGCGACAAATAAAATCACGAGAACACGATGATATCTTATTCGGTATTTCTGTAATCTGGTTCATTTTTTGTTGAACGATGACTTTCTAAATTTGTCGTAGTTTTCCGCCATATGGACTTAGATTATAGCCTACCGAACTTACTTCTTCTTCTGGGAGCCTTACAAGGGGGCATTTTTTCAATTATCCTATTGAGCAAAAAGAAACACCAAGCCCATTTGTTTCTCAGCACCTTCTTGCTGACACTTTCTTACAATGCATTTGAAAGCTTCGCTGCCGTATCAGGTCTATCCGATGAAATTGCCTTTTTCGGTCTATTCGCATTCACCACCATCTTCTTGTTGGGTCCGTCATTTTATCTATACATAAGAACTATACTATTTCCTGAACAAAGGATTTCGCGAAAAAGCTTTCTAAAACACTTCTCCCTTTTCTTTTTTCAATTATCGGTAAACCTCTTCCTACTCGTTACTTACCTACTCGACAGTTTTCAAATACTCAATCTAAATTGGGAATTCTCTGCGCTATACGGCCTGTTTGATCTATACAGCGAACCCTTGAGCATTATAGCATTTACGTTTTATCTATTCCTGACTTATCAACTTTTAAAGCGTGTTAAAAGAGCTCCTAAAGAGCTCATCTATCCTAAGGCTGTCAAACAAACAGTCATGGAATGGTCAAAGATTTTGATAATTACCCTTTCTCTTTTCTTAATGCTTTGGTTAGTCTCCTATGCACTACCGTTCTTAACCGAAAACAATCCACTGGGTGGCTATTTCTTTTTAGAAATTGTGTTGATGTTCTTCATTTACTGGATCTCTTTCGCTGCACATCATCGCCTGCAACAAGTCCACAACTATTTAGCCAATGCGAAACAAAATATGATCTCTCAATCAGAGGCTCATCTTAAAATTGAACAATTGCGGCAGGTTATGGCAAATGACAAACCTTACCTTAATCCTAAGATTACGCGTGAGATATTGGCTAAGGAAATAGACTTGAACTCGAAAAAGATTTCTGTGATACTTAACCAACACTACGGACAAAGTTTTAATGACTTTATCAATGAATATAGGGTCAAGGAAGTCAAAGCCTCTTTAGCGACCAGCACCCTAGCACACAAAACCATCTCTGGAATAGCCCTAGATGCTGGTTTTAATTCTCAAGCCACCTTCCAGAGAGCTTTTAAAAAAACGACCGGTATGTCTCCCAAAGAATACATGGCTTCGCGAAAAGAAAGCACCAAATAAGTCTCAAAACCGGATTTGAGTAGACTGAAGACTATTGTTTATGTCTCTTTGTGTAAAAAAGAGTAAAACTCAATTATACATGAAAAGCATTATTTGGTCAATAAAGATTTTGCTCGTTGTTCTAATTTGTAGCTGCGCTTCAACACAAAGAGAAACGAGAATAAGAATTCAAAGCAGCGCGGAGACATGGAACTCAACAGATTTATCACAGTTCGAAAGTAAACTAGAAACCCTCAGGCAAACGCATCACATTCCAGGATTTTCAGTTGGCGTAGTCCACAAGGGCGATCTTAAATGGCATCAAGGTTTTGGTGTCAAAGACCTAGAATCAGGAGAAATTCCTGATGAAAACACAGTATATCATGTTGCCTCTATTACCAAAACGTTCGGTGCGCTTGTCATGATGAAACTTGTTGAAGAAGGTAAGATCAAACTGAGTGATCCTCTAAGGTCACACAACATCAAACTACCGGGTAAATGGGGAGTGAGTAATGAGATTGAAATAGAACATCTTCTAACCCATACTGCTCGTGGAAATACCTTCAACGGTTTTAAACCAGGCCGAAACTTTAAATACAATGGGAGTTGGTACCACCTCTTAGGCAATGCCTACGTTTCAGAAACTGGTCAAACTTTTGGAGAGCTCGTAATGTCGGAAGTAATAGCACCGCTTGGCCTTCACAATACGGCACCAAGTTTAGATGACACCTTAGCATTCAGTCTATCTGGTCTTGACAGAGCATCCTACGAGCAAAAGGTAGCAAAGCCTTATGATTGGCATAAGAAGCAGTTAGTACCTGTTGACTTTAACTATAACTTCGGTCCTGCGGCTGGCTTAATGAGCACAGTTTCCGATCTAGCTAAGTATTCAAATGCTATTGATGAGGGAAGAATTCTTGAAAAAGACTCTTGGCGTAGAATGTTTACCCCATATACTACAGAAAAAGACAAGACTATCCTTTATGGTCTTGGTTGGTTCGTACATGATTACTACGACACCCAATTTATATGGCATACGGGCTGGTGGCAAGGCTACTCTTCCCTCATGATCAAGGTACCCGAATTAGATCTGACATTCATCATTCTGGCTAACTCACAAGATGTAAGTAGGCCATTCTACAAGTTCATTGGTTTAGGAAAGAGCCTTCATAAAAACCTGCTGGCTTCGGATTTTGCGAAGGCTTTCATCGATCATTTTGTACTTGAAAAAAGAAAGCGTAAGTAATCTTTAACCTCTAAATTGAGTGGCTATATCACTTTCATGGCTACTTTAATATGTTCCTGATACTGCATGGCGCAAACAATATTCCCTTCAGAATCTAGAAACTTAATCAGCCAACCTACATGAGGAACCTCTGTTTTAGGCATTAGTATCTTTCCTCCGGCATCAACTACAAGATCGGCTGTTTCATCAACACTATCAACGGATATGCTACATTCAAAACCAATGACTTTTTGATCCGTCAATTGATACTTTCGATCTTGCAAAGCACCTATCAGTTGACCATTTCCATCGGAGGCGGAATTAATCTGGGCAAAATCGCTTGAACCATACTGGTTGAATCCCCATCTGAAAACCTTGTTATAGAATGTCTGAGCACGATCTATATCTTCTGTGAAAATCGCAAAGTGACTTAACTTATTATCCATGTTACCCTCTCTCGTTTTTAGTTGAACTATGCCCTATTAAAAATCGCCAAACTCCTTTTTCTTTTTGCATGAGCACGGTCATAGCGCCATTGATTTCAAAGCCTCCACCCGATGACATGGTCATGGCTTGATCATACTCAGCATAAAAAATGGCTGTAGATGCGCTGGTCACCTCCACTTTCGTTTTTAGTATATTCATTTGACTTGAAGAAAGCATACCCACTAACCCGTTCAATGATGTTGCAAGGGTTTCTTTATTTGCGTACTGGATCTTTCCATCTTCGACCCAATAGAAACGTTCGTCATTCGAGTAGAAGTCTAATAGTGCCTCACCGTCTAAGTTATTCATGTAGTTCACGAAAGCATCAAAACGTTGATGTAACTCGTTGGTTAGCGCCTCTTTATCAAACTCTGAGGTATTGTCATGCTGGCAAGAAGCAAGGACTAAGAACAATACAACAGGTAATTTAGCTTTTATATATTTCATACTATATCTCGATTACTTTCTTAACTGAATTCTCTTGCCAACTATCCCTGATCTCAGTCCTAAGGGTATGGAAGTTTCCTTTAGCACAGGCGACTATCTTAAGTTCCTTTCCGAAGGCCTCCACTTTGCTAGGGGCGATCCCCAATATATCCTTATAGGATTTGGTCATATGGGCGCCATCCCAAAAACCAGCATCAATAGCACTTTGTGACACTTGTTTACCTTGAAGCACCATGTTTAGTGAGTCCACTACCCGCATCCACTGAATGAAATTTTGAATAGGTTGTCCGACTTCCTTTTTAAACAAGTATCGCAGCCTGCTTTCTGAAAGACACACGTGAGAAGCTACTTCATTTACTCGAAAAGCCCTGTTGGCATTTTGATTGATAAACTCTAAGGCCCTTGTTACACGATCGTCCAATTGCCTGTTACCTTTCAATTCTATGAGTTGATCCAGTATGGTATAACAAGCCTTTAGTAAGCTCTCACAATCACTATTCAGTAGGAGTTTCTTGAAAAAGTCGTTGCTCAAATTTCTTAATAGCTTCCCTGGTAGGGGGCAAATTCTCGACTGCCTCAAGTATTTCTCATCAAGAGATTTTGCATGGTCACTTTCGGCATCGAGATAAATAAACAGCTGTATGCTATCGTTGCTATCCAATTGATGCATATGGTTCGCCCCAATGAGAGCTGCATTGTAAGAAGTCCAATCCGAGTCAGCATCTTTCAGTAAAAAGCTCTTATCTAGATCAAAGACCAATTGTAGGGTATTGTGTGTATGTGAATCAGTATGAAATGATGCTCCCCAGAACATACTGATGCCATTCCAGACATAGAGTGCCGAGGTATTACCTTCATTTCCTTTTTTCATTTCTACCGAATAAGGCATCAAGGTACAAGATTCCGAAACATCTTATTTGTACGAAATGACTGTTTTAAACAAAGAAAGCCATCCCGATAAATCAGAATGGCCTTTCGCTTGGATCGACACATCAGTCAAACATACCTAACCAGAAATCTGGTTTACAGCAGATGCTATAGGTCTTTGATGATTTTGAGTTACAACAGTTTAGAACTTATTGTTGATTTTGAGTTTTGATAATATTCATTGTCTGCTCAATCCAGTCTGACTCAGGGCTCAATTTGATATCTGGGCTTACACCGGCCTCCTCATATTTGAGGTAATGATTAAATCTCATGTCTGTGGGTGCAAAAAAGAATAGTCCTGAAGGAGACTCATATGTAGTCCCATAATTCATACCATAGGCTATGGCACCATAAGTTGTCTGTCCTAAGTGAACTGTCGTTTTGATGTTTTTCAAACGAACGGTTGTTTGCTCTGCATTACTGCCTGAATTGTAATTTGTCAAAACATATACCTTAACTCCTGATTTCTTGATTGCTCTTACGATAGGCAAGGAGATTTTACTAGCCCCTCCACCATTGTTTCTCAAATCGACAATTAAGTTTGAAGCAGTAAGCTCATTCTTAATTTGTTCCACTAGGGCATCGCGATTATCGGCATTACCGATTCTTGAAAAACTATTGATCCAGACGTATTGAACATCATCCGAAAGTGTTTTGAGCTGATATGTTTCTGAAGCATCAGCATCCAAAGACAGGTGGTTTTCAGTAATACTTTCCTTCACCACATTTCTCATGAGATTACCGTACTCCACCAGATGTGACTTATAAAACAATAGGTTCTTATGTACTTGACCATAAGCCGTAATGTCATAGCGATTAGGCTGGCCAGCGGCTGTCATATAAAGATAGATTTGGCCGGGCACCCAGATGTCCAATTTAGACTCTAGCATAACACCAACAAGGCTGTCTGTTTCGTCTATACGATAAACACCAACCTTCATCAAACTACCAATATTGTAGATACCTTCTATGTCATTAATTGCCTTAGTAGACAGCTCTGATCTCAAGACTTCAAGGTCTAAATCTACTTTCGGGAAATTTAGAAATGCCCTTGTTTTTTGGTAGGCAGCTGTAAAGGTTGAATCCAGCGTATCTTCATAACTATAGTCAGGTCGGACACCATAGACTCCGGCATGTTTATCCTTTACTAGCCCCATTAACTTATTGAGCTGAACATAGCAGTCTAGCTTGTCCATATCTGCTGTTACAAGTTTGGCAAGCTCTTGATAGGTTGATTCAAATTTCTCACTTAAATCTCCCTTCACTTGAGACTTAAAAGAAGACATAGTTTGCATTTGCTCATAGACAAAATCGAGCTCGGCTTTACAGTCACAGTTCGACTGTGCTGTAAGTGAAAAATTTAAGGTGATGAAGACGATTACTGTGATTAACTTTTTCATTTCTGTTTGTTTTAGCCCCGAAGTTTCGGGGGACTGATGACCCAAACGTACAAACAGAAATCAGCCCATACTCCTTTTTATGAGGGCTTGTGGCGAAAGTGCACTATCCTGTGGTGGAATTGACAGCCTGCTCTACAGTAGGCTGGAAAGTTTTTGAAACAGGCACTTCAATGTCGCTTGACAAGACAACATTTACCTTACGATCCCCTGTCTTCCACTGCTTAAAATGATAAGGATTTATTAAAAAAGATCGGTGTGTTCTGACCAACTCTGGCCGTGAACCTTCCACTTCCGTCAGCTTATTTCTAATCAGCTGTTTTTTCAACTCCCCGTCTTCTTTGTAAGTAACTTCAACATAATTATCAGACGACTGAATGCAAATCAAATCGTTGAGCAAAAGCCTTAAACTCTCGAAGTTTCCAGTCCCTTGAATCTCAATCTTTTGATCCTCTAATTTCTTGTCTTTGTATTTACCGAATGACCACCTACCGATGGCTATGATTGGAAAAACGGTTAAGATTCCTGGTAAGTAAATGGCAGTGGCAAAGTAGGTAATGGTATAGGCATAAGGATGCTGATCCATCACTATATAGTAGTAGACGGACCTGGTAATTAAAAAGCCAAGAACCACAAGTACCAGAAACTGAAGTAACTCACTCCCTAAAGACCATTTCAAATTATTCCTTCGGTAAAGCCAGTACTGAAAAGGTAGGGTCAACAAATAACATATAGAAGTAAAGACCCCATATAGCGGCATGTATATTAACTTCTCTTGTGTGCCGAACTCACTGACATCGAGGGGTTCGGTGAAATAAAGGAACACGAACACCCAAACGGCTAATCCAATAGCCACAAAGACATGATGCTTGATGGAAGGGTCAAAGGGATACTTACTTTTCAATCTATGCGCACTCTAGTACTACACTTTTTAGAACCCGAATATCAAAAGAAATTAGGAACTAATTCCACCATTCTAAAGTATTTAGGACATAGCTACTAATACTAGTATTTACCTTTTGAACAGTTCTTCCAAAACCTTATTTCGATAACTCCCCCCAATCGGAAGTGTCACATCCTCTATATGTAGCTGATTACCTTCTAAGCTTTTCACTCTTTTTTTACAGACAATAAAGGATTTATGTACACGCATAAACTCTGCCGCAGGAAGTTTATCTACTAGGCTTTTAAGTGAACCCAATGCCATAATCTTTTCTTTATCAGTAAAATAAACAACATACTCCTTCATACTTTGAACATATAATATGTCTTTCAGGTAAATTCTATGGAGTTTGTGATCTGCATTGACGAGTAAAAACTCTAGCGGCTGTGGCTGCTCTTTAGTTGGGAGGGCCAGATCGTAATTTCCTTCATTGCGTCTCAAGTCAATGATTTCAATTGCCTTATTAACTGCCTTCAAAAAACGATGAAAACTGAAAGGTTTGAGGAGATAATCAATTACTGACAATTCGTATCCGGCCAAAGCGTAACGATCATAAGCGGTAGTAAAAATAACAGATGGGGGCTTAGATAGTGTTTTCAAGAATTCAATACCAGTCATTTCAGGCATTTGAATATCTAGAAAAACCAAATCTATTTCCCTTTCACTAAAAATAAGAAGTGCTTCTAAAGGGTTAGCGAATTTGCCAACCAGATTCAAATCACTATGCCTTTCAACAAAGTTGTCAATGAGATCTCTGCTCAGCTCTTCATCGTCAATAACAACACAAGTTACTTCTCTCATGAACAGTCAAGTTTTAAACGCACAGTAAAAGCTGTCTTAGTTTCTTCGATTTTCAAATCATGCTTATTAGGATATGAAAGCTCAAGACGCTGTTTGATATTGTTAAGTCCAATTCCTCCTACTCGATCTTTACTATATTCTTTCTGAGGCTTACTGTTATCAACAGTAAAAATAAGCTGGTTACCCGAAGTTTGTAGGGAGATATGGACATATCCTGTCCTGATATCTTCTATAAAACTATGCTTAAAAGCATTCTCGACAAAGGGAATGAAAAGAAGCGGGGCCATTTTCAAATGCTGATTCCCTTCTTCCAAACTGAGGTTAAGCTTTATATCCATGCCACGACTATCCTTTAGCTCAACCATACCCAGATAGTTCTTCAAGTATGCTAGTTCGCGCTCTAGTGGAACCCTCTCCTCATTGGAATCATAAAGCATGTACCTTAGAATATCTGAAAGCTTTAATAATTGCGTTGCTGCCTTTTCAGCGTCCATGATCGCGAGTGCATAGATATTATGCAATACGTTAAATAGAAAATGAGGATTGATCTGTGATTTAAGGAACTTTACCTCCGTTTCGAGCTTGGCTTTATCTAGCGCTATTGCCTCTTTTTCTTTTTCACTGGCAAACCTACTCACCGAAACCAGCGAGCTACCGAGTAATGAAATAAACAAGGGTGGCAAATTTCTAATCAACCATATAAAACTACTGACATCATTTTGGTTATTTGATTTCGCTAAGTCCTTTTGATGTATTTCCTCTGGAAACTGCTCAATTTCTGATGCCTCTTTTTCATTCCAAGGGAGATTATCGGAATGAATTATCCAAACAATACTGATCATCATTAGACCCGAAGACAACAGGTATAAACCTTTCTTTTTCTTGAAATACAGATTAGGTAAGAGCCATTTAAGATTAATAAACACTACAATTGATGACCCAACCATTGTCAGAATCGCCCGATTCCAAAACCGGGCATCCAATTCATCCCAATTACTAAGAATCAACAGTATAAATATCCAGCCTGCACCCCAAATAAGTAGTTGATAAAGGATATGTCGCTGGGACTTATTTTTCATGTTGAATAATGCCATTAAAATCTATGGTGTTCAAATAATTTCAACAAACAAAGCAAATTTCTCTATCAACCCGCTGTCTACTTCAATTTAAGGGTGATTGCAGTGTAATACAGGTAAGATCCATTTGGTTGAAAAATCTAACGAGTTCGTTGATTAGATTTTTTGTCTCGATTCCTAGTTAACACCTTTAAACATAGTCTTTGGCACTTTCAAAGGTGAGAGACCTATAAAACACTCGGTACAAACTCAAATAAGGTTATGAAAACAAAAATGTTCTTTGCCCTAAGCTTAGCCATAGCAATAGTAGCATGCATAGATCAAAATGATGACAATAACAGGATTTTGACTTCTGAAATTAACTTTGAAAAAACAGTTCGATTTGAGGATAACCTTTCTGCTTATAACATCTTTCAAGGTGTAGCTTCGAACCTAGTACCCTCGAATAATTTTCATTTGTTAGAATTGACCTCTACCCTATTCACAGACTATTCTTATAAACAACGACTTGTGAAAGTACCGCAAGGCGAACAAATACAAAAGCTGAGTAATGACTCATTAGATTTTCCTGACGGCACGCTATTAGTTAAAACATTCTTCTATTACAATGATGAAAGAGATACAAGCTTAGGCAAAAGGATAATAGAATCGAGACTACTCATAAAGCAAAACTCTAAATGGAACGTTGCTACCTACATTTGGAACCGATCTCAGACAGATGCGACTTTAGACTTAAATGGGGCTGAGACTCAAGTCAACTGGATAAATACCAACGGACGTACCCTATCAACTCTTTATAATGTTCCGTCCGAAACCGAATGCATGACCTGCCATCAATCAAATTCGAGCTTGACGCCAATAGGTCCAAAGTTGAGAAATCTAAACCGCATAGTAGAGCGAAATGGCAGTAACATCAATCAGCTGAATCATATACAGGCGGCTGGTATTTTAAGTGAGTTCCCTTTAGACCAAATTTCTAAAATGGTAGACTACAAAGACTCAAATGCCTCACTCAGCACAAGAGGTCGTGCATATTTAGAGATGAATTGTGCACATTGTCACAATCCAAACGGATGGGAGGCCGCAAACCGTAGGAGGTTTGACTTTAGATACGAATTACCTCTAAACCAAACAGGCATATTGTCAAAAGAAGAAAAAATATCTAGAGTTTTCGCCAATGAAAGAATGCCTTTTATTGGTACAACTATGCTCGATGAAGAAGGCCTTGAACTATTGACTGATTATTTAAACAGTCTGAGATAAAGGTCATGGTTTTTGGCGAGAACCAAATGAGCAATAGCCTAAGAGATCCAATACTGTAATTACTTCTTCACTCATTTCAGTAGCTAAACAGTTACATACACAAAAATTATTCACTCATTTCATTGCCCCATGCACCCATTCGAGGAGAGGCAAATCTATTAGTTACTAAAAAGTAGAACATATTAATTATCCTTCCGTATATTTGTTCTACAATCTAGTAACATACTATTATGAAATTATGAAGGAAACAAAACTAGGAGACTTCGAAGAGACCATTCTTTTGCTTGTAGGCATTCTTGACAAGGAAGCATATGCCTTTAAGATTGCGGAAGAGTTCGAAGACCAAACACAAAGAGCGGTGTCCATCGGGGCAGTGCATTCGACTCTCAACAGATTAGGAGACAAAGGATTTCTTACCTCAGAGATGGGCGCCTCTACCGCAGAAAGAGGTGGTCGAAGAAAAAGAATCTATACAATAACAGCCTCTGGTCAAAGGGCTTTGCAAGAATCGAGAGACTTCAAAACTTCCCTTTGGGAGCAATACCCTTCGCTTGCCGGAGGCAATTTGAATTTTAACATCTAGTGTCGAATTCCAACCATATTACCCCTCCAAAATTAGCCGAAAAGCTATTGCTTATCTTCTTAAAAGAAGATTTAGCCGAAGAGGTTCTAGGTGATTTGGATGAGAAATTTAACGCCCAAGGTGAAAAGTATTCCTATACAAAAGCAAAACGCAACTACTGGTATCAAGTACTCAATTACATGAGACCTTTTGCCTTTAAATACTTCAGGTCAAAACTCTTTAAAAACAACAGTATGATTAAGCACAACTTCAAGATCAGCTTTCGTCAGATGCTGAGAAACAAAGCCTACTCTATTATTAATGTATCCGGACTTGCTATAGGTCTGGTAGTTGCTATGCTCATTGGCTTATGGGTTCAGGACGAATTAGCTTTCAACAAGTCCCATAGTAATTACGAAACTACATACCAGCTCCTGCGTCACGAGAAGGAAGATGGGGAAACATATACCAACAATGCCTTGGTAACGGGCATGGGCACCTATATCAGCACTAGTTATCCTGACATGGTCGAAAACACTGTGATTTCTCGTGCCAGGACCCAAAACAGGGTTATTAGTAATGGTGATAATAAATACCGACAAGTTGGCCACTTTATGCAAGCAGGTGCTCCTGCCATGCTAGGACTCGAAATGATTAGAGGAACTCAGGATGGCCTAACCGACATGGGCTCCATTCTACTCTCAGAGTCTTTCGCCAAAAGACTTTTCGGAGATGAGGATCCAATAGACAAATTAGTCAAAATAGATGCTGGAGCAGATCTAATGGTGACGGGTGTCTACAAAGACATTCCTAACAATTCGAAATTTTCAGAAGGCAAGTACTTTGCTAGAATTGAATTGGTTGTAGGCCCAGATAACATGAACATATGGGAAAACTACAATGTAAACATCTATATCCAACTCAAGCCCAATGTCAAGCCCGAGGCGCTCAGTAAACTTATAAACGAGGCTTTCCAACCCAACTTAAATGACTACGCTAGATCAACTGAAATGGAGTTCTTCCTTCATCCTATGAAAGACTGGCACCTAAATTCAGAATGGAAAGATGGTCAACCAATTAGAAGTCAGGCTATGAATTTTGTTTGGCTATATGGCGTAATTGGTCTTTTTGTACTCGTTCTGGCATGCATTAACTTCATGAACCTTAGTACGGCCCGATCGGAAAAAAGAGCCAAAGAAGTGGGTATCAGAAAGACACTAGGCTCTCTTAGAAAGCAGCTGATTGCCCAGTTCTATATCGAATCTTTCCTCTATAGTCTACTTGCATTCGGCTTGTCATTACTATTACTCTTTACCTTGCTACCTTGGTTTAATGGTGTATCAGGCAAGGAGATTTCAGCACCGTGGCAAAGCATCCAGTTTTGGCTCTCAACAACCGGCTTTGTTGTATTGACTTCTCTTCTATCCGGCTCTTATCCAGCCTTCTACTTATCTTCTTTCAAACCTATAAAAGCGCTAAAAGGAGCACTCACTGGAGGTAAAAGAGCTTCAATTCCTAGAAAGGTATTAGTAGTCTTCCAATTCACTATATCAATTGCCCTGATCATTGGGACAATAACGGTGAACAATCAAATTCAAACGGCTAAACAGAGACCTGTTGGTTATTCACCAGAGGGGATGCTTTCAATAAGGCCAGCTTCGCCTAATCTCATCTCTAAAAGAAAGGTAATTAAGGAGGAATTATTGAAAACAGGAATGGCGGTTGCTGTAGGAAACTCTAATTACCCGGTAACAAGTACACTAGGCTGGAACCCAGGCTTCACTTGGGAAGGGATGGACCCGAACTTTACCAAATCATTCAACACCATTAGCATATCACATGGCTATGCCGATGCTGTAGGCATGAAATTCATTGCCGGAAGAGATTTCTCTGAGGAATTTGAAACCGACAATAGGGCTATCATTATTAACCGTTCGGCCATGGAGGCCATGAAGTTAGAAAACCCAGTGGGTACTACAGTTACCTACAACCCTAGCTGGAGGGAAGCCCGTACTTACACCATCATTGGCGTTGTAGAAGACATGATCAAGGGATCTCCCTTCGATCAGACTTCATTGTCGGTCATGTTCCTCGATGAAGGTTTCATGCAGTGGTTATACATTCGACTCAACCCTGATGTCAGCGCAAGCCAATCTCTTCCAGTGATAGAAAAGGCTTTTAATGAGGTCTTCCCTGAAGCACCATTTGATTACACTTTTGCGGATGACGACTATAATGCAAAATTTGAAGCCGAGCAACGCATTAGCAGCCTCGCTCAGTTCTTTAGTATTCTAGCCGTATTCATCAGCTGCCTTGGTTTGTTTGGCTTAGCCTCATATGTGGCAGAGCAAAGGACCAAAGAAATTGGAATTAGAAAAGTACTTGGTGCTAGCGTCACTACACTTTGGAGACTGTTATCGAAAGATTTTGCCCTTCTAGTACTTTTATCCTGTGTGATATCAATACCGCTGTCATACTCTGTTTTAGACGGCTGGCTTCAAGGCTATGCCGTAAAAACCGAGTTGTCTTGGTGGATTTTTGCGACAGGTGCTCTTGGTGGTCTACTAATCACCGTGATCACAGTGAGTTTTCAGGCACTTAAAGCCGCAGTGGCCAACCCGGTAAAATCATTAAGGACAGAGTAAGTTTCCGGAACGGAGGGAGACTACCCCTCCGCTCTTGCGCCTTCGCTAAAGCTTCAGCGTAAGCGTTCGAGCACCTCCCCAAGGGGAGGACAATATGAAAAGCAAAAACAAGCATATCACCCCACCTAACCTCGCTAGACGGTTCCTGATTTGGTTCATTAAGGATGAACTCACTGAGGAGGTATTGGGTGATTTGGATGAGAAATTCTATCAAACTGCCGAAGGCGATAACCTTCGAAAAGCAAAAAGAAACTACTGGCGCCAAGTACTGAGTTATTTCAGGCCTTTTGCCATAAAAAAGACAAGGATTCAGTCCCCAAAACTCTATACCATGCAAAGACATTATTTAAAGATTTCCTGGAGAAACTTGATGAGAGACAAAGTCTTTTCATCCATAAAAATTGGCGGTTTCGCGGTGGGCATAGCCGCCTGCATCCTCATCTCTTTATACATCAATCATGAGTTAAGTTATGACAAACACTATCAAGACCAGGCAAGCATTTATAGAATAGCCAACAACTATCAAAGTGAGGAATACTCCGAGATGTGGACCAACCTCGAAGGGCCATTCAAACCTGTTATGGAGGATAATATCCCGGAAATTGATCTTGTCGCACGGGTCGTACTATGGAGGTGGGGGAAAGTTGGGGAAAACCATATCCGTCCATCCAACACACTTAATAACATATACGAGACCGGCTTCTTCTATGCAGACCCTGAGTTATTCGAAATACTTGAGGTACCCATGGCCTTTGGCAGTCAAAAGGAGGCATTGAACACACCAAATAGCATTGCCATTTCTAAATCGAAGGCAGACAAATACTTTCCTAATGAAAACCCGATAGGAAAGCAACTCATCCTGAATGACGATACAGAAAGAGCCTATACCATTGGTGGGGTATTCGAAGATTTCGTTTCGACCTCTCACCTCAAAGGTGATTTCATTATGACCTTGAAAGACCGTAAGTCTGGCCCAGGCACTTCGGGTTGGTGTTGCACCAACTATAATTTTTATGTCAAACTAACACCTAACGCCAACAAGACAGCGATAGAGCAAAAATTGACCAATGTCAGAGACACTTATGTCATAGACAAATACAGGGAAATTGGTAAAAATGGAATAGATGACTTACAAAAGCATCAATCTTACTACCTACAACCTGTTGAAGACATCTATTTGAATAAGCAGAATATTGGCGATAACATGACGCATGGCTCTCACGACCTGGTTTGGATTTTCGGTGGTGTTGCCTTAACTATCCTGCTCCTAGCATGTCTTAACTTTATCAATCTTTCCACGGCAAAATCTATCAAAAGAGCCAAAGAAGTTGGCTTAAGAAAAGTCGTGGGCTCTCAGCGGTCAGGCTTAATCGTTCAGCACTTAACTGAATCATCGTTTTACAGCGTATTATCTGTTGTTTCAGGGACTTTGATTGCTTGGGCGTTGATGCCTTTATTTAATAAAGTTTCGGCCGAAGCTTTGACCATTCCTTGGTCTTCTTGGTGGTTTGCCCCCATCCTATTGTCCGGAGCACTCTTGATTGGTTTTCTTTCAGGCATTTACCCTGCCTTCTACCTCTCCAAGTTTAATCCTATTGAGGTGTTAAAAGGAAAGGCCAGCAGTGGCGCAAGCACCTCCTTCTTCAGAAACAGCATGGTCGTTTTCCAGTTTACGGTCACTGTCATTCTAATCATTGCTGCCATTGTTACACAAAAACAGTTCCAACACTTCATGAACAAGTCTCTGGGTTTTGAAAAGGAACAAGTCGTAAACATCCTCGGGCTAAATAGCCTAGACGAAAATGAAAGAGATATTTTCAAGGAAGAACTAGAGCGAATAACAGCAATTCAAAGTGCAAGTTTAGGCGACTACTTACCTGTAGAAGGTGGACGCAACACTAATTTTGGTTTCGAATTGGTAGAAAAGAAAGGCTTGGATGAAGGTTTCGAAGCAGCCCGATGGATGATTGACGAAAACTATTTAGAGACCATGGGCATGGAATTAGTCAGGGGCAGAAATTTCACCGATCAATCCTTGGACGAAACATCGATCATCATTAACGAAAGCATGGCACATCAATTCGGACTTGACGACCCCATTGACACCCAAGTGGTAGATATGTTTGATGGCACTTATCGCATCATTGGAGTGGTCAAAGACTTTTACTTTGAGTCATTAACCAGTACAGTCCGACCTTTAGCCATGGTGCGTGGTAAGGGAAGAGAAACAGTTTCCTTGAAGTTAAACACATCTGATATAGAGCAGACTTTAGCCACTATCAATTCTGTCTGGGAAGGATTTAAGCCCAATCAACCCATCCGCTATAGTTTTATGAACCAGCGCTTTCAACGCATGTATGAAGACCTGATTAAAGCAAAGACGTTACTGATCATTTTCTCCATTCTATCTATCACCATTGCCTGCCTTGGATTATTCGCTTTATCTGCTTACTCGGTGGAACAGCGAATAAAAGAAGTCAGTGTACGAAAAGTACTTGGAGCAAGTGCTCAAATGATTTTCAAATTGCTCGCTGGAGATTTCATTAAGTTGATATTAATATCAATAGCGGTTGCAATTCCTGTGGGATGGTTGCTTATGGACGAGTTACTAGGCGATATGACCAATCGCATCAGTCTATCATGGACCATATTCGCTTTGGCTTCGCTGATGGCCCTGGTCATTGCCATTATCACCGTGAGCTTCGAATCAATTAAAGCTGCCTTTGTAAACCCGGCAACTAGACTAAGATCTGAGTGAAGAAAGAAGGCAAACATATCACCCCTCCTCGACTAGCCGAAAAGCTATTGCTCCGGTTCATTAAAGGTGAATTAGCCGAAGAAGTCTTGGGTGATTTGGATGAGAAATTTTACTCCATTTGTAAAAAGAAAGGTGCAAAGAGAGCAAGGAAGAACTATTGGTATCAAGTCTTCAACTATATCAGGCCCTTTGCCCTGAAGTCAAATTCAAAAAAACGATTTAACAACACCGCTATGTTCAAGCATAATTTATTGATCAGCTATCGTAGTTTCAAACGATTCAAGAGTACATTCTTTATTAACCTTACGGGTTTGGCCAGTGGTTTGGCTTGCACACTACTGATATATTTATGGGTAGTTGATGAACTCAAGATGGATGGTTTTCATGAAAAGAGTGCACAGATTTATCAGGTACTTCAACATAATCGTTGGGGAAATGAAGTCGAAACGGATGAGTTTACACCTCGTATGCTTTCTTCGGTCTTCCTTGAAGAATTCCCCGAAGTTGAAAAAGCAGTATCCGTAAACGAAGATTGGGCTGAATCTCCAGGAATAGTGAGTTTCGGGGAGACCAAGCTTAAGGCCCAAGACAATCAAATTGACAATGACTTCTTCAAAATTTTCTCCTATAAGCTTGTACAGGGAGACGTGAATCAACCCCTACCCAACTCTAAATCGGTGCTCATATCAGATCAACTGGCCGTCAAACTTTTCAGTACGACTGATGTGGTAGGTCAGACGATCAATTGGCAGCAAGAAGAGATGTCTGGCGACTATGTAATCAGCGGTCTCTTTGAAGCCCCATCGAAAGAATCATCACAGCAATTTGACCTACTCTTCTCAATGGAGCTTCTTGTCGAAAGGCATAACAACTATGCGCACTGGGGAAGCAACAATGAGAGAACCTATCTACTCATGAAAGAAGGTGTGGACATTGATGCCTTCAACGCAAAAATTGAAAATTTCCTGAAGACAAAAAATGATTGGGCAAAGAACACACTCAGTATCCAACAGTTTGGAAAAAGATACCTATATGAGCCTTATATCAATGCGAAACAATCGGGAGGCAAGATCACCTATGTGAGATTATTCAGTATGATAGCACTCTTTGTGCTGGGCATAGCTTGTATAAACTTTATGAATCTTACGACCGCTAAAGCAAGCAACCGGATGAAAGAGATCGGGGTAAAAAAGGCTATCGGTGCACGTAAGAAAAATCTTGCATACCAATACTTTAGCGAAGCATTTTTATTGGCATTTATTAGTCTAATGGCCGCTATCTTAATCGCGGTAGCAGTTCTACCTCAGTTTAATCTCATCACGGGAAAACAGCTTTCGCTGAGCTTTGACCCCACACTTATCATAGGTGCTTTTGTCATCACCATTATCACTGGCCTTTTATCTGGCAGCTATCCCGCACTCTATCTTTCAAGCCTCCACCCGATTGCTATGCTCAAAGGAAAACTTCAGCAAACTTTTGGAGACACTTGGCTACGCAAGGGTTTGGTCATTTTTCAATTCGCCATTTCAGCGATACTCATTACAGCCGTAATGATCGTATCTGATCAAATAGACTTTATCCAAAACAAGAACCTCGGATATAGCAAAGAAAATTTGCTAAGGTTCGACTATGTAACCGAAGAAGGCCCTGGCTATCAGGCTTTCTTAGAAAACTTAAGGAGTATACCAGGAGTCGTCAACGCAGTTGGTGCTGTAGATGATGCCACAGGTGTACATGGTGGCACTACAGATGTGTCGTGGCCCACTAAAGATCCAGAAAACAGAACCGAATTTGATATTATGGAGGTTGGCCCAGGTTTTCTTGAAACCATGGACATCGAGCTCTCCGCTGGACGCGACTACGACATCGCTAGAGATGAACCTGGAAGAAGCCGAATGATTTTCAATGAAGCCGCAATCAAAGAAATGGGCTTAGACAATCCAATAGGAGCTATTGTTGAAGTACAAAACGTAAAATCTGAAATCATTGGCGTAGTCAAAGACTTTCACTTCGAAAGCATGTACAATAACATACAACCTCTTTTCATTAAGCTAACGGATGAGTTGGAATATACGCTTTTGAGAATTAACGCTGTGAACACGGTAGAAACAATGGCTGCCATTCAAAAGGTTTATGAGGCAGAGTTAGATGGCGTTCCTTTCGAACCAACTTTTGTAGATAGTAACTACCAGGCCATGTATACTGCTGAGTTAAGTATCTCGAAGCTTTCCAAATACTTTGCCGGAATAGCCATCATCATTTCATGTCTCGGCTTACTAGGGTTAAGCGCATTCACGGCAGAAAAAAGATCTAAGGAAATAGGTATAAGAAAAGTACTCGGCTCTGGTAACTGGCGCATCATATACTTGCTCTCCACCGACTTCACAAAAATGATTTTAGTGGCACTGATAATAGGTTTGCCACTCAGCTACCTGCTAGCGCAGCAGTGGATTCAAAATTTTGCTTTTGGTATTGATTTAAAGGCTATGAATTTCATTGTTGTCGGCTTAGTAACCATAGGCATTGCTTGGCTGACGGTAAGTATTCAAACCCTCAAGGCGGCTAATGCTAATCCAGTTGATTCTCTTAGGTCAGAATGAAGAAGTTAACATGCTCGTTTCAATCAATCCTCTGACTCATAGTATCTAAATTTATTTTAACTGTTGCGTTTTGGCTATTAACTCGTCTACAAAAAAGTGACCAGTTCATTTAATCCAAACAGCCATGTTTAAACACAACATTCTTATCTCCTTTAGAAGCTTCAAACGTTTCAAAACAACGTTTCTCATTAATCTTTTTGGTTTGGCGACAGGCTTAGCCAGCGCCCTCTTGATATACTTGTGGGTGAATGATGAGCTAAACACAGATAGTTTTAACGAAAAAGACAGTGACCGACACGTTCAGGTGATGCACTCTTATCCAACATCTGGAAGTTATTTTACTGAAGCGGGTGGAGAAACTCCTAATCCTCTATTTGAAAGGTTACCCAAAGACCTACCTGAAATCGAGTATTCTTTCCCCGTACATGCAGGCACTAGTTACGAAGGGGTTTTGTCGATTGGTGACAAGAATGTAAGATCCAAATATCAATTCATCGGTAAAGGTTATTTCAACGTGTTTCCGGGAGATTTCATTCATGGAAATAAGCATGAAATACTCACAGAAAAAGGAGAGGTAGCCATTTCCGAGAGTCTTGCCCTATCCCTTTTCAATTCTACAGAAAAAGCGATTGGCGAATTAGTAGAATTTAAAGATGAGTACTATGCCGGAAGCTATATAGTCTCAGGAGTTTTCAAATCAACTCAGAACAGTTCAACGGCCTTTGACATGCTTTTCAGTTATGAGCTGTTTCGAAACCCCGACCTAATGCAATGGTACAACAGCGGAACTCAAGCCCATTTAGTATTAAAAGAGGGCGTTGATCTTGATCAGTTCAATGCTAAAATGAAAAACTATTTGAAAACAATATCAGAGAACTGGAACGATATATTATATGCCCAACCTTACTCAGATCGCTACCTCTATGGTAAATATGAAAACGGTGTACCTGTTGAAGGAAGAATAGTTTATGTTAGGATATTTTCCATCATCGCACTATTCATATTAGCCATAGCATGTATCAACTATATGAACTTCTCTACGGCTAATGCCTCAAGAAGAATCAAAGAGATTGGCGTAAAAAAGGCAATTGGCGCAAGTCGGAAAGTACTTATCAATCAGTATTTCGGAGAATCCATTTTTATGGCATTCCTCTCATTAGCCATCGCTGTAGCTATCACGCTATTCCTCCTGCCTCAATTCAGTATAATAACTGGCAAAGAACTGACATTTGAACCATCACAAAATGTCATTGTGGGTATTTTGTCAATTACGCTATTCACAGGAATAGTTTCAGGTATTTACCCTGCGCTGCTTCTCTCAGGTTTCAGCCCAGTCGTAGCACTGAAGGGTAAATTGAAAAATGAAGCAAAAGGACTCTGGCTACGCAAGGGCCTGGTCATCTTTCAATTTGCCATATCCGTTACCTTGATCGTATCGGTGATCGTGATCTATAAACAAGTTGAGTTTATCCAGACGACCAATCTAGGGTATAACAAAGACCACATCATTACTTTCAAAAAGGAAGGCAAACTCAAAGAAGACTCTGAAGCCTTCTTTTCAGAAATCAAAGGCGTTCCAGGCGTAGTCAACGCATCTCAGATGAACGGTGACCTACCTGGAAGAATTGGATATACACAAGGCCTCAAATGGGAAGGCATGAGCGAAGAAGACAAAAGCTTAAGGTTCTACAGAATGAGTGGCGGGTATGATCTGATAGAACTCCTAGGCATCAAGATTAAGGAAGGCCGAAGTTTCTCAAGAGACTTCCCTACTGATCAGGACGCTTACATACTAAACGAGACGGCACTATCAATGATGAAATTAGAAAACCCTATCGGCCAGAAGGTTGGTAACTTTAATCCTAGGGTGAAAACAAAAGAAGTCGTTGGGGTTGTGGAAGACTTTCACTTTCAATCGCTGCAAGAAGAAGTTCGCCCTTTCTTCTTTTCCATTAGTAATCGGGCAGAGAAATTCGTTGTGAAAATACAGGCCGGTACTGAAAGAGAAACGATCGCTCGGATCGGTAAACTCTATGAAGATTTAAACGCAGGTTACCCCTTTGAATACAAGTTTTTGGACGATGACTATCAGGCCCTTTATGCTTCAGAAGAGCGTATTTCTGTATTGTCCAAATACTTTGCAGGCATAGCCATTGCCATTTCTTGTTTGGGATTGTTAGCCCTAACTGCCTTTAGTACTCAAAGAAGATTTAAGGAAATTGCCATCAGAAAAGTCCTAGGTTCCAGTGGGGCGGGTATTGTAAAGCTTCTCTCCCAAGACTTTCTCCTCTTAGTATTCCTAGCCATTCTAATAGCCTTGCCAGTAAGCTATTACCTCATGAAAAACTGGCTGAATGATTTTGCTTTCCGCATCGATCTAGCCCCAGTCTATTTCATTCTTGCCGGAGCTTTAATGCTACTGGTGGCTTGGCTAACAATTGCAACGCAAACAGCAAAGTCTGCTAAAATCAATGTGACCGAAAGCCTGAGAGGGGAATAAACTGTCCTCCTCTTGAGGAGGCGCCCGTACGCTTGCGCTATAGCTACTGCGAAGGCGCAAGGGCGAAGGAGGTTCTTTCACCACCTTGCCCAAGCCATGCTTCCGCTAAAGCTATAGCGAAGGAGTAGCCCGAATAAAAAAGAAAAGACGCCCCCCGTCAAACTAGCTGAAAGCTCCTGCTCATATTCCTAGAAAATCAGTTGCATTTAAAGTCGCATGCAACCTTTGAAAATATTTCTTCTCTTTTCCGTAATATAGTTTCATTTTTATTGTTTCTTACTAAAAAGAGATCAAATGAAGAAAGTCACATTAGGAGCGTTTGAGGAGTTGGTACTTCTAACCACAGGGGTATTGCAAGACAATGCCTACGGAGTTACCATTAAAAAAGAGTTAGAGCAGAAACTCAAGAAAAGCATCAGCCTTGGTGCGCTCTATTCAGCGCTTCAAAGACTAGAGGAAAAAGGATGGGTGAATTCTAGAATCGGGGGAATTACAGAAAAACAGGGAGGCAGAAGAAAACAGTACTTCGACATTACCAAAGAAGGAATTCTTGTGCTGAATGAAGCCAAAAACCTTAGAAATGAGCTTTTCGATCGATTACCACAGGCCAAAATTAATTGGTTAAAATCATGAGTTATGAACAGAATAACGTAAAGCCACCAAGGCTAGGCAAATGGTTGCTCGAAAGCTTCTGCTCTTATGATTTTCTTTCTACTGCCCTCTGGGACCTTGAAGAGTTATTCCATGAGAATGTAAAAACTAAAGGGACTCGAAAAGCCAAACTATTCTACCTAAAAGAGGCCTTCAACATTGTTGTCTACCTCTTCTTTAAAGGAAAAAGTCAATACTCAGTCAACAAAACAGCCATGTTAAAACACAACATCTTAATCTCATTCAGGAGCTTTAAGCGCTTCAAAAGTACTTTTCTCATCAATCTGATTGGATTAGCAAGCGGACTAGCCTGCACCCTACTCATTTACTTATGGGTGGTAGACGAAACCGGCATCGACCGATTTCATGAAAAAGGTGACCATCTGTATCAGGTACTCCAGCACGACCGTTGGGGAGATCAGGTGAGAACCATCACTTATACACCTAGGCTTTTAGCTAAGTCGTTCCAAGAAGCCTTTCCAGAAGTTGAAATCGCTATAACCGTCAATGAAGATTGGGCTGATCAACCAGGTTACATCAGCTATGATGAAGTCACATTTACAGCGGAAGACAACCATATAGACAGAGACTTCTTTCGGGTATTTTCTTACAAGCTACTGATCGGAGATGTAGATAACCCGTTACCTAATACCAAGTCCGTACTTCTATCAAGTAAACTAGCACAAAAGCTCTTTAATTCTCCCGAAGACGCTATAGGACAGACCATAGAATGGCACCAGGAAGAAATGTCCGGCCTTTACTCAGTATCTGGAATCTTTGAGGCACCAAAGTATTCTTCAAAGCACTTTGAAATGCTGTTTCCAATTGAACTTCTTGAAGAACGCCATAATGATTATAATGAATGGGCGAGCAATAATAACGCAACATTTCTGGTGATGCGCTACGGTGCCGACATCGATGCTTTTAATGCAAAAATTGAAAACTTCCTTAAAACCAAGAATGATTGGGCCAAAAACACCCTGAGCTTACAACTTTTCCAAGACCGTTATTTGAAAGGGGTTTACACCAATGCCCAGCAGACAGGTGGAAGAGTTTCTTATGTACTTCTTTTCAGCCTAATTGGGGTGTTTGTACTGGCCATAGCATGCATCAATTTTATGAATCTTACTACGGCCAAAGCAAGCAACCGACTAAAGGAAATTGGTGTAAAAAAGACCATTGGCGCCAAAAGGAAAACACTGGCAGCACAATACCTAAGCGAGGCAATACTAATGGCATTTATGGCACTCATTATCTCTATTGCCATTGTCGTGGGGCTGCTTCCATTCTTCAATGAATTAACTGGGAAAACCCTATCTCTGGATTTCACTCTCGAACTTGCCTGTGCACTGATCGCTATTACGCTGATTGTAGGTTTGTTCTCGGGTAGCTACCCTGCACTATACCTGTCTTCCATCAATCCCGTTTCCATGCTAAAAGGCAGACAGAATAAGGCTTTTGGCAATGCCTTCATCAGAAAAAGTCTAGTGATCTTCCAGTTCTCCATTACCATTATATTTATTACTGCAGTGATGATCATTTCCGCTCAAATCGACTTTATCCACTCCAAAAATCTCGGTTATGACAGAGAGAACGTGATCTATTTTGGTAATAGCGGAATTGCAGAAGGGTCCTATGATGTATTTATAGACAGAATAAGCAATCTCCCAGGGGTGATCAGTGCGGCTAGTGCCGATCATGATCTGACTGGAAACCATGGAGGAACTTCTTATCTCAGCTGGCCCGGAAAAGAAAAAGGGGATTATGTGAACTTCACAAACCTAGAAATGGGATTTGGATTCATCGAAACCATGGGCATTGAGCTTGTTGTGGGTAGAACCTATGATAGCGACCGGGCAGGCGAAAGCAATAAAATAATATTCAATGAAAAGGCCATTGAGGCCATGGGAATAGAAGATCCTATCGGAAAAACTATACAGTTATGGGGCAAAGACAGAGAGATCATAGGTATTGTGAAAGATTTTCACACAGATTCTTTTTACAATGACATTATGCCTACGTTCATTTTGTCAAATGAGGACCTTGGCAAGACGCTTGTCAAACTCCGTGCAGACGCAACAGAAGGAACAATGGCAATTGTAAAGAGCATTTTTGAAGAGTACAATACGGAAATACCATTTGAATACCGGTTTATCGACACTGACTTTGAACGCATGTATTTAGCAGAGCAACGCGTCTCTACACTTGCCAAATCCTTTTCAATTGTAGCCGTGATTATCTCTTGCCTTGGTCTCCTTGGGCTGACGGTCTTTACAGCTGAAAAGAGATCAAAAGAAATTGGTATTCGTAAGGCCCTAGGGTCAGGCACATGGCGTATTATCAAGCTCTTATCTGCCGATTTTACCAAAATGGTCATGTTGGCTGTGATCATTGGTTTACCAGTAAGTTACTTCGCTGCTCAACAATGGACTGCTGACTTCTCCTACAGCATTGACTTAAAGTGGTGGTATTTTGGGTTAGCGGGCTTAGTTACCATTGTCATTGCCTGGCTGACAGTAAGCATTCAAACGATCAAAGCAGCTAACGCCAACCCTGTTGATGCTCTCAGGTCTGAGTAAAAGAGACTGATTTAGTAAAATACATTCTACTACGTGCAACCTTTCAAAATATTTACTCTCTTTTTCGTAATAAACATTAATACGTCTTGATCAAATCATGAGTTCTAAACAAGATAAAGCAAAGCCACCAAGGCTTGGTAGATGGCTACTAGAAAGCTTTTGCTCCTATGACTTTCTTTCTACTGCCCTCTGGGACTTGGAAGAATTGTTCCATGAGAATGTAAAGGACAAAGGAATCCATAGGGCCAAATTGCTCTACCTAGGAGAAGCATTTAGCATCGTGACCCATCTCTTTTTCAAAGGAAAAAGTCAATACTCAACAAATAAAACAGCCATGTTTAAACACAACATCTTAATTTCTATCAGGAGCTTCAAACGCTTCAAAAGTACATTCTTCATTAACCTCATTGGCCTGGCCGGGGGGCTGGCCAGCATACTCCTGATTTTTCTATGGGTAGCCCAAGAACTATCAATGGATAAGTTTCACAGCAACAATGAACGCCTTTATCAAATTATGCAAAATGCGGAGAGTCCGTCTGGCATCATGACTTTCCCTTGGACACCTTTAAAAGTAGGTGAAACACTCCGTGACAGATTCCCCGAAATTGAAAAAGCAAGTACGATTTACTTACCTGACGAAGATAGAGGCGCAAGTTTTCTGAACCATACAGCGGATTACTTTTCAATGCGTGAAATTTGGGTAGACGAGCATTTTTTAGAGATAATGAATTTTCCCATAATACTCGGAAACACAACATCACTTTTTGATCAACTCGATGGAGTTATGATTTCCCAATCTCTGGTAGAAAAATTATTCGACACTGATGACTCCGCCTTAGGAAAAACTGTTCACCTTCAAAACAGTCAGTTCGACAAAGACTTTGTAGTTGTAGGAATATTTGAAGATGTCCCAACTAACTCTACACTTCAATTCCAAGCCATTTTCAACCTGGAAACTTATACTAACAAAAGAAATAAGAGTTTCTCTGAATGGATAAGCAACAACACAGTCTCCTATGCCCTACTTAAGCCGGAAGCAGATCTTGAAGAATTCAATAAGAAAGTCTACGGTTTAACAGAAGAGCATGCTCCTAATGCTAATTCGAAACTATTTGCCCAAAGGTTTGACCAAAAGTACTTATACGGAATCTATGAAAATGGTAGTCCAGTAGGCGGTAGAATAGCGTTTGTACGGCTATTTTCAATCGTAGCCATCGTAATTCTTATCATTGGATGCATCAACTTTATGAACCTTTCAACGGCTAAAGCAAACACTCGCTTAAAAGAGTTAGGAGTCAAAAAAGCCTTAGGGGCTCATCGCAGAAGCCTAGTCCAACAGTACTTTACTGAAGCCTTTCTACTTACCTTTTTTGCAACAGTCTTAGGCTTGTTTCTAGCCTTACTTATTTTACCATTTTTCAATAGCGTGATTGGTCAAACTTTAGAATTCAACCTGAATAGCACCATTGTTTTAGGTCTTCTTGCGATAATATTAGTAACCTCACTACTAGCAGGGAGCTATCCTGCGTTTTATCTCTCAAGGTTAAAAACCATTGCTTCTCTAAAGGGAAATGCGGTAGGTAGCTTTACAGACACCTTGGCTAGAAAAGGTCTCGTCATTTTTCAGTTCAGCATTAGCATTGTTCTTATTGTAAGCGTGTTGATCATTTCCAATCAACTCGACTACATTCAAACGAAACCACTGGGCTACAATCGATTTAATGTTATATCGTTTAAAACCAATTCTTTTGATAAAAGTAGCTTTAATAGCCTTTTGAATGATATCGACAGAATTCCTTCGGTTTTAGTATCTACTGGTGCAGACCATGACCTTAATGGTAATAGTGGTGGAACTAGTGGCGTTGTCTGGCCAGGTCAAGAAGAAAGAATTACATTTCTAAACTTAGAAGTAGGAATGGGCTTTATTGATGCAATGGAAATTGAAATAGTCGATGGAAGAGGCTATGATCCACAACTAGCCACAGACTACGATAAAATCATATTCAATCAGGCAGCCATTGCCCACATGGGACTTGACAACCCAATAGGCCAAACTGTGAGGGTATGGGGAAGAGACAGGCAAATCATAGGTGTAGTAAAAGATTTCAATTTGGAATCATTGTATGAAGAAATCAAACCCACTATGATTCAGGTTTTTGATGAAAGCTTTTCAAATGTCTTGGTTAAACTTCAAGCTGGATCAGAAATTAAAACCATTAACCAAATTGGACAGGTTTATGATAAACATAGTAAGGGAGTTCCTTTTGAATTCACTTTTTTAGACAGTGGTTATCAAGCCATGTATGAATCTGAAAAGCAAGTAGCAACTTTAGCTCAGTCTTTTGCATTCGTGGCAATTCTTATTTCATGTTTGGGGCTTTTTGGACTAACAGCATTTACTACTGAAAGGAGAATCAAAGAAATTGGAGTTCGGAAAGTATTAGGCGCAAGTGTTTGGAGAATCGTTAGCCTTCTAACCATGGATTTTTCAAAAATGATCATAGCAGCGCTCGTGATTGGGCTTCCTGTCTCTTACTTCATTGCACAGCACTGGATCAGTAATTTTGCATTCGCTATTGAATTGAAAATGATGTATTTCATTCTGGCTGGTCTAACCTTGTTAGGTATTGCCTGGTTTACGGTCAGCTTTCAAACCTTTAAAGCTGCAAGAACAAACCCTGTTGATTCACTCAGGTCTGAGTAAAAGAGACTGATTTAGTAAAATGCATTCTACTACGTGCAACCTTTCAAAATATTTACTCTCTTTTTCGTAATAAACATTAATACGTCTTGATCAAATCATGAGTTCTAAACAAGATAAAGCAAAGCCACCAAGGCTTGGTAGATGGCTACTAGAAAGCTTTTGCTCCTATGACTTTCTTTCTACTGCCCTCTGGGACTTGGAAGAATTGTTCCATGAGAATGTAAAGGACAAAGGAATCCATAGGGCCAAATTGCTCTACCTAGGAGAAGCATTTAGCATCGTGACCCATCTCTTTTTCAAAGGAAAAAGTCAATACTCAACTAATCAAATCGCCATGTTCAAACACAATATCTTAATCTCAATCAGAAGCTTTAATCGCTACAAGAGCACCTTTCTCATCAATCTATTTGGCCTGGCCACCGGCTTGGCAAGTGCACTCCTCATTTACCTTTGGGTCAATGACGAGATGCAGATGGGTCAATTTAAAGAGAAGGACAGTGACAGTCACGTTCAGCTATATGTAAATTCTGAACTTTCCGATGGAATTCATACTCATGAATGGGCACCATTCCCCTTAGCAAATGCCATGGAAGAAGCATTGCCAGAAGTCCTAAAAGGAATCTCAATTTATGATGAACCGTACTATAAAGGTGTCATTTCCTTTGATGGTAATAATAAAAGAGCTGTTCCGCTTTTCGTCAGTGAAGGCTATTTTGATATTATCAATTGTGACTTTGTTACGGGTAGTAAGCAAGGTGCTCTCAACAATGGAAATGTGGTAATTTCCACCCAGCTTGCCAATAGTTTGTTCACCAATGCAGAAAACGCCATCGGTAAAACTGTGAACTTTAATGGCGAATATTACAAAGGCCCCTACATAGTCAGTGGCGTTTTCAAGCCTGATACGCACTCTACTGTGGGATTCGACATCCTGTTGAATTTAGACCATTTCTTAAACACTTGGCGCCCTGGTATTTACGACTGGGGGAATGGAGGTCCGCAAACACACTTGATACTGCGAGAAGGAGTAGATTTAGATGAATTCAACAGGAAAATCGAAGGTCAATTGAATAAATTTAAAGGAGGCCCTCAGACATTGATTGCTCAAAAGTATTCTGATAAGTACCTCTATGGAAAATTTGTGAATGGGGTACCCGTAGCTGGTCGAATGGTCTATGTTCACACCTTCATACTCATTGCGATTTTCATTTTAATAATTGCCTGCATCAACTACATGAATTTGTCTACAGCACAAGCTTCGCGCAGAATCAAAGAAATAGGAGTAAAAAAAGCGATCGGTGCCGGGCGTAGAACCTTAATCTACCAGTATTTTAGTGAAAGCCTGTTTATCTCTTTTGTCTCGCTCTTCCTAGCCATTGGCATCGTTATGCTTTTACTACCCCAATTCAATGTCATAACTGGCAAATCACTCTCCATGGGAGAAGCTTCGTCTGCAATTATTACCATGTTGTTAATCACGATTGCGGCTGGATTAATCTCGGGGATTTATCCAGGCCTCTACTTATCTGGATTTAAACCGGTACTCGCATTGAAAGGGAAACTTCAGTCAAAATCAGATGGTCTTTGGTTACGAAAAGGTCTGGTCGTTTTCCAATTTGCTATCTCAGTAATACTAATTGTTTCCGTTGTAGTAATTTACAGACAAATGAACTTTATAAAGGCTTCCAATCTGGGCTATGACACAGAACATGTCATCTCATTTAATTTGGAAGGTAAGCTTCGTGAAGAAGAACCTGAGCCATTTATGGCAGAAATCAGGAAGCTTAATGGTGTAGTCAATATCTCTCACCTATGGGGCGAACTTCCTGGTGATGTCAGTGGCGGCAGCGGTTTCCGTTGGAAAGGTCAAACTCCAGAAGAAAGAAACACCAAATTCAACCTTATTGAAGGTGGGTACGACATAGGAAAGGTATTAGGTGTCGAACTCATTAAAGGGAGGTTCTTTTCAAGGGAGTTTGCCGCAGATGATAAGGCAATCGTAATCAACGAATTCGCGGCAAAACTATTTGGTTTTGAAAATACCATTGGTGAAAGGTTCGATGGAAAAAAGATCATAGGAATCGTAAAAGATTTTCATTCCAAGGGGTTTCAAAATAAAATTGGGCCTTTCTTTTTTAGGTTAAATGACAGCGGAGAGTACTTCGTAGCCAAGATTCGGTCAGGACAACAAATAGAAACCATCCCGCAAATTGAAAGGCTCTATAATGATTTTAATCCTGGTTATCCATTTGAATTCAAATTCATTGATGACAAGTATCAACAGCTTTACCTAGAAGAAGAAAGAACAGCTAAGCTGTCAAAGTACTTTTCGGCCATTGCCATTTCCATATCATGTCTTGGGTTGTTGGCACTTACCGCTTTCAGTACACAAAGAAGGTTCAAGGAAATTGCCATCCGGAAAGTTTTGGGGTCCAGCAACTTTGGAATCATCCGCTTATTGTCAAATCACTTTATTGGCCTGGTTCTTTTAGCTATAATTATAGGTCTGCCAATAGGATACTACCTCATGCAGAATTGGTTAGATGGCTTCGTCTACCGGATTGACCTAGAGCCGGCTTTATTCATCCTTTCAGGTGCGTTTATGATTCTATTTGCTTGGCTTACGATTATGGCTCAAACGGCTAAATCAGCGAAGATCAACATGACGGAAAGTCTAAGGAGTGAATAAATTAGGCCTATTTAAATCATGAGCACAAAGCAAAACAAAGCAAAGCCACCAAGATTCGCCAAATGGCTACTCGAGTGCTTTTGTTCCTATGACTTTCTTTCCACGGCCCTTTGGGACTTGGAAGAATTGTTCCATGAGAATGTAAAGGACAAAGGAATCCATAGGGCCAAATTGCTCTACCTAGGAGAAGCATTTAGCATCGTGACCCATCTCTTTTTCAAAGGAAAAAGTCAATACTCAACAAATAAAACAGCCATGTTTAAACACAACCTCTTAATCTCATTTAGAAGCTTCAAGCGCTTCAAAAGTACATTCTTAATCAATTTATTCGGATTGGCCATTGGCCTGGCCAGTGCTTTGTTGATTTACCTGTGGGTCAATGACGAAATGCAGATGGGTCAGTTCAGCGAAAAGGACAGTGACAGGCATTATCAGGTTTTAGTCAATACCGCCCATCCAAGTGGAGTTCGAACAAAAGTGACTACACCAACTCCTATGGCAAAAGCAATGGAGTCTGAATTTCCAGAAATTGATTACACAATACCCACTATCTTCTCAAATTTCTATCAGGGCGTATTATCCTATAAAAATCAATATGCCCGAGCTCAACCGCTTTTTGCAGGCAGCGGATATTTTGATGTATTCCAATGCGATTTTGTCTCAGGAAACAAAGAAACTACCTTCGAGGACAACAAAGGGATTATTATATCAGAACCCTTGGCAATCAGTTTGTTTGGAGATTCAGCCAATGCAATTGACCAAATCGTAGACTTTAAAGGTTTGCATTTCACCGGGCCTTACATAGTTTCCGGAGTATTCAGACCTGGTAAAAATAGCTCTGCAGACTTCGACATCCTGATGAGTTTTGAACAGTTTATTACCGGCCGTCCTGAAATGAAAGAATGGTATAATGGAGGCACTGAGACTCATTTGGTATTAAAAGAGGGAGTGGACATTGAGCTGTTCAATTCGAAAATCAAAGACTACCTCCATACTAAAGAATTCCAGAATACATCACAGACCCTATTTGCTCAAAAATACACGGATAAGTACCTCTATGGACAGTACGAGAATGGAGAACCTATAGCAGGTAGAATGGTCTATGTTCGAATCTTTTCTCTCATAGCCATATTTGTACTAGCAATTGCATGTATCAATTATATGAACCTTTCCACTGCGCAGGCTACTAGGAGAATCAAGGAGATTGGTGTGAAAAAAGCGGTTGGAGCCCACCGGAGAAGCTTGATCTACCAACACTTTGCCGAGTCAATATTCATGACTTGTCTTTCATTGATACTATCGGTTGGAATTGTGCTCTTGTTACTCCCTAAATTCAACGAAATTACGGACAAGGATTTATCCATTTTCGGAGCATCTGGAATTATTTTGCCCGTTTTAGGCATAACGCTATTGACAGGTCTGGTTTCTGGTATATATCCAGGAATTTACTTATCCGGCTTTAACACTGTTTTTGCTTTGAAGGGGAAACTAGGCTCTGGCTCTGGCTCTGGTGCCTTATGGTTGCGTAAGGTATTAGTGGTATTTCAGTTTACGATTTCGGCCACGCTAATCATTTCGGCCGTGGTTATCCATAGTCAGATTAATTTCATTCAACAGACTAACTTGGGCTATGATACCGAACATTTAATCTCATTCCGACAAGAGGGCAAACTTAGCAATGCTCCAGATGCCTTTACTGAAGCAGTCAAGAATATCCCGGGAGTTGTCAATACCTCGAATATGAGAGGGGATTTAGGTATTAAGATCAGTTCCCGCTATAATTTAGAATGGAGAGATCAGAACCCTGATGATAAAAGTATCTGGTTCCATTTCATTGAAGGCGGATATGATATGGCTGAGATGTTGGATGTTGAACTCAAATCCGGGCGCCTCCTTTCAAGAAAATTTCCATCCGATAACAGAGCAATAGTAATTAATGAAACAGCAGTCGAGATTCTTGGGTATGACAATCCAATTGGTGAAAAGATATCTGTAGGACCAGCATATACAATTGTTGGTGTGGTCAAAGACTTCCACTTTCAAGGAATGTATGAAAAAATCCAACCGTTCTTTTTTAAACTTCACTCAGGTAATGGAAACATAGTAGTAAAACTATCAGGAGACAATCAGGCCGAGACACTAAACAGGTTAGAAGCATTACATTCTTCTTTCAATCCGGGTTATCCGTTTGAATTTAGATTCATAGACGACAATTATCAAAAACTCTATGAGGAGGAAAGAAGAATTTCTTCACTGTCAGACTATTTTGCTTCGATCACCATAGTCATCTCATGCCTTGGACTACTAGCCCTAACTGCCTTTAGTACACAACGAAGGTTTAAAGAAATCGCGATAAGAAAAGTACTTGGTTCAAACAACTCAGGCATCATTCATCTGCTGTCCAAAGAGTTCCTCATTTTGGTGATAGTTGCAATCACAGCTGCCCTCCCAATTGGCTATTACTTGATGAAAGATTGGCTAGATGGCTTTGCATTCAGGATAGACTTGCAGCCTCTCTATTTTATTCTGGCTGGTCTGATTATGCTAGCCGCAGCATGGTTAACGATTGTAGCACAAACGGCTAAATCAGCTAAAATAAATATAACCGAAAGCTTGAGGAGCGAATAAAAATTTAGACTTTTCCAAAAAAAGAAAACTCGTTTTTGATTGGCATCAAATTTGAAAAACATCATGGTTGAGTTTACAAAATGACTGTAAGCCTACCATGCTGAGGTTGTTCTGAAAATCCTCTCTTTATATTTTAATTTATTTCAAAAAAAGAATAACCTATGCGCCTACTCCTGATCTCGCTAATATACTTACTCTTAGCAAACCATATTAAGGCTCAACAAATTACTGTTTTAGTACAAGACGAAACGGGCTTACCCATCCCCTATTGTAGTGTAGGCCTTTTCGGTAAAGGAATCGGCACGGTAACGAACGAACACGGCATGTTCGTTTTTTCAGAAAGTCAGATCAGAGGTGTACAACAGCTTAAAGTCTCACATATCGCTTATGAAAGTCAAAAACTTCTCTTAACAAATATAAAGGCCTCCAAAAGTCTCTTCGTAATCACCCTCAAAGCTAAGATAATCGATGCCGGCACTTTTATCGTAAGGGACGATGGGTTTGATCAAGAGAAAGTTCTGGGCAGCAAAAACGCTGAAATAAACATTATTCGAGCTCATTCCGAAAAACTCAACTACGGAGAAATTATGGGCAATAGTTTCGCTATTAAAAAACCCAGTTTACTGGATGAATTACGGTTTAAGATAAAATTGGAGGAGTGTACAGGAGCTAAGTTCAGGGTACATATTATAGAAATGAAAAAGAAGAAGGTAACGAGCAATGAATTATTGACTAAGGACCTTATTGTCGAGGTTGATAGCAGCGGCTGGTATAGTACAGACCTTAGTCAACTCGATCTAGTGGTAAATACTAACATTCTGATTGGATTGGAGTTTTTAGGGGTTGAAGGCTGCCCTTACGATCTGACGGATCAAAAAATGCCTTATGCCTTCCATATGGCAAACTATAGAGACTCTTATATTCAACCTTCCAATACGGAAAAATGGGTTCGAATGAATGGTTTAGGCATAGCCTTTCAATTAAAAGTTTTTCAATAAAAATCTCCAAATCCTCACAAGTTTTATTCTCTTTTCGCATCTAACTAAAAACAGAGAATGAAACTTAATTAGCATTCACCATTTGCTATCAATTGGGCAATGAAATTGTAATCCATGAAGACTAAAATCACACTAGTAATCTTTACCCTCATATGCTTTTCTTGCTCGGATGGAAAACGTTCTAAAAACGCAAGCAGGGTCGATCAATTGCCCTACTATAAAGAGGCCACCTTTACCCCCGACTGGATCGATACAGGAAGTGAATTACTCAAAGACTACCACAAAATCCCCGCCTACACCTTAATAAACCAATTGGGCGATACCGTGACAGAAAAAACGCTTGAAGGCAAGATCTATGTCACTGACTTCTTCTTTACCACATGTCCGGGCATCTGCCCAAAAATGACTACCAATATGCTGTTAGTCGAAGAAGCCTTTGCTTCAGATAAAGAGGTCATGCTATTGTCCCATTCAGTTACCCCAGAAATAGATAGCCCTGAAGTACTCAAGTCATACGCTGAAACCAAAGGCATTGATGCGAATAAATGGTTACTCCTTACCGGAGATCGACAAACCATTTATGACCTAGGAAGAAAGTCATACTTTGTAGAAGAAGACCAAGGCCTTGAGAAAACCGAAGACGAATTTCTACATACCGAAAACTTTGTCCTAATTGATCAAGGACGCCATATCCGTGGAATCTATAACGGCTTAAGCAAAACCTCCGTGGCTCAGCTCATTGCAGACATTAAAACCTTAAAACAGGAAACCAATCCGTCACGATAGTAGCAGTACCACAATTCTAGCCACTCAAAGTATTTCATTCGGATGTCTGATGATTACTTCGCTTCTTTATAGTAGCAAATCAGACCGTTATGAAATCAGCGTCAGTAAAACTTAGTTTCGTTCTTCTCGTTTTAACCCTCGTTTTCTCCTGTACGCCTAACCCAACTGAAACACCAAACACTTTCACTGTTTCAGGAGATCTCACAGGCCTAGACACTGAGTTTATGTCTACCAGTTATACAGGGATTGATGGTAAAAGGGTGAGCGACTCCGTGTTTGTAAAAGATGGCAAGTTCACATATACAGGACAAATCAAAGCCGCAACATTTGTTGTTTTTTGGCCGAATGTTGAAAAGACAATCAAGAGAACTGAAAGAGGTTATTATCCAGCAAAATCTTCCCAATTCGCATTCCTAGCCAGTCCTGGTGATGAGATTGAATTCAAAGGAAAAGTAACTGATTTTATCGATGCATATCCATCTGGAACACAAGCTAATGAGGACCTTGCCAAAATCAATGGCAAAATATTTCCCCTCTTAAACGAGGCTGTAAACCTTCAACTAGAGATCAACCAATTAGACGAATCCGATCCTAGCAGAGCCTCCATGACCGAAAAGATGGAACTCCTCAATAAAGAAGTCAATCTTGCGAAAAAAGCTTTTGTAAATCAGCACCCAAATTCTGAAGCTGCCGCTTGGTATTTGTCAGATATGATGGTCAGGAGTCAAGTCGATCAAGAAGAAGCCATCTCAATCTTCAAGTCCCTTGACACCAACCTATCCGGATACCCTTTCTATGAAGCCGTAGCCCAACGCGTAGAAGGTATTGAATCCACTAAAGTGGGTAAGATTATGCCAAACTTCACTTCGAATGCTACCATGAACGGTGAGACTTTTGACCTGAATGATTTACGTGGAAAGTACGTACTCATCGACTTCTGGGGAACATGGTGTGCACCATGCATTGCCGAAATGCCTAAGGTGAAAGAATACCAAGAAAAGTATGCCGATAAGCTAGTGATCCTTGGTGTCAATAGTGGTGATACCATAGAAAAAATCAAGAAATTCGTAGAGCCTAAGGGTTACGATTGGGCGCAGATTCTTGCCGCTAGTGGCGACCAAGATTTGGTGCTCCAACTCAATGTAGCTGGCTTCCCTACTAAGTTTATCTTAAGTCCAGAAGGCGAAATTCTCAACCGCTTTGTTGGTGACACTGAAGAAGCTTTCGAGGTGATTGATGCGCTAATGAAATAAGAAATTCACTATTAACCGTCCGAGCGCTCGGAGCGGTCGGGCATATAAAGTTAGCTACCCAACTTATCTTCCAAACCTTCGGCATTGAACCACTCCTGATCCCAAGCGGTTTCAACAATAGCTCGGATACGGTCTTTGAACACCGCACGGAGCCCATTGGATTCTACAAAACCAATCGCTTGGTCAAAGGAATTGAACATACTTTTGTAAAAGGCTTCTTGATTAACCCTCTTCTTGGCGTTAAACCGTTGAGCGGTCTCAAGATTAAAGAGCATCACTTCAGCAATCAAAGCAGGGTCAAGTCCTAAAAGCAAAAACTGTTTGATGTACTTCTGAGCTACCGATCGTCTGGCCCTTGGCTTTCTCCTTTTAAGTGGAAAGTACTCGTTTGAGATTTTCATTTTTGCCTCCTCTACCAACTTATCCTCTTTAGGGTTAAAGACAAAGTTATAGTAGGTCTGCACGGGTTTAAAGCGTGTATACAAATCGAGCACTTGATCTTCTAGTTCTTGCTTATCTAGAGATTGAAGGTACTTAACAAGTGCGCGTTTGCTCATGGCATAAAGATATATAATCTAATGTTCTACTACTGGCTCTATTCCTATTGGTCTGACCACTTAGAGTGGTCAGACCAATGGAGATAACACACTCTGACCTTATTAATAAAGAAAAAGCTATCTTGAGACAAAGCATAACCCATGACCTATCATCACTTTCTAGTTGACATTAAAGACAAAGTAGCTACCGTTTCCTTTAACCGCCCTAATAAGGCCAATGCCTTACACATGGAGGCATGGGATGAAATGAGATCGATCTTCAATCAGCTTTCAGAGACTCCTGAGGCAAGGGTGATTCTTCTAAAAGGAGAAGGCAAGCATTTTTGTGCAGGTATCGACTTAGAACTCTTGATGTCTTTAAACAAGCTCAAAGAAATTTCTTGCGAAGGCAGAAGAGGCGAACACCTGAGAAAATTCATTCTCAACCTTCAAGATGCAGTTTCGGCTATTGAAAAATGTACTAAACCTGTGATCGCAGCCATACATAACGGATGCATTGGCGGTGGCGTAGACATCGCTGCGGCTTGTGATATGCGATACTGTACAGATGATGCTTACTTCACCATCAAAGAAATTGACATGGGTATGGTGGCCGACTTAGGCACGTTACAAAGACTCCCGAAGTTGATCTCTCCTGGCCTAGTGGCCGAAATGGCTTATACGGGCAGAAAAGTGTCTGGCCCAGAAGCGGCATCGATCGGATTAACCAACAGGTCCTTCCCTAGTGAACGCGAGCTTTTGGATGGAGTTCATGCGATTGCCACGGCAATTGCTTCCAAGTCCCCGCTTTCCATTAGGGGCGTTAAAGAAGTGATGCGCTATGCGAAAGATCACCCTTTGGATGATTCTCTAAATCAGATTGCCACATGGAATGCAGCCATGATTCTTTCTGATGATTTAACCGAGGCCTTTAAAGCAACCCTAGAAAAACGTACTCCAAAATTCAACGATTAGATATGCCTGGTTCCTGAACTTTACCGATCAGGCCCACAAGATTCAATAACCAGTCATCAAGTTGGGAACGAGTTTATTCACGAGAATGCTTATTTTTAAGTAAATCTAATCTCTTACGTATCATGAAAAAGCTCTCGAAAGAAGAAATCAATCCAGAAGTATTCGATCTATATGACGACTACGCGCATAATAAAATCGACCGTAGAAAATTTGTCGAAAAACTATCGGTATATGCCATTGGCGGGTTAACTCTCTCGACTTTAATGAGTAGTATGATGCCTGATTACGAGACCACTCGATTAATCAAAGAAGGAGACGAAAGACTTACCTCGGAATATATCAACTATAATTCATCTAAAGGTGGAGGAACCATCAAAGGATTGCTTTCTAAACCAACAGGAACAACTGGCAAGGTGCCTGGTGTAGTTGTGGTGCATGAAAACAGAGGCCTTAATCCATACATCGAAGATGTAGGCAGAAGAACTGCGGTAGATGGCTTTATCTCTTTGGCACCAGATGCTTTGACGCCACTTGGCGGCTATCCGGGAACGGATGATGAGGGTAGAACCATGCAGCGCAAGCGTGATCGTAACGAGATGCTAGAGGATTTCATTGCCGCTTATGATTACCTAAAAGCGCATCCTGATTGTAATGGTAAGATCGGTGTGGTAGGCTTCTGCTTCGGTGGATGGATTGCTAACATGATGGCAGTAAAAGTACCTGAACTATCTGCTTCTGTACCGTTCTATGGTGGGCAACCATCGGCCGAAGATGCTGCTAAGGTTAAATCCCCGCTGATGCTTCAATATGGTGGTTTAGACAAACGAGTGAATGCCGGATGGCCTGCATATGAGACTGTATTGAAAGCCAATAATATCAAGCACGAAGCATTTATCTATGAAGGTGCAAATCATGGTTTCCATAATAACACCACACCAAGGTATGACGAAGCGGCAGCTACCTTGGCATGGTCAAGAACGATAAGGTTCTTTAAAGAGAATTTAGTCTAAGCCGATCGCCACTAAAACGATCCGACTGCTTTGAGCGGTCGGACCGTTTTTTTTACGTCACCCTGAACTTGTTTCAGGGCCTTAATCCCTCTGGTTCGCACTTGCAGTGCGGACCTATCTTCAATATATCGAGTAATCAATAAAGACCAGCACGCACTGCAAGTGCGCGCTAAGAGAGGCACTAAGGCCAGTTTCCAGAAATTCTACGGAATAAATATGTCATTTACCGACTAAATCTGGTGGTTTACCTATACCAAGGCATAGGAGTCATGACATCTGACAATATTTGATCTATCAATCGGTCAAAACTCAGGTCATGAAAAAACTTATACTCCTTGTCGCCTTACTTCTTATCGGATTCTTTCTTCAGAACCAGTCTAAAAAGGTAAATCACGAACAGCATTATAAAACTGAAACGGCACAAGAGAAGTAAGTATCGCGCTCAACTTGTTGGTGTTATCACCAACAAGGGAGGAGGGTCTTCAACCTGACCCCCCAAAAAAACCTCTCGTCATTCCCGCGCAGGCGGGAATCCCCAAAATGCACTATGACTAAAAATTCATATTAGGTCTCAGCGAGACGCTAAGACCAGTGGGGAAATAATTATCTTGCTCAGCTTGTTGGTGATAACACCAACAAGGGCAGAAACGCACCTCTGGTTCGCACCTGTCTGCCGATAGGCAGGCTTGCAGTGCCGACCTATCTTCAGTATATCAAGTAATCAATAAAGGCCAGTGCACGCTAGGATAGGGTCTTCAACCGGATCCAAAAAAAACCTCTCGTCATTCCCGCGCAGGCGGGAATCCCCAAAAATGCACTATGACTAAAATTTCATATTAGGTCTCAGCGAGACGCTAAGACCAGTGAGGGCATAGAGACCAGCACGCACTACAAGTGCGCGCTAGGAGACGAAATAATTTTCGTGCTTCGCACGTTGGTGATAACACCAACAAGGGCAGAAAATTTCATATTAGGTCTCAGCGAGACGCTCAGACCAGTGGATGATTCAATAACATGAGGAACTATTACTTTAACCTCTCAAAAATAAATGACTCATTACGACCTATCTCGGCATTAGGATATTTCAAGTCGTCATAGTAAACCTGAATTAACTTATCGGACTCTAAAACATATTTATAAACATATCTGACCTCTTTCTCCCCACTGCTACCTGGTGCTTGTGATATCAGATGATACTCATTTATTACTATGGTGTCTCCCTCAAAATGATATTGAGCATCAAAAGACTCATTAAGAGCACAATAGTAAGCTATTAGTTCTCCATCGGTTTTAAATTCAAGCCTACTCGTACAATTGTCATATTTATCATCAAGCCATGTTGTATTATGTAAATTATCGGTTAATTGGCCATCACAACTTATGCCAATAATTAAAAGTAAGACCAAGGCTAAATTTATTCTCATTCCTTATGGGTTGTCGTTTTTCTCCATCTGGTTCGCACCTGTCTGCCGATAGGCAGGCTTGCAGTGCCGACCTATCTTCAAAATACGAAGCAAGCTTAAAGGCCAGCAGGCACTGCAAGTGCGCGCTATAGAAGACCTGACAAAAGATCTAAAACCCCTTTACCAATTCCAAATTCAAGCCTTCCACAAAAGCTTTGAATGCGCTCCAATCATTTGCAAAGAATTGATTCGCCTTGTCCACAAACGGATCTACATTCTTTTTAGCGTTATCGAAAGCCAAGCGTTGAGTTTGCGTAACCGGTCTGTAACTACTCTGCATCTTACTGCGAATATTTCCCAACTGACTTGAAATCGCATCCGCATTCCTAGATAAGCCTTGTGCTACCCTTGGTGCAATCACCAATTCACGAAGGGCTTTCAATTCCTTCTTGATTGCGGTAACCTGCTCCTTCAGCTCCTTATTTTCTTTATCAATTGCCAATACCTTGTCAGCGATGCCATTAGCTTCATCTATTCGATCAACCACACTAGTAACCGTTGAAACAAGTGCATAATATTGAGTGATAAAATCTTGCTTCTCCTCTACTTTCGCTTGATTCCAATCGGTTCTCATATCTCTCAATACATTGATTGACTGAGTTGAACTTTCGTCTTTCATGCTAAGCTTTACTTGATAAGTACCCGGCAAGACATCATAGCCACCTGGTTTAGCCGCATCTGCCGCAGGTTGACGCGAACCTGGCTGTCTGATGCCATCGGCTTCAAATCCCCAGTATACTCGATTGACGCCTTCACTCGCACGGTATGTCCTAGTTCTCACAACATCTCCATTGCCATTGGATACTTCCATTTTTACGCTTCCTGATTGCTTAGCATAAAAGCTTATGGCTGCATTGAACGGCTTGTTCTCTGCCATGAAAAGTCCATTTCCTGTACTCCTATACCCCCAATAAGGGCCAATTATCGCATTCGTAGCGTCTGGAATTGAGAAGGCATGAATTGTCTTCTCTTTGAGTTTCTTCATACCCAACTGCGTGGCTTCTCGCAAAGGACGAATATCATCTAGGATCCATAGTGCTCTACCAAAGGTGCCAATGATCAAATCGTGCTCACGCGGATGAATCTGTAAGTCCATTGTTGGTACCGTTGGGAAACCATTGGTCCATTTGGCCCAAGTTTGACTTCCGTCCATGGTCACATACAAACCACTTTCTGTTCCTAAGAACATCAAGTTAGGTTCAACCGGATCTTGAACAATGGTCATTGCAAAGCCGAAGACATCACCATCGTTGACAATGCGTTTCCACGACTTTCCATAATTCGTAGTTTGATAGACATATGGACTCCAATCATCTCTTCTGTGTTCATCAAAGACCACGAAGGCTGAACCTGCATCGTAAGTACTCGCTCTAATCTGTTGCACCCAGCTATTGGCCGGTAGCTCTGGAAATTTACCGGCACTGTTGGCCCAGTTTTGACCGCCATCTCTGGTAAGCTGAACGTTACCATCATCTGTACCTACCCAAATCATTCCTTGAGATAAGGTACTTGGTTCTACTACGGTAATGGTGGTATGCATTTCTGCCCCTGAGTTATCTAAATTAAGCTTTCCGCCTGTTTCCGACTGTCTTTGTTTTTCAGGATCGTTAGTGGTTAAATCAGGAGAAATAATCTCCCAAGAGTCGCCATGGTCTGGAGATTTGAATAAGTATTGACCTCCTAGATAAATCGTCTTCTTATCAAATGGATCGATGTTTACGCCAGCGTTCCAATTCCAGCGAATGGTCTCTCCGTCTGGGTGTTCAGGGCGTATGCCAATCATTTCACCCGTCTTTCTATCATATCTCTGAATATTCGCTCCTTGACTTAACGAATAGCCATAGCGTGTATCCAAGGGGTCAGGGACAACATCGAAGCCATCACCTCCTACAATTCTTTCCCAGTAGCCATTTCTAATACCACCTTGCTTCAATAATTGGCTTGGGCCTAACCATGCGCCATTATCTTGCATACCGCCCATTACATTGTAAGGCGTTTCCATGTCATAACTCACATGATAAAACTGACCGATTGGAAGATTTTCCATAAAGTGCCAGCTGCCACCACGATCTCTGGTCACAACCATTCCTCCATCATTACCTAAAACCATAAAGCTTGGATCGTCAGGGTGGATATAAAGTGCGTGATTATCTACATGCACATAGCCCGAGTTTACAAAACTGCCAAAACTCTTTCCGCCATCTTCACTTACGTTGGCTTGGGTATGAATTGAATAGACTCTATTCTCATTCTCCGAATCCACGTAGATATCGGCATAGTAAAATGGTCTTGCTCCTAGTCCTCTGTCTCCTTTATTAGAAATCCTATACCATTCAACACCGCCATCGTCTGAGCGATAGAGTGCATTTTCTTTGGCTTCTACATAAGCGTAAATACGATCGGGCATCGATGGCGCAATGGCTAAACCAATTCTACCCATTTCGCCTTTAGGCAAACCGTCTGCCGAAGTCTTTCTATCCCAAGTTTCTCCGCCATCCAGTGAAATATAGATGCCTGATGCTGGCCCTCCTGAGTTGAAAAACCATGGGTGACGTCTGTGCTCCCACATTCCTGCGACTAACTTATTCGGGTTAGTTGGATCGATGACCAAGTCGGAAACGCCTGCCCCTGGAATATCATAAAGGACTTTTCTCCAAGTCTTGCCTCCATCGGTCGTTTTGAAAACACCACGCTCTTCGTGTTCTGCCCATGGCGAACCGATTGCCCCTACCCAAACCGTTTTTGGATCGTCAGGATGTACGATGACGCGATGAATATTCTTAGTTGCTTTCAAACCCATATGTTGCCAAGTCTGACCAGCATCTCGGCTGCGATAGATTCCGTAGCCTCCATTCAAAGAGTTTCTTGGGTTACCTTCTCCAGTACCGACCCAGATCGTACTTGCATTTGATGGATCGATGGTTACTGCACCAATGGATGCCACTTCTTCCTTGTCGAAAAGCGGCTCCCAGCTCACACCTCCACTGACAGATTTCCACAAGCCGCCTGAAGCTGTACCTGCGTAAATGATGTTGCGGTTATGCCGAACGACATCAATTGAAGTAACTCTACCTGACATGCCCGCTGGCCCGATAGACCGAGGTTTCATGGCATCGAAAATGGAAAGGTCAGTCTGAGCAACAGCCATAGTAGCGGTGATGACCAATAGAAGGAGTGATTGAAAGATATGCTTGATTTTCATGACTGAAGGTTTGAAGTAGTCTAAAGATAGATCGACTTAATGGTTCAGCACATTAAAATTCTGTTAGCGGTCTCTTTTCAGGTAAGAGTCGCTATTGGTTGATAAAGGATTTAATTTTGGCTGTATAATCTTTGTTAGATTCGATAAACGGAAAATGCCCAGCGCCTTTCACCACATACAACGCTCCATTTTGGAAAGCCCCAGCCATTCGGTTGGCATGTAGTTGAACAGCAGGTTCAGATTCGCCAAAAAGCACCAAAGTAGGCGTACTCACCTGCATCAACTGATCATATAGGTCATAGTTCGCCAAATCAGGATTTAACGTTCTGTAAGCCTGACTTCTTAACATAAAGTCTTTGGGTATGGACAACTCAAGTCGGTACATGTTACTAGTGTCATACATATGGACCCTATATGAGAGCATCATCATTTCTTTTATCGCTTCGGAAGGATCTTCAGTTCTTAACAGGCCACTGCTTGTTAAATTATTGAGTTTGTCTTGATCGCGCTTTGTCATTTTTTGTGCAACCAATAAGCCTTCTTGTTGAGCATCTGCCACACTTGGTGCGCTTGCATTCGATAGAATCAAATGATTCAAATGCTCATCATATTTGATCGCGTAGTTCATCGCAAGCAGGCCACCCCATGAATGGCCAAGCAGGTTGATTTTCTCAAGGTTTAGCTGCTGTCTCAACTGTTCAATGTCTTCAATAAACCCATCTAACGTCATCGTTTTAGGGTCTACATCAATTGATGATTGACCTGCCGCCCGTTGATCGTAAAAAATAAGTTGATAATCATCGGCTAGTACTTGAAGGTGAGGTAATAAGTAAGAATGATCTAATACAGGACCTCCATGTACAACAACAAGGGGTTCGCCCTCTCCCATGGTCTTGTAATAGACTTCAGAACCATTGATCTGAAGGTAGCCTTCTTCAATGATTGCCTCTTTCTCTGAACAAGCACACAATGCAATGGCCAAAAAGAATAAAATGATGGTTCTGACTGCGCTCACTAACCTCCTACTCGTTTAGCACGATAACCTTCTTTTTGCAAAATCTGCAAGACTTTATCTCTGTGGTCGCCTTGGATCAATATTTCACCATCTTTGGCAGATCCACCCACACCACACTTTGACTTGAGGGTTTTACCTAATGCTTTCAAGTCGTCATCCGTACCGACAAAGCCTTCCACTAATGTCACTTGCTTACCACCACGGCTCTTTTTATCGAGCATTACTTTGAGGTTTTGCGCTGATGCGGCTAAAGTCTCTTGCTCTTCATCGTTGTCGTAGTTATAGGAAAAGTCAGAACTCGTAGAGTAAACTACCCCTGATCTTCCTTTATCGCGGTTATTTTTTCTACCCATAAGATCAAAAGTAATAAAAAGAAAAAGTCATTCGGTCAAAGACCAAATGACTTTCGCGTTAGAATCTTTAAAACTCTACGTCCTTTTCTTCTGCGAGAGCGTCCAAACAGGCACTTGTGCATGGTTTACCAAGTCTTCGGCAATGCTACCACTTAATAAATGTAGAATTCCTGTTCTGCCGTGTGTACCCATCGCGATCATGCACGCTCCGAGGTCTTCAGCAAAATAGAGTATGCCATCTTCTTCGGTGGCTTCATTGTAAATACTTGTTGAAGCATTAGAAATATCATGCTTGTCTATGAATTGAGCAAACTCTTTCATCATTTGACGTTGTGTGCTGAAGTGATTTGGTGTATTGACTTTCACCAAATGAAGGGTTGCACCGGTGATTTCTTGAATTACTTTCAATCTTTGAACCAAGTCGGTTTGTTCGTCTTGGAGGTTGCTGGCAAAAACAATATTCTTTAAATCATCAAGAGCAACTCTTTCTTTAACAGTGATAACAGGGCACTTGGCATAGCGCACTACTTTTTCAGTATTCGAGCCTATCAATACCTCTTCTAAACCACTCATTCCCTTTGTACCCATGACCAAAAGATCGGCATCATGATCAGCAATTACCTTAGAAATACTCTCAAAGGCATTTCCCATCTCTACTGCAGATTCTATGGAGACGTCAGCATATTTTTCCTCATTGATAACTTCACTCAGGCGTAACTTTACCTGCTCTATTAGTTTCTTCACAATAAAAACCTCCTCTCCCATATCGCTTTCTGCTTCACCCATGGTATTGAACGAAAAGTCACGAAGACCTTCAATAACATTGATTACCAATATTTTAGCACTAGACTTACGGGCTATTTGTACCGCTAAATCCAATGCATTATTGGCTTGACTTGAAAAATCGGTTGGGACGAGTATAGTGTTCATGACTATTGATTTAAGTGATTGATACTTTAATGAAATACGTGAAATTGAAGTTAATAACCCATGACCTGAGTCATAAATTGAGAATTTTATGGAGTTTCACAGATTGTCATGCCGGCAGACATATCCACTTTAGGACTCAAATAGGGAATACCCAGATTCATTCCGCGAACGATTAATAGTACCGCTATTGTCAATACAATCTTAGGATACAGCTTATTGAAACTAATGGATTTTAACGATTGAATAGACTTTTTAAAGTAGGCGGCACCGAGCATCATTGGTATAGTACCTAATCCAAATAAAGCCATATATGCCATGCTTCCACCAATGGAAGTCATAGAAAGACTAGCGATCAAAGCCATATACACCAAGCCACAAGGCAAGAGGCCGTTGAATACGCCAAACATAAGCTGTGACCTATAGGTCTTGCTGGCAAGGGTCTTCGACAAACCACGTTTTACCCTTTGGTTAAAACCGGTAGAGAACGAACTGAAAATACGAATTCGACTTCCCCAGATACTCAAGGCTAATCCTAAAATCAAAATGACTCCGGTAATCCAAGAGATGTGCTGTTGCCAACCCACCAGAGAAACTCCCTCACCAATAAATCCGACAAGCAAGCCTAAAAGTGCGTATATAGAAATTCTCCCTGTGTTGTAGATAAGTTTGTTAATCCACCACCTTGCTCTCTTTTGAGGGTTTTCAGGTATGGCCCAAAGCAAGGGTGCACACATACCTAAGCAGTGCAGGCTACCTAAAAAACCGAACGCTATGGCAGTGGCGAGTAGCATCAGATTACAAACGCAATTTCCTTATAGTATTCCTTTTCCGAATCGGCCCATTTGATTTTCAGCTTCCAAGCGCCTACGGCAAACTTTGAAATATCTACAACAAACTCTCCTTCCTCATTAAATGCGAGCGTAAATTCTTGATCGAGCTTGGCAGTATTTGACCGATAGAACATGACGCTACCCTCGGTCATATTTCCTACTAGGTCTGAAGGAAAAGTCAATGCAGCCGTAAACTCTCTTCTATCAATCTTGAAAACTGGTTTATCAGCAAGTGAATCATGATTCCTAATCCTCTGCATCTGGTCTTCGTAAGCCAGTTCTTGTTCATAGTAATCTTCCTCTACTAGGTAGAAGTCTGTATTTACACTGATATAAACCAGTGTGAACAACACTCCTATAAATACCACAAATGATAAAATGATCTTATTTCCCCAATTCATATTTAAAACTTTATTGGCCCAAGAAAATTAGTTTTCAATTCGTCAATAACCACATCGCCAGACCTCAGTTCAAGCACAATGCGGTTCTTTCTTTCGTCTAATTCATCCAATGGAATCTTTATCACGAATACGCCATCTAACTTCGATTTGGCGTTCAACTCTATCAAACCACCGCCTGCTCTTTCAATCGTAGCATTTGGCATGTCCTTAATGTTGATGCTTAATTCCATGTCATCACCCGTTTTATTCAAAAACTGAATGTTGTAGACATTTTGAATACGGCCATCATCAAGCTTCTGAAAAATCATTCCAGGCGCCCTCAAAACAGTCACTTCTACATCAGCACGACCAGAAATAAACACCGTGAGTAAGACAATCAAGATTGATAATACGCCCGTATATCCTGCCACTCTAGGCGTGAATATTTTTTGGCGACCTTCTGAAATGGCTGTATGAGAAGTTGGTCTTATCAACCCAGTTGGTTTACCAATTTTGGTCATTACATCATCGCAAACATCGATACAGGCTGTGCAATTAACACACTCCAGCTGGGTACCATTTCGGATGTCAATTCCCGTAGGGCAAACATGAACACATAACTTACAATCAATGCAATCTCCCTTTTCTGCTTGAACTTCCGCTTTCTTCAGTTTACCTCTTGGCTCTCCTCTAATCCAGTCGTACATCACCGCCATCGAATCTTTTACCAGAAGCACACCTTGTAACCTACCATAAGGACAAATGGCAATACAGGCCTGCTCTCTTAGGTAGGCAAATACGGCATAGAATATTCCGCTAAAGGCCACGAGCCCTGCAAAGCCTGCAAGGTTTTCGGTGGGCGATTTGGTCACAATTTCTTTGACTTGTTCAATACCTATTAAGTAAGCCATGGCCGTATGACCGATAAGCACGGCAATGAATACGAAGATTGAATGTTTTAGTAATCGCTTTCGAATCTTTTCGGCATTCCAAGGCATTTTTGTCAGCTTGCGCTGCTGCCCTGCATCTCCATCAATCAGGTATTCGATCTTTCTGAAAACCATCTCCATGAATAGTGTCTGTGGGCAAGCCCAACCACACCATACACGACCAAAAACAACGGTAAAAAGGATAATAAAAACAAAGAAGGTAATCGCAATCAATGTCAGGATAAAGAAATCTTGGGGCCAAAAAATAGCCCCGAAGATTGAAAACTTACGTTCAAAGACGTTGAGTAATAAGAAGGGTTCGCCCCCAATTTTAATGAATGGCCCAGCAAACAGTAGTGACAATAGCAGTATAGATACAATCACTCTTTTGTTGTGATACCTGCCCTTTGGCTTCTTAGGGTAAACCCATATCCGTTTACCCTTTTCGTCCACTGTGGCTATAGCATCACGAAATTGCTCATCGTATTGATATAGGTCTTTGATTTTGCTATCCTCTGCCATCCCCTTCTCTTCTAAATATTAATTCTCTGGTTGGTATAAATCTCCATCAGGCTTTAATGCCCCAGGAGGGTTAGTGCCCTGAAGACTCATGACATAGGAAGTCACGTTTCTAAGTCTAATCGGGTTTAGCTGTCCTTCCCAAGAAATCATCGCTGTACCTTGAACGCCATTCTTAATGACCTTATAGATATCAGAAACACTGCCTCCATTTCTCCAGTACTCATCTGTGAGGTTAGGCCCTGCCAGACCACCCCCATCAGTTTTGTGACAAATAGCACACTGCTGTTCGAAGAACTTTTGACCATCTGCTAATTCAATAGGATCCGTTGATTGTGTTACCGTATTTTCATCGAAATCAAAGACTAGGTCTTTCTTATTTTCAGCTTTCAAAGCTGCCGCTGCTGCCATTTCCATGTCGTAGCGTTCTTCTTGCAACGGAGCACTTTGGAATACATGGAAAACCAGTATATAAATGACCCCATACACTATAGTGAGATAGAATAGTCCTTTCCACCAAGGCGGAAGGTGATTATCTAACTCTTTGATACCATCATAATCATGATCGAGTAAAATGGTCTCTTCTTCCTCTATTGGCTTCAAAGCATTCCATTTGTCCCATATCTGTGTAAACCAACTCGGCTGAGCTGCTTCCGCTACTGCTTGCGCTTCACTTTGACCTTGCTTCATAAAGGTCTTAAGCAATTGCAATACATAAATAGCCACCACCAATACCAAAAGTGCCACCACAATCACCAGCCCGAAGGTGATGTAAATCATCGTTTCTTGACTAAAAAGTGTAGAATTATCCATTGTTCTGATATTTTATATGTGAGACACTATCGATCCCTTCTTGATCCTCGATCAAGGGTAACTTCTCCATGTGCTTGATATATGTTTTGCTGATTTTGAAAACATAAATGGTCAAGCCGATAAAGAAGACAAAGAAGATTGTCAATGAGATGATCGGCCAGATGGCTACATTTTCAACTTGTTCGAAATATTGTTTAAACATGGCTTATTGGTTTTGAGCTACAGGTTGAACTTTTATATCGGTACCTAGTCGCTGTAAATAAGCGATCAATGCTACAATCTCAGAAGTTTCGGTAATCTTATATCCTGAATAAGATTCAATGACTTCCACAGAACCAGCAGGATCGTTTCTGAGTCCAGTAACAATGCCTTGAGCCTGTTGCTTCAAGTCTTGATTCGCTATATCCTCATAACCTTCTGCATACGGTACACCCACGGTTCTCAATGCCTTGATCTTACCGGCAGTCCTGTCCGGATTGATTTGATCTTTATACAGCCAAGGATACGGAGGCATGATTGATCCTGGTGAAGTAGAACTAGGGTCATACATATGATTTAAGTGCCAGGCATCATTATAAGCCCCGCCTACCCTATGTAAATCAGGGCCTGTTCGTTTAGATCCCCATAAGAATGGATGATCATACACGAACTCTCCTGCTTTAGAGTACTCACCTTTATAGCGCTCCGTCTCCGAACGGAACGGCCTTACCATTTGCGAATGGCAGTTATTACACCCTTCTCTGATGTAAATATCGCGCCCATGTAGTTCAAGCGGAGTGTAAGGTTTCACACTGGCAATCGTTGGAATGTTCGACTTGATTAGGAAAGTCGGCACCATTTCTACCACGCCACCTATCACAATAGCGACTAATACCAAAGTAGTGAAAATGACAGGCTTGCGCTCCAAACGGTTGTGCCAGTAGCCCCCCACAATAGTTTTCTTTTCTAAGGCTGGAGCTTCAGCAGCCTCATTGGTTATGAAAGTTCCTTGCTTGGCTGTTCTAATTAAGTTCACTGCCATTATAATTACCCCTGTGAAGTACAAGAGGCCTCCAACGGCACGCATCATATAAAGCGGTATAATTTGAGTAACTGTCTCCAAGAAATTAGGGTACTCAAGGAAACCTTCAGCATTGAAGTTTTTCCACATTAAGCTCTGCACAACACCAGCAGTATACATTGGCAATGCATACACGATAATACCGAGTGTGCCAAGCCAGAAGTGTAGATTCGCAGCCTTAGTAGACCACAGTTTCGTACCCCACATTCTCGGGATTAACCAATACAACATACCGAAGATCATAAAGCCATTCCAGCCCAATCCTCCAATGTGAACATGAGCGATAATCCAATCTGTAAAATGAGCAATAGCGTTTACACTTTTAATAGACAGCAGAGGCCCCTCGAGGGTAGACATACCGTAGGCGGTAACCGCCACTACCATAAATTTCAATACTGGATCTTCTCTTACACGATCCCAAGCACCACGCAGTGTCAAAAGACCATTAAGCATACCACCCCAAGATGGTGCGATAAGCATTATGGAGAAAACCACACCTAAAGATTGCGCCCAGTTGGGTAATGAAGTATATAGCAAGTGGTGTGGTCCTGCCCATATGTAGATGAATATGAGTGACCAGAAGTGAATGATGGATAGCTTATAAGAGTAAACCGGTCTATTCGCTGCCTTAGGTAAGAAGTAATACATGAGTCCTAAGAATGGCGTGGTCAAAAAGAATGCTACTGCATTATGACCATACCACCATTGAACCAATGCGTCTTGCACACCAGCATACCATGAGTAACTTTTAAAAAGTGTTACTGGTATGGCGAATGAATTGACCAAGTGAAGCACTGCGACTGTCACGAAAGTGGCGATGTAAAACCAGATGGCTACATACATATGCCGCTCTCTTCGTTTCAGAATCGTACCGATCATATTGATACCGAATACTACCCAAATAACAGTAATGGCAATATCGATTGGCCATTCTAGCTCTGCATACTCTTTTGAAGTAGTAAGCCCTAGTGGTAAAGTGATGGCAGCAGCCAAAATGATCAATTGCCACCCCCAGAAATGAATGTAACTGAGTGTATCACTAAACATACGCGTTTTTAATAAACGCTGCATTGAGTAATACACACCGGCAAACATGGCGTTACCCACAAAGGCGAAGATCACAGCATTTGTATGCAGTGGTCTAAGTCTACCGAAGGTAGTGTAGGGAATTCCGAAGTTCAATTGAGGAAGGAATAGCTGGGTGGCGATCAAAAGACCTACCAACATCCCAACAACTCCAAAAATGACTGTTGCGATCGAGAAGTACTTAACAATTTTGTTGTCGTACTCAAATTTTTCTATTTCCATAGTCGCTTTTGGTTCTTTAAAATTTAAACCGAAGGTAATTGCGACTTGAAGCAGATGACCTGACCCGTATTAGCTAAAAAACTGATTTAAGTCATGTTTTAGAATTGATGTTTCTTAAGCGGCTTATAGACCATTAATTACATCGGAAATCTTCCCAACCAAATAGGACATGACATCATGCTTAGCATGCTAAAATTGAGCATTGATTTTTCTGAAAGTCGCCTGTGCTACTGACTTCAAGGCCTCTTCATTCCAAAACTCAGTTTCATAAGCCCTCTCCAAACCCTCTGCATAGGCATGTAGCCATAGAAGGTCTGGCTCTTGTTTTTCTGAAAACATTAGGTCAGCGATAACCGACATCAGGTCTAATGACTGATCAAAATGAAAGTTGATCTGAGCCATGCGATGGATAATTTGTTGAAACCTGTAATCTTCTATCAGAAGTCGGATAATGAGCTTTTCTGTATCAAGGGGTATTGTATGCATATCAAAACATGTATTTAATTGAAATCGCTTTGCGCATATTTATTTATAAATTAGTAGCGCTTCAAACCATCAAGACTAAAATACAATATTATTTGTATTATTACAAAATAGTATGTCAAACAATTCTACTTTTTTTGAACGACTCTTATCCTACGCCCAAGCAAAGGGAATTAAGAACATTAGTGCTCTTGCAGAAGCCCTAGGCTATGAAAAGCCCGAAAAACTATATCGCCTGAAAAGAGATGAGAATGCACGGCCATCCTTTGAGGTGATTGCTGGAATTACAAACTTGTTTGAAAATCTAAACCTACGTTGGCTCATTACTGGCATTGGCGAAAGAGAACTCTCTTATCCAATACCTGAAGCGTCAGGAACAGTTCAAGAGCCCGAATCTATTTATCTCACAAAAGCGCAAGAACAAAAGAAATTAATAAAAGAAAAAGAGCGTGTTATCCACCAACAAAAGGAAACCATAGCTGCCCTACAAGAAGCCTATGGTCAGCTTAAACTTCGTCTTGAAGAAAGCAATAAGTAAAGCAAGCTCTACATATATTTCAAATACAGTTTTCGGTTACTCACCCACTTATCTAAAATAGGTTTCATGTTACTTATCCATGAAATCACCATATATCAATTCATAACACCACCAGTCCAAAAACTAGCCCTAATGTAGGTTTATTGCGTTCTAGTCTTAATAAATATTAACTCAAAACTCAATAACAATGAAAAAAACTATTCTATTATTTGCTATGGTACTGATGAGCACCATGGCATTTGGTCAAATCCAAAAAGGAGATATCCAAGTTGGTGGTTCTCTACTTTACAATAAGTTCGAAGCTGGAAATCAGGAGACGACTACCTTTAGGCTAACCCCTCGAGCAGCACTTTTCTTATCCGATAACACTAGTTTGGGAATCTCATTGGGCTATGAAGATCAAACCTTTGGTACATCAGAATCAAATCAGTTCTTTTTTGGGGTTTATGCAAGATTTCAAAAAAGCATAAGTGACAAATTCTATTTGTTCGTTCAACCTGATATAACATTCGGCTCAGGTTCTACTAACCCACTAGGCAATCAGGAATTTGATGTTAGCTCATTCAATTTCAATATTATGCCAGGAATGATGTATTTCCTATCTGATAAGATAGCTTTAGACATGACTTTTGGTGGTCTCTTCTATTCCAACGAGGACACAGATGGAGTGGGCGATATTACACGATATGGACTCAATATGAATCTAAATACAGTGGCACTAGGTGCAAGTATTTATTTGAGAAAATAGACTTAAGGCTCTTCGGTCGATCCATTGGGCCGGAGAGTCTTATCTTTTGTCTTTACCTTCTCTTCAAAAAGCATGCGCACTGAGGGTGCGTAAGTGTCGTCATACTGCCCAGACTTCACCGCCCAAAAAAAGGCACCTAAGAAAACTATAGCCACTATTATACTTGTAATGATTAATACGAGGATTACAGACATTACAACTTCAATTTAAGTGAGATCATTTTGACAAAAAGAGTAGTCAGTATCACAACTGATATGCTACTCAATGGCATTAAGATGGCTGCCACCAAAGGCGTTAACCAACCCATTACGGCAATGCTTAAACCTATAATATTGTAGGCTAGGCTCAAAAAGAAACTAGCATAGATTACGTGCTTACTCTTTCTAGCCAATCCAATAATAGCATCCAGTCTACCAAACGAATCAGCATGCATAATGGCATCGCAGGCTGGTGAAAACGTTGATATATCTTCAGACACAGCCAGGCCAACATTACTTTGCTTCAAAGCCCCTGCATCATTTAGACCGTCTCCCACCATCATCACAGATTGACCCGAAGACTGCATTGACTTAATTACATTCAATTTATCATCTGGTTTTTGCGAAAAATGCATCGGAGTGCCCGCGGGAAAAAGCCGCGAAAGGTTACTGCGTTCCGCATCCGAATCGCCTGAAAGTATCACCATGCTAAATTTCTCCTTTAGCCTTTGGACTATACCTTCTAAACCAGTTCTATAGACATTTTGAACCACAAATCGGCCACGCTGCGTGGCGCCAACTTTCAGATAAACATAAGAGGCCGTATGATTAGCCTTGGCATTCTCATTGCCCACAAAATTAGCCGAACCAAGCTTTACCACTAGCCCATTGACCACTGCAATTATTCCCTGTCCGACATATTCTTCAAAGGATTCAACCGAGTAATTACCACTATCAACTCCAGACAAATAGGCTTTTACAAAACGGCTTAGTGGATGTGTACTGCTAGACACAGCAGCAAATACAATCTGCTTTTCCGCTAGCGTCAAATTTTCTCCCTCAAAAGTCAAATCCCTTTCTGAGGTATTGGTAATCGTTCCTGTCTTATCAAAAACGATTGTATCTATTTTCTGCAGCTTTTCCACAACGTCAGCATTCTTTAAATAGACCTGATTTCTTCCTAATACCCTAAGAATACTTCCCGTTGTGAAGGGTGTAGATAGCGCCAAGGCACAGGGACAAGCCACAATAAGTACGGAACAAAACACCATCCACGTCTGTGATGGGTCTGTCCATTGCCAATAAACAGCTGCAATTACTGAAATGGTAATAATGATAATGGTGAAATACTGACTTACACTATCAACAAGCTTTCGGTGCTCTTTTTCCTTTTTAAAGGTATCGTTATTCCAAAGACTCGTGAGATAACTTTGAGAAACTGGTTTCTGAACGATAAACCGAGCTTGCTTTCCAGAAAGCTTTCCACCGGCAAAAACATACTGCCCTTTTGCCTTCTCTACGGACTCACACTCACCTGTCACAAAGCTATAATCAATGTAAACCCGATCATCTATTAGGATGGCATCTGCAGGAATGAGTTCACCGTTTCTGATCAGAATTTCATCGCCTTTCCGAATATCCTGAACGACAATTGAAGAGAAAACCCCTTCTCTCTTCGTCTGAATGGCCAGTGGAAAATAGCTCTTATAATCTCTATCAAAAGAGAGGGCATCATATGTTCTGCTTTGAAACCACTTTCCTATCAATAAAAAGAATACGAGTCCTACGAGAGAATCGAAATAACCTGGCCCAATATCAAAGACCACCTCATAAACGCTTCTCAGAAATAACACTGCAATACCGAGGGCTATCGGCACATCAATGTTGGCGAATCGCTGCCTTAAGCTTTTAACGGCAGACAAAAAGTACTCACTACCTGAATAAAAAACTACTGGTATTGAGAGCAGTACATTTAACCAACGGAAAGTTTGCTGATAGTCTTGCTCTAAGGCAGAGATTCCCAAGTAATCCGGAAAGCTTAATAACATCACATTACCAAAGCAGAAACCCGCAATGCCAAGCTTCACTAGCAAGGTTTTATTGAATGTCTTTTCCTTTGCCTTATGCTCATTCGACTGCTCCAAATTAACGACTGGCGTATAGCCAATGCGATCAAGTAGCTCTGCCAAGGCCCTGAGTGAAAAGTTATCTACTTTATAATTGACAGTCAGCTTACGCTGACTAAAATTGGTTGTAGCGTTGATAATCGCAGGGTTTAACCTTGACAAGTGTTCAAGAAGCCAAATACAACTACTGCAATGAATGTTTGGGATCAAGAGCGTAACACGCTCTTGTTGATCATCGGCATACTCTAATAATTGTCTATTGACTTCTTCATTATCCAGAAAATCAAACAAAGCGTTCTTTTCCTTTTTCTGAGTAGCGCCAGGGGTAGATTCAAAAGTGTAATAATCGCAGAGGTCATTTTCGCTCAATACTTCAAAAACTGTTTTACAACCATGGCAACAAAACGACTTCTCTTCGAGAACAATCTTGTCTTCGAGACATTCATCTCCACAATGGTAACAAATAGTTTTTGAGGACACCTCTTGTGCAATCATGGCCTATCCTTTAAAGAGAAAAGTAGGCAACTCTAATAATTGCTCACCAGTAACTTCGCACTCTTTAATACCTAGCATCAGAAAAGGCTTATTACTATTGTAGACGATTGACTGCTTGAGGCTGTCAAGTGGATTACCTTGTATAAGCTGCACACCAATATCGTTGAAAAACAACTTCAAATAATCTACAAACACCTTCTCGGTTTGTGTATCGTAAGCTCCTGAAGGATGACTAATTAGAACGGATAACGGTAACTCCCTTAGTTTCGGGTTGAATAGGTTTATAAAATCTTTTACCATTTTCACAGAGTCCATAGAGCCATCGTGAAAAACAACAAGGTTTTCTACCTCCCAATTCTTCGGCAGTAAAAGCACTGGGCAGTTAACCGCATTCACTAACTCATCGATCAAACTACTATCAAGGTCTTGAAATGCGGCTTGTTCTAAGACAAGTAAATCAAAGACTGTACTTAGGCTTGACAGTCTTTCTTCATTAAGCGATTCTGAAATCCATTCAAAATCCACGTTTCTTTCTTCAGCCTGCTTTTCTAAAATTCCCTCAAACTCATAACCTTCCACTAGACTATCTAATTCTGTGATCGTATTACGATCAGCATTGGCGGTTACTAATTTCTTACTGTGGTAGTTATTCGGAGAAAAGGCCGAAACATATTTTTGATGCGTCTTATTCAAAAGATTCAACATATCCTCTATCAGATTGTCGAAGCCTTTTGTTGCATCCGTGGCTAAGAGTATTTTGTGTTTCAAGACCTTTTAATTCAATGATATAAATCAAAAGTACTTGAGAATAGAAGCAAGGCTATTGATGGGCGTCAGAGAAAAACATGATATATGTCATGTTTATCCGTAGAAGTCGGCCTCATGAATGAGTTTTTGGGCATCCATCACCTTAATTTTCTTACCCTCAAGACCTATTAAACCATCTGATTTAAAATCTGAAAGTAGTCTAATCACAGTTTCTGTTGCCGTACCTACAATATTGGCCAAGTCTTCTCTAGAGAGTGCAATATCAATCAAATCACTTCCATCGCCCTCCATGCCATAAGTCTCTTTGAGCATTAGAATGGTAGCAGCTAACCTTTCTCTAACCGATTTCTGGGAAAGTTGTGCGAGCTTGTCTTCCATCACACCCAGTTCATGGCAAACAGCTTTCATTAGTTTACCGAAGAAGGCCGGATTTCTATTAAGAATCGTTAAAAAGTCACTCTTTGGAATAAAGCAAATGGCCGCCTGCTCAATGACAGCGGCAGAGGCTCCATAAAATTCTTCGCTCAGCAATGAGCGATACCCTAAAAAGTCTCCTGGCTTAGCAATAAAAAGAATTTGCTCTTTACCGTTAGAGCCCATTTTATACACCTTCACCTTACCAAAATTAATACAAAAAATGCCCATCGGGCGTGTTCCTTCATAAAAGAGGTTTTGACCCTTCTTATAAGTAACGCATGATTTATGTGCAGAAAGCACCTCTAGATCACTCTCAGGCAGTTCAGAAAAATGAGAATCTGTTCGTGACTTACAGAACTGACACTGGACGCTTAACTGACTCGATTTATTCAGGCTCATCGAAAAAATATTTACTCTAATATAATTCAGGAATGAGTTCTATCCCAAGGATTGTGACAGAAGAATTAAATGAGCTGCCCTAAGCCAAATAGAATAACAAAGGCTAAAGTCGACAAAGCCATCTGCTTTAGAAATGGATCTAGCTGAGCAGCCGTAGTTTTGTGCTTGACGGCAAAAGCGTTGATTAACAACAATGGAATGGTAAGCACAAAAAGGAACTCGGTATAAATGTCAAAATTCAGTAAAACATAGATTACGCTAGTCGATGTTCCGACAAAGAGCAGTAACCAATGATATCTAACTGCAGCAGCCCTTCCTAATCTTACCGGTATAGACTTTTTACCTGCTTGCCTATCTGATTCGATATCTCTAATATTATTAACATTCAACACAGCCACTGAAAAGAGGCCTATTGAAATGGCAGGAAGCAGATAATCCCTATTAAGACTTCCTTCATACAGGTAAGCACTACCCATCACTGCTACAAAGCCAAAAAAGATTAATACACTAATATCGCCTAGCCCAGCATAACCATATGGTCTATAGCCCGCTGTATATGTAATGGCAGCCACAATAGCCAATGCCCCAATACCAAGGAATAATAAAAAGTTAAATGTTAGCCAGCCGAAAGCTATGTAGATCAACCCTACTCCACTAACCAATGACAGTATCACAAAAATGATAATGGCATTTTTCATGGCTGCCTTAGAAATGGCACCTGATTGAACAGCCCTTGATGGCCCCTGTCTTTCTACACTATCTGCCCCATGAATTGAATCTCCATAGTCATTGGCTAAATTCGAAAGTACCTGAAGTAAAATGGTAGTTAATGCACATAGCCCAAAGACCAGTGGGTTAAAAGCCCCTGACGATGCCGCTAAAAAAGCGCCCATCCCAATTGAAGCCAATGACAAAGGCAAAGTCCTTAACCTGAAAGCCACTAGCCAATTTTTCATGCTACAGTTTAGACGTGATCTCCTCTTCTAATGGATTTGTTGCTGAAGGATAGAACCCAATAAGCTTACCGCTTTCATCAATTAAATATTTGCAGAAGTTCCAATTTGGAGCTTTCCCTGATTGTTCTTCTAACCACTTGTATAGCTCATTTTGGTCTTTCCCAACTACTGATATTTTTTCAAACATCTGAAAAGTCACTCCATAGTTCGCTTGACAAAACTGTTGAATGTCTTCATTGGAACCTGGCTCTTGTGAACCGAAATTATTAGCGGGAAACCCAAGAATCTCCACCTTATCACCAAACTGTTGATGTAACATTTGGAGGTCTTCATACTGCGGAGTATAACCACATTGAGAGGCTACATTCACAATCAAAACTTTCTTTCCTTTATACTTTTTAAAATCGATGGTTTTACCATCAATTGACTTAAGGCTAAAATCATGAAAACTCATAGGTTCGGAGTTGAGGGATAAACAAAACAGTATACTAAAAACAAAATATTTCATCACATACGATCAGGCACGGTAATGCCCAATAAACCCATACTTACTTTGATTGTTTCCGCGGTCAGTGCTGAAAGTGCGACCCTAAACTGTTGCAAGGTCTTATCAGACTCATTAAAAATGGATAGTTCGGCATAGAAACGGTTATAATCCTTAGCTAAGTCATAGACGTACTGCGCTATAATTGCTGGAGAATAAGTGTCAGCGGCCAAGCTTAATTTTTCAGGATATTGCCCCAATACATGAATCAGGTCCTTCTCCATTTGATGAATGTCGGTGACTTGGTCAAAATCAATTTCACTGAAGCTTACACCCAATTGATTGGCCTTGCGCAGAATAGAGCTAATTCTGGCATGTGTATACTGTATAAAAGGCCCCGTGTTCCCTTGGAATTCAATTGACTCTTGAGGGTTAAAGAGCATTCTCTTGCGTGGGTCTACCTTCAACAAAAAGTATTTAATAGCCCCTAACCCTAGCATCCCGTAGAGTTCGGTTGCCTGCTCAGGAGTAAAGCCATCAATCTTGCCTAATTCTTCTGTTCTAGACTTGGCTGTATTCGCCATTTCTTGCATCAAGTCATCAGCATCTACCACAGTTCCTTCACGAGACTTCATTTTACCTGTCGGTAAATCAACCATTCCATATGACAAATGATAGCATGAAGACGCCCAGTCATAACCAAGCTTTTTGAGAATTAAGAAGAGTACCTTAAAATGATATTCTTGCTCATTGCCCACGGTATAGATCAACTGGTTTAACCCCGGATAGTCATCAAAGCGCATTAAGGCTGTACCGATATCTTGGGTCATGTAAACGGAAGTCCCATCCTTACGCAGCAACAGTTTCTCATCTAGGCCCTCATCTGTAAGATCTACCCATATTGAGCCATCTTCTTTCTTAAAGAATACGCCTTTTTCCAACCCGTCCATTACACGGTCACGACCGATCAAGTAGGTTTCACTTTCATAATAGAGCTGATCAAAATCAACTCCCATTTTTTCATAAGTGGTATTGAAGCCCTCATAAACCCAGCCGTTCATCTTTTCCCAAAGGGCATAAACTTCTGGATCTTTTGCTTCCCACTTCATTAACATTTCTTGCGCTTCAAGAAGAATTGGCGCTTCCTTTTCTGCATGTTCTTTCTGAAAGCCTTTTGACATAAGGTCTGAGACTTCTGCCTTGAAGGCCTTGTCAAAAGCGACATAGTATTTACCAACCAAGTGGTCTCCTTTTAAACCAGATGACTCCGGAGTTTCGCCTTTTCCAAACTTTAACCAAGCCAACATAGACTTGCAGATATGGATACCTCTATCGTTAATAATCTGTACTTTATGTACCTCGTTACCTGCGGCCTTCAAAATTCGGGATACAGAATTTCCCAGAAAGTTATTACGCAGATGCCCTAAGTGTAGGGGCTTGTTTGTATTGGGTGAGGAATATTCTAAAACCACCGTTCTACCTGTAGGCTCAACCCTAAACACTGAAGAGTTACTGATATCGATACCGTCAAACATTTGAGCAAAACGTTGAACCTGAGATGACTCAGAAACCGAAATATTCAAAAAGCCCTTTACCGTATTAAAGGCTGCAACTGACGCTGCGTTCTCTACTAAAAAGGCGCCTATCTCATTACCAGTCTCTTCTGGGCTTTTTTTAGAAAGCCGTGCAAAAGGAAAAGTGACGAACGTATAAGTCCCTTCAAACTCTTTACGAGTAGGTTGTAGAGTTATTTCTTTTATCGCCAGTTCGTGGCCATATAATGCCTTCAAAGCACTTGAAATGCCTTGTTTAATCTGTTCTTCCATCAATTAGAAATTCTTAATCAAAGAGTCGGTAGTTGCTTCAAGTATATCGAAAGCACTCTCGGCCATTCGGTTTTCAGTGTCCAAAGTTGGGTTCACCTCTACAATTTCCCAACAACAAACCCTTTTATCTTTTATCAACTCTTTATTTAGCTCGAAAGCCTCCTCTTTTGAGAGTCCATTGGCCACTGGAGTACCTGTACCTGTCGAGATTGAAGTATCTAAACTATCAACATCAAATGAGATGTAGATTTGATCACAATCTTTAAGGATTTCCATGGCTTCCTTTGCGATCGCTTCTACTCCTTTCTCATGCACCTCTTCTGTTTTAAAATTTCGAATACCGTGCTCATTGATGATATGGTCTTCGGGAGCTTCCGTGTCACGCACGCCCATGAAAACAATATCGCTAGGTGATATTTTTGGTCCACGTCCTCCAATACTCTTAATGCGCTCCCAAAGCGCCTCCGTTTCTTCCTCTACATCATTCACTTCACATGCCTCATTATCTATGGCAGTAACCATGGCCAATGGCATGCCATGCATGTTGCCAGAAGGCGTTGTATAAGGCGAATGGAAGTCTGCGTGTGCATCAATCCAGATAACACCTAATCGCTTCTCAGGATCAGCTTGCTTAATGCCGCAGATAGTACCTGCCGCTGTAGAGTGGTCTCCAGCTAAGACAATTGGAAATAGATGTTCTTCACGCAGCTCTTTAATTGTATCGCATACTCGATTAAGCATTGTGTATACTCCTTCACCGTACTTTGCAAAATTGAATTGCGAGTCCTCAAAGAGTAATTGATTTTCATCTTTGACACTCACAGGCTCAAAACGCATGAAAAAATTTGAATGCCTTTTGATACTCGCAATTTTCAAAGCGTCAATACCCATACTCGCCCCGCGAGTACCGGCTGCCAGTTCCGACCTTACTTCAACTAATCTAATTTTCCTCATACCCTTAAGTTTACTCCTTACCCCACAAGGTACATTTTTGACTTCATATTTGTCGGGTTTTCCACAGACTTCATCTAAGAGATGAATAAGAATTATTTAAACAAAAAATACCCACACACAATTTCTAATATACTATCATTTATAATCCGTGATTTGTTGCAATATTTACACTCCTTTTTTAATGCGTAACCTAAAGTGAAAAGCTATTTTGACCTAATCGACCAAACCTTTGAATTCCCAACCGAAGAGTTCAAAGTCAATGGCAAATACCTCGAATTCCATGGTATATCTCTGCATGAGGTAATAAAAGAACATGGAACACCCTTGAAAATCACTTACATTCCCAAAATTGCCGAGAACGTACAAAAGGCTAAGAAATGGTTTGGTGATGCTATCGCAAAACATAAGTACAAGGGTAAGTACACCTATTGCTATTGTACTAAATCATCTCATTTTGAATTTGTACTAGACGAAGTACTGGACAATGGCTGCCAAATAGAAACTTCTTCGGCTTTTGACCTTCAAATTGTAAAGCGCCTTTATCAAAAAAAGAAAATTGACAAAAACACACTAATTGTCTGCAATGGATTCAAGCGACCATTGTATGTCGATTATATACAGGAATTGATCAATGATGGTTTTGAAAACTGTATTCCAGTACTCGATAACCTCAATGAGATAGATGAATACAAAGGTCATATTGATAAAGATTTCAAAATAGGCATTCGGGTAGCCGCAGATGAGGAGCCAAATTTCGAGTTTTATACTTCTAGATTAGGCATTCGATATAGTGACATCAACACCCTGTATACTGAACAAATTAAGGGTACAAATGCCAAACTAAAGATGCTTCATTTCTTTATTAACACTGGCATTAAAGACACTGCATATTATTGGAGTGAGCTCAGCAGATTTATGTATAAATACTGTGAGCTTAAAAAGATTTGCCCAGAGCTAGACACTGTAGATATAGGAGGTGGTTTCCCTATCAAGACCTCTATGACTTTCGAGTATGATTACGCCTATATGGCCGATCAGATTATCGAAAACATCAAGTGGATTTGTAATAAAAGTAATGTAGCCATGCCGAACATCATCACCGAGTTTGGCTCCTTTACCGTAGGAGAAAGTGGCGCGATTATCTATTCAGTCCTTGACCAAAAACTACAGAATGATAAAGAGCTTTGGTACATGGTAGACGGTTCTTTTATCACCAGCCTGCCCGATGCCTGGGGCATGAACCAGAAGTTTGTCTTATTGGCGATCAATAAATGGGATCATCCTTTTCAGAAAATCAACATGGGTGGTTTAACCTGCGATAGTATGGACTACTACAATTCAGAAGCGCACTCCAGTGAGCTATTTATGCCTTTGATTGAAGAAGATGAAAACCTCTATGTAGGCTTCTTTCATACCGGTGCGTATCAAGACGCTTTAGGCGGTTATGGCGGAATTCAGCACTGTTTGATTCCTGCACCTAAACACGTTTTGATAGATAAAGACGAAAATGGTAAATTCACGACCGAAGTGTTTGCTGAAGAGCAAGGTCACGAAGGTATGTTGAAAATTTTGGGTTACTAAGCCGCAGTTATTTCAAAAGTCTTAATACGTTTTCTGGAGGTCTACCGATAATTGCCTGATCTCCTTTGATCACTATCGGTCTTTCAATGAGCTTTGGATATTTTGCCATGGCCTCTAGCCATTGGTCGTCAGTCAAGGACTTACCTTTAAACTTTTCTTTAAAAATAGACTCTCCTTTTCTAAGGAGTGCTTCGGGTTTGATGCCTAATTTTTCAACAATCTCGCCTAATTCTTCTGCAGAAGGAGTCGTGTTGAGATATTCAACCACTTCTATAAACTCATTCGAATCTTCAAGAATCTTGAGGGTTTCTCGGCTTTTTGCACAACGGGGGTTATGTAATATTTGAAGCATCTAGGCTAGTATTTAACCCAAACCGCGAGTAGAAACAATATAGGTACCTTTACCATTACAGTTTGGACAAGGAACACCTCCAACGATCTCGCCTGAGCCAGTACAATAGTAGCAAGACACAGATTTTGTATGTACTTCTTGATACCGAACAATAGGTGGCGGAAGTTGCTCTTTTCTTGCTGCCTCACGTTTTTCTATTGAAAGTTTGATAGCCATGACGTCTAATAAGTCAGGATATTTCTCAATCATTGACTCAATATTGGCAAATTCTTCCTCGAGACCATCTTTCTCTACTATCCACTTTCTGCCAAATCTTGCGTAATAAGCCTTTTTTCCGTTATGGGAATGTACTTTTAATGTTTTCATCATGAATGACCCGTGTTTTGGAATTTCACGCTAATGCGTTCAACAAAAATAAAAAACTTTTGCGAGGTCTGAAATTTAAAATGTTCTTTCAATTTTAGTGATATAAAGTGATATAAATGAAACAGATTCAATTAAGTGAAAATCTAAGTGTTTCCCGAATGGTTCACGGTATGTGGCGATTGATGGAATGGGGCTTATCTGACAGCCAATTGGTTAAATTCGTTGAAGAGTGTCAAGAGTTAGGCATTGATACTTTCGACCATGCCGATATTTACGGAGACTATTTGGTAGAAGAAGCCTTCGGGAAAGCCTTGAATACCAGTCCGGAATTAAACCGAGGAATAAAAATAATCAGCAAGTGTGGCATAAAACTCCTTTCGTCAAACAGGCCTGATCATTACATCAAACATTATGACACTAGCTACCAGCACATCATTTGGTCAGCAGAAAATTCTCTGAAAAAGCTCAAGAGGGAAAACCTAGACGTATTATTAATTCATAGACCAGACCCCTTGAGTGACCCAAGTGAGATTTCACGAGCCTTTAGCGACTTAAAGGATTCTGGAAAGGTGAGCGAATTTGGTGTTTCTAATTATCTACCGGGTCAATTCGATAACCTACAAGCGCACCTCGACTTCCCTTTAGTCACAAATCAAGTAGAAATTTCAGTGGCTGCCCTACAAGAATTTGACAATGGCACCATAGACTTGTGTCAAGAAATAGGAATTCCTCCCATGGCATGGTCGCCTTTGACGGGCGGGAGCGTCTTTAATGGTGAAACTCATCGTTTCCTTACCCTCAGAAACGTACTCCACAAGATCGGTGATGAACATGGAGCGACCATAGATCAAATCATGTACGCTTGGCTCTTAAAACATCCGGCCAATATTATTCCAATTGTAGGCTCTGGAAAACTAGAGCGTGTAAAAACCGCTGTAAACACCCTTGATATTGAATTAACCAGGCAACAATGGTTCGAACTATGGGTAGCTTCAAAAGGAGAAAATGTACCTTAGCCAATAGAAAATGAGTGAATTAAGTTACCCCATTGGGCAGTTCATAATCCCAGCACAAATTGATGCGCAGCAAATCAATCATTGGATTGATGAAATAGAGGCCTTACCAGCGCTTATGGAGGCAGCAGTAGCAGGCATGTCGGCTACACAATTAGACACTCCCTATCGGTCAGAAGGCTGGTCGGTAAGGCAAGTCATCCACCACGTACCTGACAGTCATATTGGAAGTTATTGTCGATTTCATTGGGCCTTGACAGAAGAGAATCCAGTGATCAAAGCGTATGACGAAAAGGCTTTTGCTGAATTAAGTTATCATAAAGACTTACCCGTTGAAGTTTCTCTGACTTTACTTAAGGCAATACATGCCCGCTGGGTAATTCTACTCAGAAGCCTCAGCCCTTCAGATTTAGAGCGAACTTTTGTGCATCCTGAAAGTAAAGAAGTAAACATGCTGAAAAATGTTATCGGCATGTATGCCTGGCATGGAAAGCACCATTTGGCGCATATTCTATCGTTGAAGGAACGAATGAATTGGTAATTCATACTTTAGTATGATGCATAGAAACGACTAACATATCACTTTTGAAATAAAAACAATGGACAAAAAAGAAGAAAATATATACGGAACAATTGGATGGATAGACTTAACCGTTCCCAATGCTGAAAATGTGAAAGATTTCTATGCTCAAGTAACCGGATGGAACCCAGAACCCGTAGCTATGGGCGATTACAATGACTATAACATGACAGCCAATGGAGAACCCAAGGCAGGTGTTTGTCATAAAACTGGTCCAAACAAAGACATACCGTCACAATGGATGATCTACATTAATGTACCTGATATAGAAAAAAGCGCAGCAGCAGTAAAAGAACAAGGCGGCAAACTTCTTTCTGAAATAAAATCAATGGGCTCTTATGGAAAAACATGCTATATAGAAGACCCTGCAGGTGCTGTTTGTGCCTTATTTGAACCCGCTTAGCCCTGTAGTCTTTTAAGCTTAAATCAAAACATATATCTTAGGGCCAACATGAAACAGCTGGCCCTATTTTTCATTCTCAATATTATTGTTTTAGCTCCCGATTTCAAGTCTAAAGAGCCTATTCAAGATAGCCCATATCTATGTGCGGCCAATACATTAGCCATGAACCCGCGGTTGTGCATAGATGTAACCGAAGTTCCGGGCTATATGTACAAAGAATATTTGAGCACAGTGGCAAAAGAAGCAGGCACAAACAGCCCTGATTTCAAGCAAAAGGAACCCGACTTTCAAAAATGGCAAGCTGTTTTTGAAAACTTAGAAACTGAAGAGATAAAGGAAAAATTCTTCGAAAGTGACGAATTCGCATTGATGCCCTTAATTGGGATTACACGTCAGCAAGCTGAAGACTTTTGTGCTTGGCGTACGGAAATGCTGAAGGCAGAACTAGAAAAGATGCCCAAAAGGGATAGAGCACAATTTCCGAAAAATTTTAAATTCAGATTGCCAACAGCCAATGAATGGTCTCGAATGAGGTTTTTAACCCAGCAAAAACCTATGATGAAACAGCTAGATAAAATTGCCAGCGTCAACATGAAATCCTTTAAATTATCAAAGGCCAAGCTTCTGGGTAAAAATGAAAAAATCTCACATATCTACAGCCTAAAAGACCCCAAGCTCGGGTTCTTCAATATCTTTAATAATGTAGCAGAGATGACGAGTGAAGAGGGAATAGCCGTTGGAGGAAGCTGGTTTGCGTCTAATGAGGCATCAAATTTTCAGCAAACCTTCGCGTATCAAGGGCCAGAAGCTTGGCTAGGTTTTAGGTGCGTATTTGAAATTATTGACTAGACAAGTCCCACTACTAAAAACCCAAGGTAAGTTCCCACCCCGGTACCGAGCGCTCCGGCTAGAATAGCAGGCAAAACCAAGTCCGTTCGCTTGAACGAATTAGCTAAAGCCAAAGCACTGCTAGACCCACCGATATTTGCTTGCGAAGCAATCGCTACAATTGCCCAATCAAGCTTAAAGACGAATCCACACAAGAGAATGATTAATCCATGTACAAACACAATGGCGCCAGTAAAAATTAGAATATCAAACGCATGAGCGCCAACTTCGGTCAAGGCTGTAACCTCACAAAAAGCACCAACAACAACTAAAAACAAGTAAACCGAAAACATCCCTAGCATCTTTGCTCCAGCAATCTTTTTTATAAAGTTTGTCTGTGCTAACATCAATGCGATAGTAGTAAGGACCAGGATGGATGGAATGCCAAATCCTTGATCATTGGTCCAAGTTGAAAACCAATCAGAAATAAACATAGTCGTTAATACCATCGCTATTAAAAGCCCTAAACTCATGGGTGAAAGTACTTCTTGATCTGAATTCTCTGCTGGACGCTCGGCCGTATCCGAGATGATTTCCGGATTGTTTCTAAGCCTTTTCATCACGGCTGGAATACTCAGCGTCACCAGCATCCAAATCGTAGTCATGATATTATCTGCTACCACAATTCCCGTGAAGATGGCACCTTCCTTCACCACACCAAATTCTAAGGCTATTGCGTTGAAATTCACGCTACCTCCGGTATATGTACCCGTCATCATACCCGCAATAGCGGCATAATTCTCACCAAAAACAGATTCATAATCAATTAGCTGTAATGCCACTGCTACACCAAGCATGGTACCCAGTGCACCCACCCCAAAACCAATGAGCATAGGCATACCAGCCTTTCTCAGTGCTTTCAAGTTTACCCCCAAAAGCAAAAAGAAAACACTCGCTGGCGCCACGTATTGAAAAATCGAATCATAAACGGGACTAGCATTCGAAGCGGAAGGAATCAAACCTAGATTTGCGACTATCGCACCTAAGAGTATCACCAGCAACGCACTACTGAGGTGCTTCAACTTAGTGTACTTGCAAAGCCATTCACTTAAAAAAATTAATGCGCATAAAAAGGCCAGAATGTAGATTGGATTTTGAATCATTGAGAATAAGTTAAATGATTTTTAACAAAGACTTGATCTCCCTAGAGGTCTGCTTCAAATAAAATCATCGATATTGAGCGCGAATTTATCGCTATGACCAAAGCTAAACGCTTATCCTCACTACTTCTCGTATCACTAATTTTCTGTTGCCTGAATTGTGTTAAACAGACACAAGAAGACAAAGTCAACTACTTAAAAGATTTCCCTCCAACGGACAAAGACGGGAATGTCAATGTAGTTGTAGAAATACCAGCTGGTACGCTTGAAAAGTGGGAAGTCACCAAACCCGAAGGAGGATTGATGCTAGAAAATATCAATGGCAAGCCGCGCATCGTTCAGTATATCGGCTACCCTGGCAACTACGGCATGGTTCCAAGAACTCTCTTACCAAAGTCCGAAGGCGGAGATGGTGACCCATTAGATGTTCTCGTTATAGGTAGTTCGGCTGAAAGAGGGAGTATCGTTCCTGTAAAAGTAATTGGTGTGCTGCGGCTACTCGATGGTGGAGAACAGGATGATAAGCTAATTGCAGTACAAGCCAACTCTCCGCTTTACCATATAAATGGGATTGAAGAGTTGGCCGAAGGCTACAATGGCATTACTGAAATAGTTGAAACTTGGTTTAGTAATTATAAAGGCCCTGACAAACTAGTATCCAATGGGTATGCTGGTCCTGAGGCGGCCAATGAGATACTTCAAACCGCTATATCAGCATACGAAAAGACCAAATAGCATATTCAAAAACTCTCAATTCAATTGCTTAAAAACCTCTTCGCGGTAAGATTGCCCTATGGAAACTGTATGGTCACCAATTTTGATTTGATTTCCCTCTATGTATTCGAACTTGGTTTTATTGATAATATAGGACTTGTGCGTACGCATAAATTGATCTACAGGTAACTCGGCCAGTATCCCCTTCATGGTTGTAGTAACAATCAAGGTTTTGCTTGTCAGATGGACTTTCACATAGTCCCCAAGTGCTTCACAGTAAAGGATATCATTAAATGGAGTTCTGTAGATCTTTTTATCCGCCTTGAGTAAAATAAAATCCTGTACTACTTCTTTTGGTGCCTGACCTAATTTCTCTTTCACTTTTTGAATGGCCTGAACAAATCGTTCGAAAGCAATAGGCTTCATTAAATAATCCACTGCGTTCAATTCAAAACCCTCTACGGCAAATTCAGGATAGGCAGTTGTGAATATGACCTGGGGTTTTTGATTGAGCGACTTATAGAAGTTGACCCCGGAAAGCTTCGGCATGTTGATGTCTAAGAAAAGTAAGTCTACTGACTCTTTAGATAAAACCTCCATGGCCTCAAATGCATCCTTGCATTCTCCAATAAGTGCTACATCTGGATGGTCGTTTGTAAACGTCCTCAGCACATTTCGAGATAACGGTTCGTCATCAATAATTAAGCATCTGATCATTGGATTATTAGTTTTACTTCAAAATCAGTATCCGTTTCATTTACTTCAAAACTATGCTTTCCGGAATATATTAAAGCAAGCCTTCTCTTTACATTTTCCAGCCCAATCCCACCATATTTACCCCCTTCCATATCATCCACTACGCCTTTATTATTTTTGATAGTGAACTCAACCCTTTCTTCTAGGTCAAGTTGAATATCCAAATAAGCTTCATTCGAAACTCCTTTAACACCATGCTTGAAAGCATTTTCCACGAGTGGAAACAAAAGTAGTGGAGCAATTTTAAATTGGCTTGAATCTCCCGAAATGTTGAACGACACCTTCGTGCTTTGATCAGACCTTATTTTTTGAAGCTCTATATAGTTTTCAAGCATCTCTAGCTCTTTGGACAGATCTACTTGATCATCCCCTACCTCATATAGCATATATCGCAGCAGGTTAGAGAGTTCTAACACAGTTTCTGCCGTTTGCTCACTTTTGCTTAAAGCAAGCGAGTAAATACTATTCAGACTATTGAAAAGGAAATGTGGATTGACCTGAGTTTTGAGCGAATCTAATTCTATGGATAGCTTTTCTTTTTCAACCCGTTGCAATTCATACCACGATTTTGACAACTTTAAGAGGGTGGTTAATACCATATAAATGACAAAAATCGTGATCAATACTTCGTAGTCTGTAAAGGAAACCATGTAGTATTCGATGGGCAACAATGGTAGTAAGACCTCAAATGTAAGCTCATGTAAACCGTAAGCTGCCGCAATAAGGGCTACAGAAGACAACCCATATACCAAGTATCTACGTTTTTGAAGAAGCTTTGGAATTAGTAGACCAAGATTGACATAGACCAAGAAAACAAGAGGGATATGAAAGAATAAAGAGTAATAGAAGTCTACAAACTTTAAGAAGTTAGAGATAGCAAAATACTCTCCAATCACATAAATGGACAGCATCCAGAATACTGGATGCTGTAACCACTTTGAGTTTATGGCTATACTGATTCTATTCATTAATCAACTATTCTTGAATAAGCTTCAGGCTCCTCGAAAACAGACTGGTCATTAGAATACTCTCTCAAAAACTTTTGAAGTTCTTTTGTCTGAGCAGTAATTAGAACAGTACCATCTACTTTCTCGTGACGTAAGCGAATCAAATTACTCTTGAATAGTCTATTTAATTTATCTAAATCAAAAGAAGTCATTTTTATTTCATCATTATCAACCTCAAGCTTCAAGAAAGTATGCACTGGAAAATTATTATCCGAAGGGCCTTCTCCGACATCATAAAAATCATAAGGGTATACATCCATTATCAGATTCTCACCTAACCTGACCAAATTCACCTCATAAGCTTCTACGAATTCTCCATCTTCGAATACAGACATTTTATAATTCATAGATTCAGAGTTTAAGGTAACTGCGTTGTTGAACTGCAGCATTGTACCTTTTTCAGCGTCATAAGTTATACTATCGCCCACTCCGTATTCCGCCACAAGTTCTTCAATACTAAATTCCTTTTTACTAAACCCTCCCTTTGTTGAGACTACGGCATCGTCAATACCAACGGAGAATTCAAAAGAATTATCAGTGCCAAATTTTGATTCAAACAATAGATAGTCACCTTCTTTTTGACCATTATTCCATTTACCAATTAGTTCGGGGATGAAGACCAATGTGTCTTCAGTGTAAATGGGAAACAATGAATAGACGCATGAGCTCATACAGATCATCAATGCGCTAAATGCTACGAGTACTTTTAATTTCTTTTTCATGACTTTCGATTTAATATTTTGAGTTTTTGATGACTCAAATGTGCAGGCTAAGTCCTTCCTACTCAAATTTTATCGGTGAACGCGAGAAAATTACCGATGAACAAAAATTATTAGGGATAGCCCATGGCAAAATCCTTCACGTAAATTCAGATTTCACGATGCTCCTTAATGATGAGCTCCACCGCTTCCTTAAAATTCTTAAAAGCAAAATCTGCATTTGGTGAGGCGTCAGAGCTACTTAAATGGATTGTCCTTAGCCCTACTCTTTTGGCGGGGATCATATCACTTTCACGATCACCGATCATCCATGATCTGGATACATCTACCCCATGCTTGGCAATAGCTCTTTCGAACATTAAAGAATTTGGCTTACGAGAAAGCGTCTTACTCACTGAATCATAGCCTGGCGCGAAATAGATATCATCCAAAGCATTATCAGCTACTTCTTGAATCGCATTATGACATTGCATCACAAAGCCCTCATCATAATTGCCTTTGGCAATACCACTTTGATTTGTTATCACAATGAGCAAAAAACCAGCTGCCTTTAGTCGTTTAAGGCCTTCAGCAACACCTTCCTTCATCACGAATTGATTGAAAGAAGTGATCTGAAAGCCAAGTTCTTCATTCAGCACACCGTCTCTATCTAGAAAAACACAGTTAACCATTGAGGTTAAAGTAAATTAATTTTACTGACCTGAATGCGCTATTTCAGATTATATTAGATTTGTGTCCTTCCATGAGCGATAGTTTAGTAATCATACCGACCTACAACGAGAAAGAGAACATCGAGGAGATGATCGAAGCAGTAATGGCTCAACCTCTAGGTTGCCATTTGCTTATTGTTGATGATGGCTCACCCGATGGAACTGGTGGTTTGGTGAAACAAAAAATGACCGCATATCCCGATCGGTTATTCATAGAAGAACGATCTGGAAAATTAGGACTTGGCACAGCATACATTCACGGTTTTAGATGGGCGCTAAAGCGCAACTATGACTACATCTTTGAGATGGATGCTGATTTTTCGCACAACCCAGAAGACGTTAACAAGCTTTATCATGCCTGTAAAGAGTTGGGAAATGACATGGCCATTGGTTCTCGCTATGTTACGGGAGTAAATGTTGTCAACTGGCCCATGAGTCGTGTTATGCTCTCATACTTTGCCAGCCACTATGTAAGAATAGTCACAGGCATGCCCATCAGCGACACAACTGCTGGTTTCAAATGTTACCATAGAGGAATCTTGGAGACCATCGAATTGGATAAAGTTCGATTCATGGGTTATGCCTTTCAGATAGAAATGAAATTCTTAACCTGGAAGTATGGATTTAAAATCGCTGAAGTGCCTATAATTTTCACAGATCGTACAAAAGGCGAATCCAAAATGAGTGGTGGCATCATCAAGGAAGCTGTTCTGGGTGTCATGCAAATCAAAATCGGCAGTCTTTTCAGAACCTTCAGAAGAGATATGGAAACAAACCCTCAGCTAGTCGAAACGAATGGCCTTGACCGGGCTAATTCTTGAGATAACGGCTGTAGGTATTATCAACACCGAAGCCACAATCACCAAAGTCAATAAGTTAATCCCAATGGTACTCAGCCAATTCCAGTCAATTGGTACATGATCCATATAATAGGTAGAAGGCTCCAGTGGAATCAACTCAAAATAGTATTGCAGCACCCCAAAACCAATGGCAATTACATTACCTAGTAGCAAGCCCTTCATTACAAGGCGCACCCCATTAAAAGCAAAAATTCTTCTGATTAATTTATTAGAGGCACCAAAAGCCTTAAATGAACCAATCATTTGAGTCCTCTCCATAATTAGAATAAAGAGCACCGACACCATATTAAAGCAAGCCACAAATAGAATTAAAGTAATGAGGATGTAGACATTCTGAGAAAGCAGTCCCAACCAATCAAAAATCTGCACAAACTTTTCATCTACACGTTCAGTGTAATGCGCCACACTTACTTTTTGAATGATTGAATCATCTGCCGCTTCAATCTTATTAATGTCATTCACAAATACTTCATACCCTCCAACCTGGCCTTCAGTCCAGTTGTTAAGACTTCGAATCATTTTAATATCACCAATGACAGTCTTCTCATCAAAACTATCAAGCCCCGTGTTAAATATCCCCTTAACAATCATACTACGCGTTTTGGGTGGGTCCATGATAAAAACCATCACTAAGCGATCTCCAACTTTTACGTTCATCCGATCGGCCATTCTTTGGCTTATCATCACATCTCGATTAACTGTTTTGGTAGAATCAAAAAGCGGTATTTCACCCTCAGTCATGTAATCAGAAAATGATACATCATCAAACGAAGCACCTACCCCCTTAAAAAGTAAGCCAAAGTTTTCTCCCTCACGATTAATAAGACCCGGTTTATGGGCAAACTCCTGAATATGTCTTACAAATGGATCATCTTTAACAGCCTGCATTCGTTCTGCATCCATGAAAATAGGCTCCTCTTCATATGAATTATTTAAAGAGAACTTCTTAATCTGAATATGACCAGAGAATGTGAAAATCTTATCCTTGATATTATTCTGAAAACCCCCTAAAACCATAAAGGAGATCACCATGATGGCAATTCCTAAGGCTACGCTGGCAATAGCTACTCTATGAATGATAGATGAAAAGCTACCCTTATCTGTAGTATTGATTCTTTTGGAAATGAAATAAGGGAGGTTCAAGATTATGGTTAATTTTAACGCAGTTCCTCAAATATAAACGAAGCGAATGATTCGACTACTGCTTGCCCTTTGCATTTTTTCTGTTTTTGCTTGTTCCGAAGCACAAGAGTTGCAACTAGGTGCGGAAAGAATGGAAGAATATCTCCCTTTGCTGGAAGGTAAACGTGTTGCTTTGATAGTTAATCAGACTTCCGTGATTGGAAAGACACATCTAGTCGATACACTCGTTTCAACAGGCGTGGATGTTGTTAAAGTAATGGCTCCCGAGCACGGCTTTCGGGGTGAAGCTCCTGATGGTGCGATAATCGATGACGCTCGTGACGAAAAAACAGGCTTGCCTATCATTTCCATTTATGGAAAGTCAAAAAAACCAAGCCCTGAAATGTTGGAGGATATCGATGTGCTGATTTTCGACATTCAAGACGTAGGCATTCGCTTTTACACCTATATCAGCACCATGCATTATGTAATGGAAGCAGCTGCCGAAAACGACAAAGAAGTCATCATACTAGATAGGCCTAACCCGAACGGCATGTACATTGATGGCCCCGTGAAGGATGATGATATTAACGCCTTTGTGGCCATGCACCCCATTCCGATTGTTCACGCCTTAACTGTAGGCGAACTAGCACATATGATCAACGGAGAGGGTTGGTTAGCCAATGGAGCACAAGCCAAACTCACTGTAATTCCAATGACAGCCTGGGATCATACGAGTACTTATAACTTACCGATCAAGCCTTCTCCCAATTTGCCAACTGATAATTCTATCGCACTTTATCCTACGCTTGGTCTTTTTGAAGGATCGGTAGTGAGTGTAGGAAGAGGCACAGATTTCCCTTTTGAAGTAATTGGGCATCCAGACTATTCTAAAGGAACATTCAGCTTTACGCCACAGCCTAACGGTGGATCGAAATATCCTCCAATGGAAGGTGAGCTTTGCCTAGGTCAGTACTTTGGTGACTCGGAAGCACCTAGAGAACTAAGCCTCAAATACCTACTCGATTATCACGAAGACCTCAAAGATGACACTACCTTTTTCAGGTCTTACATTGACCAACTCTCGGGAACCAAAGATTTCCGCAAGCAAGTCGAAGCTGGATTATCAGAGCCAGAGATTAAAGCGACATGGCAGCCAAAGCTTGATGCTTACAAAGCCATGCGCAAGAAGTATTTACTATATCCTGATTTTGAAGAATAACCACAACGTCATGCCAGAAAAAAGATCATATATTTGGATAATGATCTTTTTATCCGGTATCTCTTCTCGAAAATGAGATTCCGGATATTTTTCTTTTAGAATGATATTAAAAAGAAAAATTCCGGAATGACGAATTGAAATAGATGACTGAACTCAGAATCATATATATGGGAACGCCAGAGTTTGCAGTGCCTAGCTTACAAATACTTGTCGAGAACGGATATAATGTCGTGGCCGTCATTACAGCGCCAGACCGCCCTAAAGGTCGTGGCCAGAAGCTAATGACAACTCCAGTCAAAGATTATGCGGTAGAACAAAACTTACCGCTATTACAGCCCACCAACCTCAAATCACCAGAATTTCTGGAAGAGTTAAGAAGCTACAAAGCCAACTTACAAATTGTAGTTGCCTTTAGAATGCTTCCCGTTGCCGTTTGGGATATGCCAGAAATCGGAACTTTCAACCTCCACGGATCGCTACTGCCACAATACAGAGGTGCTGCGCCTATCAACTGGGCAATCATTAATGGCGAGAAAGAAACTGGTGTCACCACCTTTTTCTTGAAGCACGAAATTGATACCGGAAATGTAATCTTTCAGGAAAGAGAACCGATTGCCGAAGATGACAACGTTGGAGATGTCTATGCGCGATTGATGGAGAGAGGAGCTCATTTAGTACTGAAAACTGTCAAAGCAATTGAAGCGGGAGATTATCCGCAAGAACCTCAAAACGAGGATCAAGAGATCAAGCATGCGCCCAAGATTTTCAAAGAGACATGCGAAATTGACTGGGCAAAATCTTCGGAAGAGGTCTATAATTTTATTCGCGGACTTTCGCCCTACCCTGCCGCTTGGACCATGTTAAACAGGAAGAAATTCAAGATTTTTGCAGCTCAGAAACTTGACTTTGTCAAAGCAGGTGAACAACCAGGAGATATTGACACGGACCACAAAACATACCTCCACATACAAACAGGTGGCAATGCCATCGCCATTACCCAGTTACAAATGGAAGGCAAGAAACGCATGGACATCAAATCATTCTTATTAGGAAACACCTTATGATTCGAACAATAGTTGTAGCAAAAGCAAAAGACAATGCCATTGGCAAAGACAATGACCTACTTTGGAGATTGCCAGATGACTTCAAGTTTTTCAAAGAAGTCACTGTTGACCACTTTGTGATTCTAGGTCGAAAGACTTTCGATTCGTTGCCAGGCCTCCTACCCCGAAGAACATTCGTAATCATTACCCGACAGCAAGACTATGTAGCTCCTGAAGGGCACTTTGTAGTCCACAGTTTAGAAGAAGCCTTTGAGCTTTGCCAAGTTCAACACTCACTCAAAGAAGTATTTATTATTGGTGGTGGGGTGATTTACAAGGATTCCATCGAAAAAGGAATGGTAGACAAAATGCTGATTACCGAAGTGGATGCAGAAATTGACGGTGCAGACACGTTCTTTCCCACTTACGACCCGGAAGATTGGACCGAAGCTGCACGTGTTCACCATACAGCGGATGACAGGCATAAGTATGCCTTTGACTTTGTAACTTATACTAAAAAGTAAATCTACTCCCTCGCCTGCGGCACTCCCTCTGCAAAGAGGGAGATTAATATTGCCAACAAAATCACTTACAGTCCGAGATCACTTAATAAATGAAAGTTGACTGACCTGTGCGCGTTGGGATCCAACATCAGCGTGACTATCGACTGATAAAAATACTAAAGGCACTTCTCCGCTTCGATGGTTTTGATGTTGGTCGCTTTTTCTTTTGTTACTTTTCTTTTGGAGAATCAAAAGAAAAGTAAACTTCACTGAATCGTATATCTTAAACTATGCAACACCTCAATCACAAAACCATTTGGATCACTGGAGCCTCCTCAGGCATAGGCGAAGCCCTCGCCAAGCAACTCAGCCAGTTGGACGTCAACCTTATCCTTTCGGCAAGAAGAGAGGAAGAACTTCTTCGTGTAAAAAGTGAATGTCAAAATCCAGATCGCATCAAGGTTCTGCCCTTAGACCTTGCTGATACCGATTCACATGCTGCAAAAACGTCAGAAGCCATTGAAGCCTTTGGTCAAATAGACATCCTTATTAACAACGGAGGCCGAAGCCAAAGATCGCTGGTGAAAGACACCATCCTTCAAGTGGATAAAGACCTGATGGAAGTCAACTATTTTGGGTCGGTGAGCTTGACTAAACAATTACTCCCCCATATGCTGCATCGAGGTAACGGTCATTTCGTAGTAGTGACAAGTCTTACCGGCATTTTCGGTACGCCTTATCGCTCGGGTTACGCGGCAAGCAAACATGCTTTACACGGCTTTTATGATAGCATGAGAGCAGAATTAGAAGACAGCGGCATCAAAGTAACCATTGCAGCCCCGGGTTTTGTAAAAACTAATGTTTCAGTCAATGCATTTCAAGGTGATGGCAATTCTCTTGGCAAAATGGACGATGCACAAGCCAACGGATTAAGTGCTGAGGAATGTGCGTCTAAAATCATCAAAGCCACAAATCGGCAGAAACGAGAAGTCTACATTGGAGCGGAGTCTTATGCAGCTTATGTGAAGCGTTTTCTGCCTGGCCTATTCGCCAGCATGATCAAAAGGGCGAAGGTCAGGTAATTATCTATACTTGATGATATTTTGAGGTACAATGATTGAGACTCCCGATCAAGTTGGGGATGATTCCCGTCCAACTTCGTCATTCCCGTGTATACGGGAATCCCCTTAATTGAATCGAAAAACCTCTTCGTTGAGCCTTTTCAATTCTGGGTTCAACGTCTTAATCTGTCGCTCCTTCCATTCTCTATTCCACTTCTTCATAGCTTTCTCACGAGCAATTGCTGATTCGATGTCATCAAAGATTTCATAGTAAATAAGATCAACGCAATTGTACTTCTTAGTAAAGCCTTTATTCAATCCACTTTCATGTTCATACACTCTCGATTCCAAATCAGAAGTTACACCAATGTATAAAACCGTTCGGTGGACGTTCGACATGATGTATACATAACCTCCCTTCTGCATAACACAATTTACTAAGGGTTAGGGAGATTCCCGCCTGTCTGCCGCCAAAGGCAGGCTTGCGCGGGAATGACGAAACCTGATGCCGTTTTCGTTAAGCATCAGGGAAACTAGTAGGTCAAGAGCCCTTAAATCAAAAAAGCCATCCCTTTCGGAATGGCTTCATTACTCATTTACAATTATACATTCTTAATTCATTATGCCGGCTCTCTCATGCCCACCCAAGTAAACCTACGGTTCACATAGTCAGGATTGGTGAAAGATGCATTACCTGCTGGATTACCTCCCGTTACGTGGAAATCAGAGAATGCTGCGTTTTGATTCACAAAGATCTGCCCCACTAAGTTGAAGGATACTGGCGTAGCCGCCAATGACATTTCGTCCGCAATGAACTCTTTCATCTCAGGATCGGTAGTGTAAGCACCACATGAAATAGCACCGTAAGACTCAGCCATTTCCTTTGCCAATGCCACAGACTCTTTCGTGTCTTTCGTTTTGATTAAGAAAGCGATTGGTCCGAACATCTCTTTCGAGAATTTATCTTTATCACCTGCCGTTAATTCGATCACTGTTGGTGTCTGAGTTCTTGCGTTCTTGAAGTAAGGAATGCTTTGCTCAATGTTTCTAGTTTCCAACCAAGTCTTACCACCAATTGCTTTAGAAGCACCTACAGTTCTTGCTGCAGTCGCAGGATTCTGTATCGTACCTGCTACAAAAGGACCCGCTTTCGGGTTATTGATCAATCCATCCGTGAAATCAGCAAATTTTTGAGCCACTTCATCAAATGACACCATGCCCTCTGGAGTTTTAACACCCGCTTCTGGAATAAAGAAGTTCTGAGGTGCCGTACACATTTGTCCAGAGTAGAGCGCTACTGAGAACGTAATGTTTTGAATCACTTTATCAAGATTCTCTGCAGAATCAAGAATGATCGAATTCACACCCGTTTTCTCAGTGAAAACAGTTTTTGGTAATGACTCCAAGTAAGAACCAAATTCAGAATTTCCGGTAAAGTCAATGACCTTAACTTTCGCATGCTCTGCTAATTCTTTTCCAAGCGGCTTGCCCTGGGTATCAACTGCCAGTTGACAAGCTTCAGGATCGAAACCTGCATCTCTCAGCGCATTTCTAATCTCAGCCACAACGATCGCCATAGGAAGGATAGCACCCGGATGGGGTTTAACAATCACTGAATTACCCATCATGAGATCGGCATAAACACCTGGTACAGAGTTCCATGTTGGGAAAGTAGAACACCCAATCACAAGACCAATACCCTTTGGTACGGCCCTCCATTCTTTATTAATGACTAAATCATATTTACCCATTGGCTTAGTCCAAACTGTGGAACTCGGAATTCGACCTAGCTCATCATATCCAGCAGCGATGGCTTCTAAGGCTCTATCTGCTGCATGTGGACCTGATGCTTGAAATGCCATCATATAACCTTGACCGGTCGTGTGCATGGTCGCATAAGCGTTCTCGAAGAATCGCTTGGAAAATCTTTCTAGGGAATCGATCAGCACTGCCGCACGATCTTCTTTGGAAACCTTTCTCCAAGAATGAAAAGCCGTCTCAGCACGGTCGATAAGTGTATCGATTCCAAAAGCAGGGTATTTTGTTCCTACAGGCTCAAGGAAATATGGAGATTCTTCTTCGCCAATCCATGCATCGGCACCTTCTTGTTTCAATTCTTCAAAGTTGCCTTTTCGCAAGGCTTTAAAGGCGTTCTTTCCATCCTCATCGGCTGTTTCTCCATAGATTTTTGGAGAAGGATGCTCTGGATATTGTGCGTGAAAAACTCGTGTATGCAAAGCTTCAACAGCTTTATCTAAGATCTCTTTATGTGCAGATGTCAATCCCATAACTAACGTTTGTTTGGTTCGAAATTAAGATAATGGTTTGAGAATTAACAGACTTGAATTGCTATTGTTAAGCCGCTTATAAGAAAACAAGCATTCTCATTGATATTCTCTGATCCCTAGACTAATAATGGATGTATTATTGATTTAAGTCTTTTAAATTCAAGCATGAAAAATTTACTCATTGCCATTTTCCTTCTCTCCTCCTTTTCTGCCTTCTCCCAAGAAGATAAAAGGACAAAAATCATTGTGCGCACCAAAGCCAAAGACGCCAAATTCATTGGCACTAGTATGGGTGGATCCATGATCATCTTACGCGATGCACTAACCGATGAAGTACTAGCAAAGGGCCTCACAAATGGTGGAACAGGTAATACAGACCTCATTATGAATACGGCAAAAGAACGAACCACGGATATTTCGACAGGCTCGGCCTTCTATGAAGCAAGCCTGTATTTAAGTAAACCACAGTTTGTGACTGTCCAAGCCCTTTCCCCTGTCAACCATGAAGAATCTCGCGTTTTCGCCCAAACCCAAGTATGGTTGATTCCAGGTAAGCACATGGATGGAGCCGGAATCATTCTTGAAATTCCTGGCTTTGTTGTAGACGGACTCTTTCCACAAACACATCAAGGTTTCTCACTAGAAACAGATAAAACGGTAGAAATAAAAGCAAACATTGTAATGATGTGTGGCTGCCCAATCACTAAAGGAGGCTTGTGGGATTCGGAAGAGATTGAAGTGGAAGCAATGATATACGTCAATAGCAAGTACTGGAAAACAGTGACCATGTCCATCGCAGAAGCCAATACTTTCACCGCATCGCTCACGCTGGAACAAACAGGCAGTCATGAAGTAATTATTACCGCCTATCATCCAAGATCTAAGAATACTGGTGTAGATCAGTTAAATTTCCGAGTATCTAATTAATTGAATATGAGATTTTTAATGGCCCTTAGCCTCTTATTTTTTACGGCTACCTCCTTCGCACAGCAAAATGGCCCCTACGTCATTTACAATGCGAAAGGCAAAAAGGTCTCCTATAAAAAGATGCTCAAGCAACTGGAAAAACCAGATGTGATCTTTTTTGGGGAACAACATAATAACCCCATTGCGCATTGGCTGCAATACGAAGTAACAAACGCGCTACATGAAAAACGAGAGTTAGTGCTCGGTGCGGAAATGATTGAGGCAGATAATCAAGATGAATTAAGAAGTTACCTGAAAGGGGCAATTGATGCGAAGGGACTAGACACGCTCGCCCGGCTATGGAAGAACCATGCTACTGACTACGCTCCTTTAGTGAACTTTGCTAAAGACAACAACTTAGATTTTGTCGGAACAAACATTCCCAGAGTTTATGCGAACCTCGTCTATCAGAAAGGCTTCAAAGCACTTGAGGACCTATCGGCCGAAGAGAAATCATGGATAGCTCCTTTGCCGATTGAATTCGACCCGAACCTACCTCGTTATGTAAACATCTTAAGCATGATGGGCGATCATGGCACACCAAATTTGGTGAAGTCTCAGGCCAGCAAAGATGCTACTATGGCTTATTTCATTCATGAAAATCATCCTGCAGGCTCCTTGTTCATTCACTACAATGGGGCCTACCATTCAGACTATCACGAGGGAATTTTGTGGTATTTAAAACGACTCAACCCATCACTCAAAATCCTGACCATTTCCACAGTAGAACAAGCTGATATCACAAAGCTTTCTGAAGATCATATAGGCAAGGCCGACTTCATTATCTGTGTAGATAGTGACATGACTAAAACTTATTAATCAAAAGAAAAATACGCTTTGACGAAACTATAGCACACTGAATTAGGTATATCTTTGCGATAGAGGAAAAGACATTCATGAACGATCGCAGAACCACCAATTTATTACTACTCATTATTGTAATTCCGCTCGTCTTTTATCTACTAAAGACGTTATCATTCATATTCGTGCCGCTGATTTCAGCAATGTTCATTGCCCTCCTATTTCTTCCTCTTATGCGATGGTTGAAGAAAAAAGGAAGTCCTAAAGTGCTCAGCTTGATCATCGTTGTTTTGATTATAGCCGTTTTTTTCAAATTGAGTGCCGAATTAATTCAGCTATCTAGCAGAGAAATTCTCTCGACAGACAACGCCTTTTTTGATAAGGCAAAAGACAAAGTAGCCACACTTATATCTTCCATAGAATCTTTCTTTGGTGTTGAACTTCTTCAAGACGAAGACACCCTAGCCTCATTAATCAATAAGGATACGCTTAGTAAAAACTTTGCCCCAACAGTAGGCTTTATCACTGATACACTGACGATGACATTGTCAACAGCATTCATGGTTATTTTGCTTCTGGCAGGCTCAGTGGATATACAAAAAGTACTCAACAGAACGATCTTCAAAAAGCAATTCTCTTCTGTTAAAACCTTTATGAAGGTTGAACAAGACCTTATTAAGTTTATCAAAGTAAAATTCTTTATTAGCCTATTCACAGGCATTGGCATTGGCTTAGCCTGCTGGGGTTTTGGCGTGAGTTTCCCAGTGTTTTGGGGCTTATTTGCCTTTGCTATTAACTTCCTCCAAATGGTAGGTTCCGTCATTAGTGTAGTGTTGCTGGCCATCTTCTCTTTTGTTGAGATTGAGGCGGCTTCTTATCTTCTCTTCTTTGTGATAACGATCACTGGGGTACAAGTGCTTTTTGGTGGTATTCTGGAACCAATTTTCATGGGTAAATCCTTTTCCATCAACGTAATCACAATTTTGGTTATGCTCATGTTATGGGGATTTGTTTGGGGCATACCAGGCCTAATTATGTCTATTCCAATTACAGTGTTCTTGAAAATCCTGTTTGAAAAATTCCCATCTACACGCGTTATTTCCGGATTGATGTCGGGTAATTCAGAAGGTGGTATTAAGGTGAAAATCGGTAAATTGTAGAGCTTATTACTCTATTGTTTATGAAAAAGCTCAGTATCGGATTACTTATTGTACTGCTCCTGTTTGTTGGTTATTTAATGGTGAAAACAGTCATCTTTACCTCTAATCAACTTCAGGTAGAACTCATTGAAAAAACTGATATCTCCGATAGATCAATTGAAAGGCTGCAGGAAGCCTTAAGACTTAAAACGATCTCCTTTGAGAACCAAGAAGACTTCGAACCAGCTCCATTCGAAGCTTTTAACGCGTTGTTAAGAAACAATTATCCACTAATTGATTCTCTTTTAGATCACCAAATTTTCAGCGAATACAGTCATTTATACAGATGGAATGGATCGAATAACAACTTAAAACCGGTCGTTCTTATGGGCCACATAGATGTTGTGCCAATAGCTTCTCCAGATAAATGGTCAGTCGACCCTTTCGCTGCCGAAATTAAGAATGGAAAGATATGGGGCCGTGGTACTATTGACGATAAATTTTCAGTAATCGGTATTCTCGAAGCCGTTGAAATGCTATTAGCAGAAGGATTTCAACCAGAGAGAACTGTCTATCTATCCTTTGGTCACGATGAAGAAATTGGTGGTGAAAAAGGCGCTGTATTAATCGCTCAGCACCTCAAAGCACAAGGTGTTCAAGCGGAATTTGTACTAGACGAAGGTTATGCGATTACTCAGAAATTGATTCCTGGTATTGATCCTGATGTCGCTATGATCGGCATTTCCGAGAAAGGATCAACCACAATAGAGTTTACAGTGGACATGGAAGGTGGACACTCTTCTCAACCAGCCAAAGAAACGGCCATTGACGTTTTGTCAAATGCTATGGCCAAACTGAAAGCTAATCCATTAAGAGCGACACTTTCGGAACCCATGCAAGGGTTTATGGATCAATTGGGACCCGAAATGGGCTTTGTCAATAAAATGGCCTTCGCTAACCGAAGTATTTTCAAGGGAATGATCATTAACACCTATGAAAACGCAAGCGGGGCTGGTAATGCGCTCGTCAGAACTACTACGTCTCCTACCATCTTTAATGCAGGTATCAAAGAAAACGTAATTCCCACTTTTGCCAGATCTGTTGTCAACTTCAGGATTATTCCAGGCCAAACATCTGATGATGTTATGGAGCATGCAAAAACTGTGATAGATGATGCACGTGTAAAGCCCAAATTCTATGGTTTCAATACGAATCCTTCGCCAGTTTCCCCAATAGATAGTGAGGCATACAATGTAATCAATAGAACGATCAAGGAAGTTTTCAAGAATACTCTAACAGCTCCTAATCTAGTGATTGCCGCAACAGATTCTAGGCATTTTGGTGAAGTGAGCAGCAATATTTATCGCTTCGTTCCCTATCACATCAATGAAAACAATATCACGACCTTCCACGGGATTGATGAGCATATTCTAGTCGAAGATTACAAAGATGCCATTCGATTCTATGCGCAACTGATAAAAAACAGTTCTGGGATTACTCCTTAGCAACAGAATACTTTATATTTGAAATCTCAGCCCGATATTTTGGTTTTGTACTCAAAACCAAACCATCAATTCAATCTTCTTATTTTTTGACTCATCAATGATTTGTGAAAGACCATTTGGTCCTACGAAACTATCATTCGATTACAAAAAGTACTTACCACACTTTTCGTTTCTATTGCTTATCTTATTCGATGGAATCTCATTAACTAATGATGGATTCCATACTAACTAACAACACTAATTTTTTTATCAACCTTAATTAAACTTTTAAACATGAAAGAATTCCAGAAATTTATTGCCAAGGGTAATGTCCTTGAGATTGCAGTCGGTCTTATTATGGCTACCTACTTTGGTGCCATCGTGAAATCATTCGTTAATGACATCCTGATGCCACCGCTTGGCATGCTAATGGGCGGGGTAGACTTTTCAGAAATGAAACTAGTACTGCAAGAGGCTTCTGGTGACGCTGCCGAAGTTGCCGTTTCCTATGGTGTGTTTATTAATACCATCATCACTTTTGTAATTGTTGCTTTCGCGATATTCATGATTGTAAAAGGATACAATTCCATGAAAGAGAGAATGGAAAAGAAGGAGGAAGCAGCTCCAGCAGCACCTGCTGGTCCATCTAAGGAAGAAGAACTACTTACTGAAATCAGAGATCTTCTAAAGAAGTAATCTGTACTTATTATTAAAAAAGGGCTTTCTGATTACTCGGAAAGCCCTTTTTTAATGACTTATAGTCTAGCACTTACTAGAACCAACCAGCCCCTAAGTTCCTAAATGGCCAAGGGATTGAAGCCAAGATTAAAATCAATCCTATCAAGTAGAAAGTAGCAACTGCACCGAATTTCTTAGCATCGCTACCTGCTCTTTTAGCTTTGCTGTAACCAACTGTGATGAGTGCAATGGCAATCAACATAAGGCTGATATGCTCAACTGCGTAGAAACGTAACAATGTATCTTTCATAAAACCTTCCGCAAAGCTCACTTTTGGGCTTATGAAATAAAGTACTAGGCCGATCACCAATTGAACATGGGTAAAAATCATAGCAAACAGTGTGATTTTCTTATCCTTAGCAGTCCAAGCACCACTCTTCTTTTTTGAGAAGGCATTGAAAATTGCAGCGCTCAATAATATAAGCACTACCCATCTGAGTCCTGAGTGTGCGTGTAATAGTCCGTTGTACATAATTTTTATTTAATTGCCGCCCATCATTTTACTGAGCTCACTTTGTGTCATTATTTCATATCCCTCTGGGATTTCGAACATACTGTCCTTCAATTTTTCATTTGAAATTTCCGAGACTGTCATGCGCATTTTCATATTGTTTTCATTCGTAACATATTCCAATGGAAATCCGGGTAGACCCTCGAAATTTTGAAGCTTGGCCTTTATCTTATCCGTAAACCATACTTCCTGTACGCCCTCCTCAGTGGTGATTAGTGCCTTCTGACATGTATAATTAAGAATAGTCTTGAAGTCGTCTTCTAATTCTATTTTAGGCTTCTTCTCGTTTGCTTCAGAGGCCTCCATTTCTTCTTTGGATATCAATATTGCCATTTTTTGGCCCATCATATCCATAAGTATATGACTCTCTTTCTTCTTGTTGTCAACTACAACAACTTGACTTCCGCCCATTACTTCTTGTGTAATCCTTATCTTATCTCCTTTCAGAGACATAGTTGTGGACTGGGGTAACATTGATTCCATTCCAGCTACCTCATCCGGTAGTTCTATATAGTTAATTTTATATGTCACTGACCCTTCAAAGCTATTGCTTTGAGGTAATAGGGATGTTAATAATCCGATGCTCAATATCAAAAAGAGCAGTATTAGCGGTTTTTTCTTATCTAACATTTGTCTATCAAAAATAAGAATTAGAAACTTTTATGGCACCTTAGGCAGCTATTATTATTTTCCGCATATGAAAGCAGCGCTCTACTCAAAATTTCAAGGACCAATAACGATTGAGCAATTACCAGACCCTACTCCAGTCAAAGACGGAGTCGTGCTTAAGACAGAGGCCACAGGGCTCTGTAGATCTGACTGGCACGGTTGGATGGGACATGATAGTGACATCGAATTACCGCACGTTCCAGGACATGAATTGGCCGGAACGGTAGCTGCAATCGGGAAAGACATCACTAAATTCAAAGTAGGAGATCGTGTAACCGTACCCTTCGTTGGAGGCTGCGGTAAGTGCGCTGAATGTACCTCAGGAAATCATCAGGTCTGTGACAATCAATTTCAACCGGGCTTCACCCATTGGGGCAGTTTTGCCGAGTATGTTGGCATTCACTATGCTGAAACTAATTTAATTCATCTTCCCGAAGAAATCAGTTTTGAAACAGCAGCTAGCTTAGGCTGTCGCTTTATCACCTCATATAGAGCCGTAATCTATCAAGGGCAGGTTAAACCGGATCAATGGGTTGCCATTCATGGTTGTGGTGGCGTTGGCTTATCCGCCATTATGATTGCCAAAGCCAAAGGGGCTAACGTAATAGCCGTGGACATTAGTGAAGCAGCCTTGTCCATGGCAAAATCAATGGGTGCCGATCATTGTGTAAATGCAAAAAATATTAATGCCATTGAAGCTGTGCGAGAACTGACAAGAGGTGGAGTTCACGTTTCCTTAGATGCCCTTGGTAGCAAAGTGACTTGCTACAATTCAGTGGCCAACCTTAAAAAAAGAGGTAAGCATATACAAGTGGGCTTAATGGCTGGGGATGACTATGAGCCCAATGTCCCCATGCACTTAGTTGTGGCTAACGAACTGGAAATCATTGGCAGCCACGGCATGCAGGCACATGTTTATCCAGAAATGCTAGACTTGATTAAGAATGGTAAACTTGCCCCTGAAAAACTCATTGGCGATTTAGTCTCATTGGAAGAAGGCGCAGCGCTACTTCCGAAAATGAACGAATTCAAAAGTCAGGGTGTCACGGTGATCAATCAGTTCTAATTACTCATAGCGTAAGGCATCAACAGGATTTCTTTTGGCTGCAATATAGGTTTGGCCAATAACCGTCAATAAGGCGAGGATCAATGTTAGAAAACCTGCTCCTACGAATAACCACCAACTTAAGGTAGTTTGATTGGCAAAATTGGCCAGCCAGCCATCCATAAAATACCAGCCCAAAGGACAAGCAATTACAAAAGCGAGCAATACCCATTTCACGAAAGAAATACTTAAAAGGCCGACTACCTCTGTTACATTGGCACCAATCACTTTTCTGATACCAATCTCCTTAATTCGTTTTCTGGTTTCGTAAAGGGCAAAAGTGAAAAGGCCGATAGAAGACAGTACCAAACCGATAAGCGTAAACAGAATAAAGATTTGAGACAGCTTCTTCTCACGGTCATATTGGGCCTGTATTTTCGTTTCCAACAAAGTATACTCAAAAACTCTTTTAGGATTTACCTGTGTAAACAAAGTTTGAATCTCGGCTATCGTTTCTTGAAACCTTTGGCCGTTTAGTCTAACTAAGAACTGTTTCTCTACATCATTAAAATAGGTCATAACTAGAGGTTCGACCTTTTTAGATAAGTGCTCAAAGTGAAAGTCTTTAACAACTCCTATCACTTGCCATGGGTTCTCTTCTCCATCCCAAGAACTACTGGCTACGCTTACTCCTTCGAGGTTATCTATATTCCAATATTTCATTGCCGCTTCATTGATAACTACTTTGTGCTGTCTCGAACGATCTAGAGAATCTGAAAAGAAACGCCCCTTTATCATTTCCAAACCAAGTATTTCTTGATAGGTAGGTTCCAAAGTCATGAGGTTTACATCAGAGTATTCATAGTTGCTATTGGCCAGTTTCCATGACATAGAAGATGCACTACCATCTACCGGTAAAGGGCCTTGAGAAAACGAGGTGACTCCAGGAATATTCAATAATTCACTTTTGACTAATTTATAGTCTTCCGCCTGCTTCAACTCACGCTCACGCGTAATCTCTGGGTTATTAAAATTATAAGGCACGCGCTCGAAGAAGTTAATGCCGACAACATTCTCATTCTGATAGCCTAATGACTTGTTTTGCATATAATTGAACTGCTTGAAAACTACAGCCGTCACAATGATGAGCGTTATAGCAAAAACGTATTGGATCGTAGTTAGAAACTTGCCTGCTTTCGAACCTTTAGTCTGATTTAAATTTCCCATTAATGCCTGAGAAGTTACCACTCGCGAACTCTGAAAAAGTGTAAACAATGTCGATATCAATACAAATGCAACTACCCCGATAGATAGTGATAACAAGAGTTCAGGGGTGCTGAAGTTCTGGCTAATACCTAAAAAACTCAGGTAATAGGGCTTCACTAATTGGAATAGTAAAAAAGTTATACCAATGCATGTAACCGCATAAATGAATCTATTTACAACCAATTCTAAAGTAAAATCGATGCTTCTAGCACCGTTAACTTGCTTAATACCTCTAGTCTTTAGTTGAGATAAAGCTAGCGTGGTTTGAAGGTTGATAAAATTGAAAACACTCACAAAAAGCACCACTAAAGCGACTAACACTAAAGTGTTGACTTCGTCTCGGTTACCAAATTTCGAAAAGAGGTCTTGAGAAAAGCGGTGATTAAAATAAATGTCATTAAATGCTACGGTAGAAATAATGCTTTCCTTGAATTGAGGATGGTTTCTTCCCACGTCCTTGAAAGCTTCGTCAAAGGCAGCCTTATCAAAGCCCTCTTCCATCAGCAAAAACTCTTGGGATGAGACTCCCCACCAATCGTGCATGTGTGATGGCACCATAAAATCGAAGGTTATAGAACTGTTAGACGGAATGTCTTTCATGATCGCTCTTACTTCGAAATACCCTGTTCTGTCACATTCTAAGTACAATGTTTCACCTATTGGATCTTGATCACCGAAAATCCTTTTCGCCATCGATTCGGTGATTACCATACTCGTAGGGTCTTTCATAACGCTTTCTCGGTCGCCTTCCAAAAGCTCGAAATCAAAAAAGTCAAAGAAAGTACTATCCGTCACCAACCCGCGGCCTCGATATTCAACATCGCCTTTAACCAGTTTCATCCGGTTTTCATTATACAAGGCTGTACTAAGTACGCTTTTGACTTGGGGATAGTCGTTGTAGTTTACGTTGAAAAATAGCTTAGCGCCAATTGGTTCTGCCTTGTCAATAGGGCTCTGCTGCGCTACGGTTAAATAGATGTTGTCAACGTTCTTGTGAAATTGATCGGTAGACAGCTCATTATCCACCCAAACATATATCAGGCAAACACTAAGCACCCCAACCACCATACTGGTTAAACTACCAAAGGCGATGAGTCTATTCTTGAATAGTTGTCTTAGTGCGAACTTGAAATGATATTTCATGTGCTGTGAAAATTTGAAGGTTGACGAAAGCTTATGTAATGCAGATGTAAGCTAACACGAAAAAGTTTGAAATGTCGCCAAATAATTAGCCGAAATTTGAGGCATGCAAATGACCGTTAACCCTAGGTTTACAGCCAAGAGGAGTTTTTAAACGTTAATTCAACCTGTATACCAGCTATTCTCAATATGACTTTCAGATCGTCCTTCTTACCGAAATTCAAAAATGAAAAATCAAAGAAGAGGCCCTTTAAAAATGGTTCGGTCTATGAAGATTATAACAAGGTAACTAATACACGACAGGCCGAACGAAACCCTGATCTTGATGAACTATTGACCATCAGAAAGAAAAAAGCTGGTAGGGCATACAGAATTTCTATTCTACAAACAATCCTTACATTCCTGATCATTGGGCTCTTTCTATGGGCACTTATTTCGACTCTTACAGCCCGGCCTTAGAACTTCAAAGCTGCATAGCCTTTAAGCTGATATGTTGTCATGGTTGTGAGCATTGAAGTAGCGGTCTCTATACCTGGAGCCAATTTAGTGTGATCAATCTTTCTGCCTAACAAAGACTGGGAACAAACAAAGATTTTGACGCCTGCATCCTGAAGCTCTTTGAACAAAGGTAGATGTGGGTTATCGATGCCATATTTGTCATTGTACTTTTCATTATTAAGTGTGGCCCATACCGCCCCGCCATGAATGGCCAATACAATTTTCATATTCTCTTTCTTCACACCACCCATCGCATGAAGATTCATTAAGCGAGCTACATTTACGATAGAATAAAATGGCTCATCCATCTTAGCATCTCCGGTCACCACATCGATGATCACCTTGTATTCCATATTGGGATCAGGCTTTTCCGTAGCATGAGGCGCATCGAAAATTCCACCATAGTTTTTAATCACTGGATTAATCATCTCTTGTGAAAAGGCGGAATGAGAAATAAAAAGAATTACGAACAGTAGGGAAATGCGCTTTATGATAGCCATGGAATAATGGGTTTGTCTAAGCACTAAAGAGAGTGAATTTTATAGACTTATTCAATTATCTTTTTGCGACTGGTTAGTCCCACTTAAAATAGGTGTACCCTTTTTGATTATAAGTGGTGATAGTAGTCAACGCTGAAGTACCAACTTTTACACCAGTCAATAAATCATCAAAGCTGTTTCCATAACTGACATATGATTGCCCACAAACGATAACCTCTACTCCTGCCTCCATGAGCTCTTTGTATAATGGTGCATAGTGGCTATCGTTTTTATACTTTTTCTTAAAAGCCTCTTCATTTAAAATAGAGTTAGTTGCCTTTCCGTGGATAACGACTGCCACTTTGAGATTCTCTTGCTTTACACCACCTACAGCATGCAAGTTTATCATTCGCGCCACGTTTAAGGCTGGAAAAGCCGCTCTTTTGGCTGACTTATCAATTTCATGTACCAATTCAATTAATATCTTATACTCTGTATCCGGATCAGGGGCTACATCCACCCGCTCCAAGTCCATGATACCTCCATAATTTTTAATGATTGGGTTAACCCATTTCTTTTCTTGGGCTTGGGCGTAATTGATTCCAACGGCTAGTAACAAGAGGGCAACGAGAGTTTTGAGCTTCATAATTAAAAATTTATCGACCTTAAGTAAGAGATTATCATAGTCGATTTCAAACCGACTATGGAATAGACAGATGGTCTAACGCAGACAATAGCTTCATGTTTTCCTTGTATTAATATACCATTTGGTATATTTTTATCATACAAAATGAAAAAATCGGATCGCACCAAGGCATTTATTATTGAACAGGTAGCGCCAATCTTTAATAAGAAAGGTGTTCATGCTACTAGTCTTTCCGATATGACAAATGCTACTGGACTTACAAAAGGAGCCATATATGGAAACTTTGGTAATAAAGATGCGCTGGCCATGGCCTGCTTCGAATACAACCTACGCTTTCTTCAAAAAGGTCTGTACAAATCAATTGCCATCAACGGCAGTGCCATTGACAAACTATCGGCACTCGTCTCATTCTATCAGCAGCACTACACAGAAGTTGCCGCTAACGGAGGGTGCCCTCTGATGAATAGTGCCATAGAAGCCGATGACGCACACCCTTTATTGAAAGACAAAGTACAGATGACTTTTGACCTTTGGCGCAAAGAAATTACGAGCATTGTGAAAGCAAGTCAAAGAAAAATGGAAGTCTATCCGGCAGTGGATGCCATTAGTTTCTCAAATACTTTCATTGCCATGCTTGAAGGAGGAATCCTGATAGCAAAAACATTAGAACAACCTCAGTATTTTAATCAGGTCGCAAGTAGCTTGCAAAGCTATATACAATCAAAACTAGAACTTAAGAGCCATGCGTAGAGTAGTTGTAACAGGGATGGGTGCTTTAACTCCCATAGGAAATGATCTTAAAAGCTTTTGGGATAACTTAAAAGCTGGAAAAAGTGGCGCGGGTCCTATCACACGCTTTGATACCACCAAGTTCAAAACCAATTTTGCTTGTGAGCTCAAAGACTTTGACTTGGCTGAGTTCATACCTAAAAGCGAATCTAGACGGTATGATCGTTTTACCTCCTACGCATTGGTGGCGGTTGAAGAAGCCATAAAAAATGGTGGTATTGACTTTGAAAGCCTTGACAGAAATCGTGTTGGTGTGATTTGGGGCTCTGGTAATGGAGGGATCGAAACTTTCACAGAAGAAATGATCGACTTTGTGAAAAATGGAGAGACGCCAAGGTTTAATCCTTTCTTTATCCCGAAAATCATTGCTGATATAGCTTCTGGTATTATTTCAATCAAATATGGTTTACGCGGGCCAAACTTTACCACCATATCTGCTTGCGCTACTTCCACTACGGCCATTATTGATTCCTTTAATCACATTCGTTGGGGCAAAGCCGATATGATAGTGACAGGCGGATCAGAAGCTCCTATTACAATTGCCGGCCTTGGAGGCTTCAACGCTTCGAGAGCTCTTTCGACTAACAACGAAGACCCGCAAGGTGCTTCAAAACCATTCGATGTAAACCGTGATGGATTTGTAATGGGTGAAGGCGCAGGTGCGCTGATCCTAGAGTCGCTTGAACACGCAGAGGCAAGAGGTGCGCATATATTTGGCGAAGTGGTCGGTGGTGGAATGGCTGCAGATGCCTACCATCTTACCGGAACACACCCCGAAGGCGAAGGTGCTTTCTTGGGTATGACCGAGGCCCTACGAGAAGCAGAAATAGCAGCGAGTGACATAGACTATATAAATATGCACGCCACCTCCACCCCTATGGGTGATGTAAGCGAACTTAAGGCAATTAGCAGAGTGTTCGGAGAAAACCCAGACCTGAACATCAGTGCTACAAAATCAATGACGGGCCATTTATTAGGTGCCGCAGGCGCCATAGAGGCTATCGCCAGCATAATGGCGACTAGAGACGACATTATTCCACCTACCATCAACACAAAAGAAGTAGAACCAGAGTGGGCAGATAAGTATGACCTAACACTTGGGCAAGCACAGCACAGAACTGTCAATTATGCTATGAGCAATACCTTCGGTTTCGGGGGGCACATTGCCACTGCCATTTTTAAGAAGTATAAGGCTTAATAATAGACTACACTAACTTTTGGCTGGGCAGATTTTAGGCCTTCAATGTCCTTACTATTGAGCCTACTGTTAAAACAAACCACCTGCTTCAATGCTGAGAGTTCAAGAAGTTCATCTAGCCGCGACACCCTCGTATTGGAACAATCAACCACTTCCAAGGCTTTTAACTCATCTAAACCTCTTAGCCTTTTGACAGTGGTTCCTGAGAAGTTCAACTCCCTGAGTTGGGTTAGACTAGACAAAGGTTCTAAGTCGTTTATAGGTGTATTGCTAATGTCTAGTTTGGTTAAACTTTTAAACTTGAGCAATGAAATAAGGCCGTCCAAAGGTGTCTCAGTAATACTCAATGATTTTAGGGTTTCGCTTTCAGAAAGTTGATCTAGATCAGTCAAACCTGTTCTGACAAGCACTAAGGATTCTAATTGAAAGAATTCATCAAAATAAATCAGTTCCTCCGAATTAAGCGGGCCATTGATTTCAATTTGTTTGAGGCTAATAAGTTGGTGCAATTCATCAGATGAAGGCTTTGCCGTAAGTTTCATATTCTCCCCTAAGAACCTCTTGAAATCTTCGCTCAATGAAGACCACCATCGGTTTAGCGCACCTGTCTGAAACCTAACTTTTAATGAAGGGTTGGATGCGAGCAAGGCATAAACAGACGCCTTATCAATGGTAGCACCGTCCACATTCAAATAATTCATATCCTTCAAGCTTGTTAACATACTAACCTCTCTCACCTTTGTATTTTCGGCCTCGATTCTTTCCAGCTTTGTAAAAGTCTTTAAAATTGATAAGTCGCTCACATTGGTATTATTGAGCATAATAGAAGTCAAGTTTTTGAGTTCGCTGATTCCCAATAGGCTTTTGATGTTATTGTTGCTCACATTTAGAGCTCTCAATTTATTCAGCAACCTCAATGGCTCTAGCGTCTTTAAACCTGCATTATCGGCATCCAAGGATTCAATGTTTAATAACCGCACTAACTCTTCAGAAGAAGGGTTTTCAACACGCAATTTATCTGCAAGCAGTGTTTTCCAAGCCTCTGATAACTCACTCCACCATAATTGTAACTCCTCAGTATTTCGTATCAGTAGAGCATCATTGTTCTTAATAAAACTGTCAATTTGAGCTTCGCCAAGAGGTAAGTCGTCTACATAGACTTTTTTGAGAGACTTCATTTTAATGAGTGCTGAAATATCCTTGACTTTGGTGTTTGAAATATTCAAAACAGAAAGTTTTGACAAGCCTGATAAGTTTTGAATATCGTTGACTCCTGTAGCCTCAAGGTTTAGTTCATTAAGGCTTTCCAAGCCACCAAACCCATTCAGATCAGTTAGCATACTATTCTTTAGGCTCAATATTTGAAGCTTTTTCAAACTTGAAAACGCAATGGAATTACCACCGGCAGTGCCCGAAAGGTTGAGTTCATTCAAAGAAATTAAACTTGATATAAAACTCAAATCGGCTATTTGAGAATCTCTCATATCCAGCACCTTCAGTTTTTCGAAAAAACCTAAAACACCAAAATCAGTAATATGGCAACCATAAAGGATCATTTTTTCGATGTCCGTATGATACTTCAAAGGACTTAAATCATGGACTGATGTCTCAGAGACGTCTAGTACTTTCAGGCGATTGATCGATAGCAAGGGACTGAGGTCAGTGATAAACGAATTAGAAAGCTTGAGGTAAGCCAAATCGGTCAGAACATAGATGGGGTCTAAATTCACCACCTGATCATTATTGGAGAGGTCCAAAGAATCCATTCCTGCGATTCGCGTTAGTTCATCAACCGTAAGGCTGTCGTCATAGATACCAATCTCATCTTGGAAAATCTTTTTCCATCCTAATGAAAGGTTCAACCACCAAGACTTTAACTGTCTGGCCCGGTCTATTTTATCGGTATAGATACTGGCAACTTTAATCTCACGCTGCGGACCATCAAAATTCAATTCTATAAACCTTTGACCTGAAATTTTAAGGGTATCTCCCTGAATGCCAATGGCACTTAAGTTTCTAGTAATATCCGCCTTGAAGTAAGGAAGGCTATCCGTAGTGTAGAGTCTTTCAATCTTGTTGATCTCAAAATCGAAGAGCACTTCCTGAAAGAAGAAATCAATATCCTTCAGGTAGGCTTGAATGTCTTTGAAAATCTGTGTGGATCTATTTTCCTGCAGGTCATCTTCTACCTGCACACGATCGTTTAGAAAGAGTTTTTTATAACTCTCATTGATGATTGTTTCTTTCTCTTGGGTTTTTGTTCTCTTAGACCCTACTAAGTTGAAATAATACTCGACAGCTTCCACCATGGCTGCGGCCTGCTCAATTTGTGGATCGGGCAGCGTATCAGAGGGAGTTTCTGTTTGGCTAAAGCCGTATTGAAAAACACCCAATAGAAAAACGATGAGAAACGTCTTATTTCTGATCATAGATGAGTTTCAATAGCTGTTCCTTCTGAGGCTTATTGATTTCTGTTAAATCAGAGATTAACCAGCCTGTATTGTAACCGGTCCGATTGAAATTATTCAAAGTAAAATACCAGCCCTCTAGCGTAAAAAAGTGAAAGCTAATTCTATTCACCGTATTGAATTTCAAGAGTCCTTTCTTAACCTCGTACAAAAAGAGGGTGAGGTAGTCAGGTTGAAAATCAGCTAAAGTATAAGACTCTGGACTGCCATTCTTGACTAGTGCTTTCCTGAGGTTCATAAAATCTAGTTCATGACTCATTGGATGCAAGAATTCTTTGGTTTCCCCCCTTTGTTTTTTAAACATCTGCTTATACCGTTCAAAGGAAATATTCGAAATCACCCACTCATAGCCTAATCCTTCTTCTTGCATTTGCATGTAAAGGGTCAATGGCTCTTCTCTACCCTCATATTCAAAAGTAGTATTTACCACCGCAAACCACTCGTTTGATCTTAAACCCAGAAACTTAGGATCGTCTGAATCTGTAGCTTTATTAATGAATCGAGTCTTGAGGTCTTTCGAGATTTGAGCATATTCTTCATCGAAAAGCATGCTCATGTATCTTTTTCTCAATCGAGGATTTCGATATTGTCTATCACCGGGTTCTAGTTCATCACCCCGATTGTTTTCCTCTCCATTAAAGCGTTTAAAGAATTGATTAAGTTGTTTTGTACTGGCTAATAATTGTTGCTCGATCTGATAGTTGTCATCAACAATTTGGGCGTTGCCAAGACTGACAACGCCAAACAGTGCTATTAAAAATATGCCTACTTTCTTAATCATACGGAAGTTTCCGAAACTCTAATATCACCTAGAATCACATCCCAAAACTCTACTGTTCTACCAGCAATTTGTGTCGATTTCTTCTCAACATAAATCGTGATGTCCTTTTTTGTAGTGTCTTTGTATTTCAACAAATCACCACTTTTCCCTTCGAACTTCTGGTAAACGGTTACTACACCAACATATTTTCCATCGGGCTGTCTTTCTAGATCGGATATATACTGTACATCGTACCACTCAATTGTAACCTTGTCGTAATTCAAGGCCATTAATCGCTTAAAGTACTCTCTGACTTTGTAATACTCGATTTCTTCTGACGCTAAAGAGGAAACACCCATTTCACTACCAGGTGCAAAAAGCTCTTCTGCACGGTCCATTACGCGCGTAGCTTCTGAAAATGGCGTATCCTTATTTCCGATGATGCTTATGTATTTCCCTAAATCTTTGACTTTCTCTAACGCGAGCGAATCAATAGCTTTTTCTCTATTCGGGTCTACTGCCGTCTGAGCAGACAGGTTAATTCCTAGAAAGCAGATAACCGTTAATACAATTGATAATCTTGTTATATAATTTTTCATGATGTCTTGAATAAACGTGATACTACTTTTTAACCAGAACTAGTTCTTTCACTCTTCCTAGAGAGTCCAGAACGAGCTCTTTTACCTTGTGTGGATTTTTACCTTGATCTTTCAAATAGTTGAGGTATTTGGAAACGGTAGTCGGCTCATCAAAATCTTCCTGCCCATTGGCTGAGTAGAATATGATTAACACTGGGGCATCTGAACTCCCAAATAACCTTAGGGCTTCCTGAATATTTCTATTCGCTGCCGTGGTGGACGAAGCATTCGCAATACTTGAAAAATATGAGTTTAAACTTCCCGTTAGTTTTTCTTCTGCGCTTGGTTCTTTAGGCTTAACAGGCTCTGGCTTTGGCGGTGGTTCAGGTGTCGGTTCATCTACGACTTCTGGTTCTGGCACATTTGGCTCTAAATCCGCAACAGCTTTTTGACTTTTACACGAGGCTGTCATTAGAATAATCAATCCCATAAAGGCGAAGCCTTTGAAGGAATTAAAAAGTAGGGTGTTTTTAATTTTCATCTGTTATAAGTTTTGAATAAGTATGGCAATGCAAGTTATGTTCCAATTAATAAAACGTGATATACATTGAATAATCTACATGAGACTGTAGAATTTAATCCCACTGTGAAAAAATTCCACATGGAAAGAGATAGGTTTCTCAGCTGTTGAGACTGATCGTTCAATTTACGGTTTTAATCCGAACAGTTATAATGTGATCATCGAATAGCCCCCGAAAAATTAAATATTTTATTCAATTGGTAGAAAAGGGGCTTTAATAACGTGGCGAAACATTAAAAAAGCCCAAATCATAATGATTCGGGCTTCAAATTCTTACGAGTCCTTAAGTGCTATGAAGCAGGGTTAGTGATGTCTTGCGCACCTTCTGGCATGGTGAAATTATCCATGGTAGGATACTCTTTAGACACTTGGATATTTTCGAAAACTCTGGCTCCACCTCGAGGGTCTCCAACCACGCCATCGCTGTATTGATACCATTGTAATGAACTCGGAAGTATCACACCTTCAAACGCTTTCCAGCCCTCATATTTAATGAGGCTATAACGGTCGCTTACATCACCACCTCCAAATGTAGCCGTATACATCAACCATTTCATTTGATTGGTTGATGGGTCAGAAAGCACGATATAATTGTCTTTTGGCGAATCGCCAACACCATCACCGTATGAAACCTTGACGGCATTAAAACTTTGACCTTGTAATTCAATAGGAGCGAGATCCTCATATACTATTCCAGGGTCACCTACCACGAAAGGAAAAGCGTAGAAATAGAACATCAGGTTATATCTCATTCTTTGTCTTGCTGCATTTTCGCTAGGCGGGTTCACCCAAACTTTGTCTCCATCAAAGCCAACCGTTTGATTCTCTGAATCAATTCGTGTATATCGGTTTTGTAATTCAACCATAGTCTTTTGACCTCCATTCTCATAGGAGAGCATTTTAAGAGCACTCCAATTGTCAAAACCACCATGCGCTTCAAAGACTTTGGCAATTGAAGACGAATGATGGTCTGTATTTGCTTTGGAAGTTTCTTGTACTTCTGAAATTGATTCAGATTCTGTTTTTGTTCCACCGCATGCCATTACCAAAATGGACAGTGAGAGAAATAATAGTTTCTTCATGGTTGATAATTTTAGTACAAAGATTGAATAGTGTAGTGTTATCTTTTGTCAGCAACATTACCTATTGACAAACCTAATACATCTCAACTATTCAAAGACGCCACTAACATAAATTCAAAGTCATGACTCAGCACAAGCGATCCATTACCGTATCTCCCTCATTACACAAAAAGACGTGAAAGCTAACATTAAGAATCCTTGGTCAGGTTAGTCGTAACATCACAACCTGTTTCAGTTTCTCTTCCCGTCAAAGTCAACGAATTATCTGCAACCTCGTAAGTAGCCACCTGCACTTCAGTGCCTTGCGTAATCGTAATCTCATTTCCCGACACTTCATAAGTGCCATTATCAATAGCCGTCACGCCTCCATCAAGTTCCGTACTCACAAAGGTGCCATCGGATTTGAACTCCACTTTTAAGCAATCAGTGCTTGTACAAACCGTTCCAAAAGAACCATTTTCATCAGCCTCATCACAATTGGTAGAGACAGCAGAAGCAACCGTCCAAGTACCGATCAAGTCTTCGCCATCAGCCTCTGGCGTGGTGGCTTCATTCTCGCAAGCTGAAAGTACCGACATGATAATTATCAAAGCGGTCAGTTTATAAAAATTCGTTTTCATCACCTTCATTCTAATTCATTTTAAAGTTTTTACCCTGCTTCACTTCTCGAGCCACAGGAGCAATTATCTTTGGTTAATAATTGACTGATATGGACAAATCTCAAAAATTTGAAACTCAGGCCATCCGACAGCAAATCGGAACAACTCATGCGCAAGAGCATTCAACACCCCTATACCTTACCTCCAGCTTTACCTATGAGAATGCTGAAGAGATGAGGGCAGCTTTTGCAGATGAGGTAGATAAAAACATCTACAGCCGTTTCAGTAACCCCAACACACAAGAGTTTGTCGATAAAATTTGCGCCATGGAACAAGCCGAAGCAGGCTATGCTTTTGCTTCAGGCATGGCAGCTGTATTCTCAACATTTGCCGCTTTGTTATCAGCAGGAGATAACATTATCTCATGCCGTTCAATTTTTGGTTCGACTCATACAGTCTTTAACAAAATACTTCCTAAATGGAACATTTCAACATCCTATGTCGACCTTAAAGACACGGCTACGTGGCAAAAAGTTGTTACCCCTCATTCTAAACTACTCTACGTAGAAACGCCAACCAACCCGGGTGTGGATTTAGTTGATCTTAATTGGCTAGGTAAATTCGCCAAAAAGAACAACTTGATTTTAGTGGTAGATAATTGTTTCGCCACCCCCTATTTACAAAAGCCGATATCTTTTGGGGCTGACTTAGTCATTCACTCGGCTACGAAATTCATCGATGGGCAAGGCAGAGTCCTGGGAGGCGTAACTGTTGGCAGAAAAGAGCTGATCGAAGAGATCTATGCCTTCAGCAGAAGTACCGGACCAGCCATGTCTCCTTTCAATGCATGGATACTTTCCAAAAGCCTTGAGACATTGGCCGTAAGAATGGACAGACACTGTGATAACGCCTTAGCACTCGCTCAATTTCTAGAATCAAATGACCAGATTGAATGGATTAAATATCCTTTTCTTCCATCGCACCCTCAATATGAAATAGCCAAATCACAAATGTCAGCAGGTGGCGGAGTTGTTTCTTTTGGAATCAAAGGTGGCATAGAACGAGGAAAGCGTTTCTTAAATGCAATTAAAATGTGCTCTTTGACAGCCAATCTTGGCGATAGCAGAACCATCGTAACGCACCCCTCGTCAACCACCCATGCTAAGCTCAGCGAGGATGAAAGACAAAAAGTTGACATTACGCCAGAACTTATTCGTATTTCGGTAGGTTTAGAGCATATTGATGATATTCTGGCCGATGTTCGGCAGGCACTCGATCACAGTATATAAGTTTTACAGTTCGCTGAATGAAAAAAGTACTCGCAGAAATTCTCACCATTGGGGATGAGATTCTTTACGGTCAAATAACCGACACTAACTCGCAATGGATGAGTGCCGAACTCGATAAATTGGGTGTTCAGGTGATCCGAATGACTACAGTAAGTGATGCAGAGGAGGAAATATTATCAGCCTTTTCCGAAGCGGAAAATAGGGCTGACATGGTACTCATAACTGGTGGGCTTGGTCCTACAAATGATGACTTAACGATGCCCATGCTGGCTAAGTATTTTGACAGTGAAATCATCATGAATCAAGATGTTCTCCAGCACGTGCAAGACTTCTTTGAACGTAGAGGACGGGTGTTCACAGAACTTAACCGAAGACAAGCACTTGTTCCAAAAATTGCAGAAGTATTACACAATGAATTAGGCACAGCCCCGGGAACTTGGTATGAGCGCAACGGAAAAATCTTTGTCTCTTTGCCAGGTGTTCCACATGAGATGAAGAACATTATGAACACGCTCGTAATACCAAAACTGAGAGCGTTCTTCCAAACCCCAGTCATCTATCACAAGTTGATCAAGACTGTTGGTATTGGTGAATCTTACTTGGCGGACAAAATAAAATCATGGGAAGATAGTCTACCCAAACACATCTCTTTAGCCTATTTACCAAGTGTTGGTCACGTAAAGCTTAGGCTCACTGCTGTTGGTGATGACAAAGAAATTCTAAAGCAAGAGGTTGAAGCACTGATAGAAGCACTTATGCCTATGGCCGCAAAATACATCTATGGGTATGATGGTATGACTTTAGAAAAAGCCATTGGCGACATGTTATTGGAAGAAGGAAAAACTATTGCCTTAGCCGAGAGTTGTTCAGGTGGCTACGTTCAGCATAAACTCACTAGCATAGCAGGATCATCGGCATATTTTCAAGGCGGTGTCGTTCCATATCATAATGATCACAAGATCAACATCTTAGATGTGAAACCAGAGACAATTGAAAGTTTCGGAGCTGTAAGTGAGGAATGTGTAAAAGAGATGGCGGAAGGCGTTCGCAAGCTATTCAAGGCCGATATTGGTGCTGCTAGCAGTGGCATTGCTGGGCCAGATGGTGGTACGCCTGACAAACCCGTTGGTACTGTTTGGATTGCATATGCCGATGGTGAACAAACCGTTGCAAAAAAGCTGCAATTGACAAAAAATAGAATATTAAATATTGAATTAACAGAAATATCAGTATTAAATTTGGTTAGAAAAAGTTTGAAGCAGTAAAACATTGATAATATTTGGTAAAAGAGTTACTTTTGATGTTCAATGCAATCGTTTTAATCGTTAGTATTTAGTTATGGCTATAGTAGAAATGGTAATGCCGAAGATGGGAGAAAGTATCATGGAGGGTACAGTTCTGTCTTGGCTTAAGCAAGAAGGTGAAACTATTGAGGCAGATGAATCTGTACTTGAAGTGGCCACCGACAAAGTAGATACTGAGGTACCTGCAACGCATGGTGGGGTTTTGAAAGAAATTCTAGTTCAGGAGGGAGACGTAGTTCCAGTAGGCGCGCCCATTGCGAGAATTGAAACTGATGCTGTAGTCGAAACCTCTGCTCCGGAAGCTCCTAAGCCTCCAGCTGAGAAAATAGAAACAACACCCGCTGCTGTCAATGGCCAAGCCAATGATGCTGTTCCTCAAGCTGCCTCGGCTGTTTTAGACGCGCCAACTTCAGGCCGTTTTTACTCTCCGCTTGTCATGAATATCGCTCGTCAAGAGAATATTCCAATGGCAGAACTCGAGCGCGTCCCAGGTACTGGCCGTGACGCTCGCGTGACCAAAAAAGACATTATGGCCTACTTGAAAAATAGGCCAGCAGGTGGTGTTCAAGCACCTGTTGCGGCCCCAGTTGCGGCAGCAGCACCTCCTTCAGCAAGTGCTCCGAAACCAATGCATGTATCCATCTCTGGTGGAGACGAGATCATTGAAATGGATCGTATGCGTAAGATGATTGCAGAGCGTATGGTTGATTCCAAAAGAATCTCTCCACATGTTACCTCATTCGTAGAGGCTGATGTTACCAACATTGTTCACTGGAGAAACCGTATCAAGCAAACATTTAAGGAAAGAGAAGGTGAACCGATCACATTCACACCAATCTTTATGGAAGCTGTTGTGAATGCATTGAAAGACTACCCAATGATGAACATCCAGGTGGATGGGACTAACATTGTGAAGAAGAAGTCGATCAACGTGGGCATGGCAGTAGCACTGCCTAGTGGCAACTTAATTGTTCCAGTGATTCATAATACTGATCAGTACAACTTGGTTGGTTTAACAAAGAAGGTAAATGACCTTGCTAGAAGAGCCCGCGAGAATAAATTAACGCCAGACGATCTTCAAGGTGGTACTTACACCATCTCGAATGTAGGTTCATTTGGTAATGTAATGGGCACACCAATCATTATGCAACCACAGGTAGGTATACTGGCTCTAGGTGCCGTTGTGAAGAAACCTGCAGTTATTGAAACACCAACTGGTGATGCCATTGCCATTAGACATAAGATGTTCTTATCTCACTCTTATGATCACAGGGTAGTAGATGGATCTCTTGGTGGAATGTTTGTGAGACGAGTAGCTGACTACCTAGAACGTTTCGATCCAACAATGACCATCTGATAGTTGAATTAAAATTTTGCAAAAGCCTCACTTTTATCGAAGAGTGAGGCTTTTTTGTTTTGCCCATTAGGCTCTATATTTAAGTCGTTCATCTGACTATTAATTTCACACATGAAGATTTTTTCACTTGCAGCCCTACTCCTTATTACCCAATTATCAATCGCTCAAGAAACTAAGACCTACTTGAACGCACGAGCGGAAAGACATTTGGCCGGTCCTTTTGACCTAGATTTACTTCGAGTTGATTCAGTATATCGAAAGTGGTATGAAGAGAACGAAAAACTATTCTCATTAAAGGGTACATCAACGGAATGGAAGAAAAGCCTAGAAAACACTCAGGTGGACATATATCTTGGAACTTGGTGCGGAGACAGTAAGAGGTGGGTCCCTCAGTTTGTAAAAATGTGGAAGGACCTCGGACTAAATGAAGATCAATTAAAATTTACAGCCCTTTACGATGGGATTGAAAAGTATAAACAAGGACCAAATCAAGAGGAAGAAGGGTTGAGAATTCACCGTGTCCCTACTTTCATCTTCAAGGAAAACGGAGCGGAGTATGCCCGAATAGTAGAATACCCAAGAAACGATCTTGAGCAAGATTTAGCCCAAATAGCAGTCGGATACGCCTCAGAACCAAATTATCGAGCTGCAACTTACCTACTCAATCTATTCGAAGCCGAACCAATGGTAGATGTAGTAAAGAATGTGCGCATGCATCTCAACGAAGTGAACCACCTTGTGGGCAAAGACCGAGAGCTCAATACGCTTGGGTTTGTATTCCTACGGTCAAACCGAATGCAAGAAGCCCTACTCACCTTTCAGTTCAATACGATTATTTATCCCCACTCTCCTAGAGCCTTCAATAGTTATGGTGAAGCCCTACTCATCAATGACGACAAAGCTGGTGCCATTCGTGCGTTCAAAAGAACAATCGAGTTAGACCCGAAACATGAAAATGCGAATAAGAAGTTACAGGAATTAGAGGCAGCTAAAAACTAGAGCGGTACCTTAAAAGCTCATAAATAAGATGATAAGGCCGGACTTCATCAAAATTAAATCAGGAGAAGAGTTCAATAATTGGTATTGGACTAAAGAGGAAATGGTGGCCTTCTGCAAGTCAATCAATCTACCTTCCAATGGCAGTAAGTTTACGCTTAGAGACCGTATCATGTATGCCCTAGACAATGATGGAAGCATCAAGCTAGATCAAAAGAAGAAAAAGCCAACTTCTACATTCAATTGGGCAAAAGAGTCATTAACTCCAGAAACCCTCATCACCGATAACATCTCATTTGGCAATAACCTCCGCCAATTTATGGTCAGCCAAATCGGCAGTCATTTTTCCTTCAATATTGCCTTTATGGATTGGGCCAAACGCAACCCTGGGAAGTCATTAAAGGAGGCTATTATTCAGTGGCAAGCATTAGAGGACTTAAAAAAAGATAAGGGAAACAAAACAAAAATCCCAGCGCACAATATGCTCAACCAATATGTGAGGGACTTTTTAGACGATAACCCTACCTCATCTTTCGAGCTGGCAAAAAAAGCATGGTCCTTAAAGCGAAAACTACCTATGAAGAATGGCTTCGTTAAATATGAAAAGTCAGATCTTGAGCTGAAGGAATAAGCTCTCCAATTCATTACCTTTTTTTGGAACAGTTTGAGCAACAATTGGTTCATCAATTGCTATGAGTCAACTGACAGAACGTGATTTAGATAGAATAATTGAAATGGCTTGGGAGGACCGAACTCCCTTTGAAGCAATCCATCATCAATTCGGGCTTCCCGAAAAAGAAGTCATTCAGCTTATGCGCAAGACTTTAAAGTCTTCAAGTTTCAAACTTTGGCGCAAACGTGTCAATAGCGGTGTTAGCCAAAAACACCTAAAAAAGAGAAGCGATGACATTGATCGCTTCAAATGCACGATGCAGCGTCAAATCACAGGAAATAAAATCTCGAAAAGATGACTTTTGAGACTTCCTACGAGTCGATTCTTGAAAAAATCGATCAGATCGACCCTATTGCTTACAGCCAAAATCGGAATTATGTAGATGGCTCTGTTAGCTACTTATCACCCTATATCTCTAGAGGCGTAATTTCTACCAAATTTATTCTTGATAGACTGCATGAAAGAGGGTTTAAGATGTTGGAGATGGGCAAGTTTGTACAAGAGCTTGCGTGGCGCGACTATTGGCAACAAGTATGGGTTGTCAAAGAAGAACTCATCAATCAAGACCTAAAAAGGGAGCAGCCAGACTTTAATAATCATCAGCTAGGCACATCAATTGTTGATGCTGATACAGGAATTAAAGTGATTGACGAGCATATTGACCTACTATATCAGTCTGGATACTTGCACAACCACATGCGCATGTACATTGCGTCTATTGCCTGTAACATAGGCAAGAGCCACTGGAAAGTTCCAGCGCAATGGATGTACTATCATTTATTGGATGGAGACTGGGCGAGCAATGCGCTCAGCTGGCAATGGGTGGCTGGGGCTAATGCCAATAAGAAGTACTATGCGAATCAGGAGAACATTAACAACTTCTTCCACTCCGATCAAACGGGTACATTTTTAGATGTTGACTATGAGGCATTCGAAACCTTAGCGATACCAGAGGTACTATCAGAGACTAGCGTCCCAGAATTGGTGACCAACCTACCTATTGGCGAAGCGCTAAACATAGATCCTGCCTTGCCAACTCTCATTTACAACTATTATAATTTGGATCCGAATTGGCGAAAAGAAGAACAGGCTAACCGTATTCTTCTTTTTGAGCCGAAAGTTTTCGAACAATATCCAGTTGCTCAAAACTGCATAGACTTTGCATTATCACTAGCAAAGAATATCAAGGGTATTCAATACTATCGCGGCTCATTTGATCAGCTCGTTGACGGACATAAAATTGAAAATATTGGCTTCAAAGAGCATCCATTAAATCAATATATCGGACAAGAAGACCCTAGAGATTGGATGTTCGATGTCAAAGGCTATTACCCCTCCTTCTTTGCTTTTTGGAAGAAGTGTAAAAAAGAAATCAAACAGTGGTAAAAGATAAAGTCAATATTGTTTGGCTTAAGCGTGATATCCGAACCCAAGATCACGCTCCGCTTGAGGCTGCCGAACAGGCTGGTATTCCTTATCGTATCATTTATCTTTTCGAACCTAACCTCATCAGACATCCCGACACCTCTGATCGGCACCTTCAGTTTATCTACCACTCCATTTTAGACGTCAATAAACATTTAGAGCTATTTAATCGACAGGTCGAAATCTTTCATGGCAATGCCCCAGAGGTTTTCGATTACTTGATTAAAGAGCAAGACGTTCAACAGATATTCTCTCACAGAGAAAGTGGTATACAAATCACATGGAATAGAGACAAAGCTATTCACCAACTACTCAAGGCGCATAACATTGACTGGACAGAGTTTAAGAGAGACGGAATTCAAAGAGGCATAAGCGATAGAGAGGGCTGGGATCAACAATGGTATGTAACCATGAGCAAGCCTCAAATCCAAAATCGATTTAGTAAAAGTGCTTCACGTCTACGAGAGCATCCTTTTATAATATCACGCGAGCTATTAGAGACCATCAAACAATACCCCACTACTTATCAGCCAGCGGGTGAAACTAATGGATGGAAATATCTTAAGTCATTTACCGAAGATCGTGGTAAAAACTATCATAGATTGATCTCTAAACCTGCGGAAAGTAGGACCTCATGCGGACGTCTATCCCCCTATTTAGCATGGGGAAATTTGAGTATTAAACAAGCTGCACAGCACATCAAACAACATCCTAATTATTCTTCAAACAAGAGAGCTTTCACTGGAATACTCACTCGATTAAAATGGCACTGTCACTTTATTCAAAAATTCGAAGTTGAATGCTCCTATGAGACTCAATGCGTAAATCAAGGCTATGAACTTCTAGATCGCCCCTTAAATGAAGCCTTTGTAAGGGCTTGGAAAGAAGGCAAAACCGGCTTTCCCCTAGTAGACGCCTGTATGCGATGCTTGAAAACCACCGGCTGGATAAATTTTAGAATGCGCGCCATGGTTGTTTCACTACTCTGTCATCACTTAGACCAAGACTGGCGAACTGGTGTATATCACCTAGCCAACCTCTTTCTTGACTACGAACCCGGTATTCATTACCCACAGTTTCAAATGCAAGCAGGCACTACTGGTGTAAATACAATCAGGATGTACAACCCCGTTAAGCAATCACAAGAGCACGATCCTCAGGGTGTATTCATTAAAAAATGGGTCCGAGAATTAGCACAAGTTCCAGTAGAATTTATACATGAACCGTGGAAAATGACGGAAATGGATATAGTCTTCAATAACTTAAGCCAGCCACTAGGTTACCCTCCGCCACTAGTAGACCTACAGGAAAGTGGCAAAAAAGCCAGGGTGAAAATATGGGGTCACCGAAAGCACGAAGCTGTCAAAGCAGAAAAGAAACGAATCATTAAAACGCATACCCGAAACAACTAAGCATGTATTTATCAAAAGCTGACATAGAGAAAACCGAAAAGATTAAACGACTGAATATCATTAATTCCATTTCTGGTATTAAGCCTGGCAATTTAATTGGCACTAGATCCAACGAAGGCCAAGCGAACCTAGCCATCATCAGCTCAGTTGTTCATTTAGGCAGTAATCCGGCATATATCGGCTTTATCGTTCGCCCCTGTGGTGAGGTCAGAAGACATACGCAAGAAAACATCCATGAGAACGGATGCTTTACAATCAATCACATAACACAAAGCTTTATTGAAAACGCGCATTACACTTCAGCAAAATTCGATCATGACATATCGGAATTTGATGCATGCGGATTAACTGAAGAAACCCTTCATGACTTTCAGGCTCCTTTTGTGAAAGAAAGTGTATTGAAGATCGGGTTAAAGCATGTGGAGAGCGTACCCATCAAATCGAGCGGCACCACTATGATTGTTGGTCAAATTGAGCATTTAATCATGCCCGATAATGCCATCAACGATAAAGGCTACATAGATTTAGATCTAGCCGATGGCATCGGTATTTCGGGGCTCAATTCTTATTATAAATTAGAGAAGCTTGCAGACTTCCCATATGCCAGAGTAAGTGATACGCCTGATTTCAAATAATGAAAAAGGAGCACCTTCCAACTAAAATCTGCCCAGTATGTGAAAGACCCTTCACATGGAGAAAGAAATGGGAGCTTAATTGGGAGGAAGTGAAATTTTGCAGTGAAAAATGTCGTAGAAACAAGTCAAAAGTATGAAGTCAGTCAATCTTCTTTTCCCTCATCAACTCTTTGCATCGCATAAGATCCATGATAATGGTCATCCTATCTATTTGATCGAAGAGCATCTATTCTTTAAGGAGTTCAATTTCCATAAAACTAAAATTGCTTTTCATAGGGCTACAATGAAACAGCACGAGCAATATCTCAACGAAAAAGGTATTGAGATACTTTACATTAACTCAGGAGATCAAAGATCGGATATTCGAGAACTCATTAGTCACCTGCAAGGAATAGGAATTGAACAAGTCCATTATATCAACCCAACTGATAATTGGCTTGAGAGAAGGCTGAAAGAGACTGCAAGGGAAAAGTCCATCGAACTTATTGAATATGAAAACCCTCTCTTCATTAACAGTAGAGAAGATCTTTCCCATTTCTTTAAACCTGATAAAAAATCATTCTTTCAGACGACCTTCTACAAACAGCAACGCTTAAAGCGAAATATTCTCATCGAAGATGAAGACCAACCACGAGGAGGAAAATGGAGCTTTGATGGAGACAATAGAAAGAAGTACCCAAAAGATAAAAAACCACCCACAATTCAATTCCCAGATAAGGACCCTTTTTGGGAAGAAGCAACTGAATATGTTAACCAGCACTTCGTAGATAATTTGGGGCAATTACAACGAGCACCGCTCTACCCAACATCTCATACAACTTCAAAAGCATGGTTAGACCAGTTCTTTGAATATCGATTTCATGGATTTGGTGACTATGAAGATGCTATTGTAAAAAATGAAGCTTACCTCCACCATAGCATTCTTACTCCTATGATGAACGTAGGGCTTATCAGTCCAATGGAAGTCATTGATAGTGCAATCCGTTATGCCGATGACAATGGTGTCTCTATCAACGCTCTTGAAGGCTTCGTTAGACAGATCGTGGGTTGGCGAGAGTTTATCAGAGGCATGTATGAAGTCAAGGGTAGTTTTTCTAGAACCAAAAACTTCTGGGGCTTCGAACGTAAAATACCTGCTTCATTTTATGATGGCACTACAGGAATTATACCCTTAGATGAGACTATTAAGCAAGTTTTGAAAACGGGCTATTGTCACCACATAGAACGATTAATGGTACTGGGTAACTTTATGCTGCTTTGCGAATTTGATCCCGATGAAGTCTATCGCTGGTTTATGGAAACCTTCATCGATGCTTATGACTGGGTAATGGTGCCTAATGTCTATGGCATGAGTCAATTTGCTGACGGTGGATTATTTGCAACCAAACCTTACATCAGTGGATCAAACTACCTCATGAAAATGAGTGACCATAAAAAAGGTGATTGGCAACCCGCATGGGACGGCCTCTTTTGGCGATTTATGCATGTAAACAGAGACTTCTTTCTTAAAAACCCTCGTTTAGGCATGCTGGTCAGAACTTTTGATAAAATGTCTGAAGACAAACAAAAAACTCATTTATCAAACGCTCAAAAATTCTTAGAAAGAATTGAAGATTCTTAATCAATAGGAGACGTAAAAAGAACCTCTCTTCTGAAATAACTGACCATCAACCGTAGTCGCCTTAATCCTATAATAATACCTACCAGCAGGCACTAACCTCTCTCTTTTATCGAAACCGTGCCAAGCGTTCTTGCCAGAGTGAATGACTTTACCTCTACCATTGACAATAACCAACTGCTCCTTTTTGGTATGTTTGAGTTTGGCTTTAAATAATCCTTGATCTGTACAAGGCCAGAAAACGCCCGGTATACCGAAGAATATTTTACGCTTAAGCAGTACCTTCTTGACAATTACCTTTGAACAGCCCTGCTCATTTTCAACCTTCAGTTTTATCCAGTGAACACCTGGCCTTTTAAAGGTGTGGCTAACGTCCTTTCCTGTCAGCATAGTTTTCCGATCAAAAGTCCACTCCCAGGATACGATATCATCATCGTCCAGTGTGGAAAATGAAACAGGTTCATCAATCTCTATCGTCCTTCTATCGAAAGACATCTTAGTTAAAATCTGATCACTTACTTCAATCACAATGGGTGAAGCATACATGATGCTACAGCCAGTCTCTAAATTCTCAAGTCTCAAACTTAAGACTACCGATGACTTGAGCTTCCTAGTTCTTAATCTGAGAGCATTACCATCACCTTCTTTAGCAGCTAATATATTTCCATCAGCATCTAGCAGAGTATATAAGACCCCTGCCTCAGTACTTGAAATTATCACCTTAGCTCGTTCGCCATAGCATAAATGTTCCTCAAACGTAACATCTGCCTCCTGTGCATTTACCAGTAGATCATCTCCAGCTTGGATAAATATTTCACCTATTCGTTCTTCTAAAACACTACCATCACCGACATCACTCAAAGCATAAAGCGTCAATGTTGTATCGCTAACGATCACCCCAGTTGCCAAGCTTAACTCAGCATCAAATCCTAAGACAGTTCCGCCATTGACAGAGTTATCTGGATTTCTCAATTCGTATCTTCGATTGTTCAATCCTTCCGCAATAGTGTTATCAATAAGGAGACTAGCCATACTACCTTCACAGGCATTCAAAGAAGTAGTTGGAACCTGATGGATTCTATACTTTGCTAACCAGAGATCAGTGTTCACGCCACCAAAATTAGGTGAGCTCAAGTAATGACCTTGGTCAGACTGCGTTCCTCCACTCAAGTATATTTCTTGGTTTAACTCGTCATAGTAAGGAAAATTAAGATCACCTTCCGATCCTTCTCCTCCAAAATCTGCTTGCCAGGTTAGGTTTCCAGAAGCATCCAAGTTAAAAAACCAGATGTCCAATGAAGCATCGATGGGGTCACTTGCCTTGTCTCCTCCAATTGGAGAATTAGAAAAGCCACCAATGACTACAGAACCGTCATGTAAGGCATAGGCTGCCTGTCCCCAGTCATAACCAGCACCCCCGAGTGTTCTTTCCCAAAGTAAGTCACCCGTGCTATTGGTTCGCACCACCCAAATGTCATCTAAGCCTTTGCCATCTTCTGATTTATTCCCACTCGCACCTGAGTTTGATTGCCCAGCAAATAGGTACCCTCCATCAGGCAGTTGTGCCATGGAACGAATAGCGTCTAGGCCAGAACCACCATAGAGACTTTCCCACTGTACATTTCCATTATTATCCGTTGAGAATATCCAATAATCAAAGCTTCCATTATTCAATAACGATAAATCAGTAGATGCTGAATATGCCCCTACTACTACCCCTCCGGTTGCATTAGGTAACAGCTCGTCTGCAGACTCAAAACCAGAGCCTCCGTAAGTTTTCTCCCAAACCTTGTCACCGGTGGCTGAGTTTATTTTTACCAAATAGAGGTCAAGCGACCCCATTGGCGTTATCCCTGGCAAATCCGTGGATGTAGTGTAGCCACCAACTATGATTTGACCATCAGAAGTTTCCTTAATATCAAAAGCCCAATCAGCACCATTACCCCCAACACGTGATTGCCAAATTATACTTTGATCCGAAGCCGAAATTTTCACAATGAGCATATCATCAGCACCTAAAGCGTCTGATGTAATATCGCCCGAGACACCCGACCTTGTTCTGCCTGCCAATATGTAGTTTCCATCTGCTAATTGGACAGCGCCTGCCTCGAAGCCTTCTTCCGATGTACCGCCAAAATTAAAATCCCATTGAATGTTTCCTTGATCATCCGTTTTCACGGCCCACCAATCATCATCACCCTGATTGGGCGTAGATTTGTTTCCAGAAATACCTGAGAGCGAACTTGCTGTCAATAAAAAGCCTCCATCACTGGTACGGATAGAACTGACATCTGTATCTCGTGAATCCCCCCCATAGCGCGAATCAAAAACCTTAATAGGCTTCGCTATTTGAGCAGAAGAGAGTAAGGGGATTAGAAAAAAGATTAAAAAGGTGAAAGGAAAAATCGTGTTGGTTGACTTTCTCATTTCTATGTTGTTTTGGTTGATTTGAATTGACCGTGGCCAATTACACTCATAATAACCTTTAGAAAAGAGATACCCTACATCAACGACTAAATAATAGCTTCAAACAACAAATAAAATACTGTGGATGACTCAAAATAGTCTTAAAGCCAAACGAGCAAAAGTAAGCTCTAGTCAGCCTACTAATTAGACCTTACTGCACCGGCCAATGTATCATGGTGCTCAAGTAAAAGAGACCTGAGATAGCTACCAATGGTGTAAACACTTTCAAAACCTGCCTTTTTAGCCGCAGCATTTTCCTTTTCGATGGGAATATCAGCACTCTCTGCGAAATGCTTTATGTCACTATAAAAACCGAGGGTAAAGATGTCTACCTCTCCTCCGAAAATCTTAGTGAAAATGAGATTGGTATCCCTTCCAATTTCAGTCAAATAAACATTCTCCATTTCGCGTTGCGCTAGCAGTTCTCCTTGCTTACCTGCGAGTGCCTGAAACATCTCTACATGGTAGTAGTCGAACTTTGAGAAACGTTCATTAAACTCCTTTAAAGAAGGGCCTTCAGCAATTGATTCCTCTTGCCAAGCAACGAGGTTGTAGTAAGGTCTGCCATAGCCTTGATCTAGGGTTGCCGAATTATCCCTGCGCTTTTCCATGGCTACAGCCGAAAAGTGTACTCCCAAATCCTTAATAGGATAGATTAGCAATAAATCCCACTGATCACCTTGTGAGTGACGCATAAGGAATGGTTTTTCTATTCCAGCACGCTCATAATTCTTCAAATCTGCCTTAATCACATCAATCAAGTCCAATAGCTTACCAGGTGTTGCACGCATGGTAATGACTTTATAGTAAACGTTATTGGCTTGCTGGGCCTCGCAATTAGAAAATGTCAGGACCACTAAAAGGATCAAAAAGTACTTTTTCATAGTTTTTCGTTTTGAAGAAGTGAAGCGTATTCGTTTAGAAAATCAATTATTGTCTGATATATAAAGTCAAGGTCATCATTTGAAATCACATATGGAGGAATTAGGTAGATCACATTTCCTAAAGGTCTGATTAAAACCCCTTTTTCTATAAAATAAGGATACAGATGGTGTCTGGCTTCGTTAAAATAGGAAGTATCTCTTTCAGTATTCAATTCAAAAGCCAGTATAGTACCCAAAACTCTTGTATTGCGGACGAGAGGTTGTTGATCAAGAACGGACTGAAAACTGGTATGCCGATCGTGTAGTCTTTGACGATTTTCAGCACACTCATCCGTCAGAAGTATATCTAGAGAAGCGTTTGCAACTGCACAGGTCATGGGATTTCCTGTAAAGGAGTGCCCGTGAAAGAAAGTCTTCATGAGGTCATTGCTACGATATGCTGCCTGGATTTTATCTGTACAGCTTGTAACACCCATGGCAAGCGCCCCACCCGTTAAGCCTTTTGACAAACAAAATATATCCGGATTTGACTCAATAAGGTCTGAGGCAAACAAACTTCCTGTTCTTCCAAAGCCAGTCATTACTTCATCGGCAATACAGATCACATCGTGCTTTTGAGCCAATTGGATCATTTTGTCAAGCAGATCTTTAGAATAAATCCTCATCCCGGATGCCCCTTGAATAATAGGCTCAAAAATAAAAGCAGCGATATCTCCTGAAGTGACAAGCGATTGAAAATGTTGCCAGACGGCCTCCTCTTTACTTTCCGAAGGAAAATCTAAGAATTCAACATCAAACAAATAGGGATCAAACGGATCTGTGAAAGGCCCTCGCTCTCCTACCGACATAGCGCCAAAGGTATCACCATGATAGGCTCCATCAATGGCAATTATTCTCTTCTTCTCGATGCCTTTATTGTAAAAGTATTGGAAAGCCATTTTAATCGCCACCTCAACAGCGGTGCTACCATTGTCTGAGTAGAATATCTTTGACTGATTACCAGGTAAAATTTTCAGTAGTCTTTCAGCCAATTCGATCGCTGGCTGATGTGTAAAGCCAGCAAAAATCACATGTTCCAACTTAGCCGCTTGCTCAGCTATTGCTTTTGCCAACAGTGGGTGGCTATGGCCATGAATATTAACCCACCATGACGAAATGGCATCAATAATTTTCTTACCGGATGATGTATATAAATTAACCCCTTCGGCTCGCGCTATCATCAGAGGCTCATCCATACCCTTTAACGGGGTAAATGGATGCCAAATCACTTTTTCATCTCTCTCAATCCAATCACTCATACCAGTTCAGTAATAACTCATCAGCCCAATATCGAACCACTTCTTCATTTACTAGACCTAATTTAGGTAGTCTTAATAGTACTTTATAACCTGAATGCTTTTCTATAATCCGTTCGCTCTCGGGGTTGGCTTCTCCATTAAAGATGAGCCCTTTTACCAGAATATCATTTCGCTGCAAATAATCCACTGTGAGTAAAGTATGGTTAATACTTCCTAGATAAAGATTAGCTACTAAAATAACTGGGGTCTTTAAAGCAACGGCCACATCAATAACAAAATCTTCTTCATTCAAAGGAACAAGCACACCTCCTGCACCCTCAATGATCATATCATTCTGCGTTTCAGGGAGCACAAAATCATCCAATTGAATGGACAGGTGCTCAAACTTTGCAGCCGCATGCGGAGAAGCAGGAATCTTCAACAAGTGGGTTTCAGGGTGTACCTTACTGAGCTCATTACTAATCAATGACCTCATAGTGTCACTATCAGTTGGCATGCCCGCCTGAACGGGCTTCCAGTAGTCCGCGTTTAGCGCCTCTACTAGAATAGATGACACCAATGTTTTTCCACTATCGGTACCGATAGCTGTTACAAAATAATTCATACCTCCAATTGAATTGGCAAGTTAAGACACAAAGGGAAACCTTCTCTGACCAGCGACAATCAATTTATCTCGTAGTACTTTAAATTGAATAGGTTTGGTCAAATAATCGTCCATTCCGTGACTCATGGCTCTATCTATATCTTCTTGAAAGGCGTTGGCGGAGAAGCCAATGATATAGGGAGGGAAAGTAAAATCCATTCCACGGATGATATCCGCAGCCGCATACCCATCCATTTTCGGCATAGATATATCTAATAGAATTATGTCATAAACGTTCTCTTTTACCATGGACACTACTTCAAGTCCATCAAGGGCGATATCTGGTATAAAGCCCAAGCGCTCTAAGAATATTCCGGTGAGTCGTCTGTTGATAGAGTTATCTTCAGCTAATAGTATTTTAAGCGGGAATTCATTGCTTATCAATTGGTCAGACTTGTCGTTGGTCATCTCACCGTTGTTCAACACCATTTCCGCTAGGTTCTTTTTACTGGCCAGCTTAACACGCGTAGTAAAAGAGAATTCCGAACCAATGCCTACCTCACTTTTAACTGAAACCTTTCCTTGCAGCAATTTAACTAAGCGCTTTACTATGGCTAGTCCTAAGCCTGTACCGCCAAACCGTCTTGAGTGAGAAGAATCGGCTTGGGTAAACTCTTGAAAAAGACCACTTAGCTTTTTCTGAGGTATACCTATTCCAGTATCCTTGACCGTAAAACGCAATATCATGTGTTTAGTGGTTTGACTTTCTAACCCCACAATTAACGATACTGATCCACGTTCGGTAAATTTTACAGCGTTAGAAAGCAAGTTCAACAGGATCTGACGCAGCCGACCTCTATCTGTTTTGATGAATTTGGGAACGTCATCGTCAATATGCGTATTCAGAGAGAGCTCTTTTTTAGACGCTTCGAAAGTGAATAGACTGAAAGAGTCGTGAATTACCTTTTCGAGTGAAAAAACGGTTTCTTCAAACGATAATTTTCCTGACTCAATTTTCGAATAATCTAGAATATCATTAATGATTCTCAAAAGTGTATCACCGCTTGCTTGTATGGTCTCTACATAGTCCTTTTGCTCTTCCGAGAGCTCAGTTTCAACTAATAAACTGGTCATACCGATTACTCCATTCATAGGGGTACGAATCTCATGACTCATAGTGGCCAAGAAATTACTCTTTGTCTTAGCGGCTGACTCTGCCTCATTCTTTGCCTTCCGTAGTTCAATTTCCAGTTTCTTCTGTGGCGTTATGTCTCTAGAAATAATGAGGACTCTATTTTCGTCAAGCTTTATAATACGACCTTCGAAATTTTCCTTAAGTCCTGGTTTTCCAAATTCATATTCAAGTGTTTGTAGCTCTCCCGTCTTGAAAGCATTGCTAATGGCATCTTCAAAAATTGCCCCCAATGGTTTTGGAATAATATCAGTGATTCTTTTTCCAAGAAAATCTGTTGGCTTATACCATAGATTCTCTTGATTATGAATCTGATAATCTATGTATCGGAATTCATTGTCTACTGTGAACATTGCATCAGGAATAGCTTGTAATATTCTAGATTGCTGGCGTTCACTTTCCTTTAAATCAAGTTCTGCTTTATAAATCGTAGTGACATTCTTGGCGATGCAAGTCACATATTCTACTTCACTTTCAATATTCGAAAATGGAAACTCGAATACTTCGAGCATATGGGTCTGTTTGGAAGAGTCGTAAACCTCGATAAACACTGGGCTTCTTAGACTACCGTCACTTTGAAAGCGCTTAGCAATATGATGCTGAATTTTATCATTGATAGGATTCGATGTAAGTATTTCGCTAAAGTGAACCTCTTTCTCACCCTTTTGAAAGCCTAGTATCCGATCGACATTACTTGAAACATAAGTAATCATTCCTTTGGCATCATACCTGAAAACAAAATCAGAGGAATGATCCATCAGCAGTTCGAAAGTATCAGTAATAGACTCCTTTCTTTTTTTAACATCAAGGAGCTTCCGTTCAATAACCGCAGACTTTTTCTTATACCGATAGAGGTAAAAGGAAAGAACGGCAAGAACGATCACTAATACCGTGATCAAAATATAGGGTAACAAAGACATGTGCGTTTCAAACAAGTAATAGATACTATAAAATTACCTATTCTTCATATAAATTTAAAAAGTATTTTTAATTCATTGCCGCTTTGAGGGATTGGGCCATGTTGTGAAACCTTTGAATCGCTTCATTTAAAAAATTATCGCTCAAGATACTATCTAATTCTTCTTCCAGTACATCTAGCTCACTTACCTTAAAAGTCTGCTCAAATGGCCCACTCTCTAGTTTAATCAAATATTTTCCGTTCCATGAAAATACTGTAATCTTAAAAGGCTTTCCGGTAATCTCTTTAACGACACGCATGGTAATTAGATTTTTTCGAAATATAGTAGACTTCTTTCAGAACTACCGCCCGTCAGAAAGCTCTATCTCTTTTTTGAAGACATAAGAAATAAATTTAACGTTGCAGATCGAATGCGTAACCTAAAACTACTTTTCATCCTTCTTGGCTCTTTCATCTCCTTCATATCAGAGGCTCAAGAGAAAAAGCAAGTCAGCATTAAAAGAGCCGAAGATAGAATTCTACTAGATGGCTTGCTTAATGAGGATACTTGGCGAAATGCTGATATCGCTGATGACTTTCAACAAAACTTCCCTACTGACGGCATCAAGGCCAATGCCATTTCAGAAATACGGTTCACCTATGACGATAAGTTTATCTATGTAGGTGCCAAACTTTATAATACCGGAGAAACAGCCTACGTAACTCCTTCCTTACGCAGAGACTTCAGAGGAGGTGGCAATGATATGTTCATTGTACAGTTCGATACTTTTGATGATAAGACCAACGCGTTCCAATTTGGTGTTAACCCGTTTGGCGTGAGAAGAGAGGGTTTAATTGCCAATGGTGGTGGTAATGGCGGAGATCTGTCTTTAGACTGGGAAAATAAATGGCAGGCCAAAGTAACGCAGCACGATGGCTACTGGATGGTGGAAATGGCTATTCCCTTCAAAAGTATTCGGTATAAAGAGGGTACTAAAATATGGAACATTAACTCATATCGAATTGACAGTAGAACGGGTGAAAGATCTACTTGGAATGCCATACCAAGAAATTTCAGACTGTATTCTCTTGCACATACTGGGCAGTTAATCTGGGACAAGCCATTGGGCAGTCCGGGCGCCAATGTGTCCATTATACCTTATATATCTGGCAATTCAGCAGGAGATGGTGGATACATACCAGCTGGTGAAACCGCTGAATTGCCGCGAACATCTGAGTCATCGGCTAATTTTGGTTTTGATGCCAAACTTGGAATAGGTGCAGCCCTGAACTTAGACCTAACGGTAAATCCAGACTTCTCACAAGTAGAGGTTGATCGGCAGGTAACCAACTTAGATCGATTCGAGATTTTTTTCCCTGAAAGAAGACAGTTTTTCCTTGAAAACGCTGACTTGTTCAGTCAGTTTGGTCAGGATGGACTTCGTCCTTTTTTCTCAAGAAGAATCGGTGTATCTATTGATGAATCAACCGGTCAGAATATTCAAAACAAAATTAACGCAGGCGCTCGCCTAAGTGGTAAACTGAATAATAATTGGCGCATTGGTGTCCTGAGTATGCAAGCTGATGAAGAGAGAGACATCAACCTACCGCAGATCAACTATACGGTCGCTGCACTGCAAAGGAAGATTTTCAATCGTTCGAATATTGGACTAATACTCATTAATAAACAAGACTTTCGGAATGAAAGCGGTACCAACTTTAATCAATACAACAGAGTGGCTGGGATTGACTACAACCTAGCCTCTTCTGACAATGTTTGGAATGGAAAACTATTTTATCATAGGTCTTTCGACAAAGACAGTCTTAATAATACGGAGGGGCGCTACGCTACAGCCGCTAGTCTCAATTACTCCACTGTGGAGTGGAATGTTCAGGGAACTCTCCAAAAAGTGGGAGACAATTATAACCCAGAGGTTGGTTTTGCCAGAAGGAGTGGATATGACTTTGCCAATTTAGAAGTGCAAAAGAATTTCTACCCCCAAAATGGGCCTTTCCAACAATTCAACCCACGCGTGGCATATCAGACTTTTCAAAACGATTCACTTGGCACTACTGATACGGAAATTACAATTGGGATCAACTCACAGTTAAAAAATACCGGACGATTTGAAGCAAGCTTATCACGAAGCTTTATTTATCTATTTCGCGACTTTGACCCTACTAGAGAAGGAAACTTGGCATTACCCGAGGGGTCTGATTATACTTTTATAAACCTTGAGGCCAGCTATAACTCTGACACGCGTCAACTCTTCTTTTACACTTTACGAAGTACTGCCGGGGAATACTTTAATGGAAGTAGATATAGCCTTGGAGGTAATATCAATTATCGATTCCAACCTTATGGGTTGGTGAGCCTTGACTTTAACTATAATAACATAAGGCTCCCTGATCCTTATGGCGATGCAGACATCTTTCTAATCGGGCCAAGATTTGATATTACCTTTAACAAGTCATTATTCTGGACCACATTTATCCAATACAATAGTCAAATCGATAATATCAATGTCAATTCCAGACTACAATGGCGCTTTAAGCCAGTATCGGATATTTTCATTGCCTATACAGACAACTATTTCCCTGGAGACTTTGTCAATAAAAACAGGGCGCTGGTGATCAAAATGACTTATTGGTTAAACCTTTAAGAAAGGTAAGCCTGAGAATTTTTGTTTCAAAATTTGTTCACTATTCGCCCCTAACCATTTATCGAGTACTGTAGCATAGACATTTCTAAAGTCGATTTGATATTTCAAATCGCCATTGTCTAGGTCTGTTAAATCGGGAGCGGCATTATAAACTCCGGCTTTAACTTGTTCTCCAATAACAAACAGATTGTTGGCAGTACCGTGGTCAGTACCGGCACTCGCATTTTGACCCACTCTTCTGCCGAACTCTGAAAAAGTGAGTATCAGTGTATCCTTGAGTGTTCCATTAGCTTTGAGGTCTTTCACAAATGCTGCTACACCATCAGCATAGCCTTTGAGTAAGCGACTCTGTTTTTGTTTTTGCTGTGCATGCGTATCGAACCCTCCAAGCTGAGAATAATATACCGAAGTCTCCAAACCTGAGTTAATCATCTCTGCAATGGTCTTAAGGTTATTGGCAAACCGACCTTGTGGGTAGGATACTTTCGACTTATACAATTTTACCTTCTCCCCTATATAATCCGCAGAATTAACTGACTCCACCAATGTTTTATACAGGTATTCAACACTATTTTCTTCATGCGCATGGTCCGAATTGAGTTTGGCGATTGACCTATTATGCCCGCCATTAATATCTCTCAATAGTTTGCGTGGGTCTTCCATTGCCAAGCCTTTTAAACGCTCACCCTTCATGGCTAAATCTAGTGTAGGGTTCACTTCAATAGCTTTATGTAAAGACTCACAGTTGATACACTCAGCATCTAAATATCTGCCCAACCAACCTGTTTTCCAATACTCGTCAGCGTTACTCGCGGTATGCCAAATATCCATTGATCTGAAGTGTGAACGATCTGGATTTGGGTACCCTACACTGTTAATCAGCGATACAAGCCCATCGTCAAAAAGTGACTTAAGTGCGGTTAATGCTGGATTCATCCCGAGCTCATCATTAAGCCTAATCACCTCATTTTTAGCAATGCTAATCTGAGGGCGCGATTTATAGTATATATCATTGTAATATGGAACGATTGTGTTTAGACCATCATTCCCTCCTGAAAGTTGAATAACAACCAATCGCTTTCCCGTAAAGTCGATAGACCTTTCACTTAGCGAATTAATAAAACTAGGTGCCAGAAACGATCCAGCAGCTACGAGCCCCGTTCTTTTTATAAAGTCTCTTCTGTTATGTCCCATCTTAGTTCAATTGATATTCTGGCATTGACGCCAATGTGAGTATTAACCATTCAGATTTGCTCTCATTTGCCTGATTTTTCAAACCCTCAAGAATCGGCTTTTGCTTAGAGGAAGAAAGTGTAGTGTTCAACAGATAGGTAGATGCAGTCTGTAGTCGTTCTTGATCATTGAGTTGATTCAATGTTTTCTTTAGTTCTTCAAAATTCAGTCGAGCCGACTGAATTACACGGTCTCCACGAACCTTAAAGGCATCATTAGCATCGGTTTCTTCCTCCTCTTGTCTTTCAAATTTTTCGAGCCCTGCCAAAGCCCTTGGCAACTTCATCCGATTGACGAGGGAAGAACTATCAATCCATTCTCTTCCTACTGGCCAACCATTCACGCTAGGTGGTTGAAAAAGAATTTGCGAGAAATTACGCTGCAACAAAAGCCAACCTGCTTGTGCCCTGAAATCCAAACCAAGGTGTTGGCGGTAACCATTTAACAATTCTATGGGGGACTTGATCTTAGCGTTTAAGAACCTCTCCTCGTAAAACCAATCGGCCTTAAACATATATGCCAAAAGCTTACCTGTGTCATATTCATTTTGGTAATAGAAGTCTGCTAATTCTTGAATCAAATTTGGGTCTGGTGTATCGGAAACATAGTATTTAAAGAACTTGGCTGCCAAAAACTCAGCGGTCCGTTTATCTTCTAACACTATATCAATGATATCTTCCCCAGTGAGATTTCCTTGCTTGCCAAAGAATGTCTTCTCTCCATTATCATGTTGACGAAACCGAAGTCGAAAATCTCCATTCAGTGGATTAAAACTCCATCCTGTAAATGCCCGAGCGGCATTCTTGATGTCCTGCTCAGTATAGTTACCTCTACCGATGGTGAATAATTCCAGCAACTCACGCGCAAAGTTTTCGTTGGGCTTAGCTTTGGTGTTTTGTTGATTGTTTAAGAATTGTAGCATGGCTGGGTCTTTTGCCACCGCCAGAAGTAAATCCTTATATTTTCCTAAAGCATATTCCCTCAGGGTATTATTATGGACTTGTGCTCTAAACACATTTAATACCCTAACGCCAAAATGATCGTGCCAAAAGAAAGTCAGTTTCTCTCTAAAAGCGTAAGCCGACTGATGCATCTGTTGCATCCAAGCCAAGTTTAGATTTCTAATTTCTTTCTGATTCTTTTGAAGTTCTTGAAGCACCATTTTACGTGCCTCTGATCTATCCGCAGTAGCAGTGCGGTTAGACCTAAGCATTTGTGCGTACTTTATAGAAGCGTCTTCTGTAACCAGCGCAAGCTCAGGGGAAGTATCATTACTTATTTGTTTCGAAACCACTTCGTCAAAAGGGAGTGATCTCCGAGTAATAAATGAAGAAAAGTCAATGCCAAATGTGGCCCGATTAAAGAAGTGTATTAGTCTGTTTTCCTGCATAACATTTTAGTGCTGTTACACGGGTTGGATGACAAAAGGTAGATCATGGTTTAATCCACCTGATCAAAATAATTTTTGGCTAACCTCTATTAATGGAGAATTTATGATCTTGTTCAGCGCTTAGTGATCCAGCAACCGAACAATATTTAGTAGCGGCTAAATGGCCGAGCTTTTCGAATTCTTCCTGCGTAGCGTCAGGAGACTCTAGTGTAAAGTGTAAAGAGATTTTGGTAAATCCTCTTGGGTGTTCATCTCTTCTAATTCCCTCCGTTTCAACTGTTAAATTATTCACAGTCTTTTTCCTTTTCTTCAACATTTGAACCAAGTCAACCGATGCGCAACCAGCTAGCGCTGAGAGTAGTAATTCGGTTGGCGACTGAGCTTCCTTCTCTTCTGGAGCACGCATGTCAATTTGTACTTTATTGCCATTTTCGTTAACCGCCTCAAATTGGTAATCTCCTAGTAACGTGGTAGTTGTCTTCATATTGCTGAGAAATAATTAAGCATCAAATTTAATTGAATTAAATGGCTAACTGAACAATATGAAAATAAGTTTCACGGTTGTAGAGTGGACTCAAAACCTAAGAACCATGCAACTATCAAAATTCAATCTTTTCATTTCTTCCATACTATTAGTCTTCATCACCTCTTGCGGCAGTGATGACGCTGAGAACCTCAACTTATCGGTCACCATTGAGGATCAGTTTGTCAACTTACCTTCAAATGTCTCAGTATTCTTCCGTGTTGAAGATGGTGCTGGCAATGGAGTAGCCGGGCTCACGGAAGACGACTTCATCATTTATGAAAATGGATCGGTCATCTCTGAATTTGAAGCCACAAGAAAAATACAACCTAACGAGCAAGTATTTGATTACCACATTACATTGATGCTAGATCTAAGTGGTAGTGTTTTAGGCAGCGAGAATCTAGCAGGCCTAAAGCAAGCAGCCAAAAGCTTTATTGACGAAGTAGTTCCATCCAGTGAAGAGGCTTCTGCACAAGCCATTAAAATGGATATTTGGTGGTTTGATGGTGCTGAGAACATCAAGCAGCTACAGGGAGTATCTACCAGTGGCGCAGAATTGAAAGCGGCTATTGATAATATCTCTCCTCAAATGAGCTCTGACAACTCTACTAATCTCTACGGTGCAGTCATTCAGGGGCTTGAAGTAGCCAACCAAAAGCTTACCCAAACTAGAAACCTAGACGAAATTGCCTCCAGCGCTTTAGTCATCTTTACTGATGGCACGGACCAAGCCAATAGAAACACCAAAGGCCAAGCATTAGGTACGGTGGCCAATGCCGATCGCGACATTTCCATTTACACCATCGGTCTTGGTGGGGAAATTGATGAACAAGTGCTCAGAGAAGTAGGCAAAACCAGTTTCGTATCAGCCGCCAATATTGGCGAACTTTTAGACAGTTTCAGGGAAATTGGTGACTTAATCAATGGCCGTGCAAATAGTTATTACCTCTTGGAATACTGTTCTCCAAAAAGATCAGGCAGTAACCAATTGACGATCGAAGTGACAAAAGGTACACTAGTTGGTCGAGCTAACACACTGTTCGATGCATCTGATTTCAATGGGAGCTGTACGCTACAGTAATCAATTAAAGTCTAGTTGCTGGGAGCCATTCGTAATCAATAGTTTCATTGACTTGAAAAGCTCCTAGCAATTTTGCTGACTTGAAAAAGTTAGTCTCAAACCCAAGACAGTTCACCCAATCTATTGGCCATTTTTCTCTTTGAATAACGGTTTTTAAAAGTCTATCCCCGTCTAAAGCATAGGCCCTATCGATTGACTCAATTTCAGATTTCAATTCATTAGTGCCTTTAAACGCTTTTTCATTTAAATGATACTTTAGAAACTTAGTTCCCTGCTCTAACTCAAAACCATAATTATCATTTATCTGTGCTTTTGACAATCGATAGTTACTAAGAATATTTCCGGCTGCTACAACGAATGAATTATTTGTGAATGATTTAAGAAAATAAATACCCTTTGCCTTTCCTGAATTTAATTCAGCATCATCAACTAATAACCTGAATGCTACATGCTGATAATCAAAAGAGAATGATTCTGGAATGCCTGCTGGCCTCATTTTTTTAAGTTTCACATTAACCATAGAGATAATGGCCCTATCTCCATATTCTCTAACCTTGATTCCGGAAGGCACCAGCGGAAGAACCTCATCTAGACTCACACTAAAGTTGATCAACTTCACTTCATGTAACTCTCCTTTATACCTAATTGGAAGTTTCTTTAAGAAATTCATAGTGGCAGTAATTCAAAGTAAAATGATAGAGACCAAGCACAAAGTTGAAGCCATACAAACCAGCTAAGCGTCCAAAGCTGACTTAGGTTCATAAATGAAATTCTCTTGAAGTGCATATAAGACATGATTGCGCTACTTAGCAATACACAAAAAGCCAAAAAATACCTTGACAACGGAACAGGAAATATTGGAGAAAAAACCAGTACTGGAAGCAAAATCAGTACGCCAACCAAGCCGATGAGGGCTAAATGCCTAGAGTAATCTTGAAACTCGCGTTTTCTCATCACAACCTTAGCGAGCAATGCCTGAATGATCCAACCAAGCCCCACTATCACTAACATTTTAAAGCCTAAATCGATTGCAGGCAAACCAATTAGACCTGCTAAAACATATCCTAATAAAAAACTTATTAAAACAGAGAAAAACGTACCTAATCCTATCCATTGCTTATAAAACCTAGGAACAAAGGGTGGATCGCAATCACAGATAAATACCTTTTTCCGCGGAAACAAGAAATAGCGATTATATGAGATTGTATGGTAGAAAAATTGTAAAAAGACAAAGGCAAATGAGCCGCTTTTTATAAGCTTTAACCAAGACACTTTCTCAGAAAAGATTGACAAGATTCCTTCAAGACCATAGAGCGTATTATCATTAGACTCATCCACTAGTGCCATTTCGAAACTAAAGCGCTTCGAATCAACCTTTGATTTTAACGTTGCATCTAACTCGTGGTAATTAAGACATCTTGAATCTGGAAAGACACCAAGTTGAGTCAGCAGTTTTTTGGATTTAAGACACAGGCCACAATTCCCATCAAATATTATCCATCTTTTAGCTTCTAATTCCATAATAGTAAGGTTTAAAAAGACCTGACTCCTGAAAGAAGTCAGGTCCTGTGATTAGGCAATACGGTTTTTTGCTCTCTTTCTCAATTCAAAGAATATGAAGAGGTTTAAGAAGTGCATGCCACCCAAAATCAAAATAATGGAGCCGACACTTTTGCTCAGTTCTTTCATCACTTGCACCGTATTCGCTACACTGCCCATACTTTCCAAAGTATATACTGCATAGCCAATATTGATGAGGTAGAAGCCAACCACGAGCAGCCGATTAACACTAGAAGCCAGTTCTTCTTGACCTCCAAAAATTTCCACTAAGAAGACTTGTCCATTCTTGAACAAGGTCTTTGCCACCCAAATAGTGAGACCTATGGTGAGTACTAAATACGCGCTGTAAGCTAAGATTGTGTAATTCATAACATTAAGATTTAGAGTGTAATTGATGTTGGAGATCACCCTGATTGGATAACCTCCATTTATAGATTCTGGAGACCAGATTAAATTGATAGCATACAATGAACCACGGCATTCCAAAAAGCCAGATTTGATAAATTTCCTTTGTGACATCAGATTGATAAATGAGCATCAAGATCAAGAAGTAGAAAACTGTAATAATCCAGTAAGTCCGCCAATCAGATTGAAAATACTCAGGAAGACTATCTTCCAATGTGTAGCCAATTGCCGTAATGATCTGCACTAACCCAACCGGTACCATAAGAGGCACCATAACAAACAAATACCCAACTGAACTCTCTATCAAGGCAAAAATGCACAGTAGCATAAAAAAGACTAAAATGATGTAATGCCAATTGAAATAATGTTCTATATTTTTCATAATTATCTAATTTTCAATATTTTTTGAAAGTTATTTTTAAAATTTTTTTACCTCATCATCTTCATTAAAACCTGAAAGAACCAGTTCTTATCTGAACGACTAAACTTATCTAAAGCCCCATCTACTTGTTTAGTGAAATCACCTAAGTCCTTGGTCACAGATTTAAAGTGCTCGACTTCAGAAGCATCGCCCTCATTCACATTTTGAAGTTCCTCTAGTACTCGCATCACAGGCTCAATCTCACGCCTTCTTCTTTCTCTTGATACTTGCCTAGCTAACTCCAAAATATCTTTACCAGCAGTGAAGTATTCCTTTCTCTCTCCTGGCTTGTAAACCTTCTGGACGATTCCCCAATCAATAAGGCCTCGAATATTCATGTTGGCATTACCCCTGGATATTTTTAATTCATCCATCACCTCTTCTGTAGTAAGTGCCTCTTCTGAAATCAGAAGCAAAGCATGAATCTGACCCATGGCTTTATTGATGCCCCAGGCTGATCCCAAGGTGCCCCAGGCTTGAATAAATTTTGACTTACCTTCTTCGTAATGCATGATTCAAATGTAAGACACTTTTCTAACTTTCAAAAATTATTGAAAGTTTAATTTCAATAATTAACCAATCTCACTATTTTCATGAGGTAATACTCACACCATGCAAGCAAACACCATTGACGAAGTCATATCATTTCTTGACCAGATTGTAGAAAAAGAGGTAAGGGAAAATTCAAAGTTGGCATACTTTCCAATTCTCTATAGAAAGGTGACCAAAGCGATTAAAACAGCCATTGAAAACGAAGAATTCGAGGATAACCCGAGAATGGAAAAGCTCGATGTAGTCTTTGCCAATCGTTACTTGGCTGCCTATACTCAATTCAACGCCCATGAATCTCCGAGCAGTTGCTGGGCAGTCTGTTTTGAGCAAGGCAAGAAGTTCTGGCCCATTATTCTTCAGCATTTATTATTGGGAATCAACGCCCACATTAACCTTGACCTTGGTATTGCAGCAGCGGAGGTTTCGGGCGATAAGATTGATGACCTTAAAGCAGATTTTTATAAAATCAACGAAATACTCTCTTCTATGGTCGATGGTGTTCAAGCGGACATTGACAAAGTATCGCCTGTTATTGGCATTATGGATAAACTAGCTGGTAAATTAGATGAAAGACTAGTCGATTTCAGCATTCAAATGGCTCGTGATGGCGCTTGGGCTTTTGCCTGTGATTACGCAAAAGCCGATAACACGGAGAAAGCCACATTATCCAAGCAAAGAGATGCATCAATTACTTGGTTAGCTAGTGACATTGCTAGTCCAGGTATGCTACTCTCGGCTATTGCCGGTTTTGTGAAAATTTTTGAATGGAAAGATGTAAAGCGTATTGCCCCTATTCTCGAAGAACAAGTCTTGCATTAAGACCCTTTAATCCCAGCTTCAATAGCAATCGGTAAATGATTAGCCTTAGGCACCATTGGACATTCATATTTATCACTGTAAGCACAATATGGATTGTATAACTTATTGAAGTCGATCACCCATTCCGTTCCTTTAGGGATGCCTTGATAGTGCAGATAACGCCCAGCACCGTATGTTGTTACCCCAGTTGTTTCGTCCAAAATCGGAAGAAATACGTACTGAACAGCTGGCCGCATACCGAAACCTTGCTGTACCTGTACATAAGCCTCGAGCGTATAGTTTTTGCCTTTTAAAGCAAAGTGTAATACACCAATCCTTTTGTACAACTGGGTTCCGCCCTTACTGGTACCTAAAGGAAACGGCTTATCGTCTGGTGTGGGTTCGAATCTGGCTTTAACTCGATAAGCCTCGTCTGGCGCAAAGAAATCATGCCCATTGAATGAGGCTCTTTCTTCAGAAGACAGAGGAGACTTATCAGGATCAAGAAACTCAGCATTCTGCTCTTTTCGATACTCCTCTATTTCAATTAAAAATGAACTCTCCTGAGCTTGAAGATGACTCAGGGAAAGCACAATTAAAAGGGTAAGAAGAATTCTCATTTAGTCTTGTCAGGCGTTTGCTACTTTGGACTTGGTCTGTAAAACTAAAGAACTGATGACACTAATCACTAACCCAATCAAAAACACTGTAAAGAACATTAGTATAGTACCTCCTATCGGGGTATACATAAAGCTTCCACTTCCACTCATGAGCGCTTCAAACTTAGCTTCAAATGCCGGTGTTCCAATTTCTAAACCTTCGGCATACGCAAAGTATTGTTCATTGAAATCAGGCATAATCCAAGTGACAAATATGAAGTTATATAGTCCCCATGCGATGCCACCCATTGCAGAAATTGCTAAGCCAATTTTCATTGATTCTCCAAAGCTAATTATGCCATCATTGATCTTATCTCTATGGTTTTTTACTGCAAAGAATATTAATGCCATGGCTACAATTATAGAAGAGTAACCAACAATCTCTCCAGAACTAAATGTCTCTGGTCCATAGCCGTTAATTTGACCAAAAAGTAATGGCACTCCAAGTAATATTGCGAAGACAAAAGGGGCGTAAATTTTAAGTATTCGTTTCATGATGATTTGTTTTTGTTTGCTCAAAACAAGCTAAAGGTGTGTATTTCAAGCTCATACTTAAGTACCAATCTACGAAATACTACTAAAGTAGAATAGTCTTAAGTGATGACTCTCCACTCCTTGGCACGGGTTACGGCTTGGGTTCTCCGCTTCACATCAAGCTTTACAAAAAGGCTTGAAACATGGGTTTTAATAGTGCTTTCAGAGATAAAAAGTCGCTCTCCAATCTCAAAATTTGATAAGCCTTCGGAAATTAATTGCAGCACTTCTAACTCTCGATCACTGATACCTAAGCTTGTAATTTTTTCTTGGTCTACACTGACAGGAGCCGCAACCTCTACCACTTTATCCTTCTTCATATTTACACCAAGGTAAATCCCAAGACCTATTAGGATAACTGCTGTGATACCAATCACTGCATCAGCAGGAATGGAAGGAATAAATAATGAAGCATTACTCAGTTGAAAAAGTATAAGCAATGCGATAACGATTAAACCGAAACGTAAAGCCGTCTTAAGCATATTGCAATTAATTGATTTTAGAGATATTTCATATGTCCATTGACATATTCTTTATGAAATCGCAGGGCATTATTTACCAATCCAGCTCTTGAGCTTTTTCTCTAGAAATCTACGCTCTGTAATATTCTGAGCTTGTGAAATGGCCTTTTGAAGATAAGACCTCGCCTGAGACCAGTTTTCTAATTCGGCATAAAGATCGGCTTTGAGTGCATGGAAAGATTGATTTCCTTTTATCTCTGGCTCAATAGACTCCATGATTTCCAAAGCCTTAGCTGGACCCTCAACCTTGCTCAAAACGACCACCCTGCTCATATGGACAACAGGAATAGGTTTGATTTTAATTAGTGAATTGTAAAGCCCCAGTATGGTCTTCCAGTTCGTTGACTCGTAATTTTTAGCAATTGTATAGTAAGCCGAAATAGCTGCTTCTAGTTGGTATGCCGAAGTATTTTCAAACTTTGAAGACTGCCGTAAAAAGTCCCAGCCCCACTTGATGTATTCTTCGTCATACAGTTTTCTATCTTGCTGCTGAAGTGTCAAGAGATTTCCATCAGCATCCATTCGCGCAGGGAAACGTGCTGCCTTAAATAGCATCATTGAGATAAGTGCTTTCAATTCTCCTTTGTCGCAATTAGGTTCATTGGTCAAGAGAAAACCTAATCGGATAGCTTCTTCGCAAAGTTCTTCCTTAATAAGCTTATCGCCCTCCGTAGCCTTATATCCTTCATTGAAGAGTAAATATATGACCTGAAGAACTTCGGATAGTCTCGATTCAATCTCGTTGTCTTTGGGAACACTAAGTTCCCCTACCTCCTCTTTAAACTTCTTCTTTGATCTGGTAATTGCCTTTTTGGTTGCCTCTTCGTTTTTCAACAATGCCCTTGCAATCTCCTTAATAGAAAGACCGCAAAGCAATTTCAAACTGAGCATCAGCTGCTCTGTTGGCTTCATGGCTGGGTGACAACAGGCGAAAATCATTCTTAATTGATCATCGACAATCACTTTTTCTTCGGGTAAGGCCAACTCAGTGATCTCTTTGTCTATGATGGCAGACTCGTGATCTTCCCAATCGGCACTTTTTTTATCCTTTCTTAAAAAATCGATGAGCTGATTATTGGCTACTCGATAGAGCCATGCCGAAGGGTTATCTGGCATAGGTTGAAAAGACCAAACTTTGGCAGCTTTGTAAAGCGCTTCTTGCACTGCATCCTCTACCTTATCAATTAATCTAGATGAATATCGATTGGTTAAAAGCGCGACTAACTTCCCGTACTCATGCCTGAAAAGATGATCTAGTGTGTCGTTTACCTTAGTATTGGTCATCCTCGGAGTCAAAAAAATCTACTGCTAAGAAGGTAATAAAAAGCCATTGGAGTTATTAAAATCCAATGGCTTATTTCAAAAAAGTCGACCTTAACCGAAATCTAATACTTGAATTTCTCTGACCTCTACATTACCATCCTCGGCCTGAAGGATTGGGCAACCTTTCGAAATCTCGGTAGCTTCTTCAAGCGATGAAGCGTTAACCATTAGATATCCTCCAACTATTTCAGCCCCTTCGGCAAATGGGCCATCTGTCACTACTTTACCTCCACCTATTACCTGCTTGCCTTTTCCATGCAAGGGCTCTCCATCTATCAGTTGGCCTTTTTCCGCTAGGCTTTGCATCCAAACTTGCCATTCGCCCATATGCGCTTGAACTTCTTCTGGTGAGAGTGAAGCCATCATCTCATCGCCTCCTCTGAATAGGTATAAATACTTTTGCATCTTATTTCTGTTTTAAATTAAAAAATCTGTATAAAAAATCGCGATTCACCTTTAAGACGCAAAGCGATCGTCTAGGGGACAAATTCCAAAATTATCTTCAATAATTATCCCAACTGATCCAAAATGGCAGATTTCAATATTTGGATCACTTGTTTTTGCTCCTCTAGATTCAGTGAAGCAAAACCTAGCCGCATCCCGTTATGGCCAAGACTTACTTGGTCATAATTCAAATAGTTAGGAATACTAAGTCCCACATTGTTACAGTATGCTTGAATCTTTGGCCAGCTGAGATCTTTCCTCAAAAGCACCCAAACAGCCATTCCACCCTCTGGTTTTTGGAAACTTATATAATCGCCAAGTGCTGTCGAGAGGAGTTCACAGAAATGATCTCTTCTTGCATGATACAGTTTCAAGGCTTTTCTACTATGCCTTTGTAAATCTCCTTGTTGGATCATTTGAGCAATTGACCGCTCCATGATCGCATCGCCTTGACGATCTATAATACGCCTTAAATGCCCGGCAGAAGCAATAAAATCCTTTGGCGCCACCATATAGCCAACGCGAATGGCTGGTGCAACAATTTTACAAAGTGCTCCCATGTAAATCACATTTCCATTTGACGCAATACTGATCAATGGCAATAGCGGTGCTCGCTGATAGTGAAAATCGTAATCATAGTCATCTTCTAAAATAGCGAAGCCATACTTTTTGGACAATTCAACAAGGTGCATCCTCCTATCTGCACTCATGGTCACAGTAGTTGGATGATGATGGTGCGAAGTAACATAGACTGAGCGTATGGTTTCCTGCTCGCAAATTGCCTCGATTTCTTTTGTAACAAGCCCTTTCTCATCTACAGAAACCCTCTTCAACTGTGCTCCAGCATGTGCTAAAGTCAAGCTCGCTGCGATATAATTAGTTTCTCCAACTATGGAGACACCACCATTTCGATGTAACAGTTGGCTTGATAGATACATGGCCATTTGACTGCCTCGTGTAATTAGAATTTGATCTACGCTACATCTTAATCCACGTGTTTCTTGTAGGTGCTTAACCAGCATTTCTCTGAGTGAAAGATCCCCATAAAAAGGACCGTAATTCAAATGCTTGGTGTTGTAACTTCTAGAAATTACGCTTCTATAATGTCTGAAGATTTCGGTTACTGGCGCTATTCTAACATCCGGTGTGCCTTCATCTAATGTCAGTCCATTAGGTAGTTTTGGCTCATTTCTTTTCAACTCCTTAATCTCATCAAACGCAAAGGGTGCATCGTTTGAGAATCTCGCATCTTGAACAAGTCCGCCTGGTTTAACTTCTGGCAATTGGTCGCTGACAAATGTTCCTTTGGAAGGGAGTGTTACAATCCAACCCTGACTAATTAATTCGTCATAAGCAGCTACAACTGTTTTACGGTGAATTTTAAGGTCTTCGGCAAGGCTTCGGCTACCGGGAAGTTTTAAGCCGCTCTCTAAGATTCCATTCTTAATCAAGTGAATTAGCGCGTTATTAATCTGAAGATAAATTGGCGCGTCAGAGGCTCTATCAATTTCGATCAGGGGTTTGAGTGCTATCATACCGGACTATTCATTAATAACAAACTGGATTACAATACTAGTCCAATATTACGTCATATTTAGTTTACAAAACGATTAGCCATGACGGAATTTGCAAAGACATCACTCAATAAAATAGTCAGAGGGTCAAAGAGAGCCCATTATGATAAAAAACTTGTTTACGAAATTTTAGACTCACACTTTATCTGCTACGTGCCCTATATCCACGGAAACACTTCAATAGTAATACCCACCGGCTATGGTAGAAAAGGAGATCAAATCCTACTTCATGGTTCTAACAAAAACAGAATGCTTCTTTCATTACTCGATCAAGAGCTAGCAAGTTTAACTGTCAGCCACATGGATGGGCTTGTGCTCGCTAGGTCTGTTTTCCATCACTCGGTGAATTATAGATCTGCCACAATCTTTGGGAAAGCGCACTTAATTGAAGACCCAGAAGCCAAAATGGAAGCGCTTGAAATTATTACTGAAAGCATTATTCCAGGCAGATGGGATGAAGCTCGAATTCCCAACGAAAAGGAGCTCAATGGCACTTTGGTCATTGCCATAGACATTGACGAAGCCTCCGCTAAAGTTAGAGATGTAGGCGCCAGCGATGAAGCTGCTGATTATGACCTAGACGTTTGGGCAGGTGTTTTAGAGTTAGATACGCTGCCAGGGAAAGTTGTGCGAAACGCGGACTGCAAACCAGGTTTAGATACTCCAGCATCAGTGAAGAACTTTAAGTTTTCAAATCACTCCGTTCAACCTGAATGATATAAGTACATCTATACAAATTCCTGATCTCCTTAAATGTATCTTTGCAGCTTACAACACAGATCCATGTCAAACGAGATTCAAATACTTAAGCACATTCAGTCGAGCATCGACAATGATAGCTTTGTTAGATTAACTTTTAGTAAACCTGTTGACGGAGCAGGTACACTCAAGAAAGTGATCATCTCATTGGCGATTATAAAAAGACAACCGCAGCTTTCCTTTGTCTATCGACATAAAACGAATGACATGACTAAGAATCACCCGGTTCAAGAAGGCTTGTCAACCATAGGAAATCTACTGGAAGCAGAATTCCAAAACGCTAACCTTTTCACTTCAAAAGCTGATTATGCTTATGAACGAAATGGAGATAAGTCAAGACTCAAGCAGACCAAGTCCACTTTCAAAACGGCACCCAACAGAGGGCATGACAAAGAAAAAAGACACCTGATTCAAGGGGCTGATTACCTCCAACAATTAGACGTACTCGATAAAAACGGAAGAGTTATAAAAGATAAAGGAGATAAGTTCAAGCAAATCAACAAGTTCGTTGAGGTCATTGAGAGTCTTCTAAAAAACCATGAAATACTTTCTAGTGGAAACCCCATTAAGGTAGTAGACATGGGATCTGGCAAAGGCTACTTAACCTTTGCCCTATATGATTACTTGACCACACAATTGAAACTCAATGCCTCAGTAGCAGGTGTGGAAGTTAGACAAGACCTAATCGATAAATGTAACGCCATCGCCAAGTCATCTAATTTCGAAAAACTCAACTTTCAGTTAGGCTATATTGGTGATTACACTTTAGATAAGACAGATATACTGATAGCACTTCACGCCTGTGATACTGCCACTGATGATGCCATCGCAAAGGGTATGGCGGCAAATGCTGAGTTGATCATCTGCGCACCTTGCTGTCATAAACAGATTAGAAAATCCATGACCGAAAGCGAAGGACTTGACAGTGTTTTACAGCATGGCATCTTGAAAGAAAGACAAGCAGAGATTGTCACTGATGCGATCAGGGCTTTGATTATGGAAGCCAATGGTTACAAAACGAAGGTTTTCGAATTTATCTCCACAGAGCATACTGGCAAAAACCTGATGATTGTCGGGCAGAAGAAAAGACAAGCAACGGATGCTAAGAAATACCTTGATGAAGTTGAGAAGCTCAAGAAGCAGTTTGGTATTCCTCAGCACTATTTAGAAAGCCTAGTTTAACATACCACTAAAGAAATACTCGTTCCATAATTTCAATCGATTAGATACTTTTAGACAAGCACCTTAAATCCGTTTGACTATGAAGCGCTTCCTTTTCGTTACCATTCCTTTATTTCTTCTCCTCAGTTGTACCAACTTCGAGAAAGAGTCTCTAGACATTCTTATCGAAAATGCTAATGTCATTGATGTAAACACCGGTATAGTAAGTACCAATCAGAGCATAGGAATCAGGAATGATTCTATCGTATACCTTGGGGAAGGGAGCTCAAATTACTCCGCAAATCAAACAATAGATGCTACTGGAAAATATGTAATCCCTGGCCTTTGGGACATGCATGTACACTTTCGTGGTGGGGATGAGCTGATCGAGGAAAACAAGAACTTACTTCCGCTCTTTGTGGCCAATGGAATTACTGGCGTTCGTGAAGCTGGTGGAGATATGACTACTGAAATCTTCAAATGGCGGACAGAAATGGAAAGTGGTTCATTGATTGGCCCAAAGATCTATACTTCAGGGCCAAAACTAGATGGACCGAGAGCCACTTGGGCAGGTTCCATTCCAGTAGTAACCAAAGAAGATGCCGTGATAGCGATAGACTCGTTGGAGCAAATGAATGTGGACTTCATCAAACTCTATGATAGTCGAATTACAAAGGAAGCCTATATCTGGATTTTAGAAGAAGCGGAAAGAAGAGGTATGAGAACTTCAGGACATATGCCTTTCACAGTTATGTTAGAAGATGCAGTAACAGCCGGACTCGGTTCGGTAGAACATCTCTATTACATATTAAAAGGCTCGTCTACGGAAGAACAACAAGTAACAGAAGACAATATCAATCGAAAAGCAGGCTTCTGGGGATCGATGACTACTCTAATGGATAGTTACTCGGAAGAACAAGCGGAGCAGGCCTTCCAAATGCTTGTAGACAACGATACCTACGTGACACCCACTATGCACATAGGAAACACACTCTCCTATCTAGATCGTGATGACCACAGCAACGATGAATACCTTCAATACATTGGAGATGGTATTATTGAAACCTATCAAGGCCGAATTAGAAGTGCAGCACGCGCCTCTGAAGACTTTGTGGCCATGCGACACCGTTTGAACACCGCCTTTAAAAACTTAATTCCTAAAATGAGTGCTGCTGGCGTTTCACTTTTGGCAGGATCAGACTCAGGTGCTTCAAATTCATATACTTATCAGGGCATTTCACTACATCAGGAGCTGGCCGCTTTAGTGGAAGCAGGACTCTCTCCTTTAGAAGCGCTAAAAGCCGCAACCATCAATGGTGCAAAGTTCTTGAGAGTGGAAGATTTCTATGGCAGCCTAGCCGTTGGGAAATCGGGAGACCTATTGATTCTTGATGCCAATCCATTAGCAGACATTACGAATACACAAAAGATCAACACGCTTGTATTACAGTCAAAGACCTATAATTCGGCTGACTTAAAGGGAATGTTGGAGTCGGTTAAGAAGTGACAACTGTCATTGCGAGGAAGAAATCGTGCGATAGCTAAGATTCTGACGTGGCAATCTGCATGCAGCAGGCACTTGTGCTTTTAACAGACAGATTCTCTTACTTCACTATGATTCGTTTAGAATGACAGCCCAGTGATCGTATCATTATCGTATATTTTCGTATCAAATCGTATCATTATCTTTTATACACCCTCGTATAAATAGCGTGAAATAATCGTATCATTATCGTATCAAATCGTATCAAATCGTATCATTTTATTGAAATTATTCTGTAAATTTGATACATGATCACTGATGTATATACCTTTAAAGTCGACCTCAACTGGCAATTAATCGGCCTAATGAGTCAAATTGATCGATTTGATGCGTCTTGGTCCTCCATTGAAAAACGAGAAGGAGATAGCTTAAGAGAACTTAAGTCAATCGCCACCATTAGAAGTGTGGGTGCCTCTACAAGGATTGAAGGTTCCAAAATGTCGAATGAGGAAGTAGATATCCTTTTGAAAGACATTGATGTGACCAAGCTCGTAGATCGGGATTCACAAGAAGTCGCAGGCTACTTTGATGTCTTAGACTTAATTTCGGAGTCTTTTCAGAATATCCCTGTAACAGAAAATAGTATTAAGAACCTGCATAAAAAGCTATTGGCCTATTCCGAGAAAGACATCTGGCATCGAGGTGATTATAAACAACACAGCAATGCAGTTGAAGCCAATTTACCAGACGGAAGCAAGCAAATCATATTTAGAACCACCGAACCAGGCTTTCCTACACAAGATGCCATGTCAGACCTTATCAAATGGTATAAAACAGATAAGGAAACGCATCCATTGGTTAAGTGTGCTTTGCTCGCTTATGATTTCGTAAGCATTCACCCATTCCAAGATGGAAATGGTAGAATGAGTAGACTTCTTTCCACCCTAGCCTTACTCAAGCAAGGATATAGTTGGATTCAATATGTGAGTTTAGAGCATGAAATCGAGCATCAAAAGAACAAGTATTATCAAACGTTACGCTCTTGTCAAGCACAACGCCCTTCTGAGGATGTCACTCCATGGATTCATTTCTTTTTCAAGGCATTGATTAAGGTGCAAGATCAATTGATGAGTAAACTCGACAGACAGGGTGTCATGTCAGAATTGTCTCCAAGAGAAAAGGCTATCATCACCATCATTAGCGAAAGGCCAGGTACTAAATCAGGAGAAATTGCCGAAAGACTGGGTATTCCTAGCCCAACAGTAAAAAGGCTCTTAGCTCAGTTATTAAAGGCAAAATTGATAGAGAAACATGGAGCTGGAGCTGGAACTAATTATTCTTTAGCTTGATCGTTTCATTATACCATAGTACAAAAGGCACTAATTCAGCATGACGCTCGTGTTGCTTGTCATTGCGAGGAAGAAATCGTGCGACAGCTAAGATGCTGACGCGGCAATCTGCTTGCGGTAGGCAGGTCTGTCTGTTCATTACGCTTACGCTTTAAACAGACGGATTCTTTCGGTCGTACCTTCCTCAGAATGACAGGTAGCCCTTGTTGGTGTTATCACCAACAAGCAAATACCAGTGCTTAATCCAGAGATTCCCGCCTTAAAGGGAATGACGAAACTAGTTCAATAGATGCTGAAATACCCCGAAGTTTCGGGGCAGCATGACGGTGAGATGCCCTCAGTCCCTAAAGGGATGCTATGGAATTCAGATAATCCACTAATTACCGATTAACTAGTCAACCAATAACCAGAAACATTACATGTTTCTACGATACTGACCACCTACCTCAAAAAGGGCATTGGTAATCTGACCTAGTGAGCAATACTTACAAGCTTCCATTAATTCCTCAAAAAGGTTATCATTCTGGATAGCCGCAGTCTGAAGTCGTTTGATAATGGCTTCCTGCTTAGAGGCATTACCTTCATGAAGATCTTTCAGCATGGTAATCTGATATTCCTTCTCTTCCGAAGTTGCACGGATTACCTCTTTCGGTAATACCGTTGGAGAACCTTTAGAACTTAAGAAAGTGTTAACACCAATGATTGGGAATTCACCGGTATGCTTCAAGGTCTCGTAGTACAACGATTCCTCTTGAATCTTACTACGCTGATACATGGTTTCCATAGCTCCAAGTACACCGCCTCTTTCCGTAATTCGATCGAACTCAAGTAATACAGCTTCTTCCACTAAATCTGTTAACTCCTCAGTGATAAATGATCCCTGCATAGGGTTTTCATTCTTCGAAAGGCCAAGCTCCTTATTAATGATCAACTGAATCGCCATTGCTCTGCGCACTGACTCTTCGGTTGGAGTAGTAATGGCTTCGTCATAAGCGTTCGTATGTAACGAGTTACAGTTGTCGTAAATCGCATACAATGCCTGAAGCGTAGTTCTTATATCGTTAAAATCAATCTCCTGAGCGTGAAGCGATCGGCCTGACGTTTGGATGTGATACTTAAGCATTTGTGCCCTTGGATTGGCACCATACTTATGCTTCAATGCTTTCGCCCAAATTCTTCTTGCTACACGACCAATTACCGCGTATTCTGGATCAATTCCGTTCGAAAAGAAGAACGATAAGTTTGGTCCGAAGGCATTGATATCCATTCCTCTACTCAAGTAGTATTCTACATAGGTAAAGCCATTGGATAGTGTGAAGGCAAGTTGTGTAATTGGGTTAGCCCCTGCTTCTGCAATGTGGTAACCCGAAATCGAAACGGAATAGAAGTTTCTAACAGCCTGCTCAATAAAGTACTGCTGAACATCTCCCATTAAACGAAGGGCAAATTCAGTAGAGAAAATACAAGTGTTTTGTGCTTGATCTTCTTTAAGGATATCGGCTTGAACAGTTCCCCTTACGTTGGAAAGTGTTTTTTGCTTGATTGGCTCGTATACTTCGGCAGGAAGTACTTGATCTCCCGTTACACCCAAAAGCATCAGGCCGAGTCCATCATTACCTTCTGGCAATTCGCCTTGGTATTGAGGTCTCGCAACTCCTTTGTCTTTGTAAATTTTTACAATCTTGGCTTCTATCTCTTTCTCAAGACCATTCTCTTTGATGTAGACTTCACACTGCTGATCGATGGCAGCATTCATAAAGAAGCCTAAAAGCATTGGTGCAGGACCGTTAATGGTCATGGATACCGAAGTAGTTGGATTAGAAAGGTCGAAACCAGAATACAACTTCTTGGCGTCATCTAAACAGCAGATGCTTACTCCTGCATTACCAATCTTTCCGTAGATATCTGGACGATAATCTGGATCGTTTCCGTAGAGCGTTACGGAGTCAAATGCGGTAGAAAGTCTTGCCGCAGGCATTCCCAAACTCACATAGTGGAAACGTCTATTCGTTCTTTCTGGCCCGCCTTCACCAGCAAACATCCTTGTTGGATCTTCGCCTTCTCTTTTGAAAGGGTAAATGCCGGCAGTATATGGAAATTCACCCGGAACATTTTCCTGAAGAGACCATCTTAAAATATCGCCCCAACTTCTGAACTTTGGTAAAGAAACTTTCGGTATTGGTGTATGCGACAAAGACTCTGAATGTGTCTCGATCTTGATTTCTTTGTCACGTACCTTGAAACTGTAAACAGGGTCCGTGTATTTCTTTTTCTTCTCTTCCCAGTTTTCAATCAACTGCCAGTTGTGCGGATCGAAATCTAACTTCAAAGTCTCGAAAGACGCTTGAAGCCCTTTGATCAAGCGATCTTTGTCCTCAATATCTGAGTCTTGTAAAGTCTCGATAGACCTGTGTAAACCATACAGCTTGTCGGCAATTTCGGCTTGAGACAAAGCACGTACATCATATGATCTATTGCTTTCAGAAATCTCAGAAAGGTATCGGGTTCTCTTTGGTGGAATCACGAAGATCTTTTCAGACATCTCATTCGTGATTTGAAAAGTGGAATTTAATTCGGCTCCGGTTCGCTCAACCACTTTGTCCATGATCACTTTGTAAAGTGAGTTCATGCCAGGATCATTGAACTGCGATGCGATGGTACCAAATACTGGCATCTCATCAACATTGGCCGTCCAAAGTCCATGGTTTCGTTGGTACTGCTTCTTAACATCGCGAAGGGCATCTAGAGCTCCGCGCTTATCGAATTTATTCAGTGCAATGACATCAGCAAAATCGAGCATATCGATTTTTTCTAACTGAGTGGCTGCACCATACTCAGGCGTCATCACATAAAGCGAAACATCTGAATGGTCTAATATCTCTGTATCTGATTGGCCAATTCCGGAGGTCTCAAGAATGATCAAGTCATATTGTGCGGCTTTGAGCACTTGAACAGCTTCTTTTACATGCTTTGAAAGTGCAAGGTTAGATTGACGCGTAGCCAATGAACGCATGTAAACACGATCGTTATTGATGGAATTCATTCGGATTCTATCACCTAGTAAAGCCCCGCCTGTTTTACGCTTTGATGGATCGACTGAAACAATCGCGATATTCTTATCAGTGAAGTCGATTAAGAATCTTCTTACCAGTTCATCGACTAATGAAGATTTACCCGAACCTCCTGTACCTGTGATACCCAAAACTGGGGTAGCGACAGCCTTGGCCATTTCGTGCACTTGATCGAGCACACCTTTAGACTCCTCTGGAAAGTTCTCGGCAGCAGAAATCACTCTTGCGATTGACTTCGTGTTTCTCTTAACTAAGTCATTGACTTCGCCATTTAGATTTTGCCCCGTTGGAAAATCACATCGCTCAACCATGTCATTGATCATGCCTTGTAATCCCATGGCACGCCCATCATCTGGTGCATAGATACGGGTTACTCCGTAGTCCATCAATTCCTTGATTTCTTCTGGCAGAATTACTCCACCTCCTCCACCAAAGATTCTGATATGTTCTGACCCTTTTTCCTTTAAGAGATCATACATGTATTTGAAGTACTCGTTATGTCCACCTTGATAAGAAGTCATCGCAATAGCTTGTGCATCTTCCTGAATGGCAGTATTCACTACTTCCTCCACACTTCTATCATGTCCGAGGTGAATTACCTCAACCCCTGTGGCTTGAATAATTCTTCTCATGATATTGATGGCTGCATCGTGCCCGTCAAATAACGAGGCGGCAGTAACAATTCTAATCTTATTCTTAGGCTTATAAGGAGCTACTTCTTGCATAATTATCCTAGGTCTAAACGGTCTGCAAATTTAAGTAAAAAGACTGGTTTTCCTAACAACTGTTAGGCTGTGTTATCGTATTGAATCAGGCTCTAAAAAGCTAGAAAGGAGCTTTTGATTATTTTTTTGATGAATGGCCTTGATGATATTTCGTTTTTCTAATTCGGTCAACCTCCAACTAAGAGAAGCGCGCTGTTCCAAGTCTTCATCTTTACCATATTGGAATTCAATGCGTTGAAGGTGAGCTCCAATGATTGACTTTGTGAGCTCAAAAAATTGATCATTCTTAATGGTTTGCACCTTGTCCCAGCTAGAGTATGCCGATTGAATCGGAGATAGAAATCGCTCGAGAATATTTTGAGATTCTACAGGGCCGAGTTCAGCATTTTTCTCAGAATCACGAATGGCGATCAAATTAACACCGCTCGTATTTTCCAGTATCCACTCTTTGAATACATTTAGAAAAACTAGCGCATCAACTACTCCATAGTTGTCTGAAATGCCAGCATCTGCAATCTGTAAAGGAGGATTAGTGGGGAGGGTAATCGTAGGCGTTACATATGGAAAAGTGGCACTCATCCGTAAGGCAGTTAAGAAACGAAGACTATCCGCTTGTTGATTTTTCAAAAGTGCACGAAAGTCTACTCCCTGAACAATACTTTTACCGTTTGGTCTTAAGTTTAAAAAGCTCACTGGCTGTGGTGAAATGTATAGCTTTCGCCCATCGTTGGTAATCAATGGACTTGCCAACAGCACAGGGATGTCTCCATTGAATTCTGGCTTCTGATACGCCATGATCGGTCTATCAAGCAGCCCACCTAAATTCTTACTCAGATTATTTTCAAACTCATAACCACGCTCCCGCTTGTATGACTGCCCACCATATTCAAAACTTCTGGCCTTGTAAAAAATATCATTGATTAAGAGAGAAAATATCAAAGGATTAAGCAATTCTTTACCCATTTCGGTTAGGTGCTCTTCGGATCTTGGTGCTTTATTCTTCCAGGCCAAATCACGGTAAAAAGCAGCCCCTACCAAACCGCCAGAAGCTCCGGTAATCAGGAAAGTCTCTTTCATTAAACGTCCATCCCTCATAGAATCAATATGCTGTAGAACATTCATGGTCCAAAGCGCTGATCTCTGCCCTCCGCCACTCACCGCTATCAGGTTCATGGTAGGTTTTTCTTGACCTGTTTTTGACTTCCAGTTCTCCAACATTTGCAACCAGTGCGCCTTGGATTCATTTATGGCGGATTCATTACTGATCGCCTCTATGGCCTCAAGGGAGTATTCGGCAGGAACGGTCGTATAATCCAGACCATAAGCGGGGTACTGATACCCCCAATTGAATTCGCTAGAAAGTACATTAAAGAGAAAAAAGAGACCGATAACTGCAGTAACTACCCAAGAGCGAAGCCAAAAACTCAATGCTCCTGTGCCCATTACAATCATGGTAAATAGAAATACGCCTGATGCTGCTGCGGGAATTTGAAATATTGGTGAAGACTGAAATACGCCTAAGGCAATCAAAACCACTAGTAATAGCAATTCGACTACAATAGCATTACGCTGATTTTGCTTGAAAATGCCAAGAATGGCGATTCGGTCGTAATACTTTTCATACCGTCTTGTGGAATGATGTTTCAGTTTCAAAGAAAAGTAATACTTGACTTTAACCGAAGGTTGCTTAAGTCTTTTAAGTTGTTGAAACGCATTTCTCTTTTGGCGCTGAGGGTTCTTAGACGCTCTCAAAACCTTGCTATTTCTAACCTTTTGCATATCTCTATTGGTTCTAGAGAAGTACACAAACAAAAAGGTGAGCATAAAAATATAGCCAGAAATTAGCCCCAGCAGCCCCATGGCTATTTGTGGCCCTTCATAGAGTTCTACATTCAATTGAAAGCTAATTACTCGTTGAATATAAAAGGCTAAAAAGGCTAATGGAATCAATGCGTTATTCAAGCAAAAATGAGAGAATGGCCTTGGAAGCGTCCCCAAAAACGGAAACCTAAAGCCATCGAGGATATAGCTGGTAATATTAAAAGCCATTGAAAAACCGGCCAGCGACACACCAATAATCATAAAGCCCCAAAAACCTACTTCTCCCATATAAATGGGGTCTAAAAAGAGAAATGGGATTCCTAATGCCTTACCAAAGCGACCATCAACAATAGAAAAAAGGATTAGCCAATAAAATAAGAGAAACTGATTATGCTTGACGTGCACTAAAAGTAGCTTAGTTGGAAAGCTGTGAACGATAGCGTTTAGTATTTTCAATCCCGAATTCTCTTAGTTCCTTGATAAAGCTCGTACTTGAGCAATCTACATTCAATTCTTGCATTAAAAAACGGAATCTTAACCGAAGTTCGCAGTCCAATACGCTTAGCTAAATCAAGATTTCCCGTAAACACAAAGCCTGTATAACCTCCACATCGCTGCTTGAAAAAGTCTCCAATAGACGCGTATAGTTCTTCTAGGTCTTTGTCTGCACCAAGTCTTTCTCCGTACTCAGGATTCATCATCACTACTCCTGGAGCTTCTGGCAGTGGTGTCTCTTTAAAATCACAAACCTCGAAATCAATTAAGTGATCCACGCCTGCAGTCTTGGCGTTTTCTTTGGCCGACCAAATGGCATTCTTACTTAAATCTGAAGCAATGATCTTAAACTCTGGTGACTTCTTGACCTGCAAACGAGCTAGTCTTCTATAACCATTCCATGCCTCTTCGTCAAAACCCTTGATATGCATAAAACCGAAGTTCTCGCGAATCAGTCCTGGCGCCATATTAATGGCCATCAGTGCCGCTTCAATGGCCAAAGTTCCACTACCACACATTGGGTTTACAAAATGACTCTGTTTGTCCCATCCAGAAGCTACTATTGTAGAGGCCGCCAGTGACTCAATCATTGGTGCTTTGAAAGGTATTCTGCGATAACCGTGCTTTGAAATTGTATTTCCGGAAGTATCGAAATATAGTCGTACCTGATCTTCTTTCCAGTATAAATGAATTACTGTATGCTCTCTATTTGGTCCAGAATCTGGTCGTTTACCAGTCTTTTCTATTAAGCGATCGGCAATTGCATCTTTAACACGCACATTGGCAAAACGATCGTCTTTGATGTGCTCATTTCTGACGAAGGAAGTCACAGAAAAGTAGCCATCGTTGTCGAGGTATTCTTCCCAAGGGATATTCTTTATCCTTTTATATAGTTCATCAGCCGTATTGGCACGAAAACGTTGCAATTGAAATAACACCCTACTGGCGGTTCTCAAATACATGTTAAGCCGCATACAATCGTCCATGTAGCCTGAAATCTCTACTTCGGAGATGCTGCTACTGACTACATCATAGTCTAGGGCTTCAATTTCTTTTACCAGCCATTCGCTTTGCTTTGGGAAGCACGTTACTACGATGGCACTCTTATATGGAAAAACACTGCTCATTGAAAGGCGAAATACGTCAGATCGTTAATCATTCAAAAATAATCTAAGGCTTTTCGCGCAAACGCTTTAAATGTCATGATTGAATTTTAACTTCGCAGTCCAAATTTACTGATATGCAAAACTGGTTTACTTGTAAGGTTAAATACCAAAAAGAAGACGAACACGGACGTGTTAAAAATGTGACGGAAACTTATTTAGCGGATGCACTATCTTTCACTGAAGCCGAGGCTAAAATCTATGAAGAAATTGGCCAACGCGTGATGGGTGAGTTTCAAGTGACCAGTATTGCTAAGAGTAAAATTGTTGATGTTTTCGAATACACAGGTGGCGATGTATTCTATCAAGCAAAAATTTCCTACATGGTGGGTGACGCTGATAGTGGCAAAGAGAAGAAGGTCACTAACTTAATGATCGTCCACGCGAACGATATTCAAATGGCTTGGGAGCGTATTCACGAAAGCCTCAATAATATGTTGGTGACTTTCGTTGTACCTGAAATCAAAGAATCTTTAATCCTAGAGGTATTTCATCATACTAAATCAGGTGATGAAAAAATACCTGATAACCTAACGCCAGTTGCAGCACTAGAGATTGAAGAGGAAGAAGAGCCAGTTGAAGAGGAAATAATAGAAGAAGATCAAGAAGATGAACAAGACGTTTGATAATGTTTCTGCTAGCACTTTTGAGTGCCTCGGTTCAAAATTGAAAGCACAAGGTTTGGCCTTCGAAGGAACTTCTGGCTACCTGAGTAAAAATGGCATCTCTACTGATTACCGCTTCGATGAGGCAAGCCAAACACTGTCCATTACCAATCTTGAAGTAGGCTTTCCTGCTTCGCTTGTCGGCATGAATACGGAAAAAGTGATGGGTATTTTGGAAAAGGCTATTGAAGAATGTAGATCATAATAAAATATAGAAGGCTTCTCATCACAAAGAAGCCTTCCTCTTATTCCACAGCATGATGTGATTATTTTTCTGATGTGATCATCTGTTCAAGGTTTGCTAAGCGTTGCTGAATCTCAAGCATAGAGGTGGTTCTTAATCTCAGAAACATGCCAACAGTTGCCAAGATACCTACAATTAAAGCGAGCGAACCCGAGACTTGCAGAAACGGAATAACAGTAAGTCTCACCTCATTCCGTGCAACCAACCCCGATTGATACCTACCGAGTGCAGTTGAATAGTCTTGTATGGTGAAGACTAAAAAAATTGTTAAAACGATGAGCGTAATTGACCATGCAATTCGGCTTACCCATTTGATCATATTATCTCTTCTCTTTTCACGCTCAATAATGTCCCAGAGCGCATTCTGATTTTCATTAACTGTTTTCATAATCTTTCGTTTTTATTAAGTCTTTAATTTTTTGTTTGGCATTGTGAATTCTGGATTTGATAGTACCCAAGGAACAGCCCAAGATCAAAGCGATCTCATCGTAGTCCATACCTTCGTAAAAGTTCAATACGATAACCTCTCTCAGTTTTGGAGAAAGTTTCTCAAGTGAAGTTTTTAGGATATCTGATGTCTCCGAATCCCACTCATATGTGCCCTCTTCACAAGCCGAATCAGTCTCTAAGATTAGGAGTTCTTGAAGCTCTCGAGAACGTTTGCTACTCCTAAAATAATCCAAACCCTTATTCCGCGCTATTTGAAAAAGCCATGTTTTAAAGCGCAGCGAATCTGAGAGTGATGCAATCCGCTTGTAGACTATAAACCAAACTTCTTGATTTAAGTCTTGTGCCGCCTCGCTGCCCACTATACCAACAAGAAACTGAAGTGTTCTTTTGCTAAAAGTCTCATGCAGCTCGCGAAAGGCAGATTCACTACCAGCCTGACATCTTATAACCAAGAGGTTAAGCTTTAAATCAACACGTTTATTCGTTTTCGTTTCCGACATTCTAAATTCTTCGCCCCTCAAGACGCTCGTGAATGGTAATAGTTCACTTTGCAATAAAGTATTTCTGACAACCTCAAGCCTTAGGGATTCTAAGTAAGTTTTGTTCGGTCTTCATTTTTATATTTACATGCTCAAGTACTATGAATATTCAAAAAGGACAATTAGCTGAAATAATTGGCAAAGGCAAATTGAAAAACCTCTTTGCCCCTGTACCTATTTCTTCTATTGTAATCTTTAGGATCATTTTCGGAGCCATCATGTTCTGGGAGGTCACTCGCTACTTTAAATATGATTGGATTTATCGCTACTGGGTAGAACCTGATTTCAATTTCAGTTATGGTCCATTCAATTTTCAACCATTACCAGAGCAATACATGTATCTGCTTTGGTATGCACTGGGTGTATTAGCTATTTTCATTCTGATCGGTTTTCTATATCGCATTAGCACCTCCCTGTTCTTTATACTTTTCACCTACACATTTCTCTTAGAGCAAGCACGCTACCTAAATCACTTCTATTTAGTGTTAATCATAAGTTTCATTATGATCCTTATTCCGGCACACAGAAGCTTTTCGGTAGACAGTATGCTGTTTAAAAAGATTCGATCCTCAGTAGCGCCAAACTGGAGTTTATGGCTTGTAAGATTCACGATTGCCGTTCCTTACTTTTTTGGCGGGGTGGCCAAAATAAACCCTGATTGGCTAAGAGGATACCCATTGGCCAATTGGCTTTTATCAGACATGGACTTCCCTATCATTGGTCAGTATTTTGATCAGCGATGGATGATATTGATTATGTCCTACTCCGGTATGCTTTTAGACTTATTGATCGTGCCTGCACTCCTTTTTAAAAGGACAAGGTTAATGGGCTTAATTGTAATCTCGCTATTCCATTTGATGAATGACCAATTATTCAGCATAGGCATATTTCCATGGTTTATGATGTTCGCCTCAAGTATTTACTTCGCGCCAGATTGGCCGAAAAGATTACTATCTATGCTACCCGGAATAGAAGTTAAAGCAGACCCAATTACTCAAGCGTTTAAAGTGCCTAGTCTGAAAATCCAAAAAGGGATTCTCATTGGTCTTACAGTGTTTGCGCTCACTTTAATACTTACTCCATTTCGTCACCTTTTAATTCCTGGCAATGTCCATTGGACAGAAGAGGGCCATCGTTATTCATGGCATATGAAGCTTCGAGGTAAATCAGGTAGCACTAAATTTTTCATTCGAGATATAGACAATGGAGAGACTATTGAAATAAACCCTGAGGGCTTTTTAGAAGACTGGCAAATCGATAAAATGGATGGCAAACCCTACATGATTTGGGAGTTTGCCCAGCATCTCAAAAATGAGTTTCGAATAATGGGCTCAAATGTCGCTGTTTTGGTAGATGCTAAAGCTTCATTAAACGGTAGAGTTTATCAGCAACTGATCGCTCCAAATTTTGACATTACAGAAGTACCAAAACCTTGGTTTGGTGGTGCCAATTGGATTGTTCCGCTAAAAACTTCTTTGGAAAATCAACGCTAGCGTATTCATGGCTAGATTCTTGCTCCACAAGCACAAATACTAATCTGAACAGCCAAGTAAATCTTTCGGTGTAATAAGGGGATTTCTTACAACGGTTGTTCCCTAATTGAAAAATCGCGCTAAAAACTAAAACTATCTCATGAAAAGTATCTTCAAACCAATACTACTATTGTCAATTTTAGCCCTTACAGCCTGTAATGGTGGAGATGACACCCCTCCCGTTATTCCAGTCGCTATATTTCTTCAAGACAGGGACGTTATTGAAGTTGGGGAAGCTGTAACGTTTTCCAACGAGAGCGAAAGCGCTGAAAGCTTTGCTTGGGACTTTGGCGACAATGGGTCATCGACTGACGAAAACCCAGTACATACCTACACCAGAAGAGGTACGTTTACGATCACACTAACAACAACAAGCATAACTGGGGACGAAGCTACTTTCACCTCTAGTATAGTGGTAGGCAGGCGCTGGGTCGTAGGAATTGGCATTTCTTCAATAAGCGAAGTGAATTCAAGTAATCAGCCTTGGGATGAAGATGGCAGTGGTCCAGAATTATTATTTGGTTTCATTGAAGCTACAGAGTCCGCGGTCTTTCCTTATAGAATTGGTGACAACATATTGAATAAGGACTTACCTCTCAGTGGTCCAATCGTAGCAAATGAGCAAGTACCATTTACAAATTCAGATTGGCGTTTCTTTTTTATCGATAATGACGAACCTATAAACGACCTAAACTTTTCGGATATCATGGTAACTTTTGACCTCAACCCAGTAACGATTGAAAGTGAGAAGGACTATCTTTCGGGTATTGGTACATTTACCTTTGTCGGTGGGCCTTATGAATTTGTCATAGGGTTTGAAGTCAGAGATCAATAGATCAGGATATAACTTGGATTTGATCTCCAAGGCTAATTCTTCCAGAGTGAAGTACAATGCATGTAATTCCTCCGTGACCACGCATGGCATTATAACCTCCTAAACCTAGGTTTTCTTCCATGCGTGAACATGGGTGGCACTCACCTGTATATTCTAAAATAGCCTCTCCAACCTGAAACTTTTTGTCTTTCAGCGACAAAAGATTGATACCAGAAGTGACAATATTCCTTCGCAGACTCAAGGGGTCAATGCTAGCCTTTCCAAGAAACCCTGCTACTGCAATAATGTGTTCTTGCGCGATGAGGGTCACCTGTCGTTTTCCTCCCTTACTGGCATAGTGATCTCCCTCTAGGCCTATTTCGGCTAACGCCTGAACTTCATTGATTTTGATCGGAAGTTGCTTCCTTTCCGGTCTAATTGAAACCATGAATACCTTGCCGGCTTGGGCAAATTGACTCGTTAACTCTTTTATGCTTTTACCGATCATGGTTATTCTCCAAATTTAGAATCTGTAGGCGGGCGATAGGGTTGAAAAGGAATCTTTAATAGACTACCCATCTTATCATTTTCCTTTGGGTCCATGTGCGTATCAATTCCATAAACCAACTTAGTCGTATCTTCTACCTGAGCGAAAGTCCCAAAGATTCGATCCCAAAAAGAGAAGATGTTTCCATAGTTCGTATCGGTGAATGGTTGCGTGTAATGATGATGCACTTTATGCATCAGCGGTGTGATAAATACCCATGACAAAGCACGATCCAAGCCCCGAGGCATATTGATATTTGCATGCGTGATGTGGGCAAAAAGCACAGATAGACTTTGGTAAACCATAATAATCCACATCGGTGCACCAATGATCATCACTGCCAAAATGGTAAACCCAATTCTGAATACTGTCTCTCCCGGATGATGTCTTAAGCCAGTAGTAACATCTACAGTCGTGTCTGAATGATGCACCAAATGAAACTTCCACATCCATTTGACCTTATGTTCGGTCCAGTGAATAAAATAAGCGCCAATCAAATCCATGAGTAATACGCCCAGCACGAGCTGCCCCCAGAGCGGAAGCTCAACAATATAGAGTAAGCCGAACTTATTTTGAGCCACCAAATCAGATGCAGCCAATAAGACCCCAGCTAGTCCGAAACCGATAATCATTGTAGTTAGAGTCAGAAATAGGTTGATACCCGCGTGACGTACTTTTTTATAGCCAAACCTGAAAAGAGGAACTACTCCCTCAAGTATCCAGAATAACAGTATCCCACTAATGAGAATACCAGCTCTGAATTCTGAGGGTATATTTTCGAAGAAACTTATAATGGAATCCATGCTTCAAGTTATTCCGCATGCTTCACAAAAGCAATCGGTATAAGATCAATCTCAATATTTGAATGATTTCTCTATCTTGCTACTCACTTTTTAACGCTCCTAATGAAGACAAAAACACTTCTCTCCGTAACTTTTCTTTTAATCACCATCACAGCATTCTCACAAGAGTTTTCCAGAGCAGTAAAACCCTACGTTTCGGTGCAAGAAGCGATCGTGGCTATAACCAATGTAAAACTGGTTGATGGAACTGGCGGCCCCATCAGAAATAACCAGACCATAATTTTTACCGGAGAAGACATAACAGCCATAGGCAATTCTAGTGAAGTAAGTATTCCAGAAGGGGCTAAAACAATCGATGGTACAGGAAAAACGGTGATCCCTGGACTTGTTATGTTGCACGAACACATTTTCTACCCTAAGCCATTTGATGGCGTTTTCAGCGTAGCACAAATGACCTTTACTTTTCCAAGACTCTATCTGGCAGGAGGCGTAACCACCATTCGCACTGCTGGCAGTATAGAACCACAGACCGATATTAACATTCGAAAATCTATTCAAGCAGGACGCATGCTGGGTCCAAAGATGGATTTGACAGGTCCTTTCATTGAAAGAGCTGGTACGCCAGTACCCGAAGTAGGCGTAATCGAAAACTCACAACAAGGAGTAGAAATGGTGAACTATTGGGCAGATCGTGGCATCAACTCCTTTAAAGTATACCAGAACATAACCAAAGAAGACTTGACACAAGTAGTTGCTGCAGCACATGCTAAAGGCAAAAAAGTAACTGGCCATATTTGCTCTGTCACCTATGCCGAAGCTGCCGAAATTGGAATTGACAATATTGAACATGGCTTTTTCCAAAGCTCAGATTTTGTAGATGACAAGGTCGATAACTTCTGCCCTGCTTTTAAAAGAGGACAGGCACTCGCTGAACTGGACATTAATAGTCCGAAGATGAAGGCCTTAATGGATTTACTCATTGAGAAAAATGTGACCATTACTTCTACGCTTCCAGTCTTTGAACCTTATACTGACAGAGAAGTAGTACTTGGTGGCGGCATCGATGCCATGAGTACTGAAATCAAAGAAAGCTTAATCAGCAGTCATAAAAGAAGACAAGGCCGTGACGAAGCCTCGCTGGCTCAATTCAAAAAGCAGATGGCTTGGGAGAAAATGTTCTACGAGGCTGGAGGTAAGTTAGCCGCAGGTACTGATCCTACTGGAGCAGGCAGAACTGTGGCAGGCTACGCCAACCAACGCGTGGTAGAACTCTTCATCGAGGCGGGATTCACCTTGTCAGAAGCGATCAAAATATCTTCCTTGAATGGCGCGCAATACCTAGAAAGAGATGATGAAGTAGGCTCATTAGAAATAGGCAAAAAAGCGGATCTCGTCTTGATTAATGGCGATCTTGAAGCAGACGTTTCTAATATTCGGAAGATGGAAATTGTCTTTAAGAATGGTGTAGGTTTTGACTCACAGAAAATCTTCCAGTCCATGAAAGGCAAAGTTGGAATGCACTAAGTATTCAAAAACATTTTATTTATCTTTCCACTCCAGTCTATTTCTTCAAATCAATAGGAGTGTAAAATGAATAGAGTTTTAGCTATAACGTGCTTAATAACCCTAAATCTATCACTAGGTTTTTCTCAAGATTTTAGTTTCGGTGTCGTTTCTGAAAAGGAGCTAACCATGGATAGTTATGCCAAAGACCCAGATGCAGATGCCGTTATCCTTTTTGACAAAGGCAAGTCTCGTTTTAAAATTGATAAAGAGATGGGGCAATTGAACATTGTCTTTACAAGAACTCGCAGAATAAAGGTTTTAAAAAAGTCAGCTCAATCAAGAGGAGATATCAAAATCTATTTTTACAAAAGCGGTTATAATGCAGAGCAGTCTGTTAACGAAATACGTGCCATATCTCACAACTGGGATAGTAACTCTGGGTATAGCAAAAGTGAATTGTCTCTAGACAATGTTTATACAGAACAAATAGGAGACGAACTTTATGTGAAGAAGTTTGTCATACCCAATGTCAAAATAGGCTCGGTTATAGAATATGAATACACGCTAGAGGTCCCTAGAAGCAACAATATACCAGACTGGGAATTTCAAAATGACATCCCTACCCTCCATAGTGAATATGAAGTTGGTCTAGTGCCATTTTATGAATACACATATCTTCTTCAAGGAAGAAACCGATTTGATAAAACAGAGAAAAACGAGACTAGAAGTACTAGAACCTTTGCGCGTGTAGAGTTTCAAGATGTCAATTACAGGTTTGTTATGAAAAATCTGGATGCCTTTACCGATGACAGTTTTATAACCTCGAAGAGCGATTATATCACAAAGATCGATTGGCAATTGACGAAAATCAATAATCCGGGTGGTTCGGGCCAAGAGTTTATGACTACCTGGCCTTCTCTATCAAACGAATTATTAGCATATGACGGCTACGGCAAGTTTATTCAAAAGAGTGCTAAAAGTGCTAAAAAGATATTCAAAGAAGAGCTGAAGTTTTCAACTCAAGAACCATTAAAAAAAGCGCAAGAGATCTTAACCTATGTTAAGGAAAACTATAAATGGGATGGCTATTATTCTAAGTATACGAGCTTGACGCCAAAAAACTTCATGAAGGAGAAGGAAGGTGGTTCCGCTGAAATAAACCTCTTTCTAGCAGGCCTACTTCAGGCTGCTGACATAGATGCTAAGCCAGTCTTACTCAGTACACGAAACCATGGCAAAATTAAAAAGGAATACCCTTTTGAAAGCTTTTTTAACTCTTCAGCCGTACTGATTGAGATTGGTCAAGCAAATTACCTCTTAGACGCTACTGAGCCTATGCTACCTTTTGGGTGGCTTCCCTCAGCTTATATTAATGAGCAGGCTTTAATTATTGCCAAAGACAGTGATGCTTGGGTTGAACTTTCAACAGAACCAACCTCCTCGGTACAGGATGTCATGTCAATTAATATTGACCTAGAGACTAACCTGGTCAATGGAACATTTAAGAAATATCTCACTGGATATGATGCATTATTACTGAAAAAGAACCCTGAACTAATACGTGATGAATTGAACGGCTATGAATTGGATGGAGAGATTTCCAGTGTGGGCGAAACCGAGTTAGAAAAGCCTCTAGTTATAACCTACGATGCCAGTGTAGCAGGTATCGATCGCTACGGTGATCTGATCAATATTAGACCTTTTCTGAATAAGCCTTGGGGGATAAACCCATTAAAGGCCAAGAAACGATCGTATCCAGTCGACTTTGTATACAAACGCAATAGAGAATTCGTTAGTACCATTGCCATACCTGAAGGTTATAAAGTACTGGCAACACCTGAGCCCTTACAGCTGAACGATAATCTTGTGGATGTCAACTTTAAAATTGAGCAGACAGGAAATATCATATCAGTTGAGGGCAGCTACCTCTTCAAAAAATCTGTCTATCAGCCCACAGAGTATCGAAAACTTAGAGAACATATCGAACTTATTGTCGATAAGTTCAACGAATTAATTGTGCTTAAAAAAGCAGACTAACTTATTATCTGGAACTATTCTAAATAACTTTAATTGACCCCTTGATTTTATAAATCTCGATTCTATATTTGTGACTCTATTCATAATTAGTCTAAATAAGAATAATGAGTCAAAAATTTAGAAACTTCTGTCGCAATTACCACAGGGATATTGCTTATGTATTTGTCGGATTAATCCTAGCCTTCTCGATTTCAGGCATTGCACTGAATCACAGAAGAACTTTCAATTCGAGGCAATTTGTGTATGAATCTGAGGCATTCAAATTGCCATTACCTGCCGATACTGAACTCATTACTCAAGAATTTGTCGAGTCAAAGTTGCCAGAAATTGGCATTGGCAATGAATTCAAAAGCTTTAGAATTCAGAATGGTGAGTTGCGCATCTTTTATGATAAAGCGAGGGCCGAAATCAATCTTGAAACAGGCGAAGGCGAAAAGGAATGGTATGGAAAAAGACTATTGTTGAAGGAAATGGCTGACCTGCACCAAACCACAAACCCAGCTTGGATTTGGTACTCAGACATTTTCGGCATTGCCATGATCTTCATTGCCCTTTCAGGCATGTTCATTTCAAGTGGAAAAAATAGCTTCAAGAAACGTGGCTGGTATATGGCTTTGGCCGGAATGCTATTCCCGTTGATCTTCCTGATTTTTATAATGTAAGTTAATCTGGCAGCTTAAAATGTGGGTATAGATAAGCCCCACTACATTGCCCCACGGGTCTTTCACAGTTGCCACCATAAGATCGCCTCCAACATTGTTGGGGGCTTCATGAGCACTAGCTCCAATAGCAAGGAGCTTTTTATACGCTTCCTCAATGTTTTCAATTCCCCAATAGCTCAACACATTGTCAGACCTTTCTTCCATAGGCTCTTCCTCAGGTAGCAATCCTAGTTCGTAACCTCCAATATTAAATCCGATGTAGAACGGTTCATCAAAATATGGCTTTATGCCAAAGGCTTGTGTATACCATGCCTTGGCTGCTTCTAAATCTGGCACTTTGTAAATGGTAGTTCTGAGTCCTAGCATAGTTTTCTAATTCAGTATCCGTTCTAATTCTTCATTGAAGGTTTCGAACTCTACCAAGTTCTTATGTTGCCCACCTTCTATGGTAATCAATTCCGATTGCCCCACTGGTAGTGATTCATGAAGGCGTTGGCCCGATGCATAAGGCACGACACTGTCATCAGTACCATGAAAAATATAGATTGGGCACTCGGCAGTTTTGAGGTATTTGAAACTCTGAAAGTTATAGCGTAAGGCCAATTTTGAAGGGTAAATTGGATAGTAGCGCTGAGCGACTGAGTTCAAAGAATAATAAGGCGTTTCGAGTATCAAGCGCTTTGGCTGATGCTTGCCCGCCAACCATGAAGCCAGTCCAGTACCAATCGATCGTCCATAGATAGTAACTTCATTTTCAGGGTACAGCGTCAGGGCATATTGATAGAACAGTTCTGCATCACTCATTAGCTTCTCCATGGAACGGTCTCCTACACTCTTTCCGTAGCCTCGATAGTCCATGACCAACACGTCATAATCGAGTTTGACATAGTCTTGTACAATTACTCCCCATCTCGTAAGATCACCACGATTGCCATGAAAGTAGATGATGATGCCCTTCGGTGATTTAGCCGCAAAATGGACGGCATTGAGATTAGCACCATCAGATGTAGTCAAGTTGACCTCTCTGAATTTTGAATCGAATACAAAAGTATAGTCGTTCGGCAATTCCCCATCTAGGAAAATGAATCGCTCCTGAAGTGCGTACAGCAAAACAGCCCCGAGGATGTAAATGAAAAGAAGACTAGAACCTATGATTAGCAAGCGTTTCAATATTAGTGGTTTTGTCTTTCCTTTTTACGCTTTCTCTTGAAATTCAAACTCGTTTCAGTCGGATCGATGGTACTTGGCAATTTAGAATTGAAAATTTCTTCAATCATGCGATGATACTCTTCAAAGGTGTGCAGATTATTATGCCCTGCCCCTAAGACTGGATAGAGCCTGGTATTATCTGAATTCACTTTCGACAACGTAACGGCTGTTTTAAATGGAATCAATTTGTCACTTGTTCCATGAATGATCTTGATAGGACAATCCACATATTTCAACCACTTATAGGTTCTTATAGGAAACTTGATCAACAGCGAAACGGGCATAAATGGAATATACCTTTTGGTCACCTTCGCCAAACTATAGTAAGGCGATTCTAGCACCAACATTCTTGGTTTATTATTAGACGCAATTTTTGCGGCAAAGCCAGAGCCTAACGATCGGCCATAGAGGATAATGTATTTTTCGGGCACCTGCTCTTTTACCTTATCGTAGACATATTGTAAGTCGTCCTTAATACTGTCTTCGGTTCTTTTACCAGTACTTTTTCCAAAGCCTCGATAATCCACCATCAAAACATCATATCCTAGTCGAGTAAAATCCACGGCAAACTTACCCCATCCTTTCAGTGACTTTGAATTACCCTTTAGGTAAATCACCACACCCTTAGGTTCAGCAATTCTAAAATGAATCCCATTGATATTTACACCAGGCTCTTTTTCTAAATTATATTCTTCAAATTCAAGATTAGGGTATTTGAATTCGAAATCATCTGGAAGTTTCTCGGGCTTAAAGAGGAATCTCTCTTGCGCAAAATAGATAATGAAATTTGCCAAGACATAGGCTATTCCTACGAGGATCAGTATAGTGCCTATTTCCATTTGATTAAGATATTAAAACTCAATGGTAATGCAATAGACAATAAATTGGTAGATTAAAAGCTTAACGGAGCAGCCCCATCATTATGAAACAAATATTTACGCTTTGCGGCATCGTCTTACTGAACATTTCTTATGCCCAAGACATTGAGTTTAGAAGCAGTAACCGATACATTCTCGGCACCAATAAAGACAGAACAGCATCCATTAGCATTGGTGATATTGATGGAGATGGCGATCTGGATGCCGTAGTGGCCAATGGAAGGCATTGGCCACTTCAGAACCAAGTATTCTTCAATGATGGCAGGGGCATTTTTACGCTATCACAGCCTTTGGACATTACCAGCGAAACCAGTTATGCCACAGAGATTGCTGACTTAGATGGTGACGGAGATTTGGACGTAGCGGTAGGAAATGACAATGCACCCAATATGCTTTACTTCAATGATGGAACGGGTAATTTCAAAAGAGGTAAACACTTTGGCAAACGCTACTCGAATACGCGTAACCTCACCTTGGCCGACTTAGACCAAGATGGAGACATCGATATTCTAATAACTAATCGCGGCCAAGAGAATGAGATCTGTCTAAACAATGGCAAAGGTGAATTCTCTGAACCTATTGGCTTTGGAGCCAAAGACGACTCTACCATTGATGTGGAAGTTTCAGACATAGATGAAGATGGGGATTTAGACTTAATTCTTGCTAATCGAGATGGCCAATCCAACGCCATCTACTTAAATGGAGGTAACCTTGATTTCTCAACCCAAATCCTTTTTGGGACGGGTACAGATGAAACACGATCTGTGGCCATAGCAGACATTAATCAAGACGGATTTAAAGACATTGTTACGGCTAATATTGGACAAGAGAATACTATCTACTTTGGAGACAAAGACTTGAGCTATAAGACCAGTCTAGTGTATGATGCTGGAAAGGATCAATCTTATTCGGTCACTACTGCCGATCTTGATCTTGACGGTGACATCGACATTATCGTTGCTAATGTTAGAGGTACAAATTCAGTTTTCTTAAATAATGAAAATGGAAAGAGCTGGGTGAAAATGAGCGTTGGCCCAAAATTCAATAGCTATGACATAATCACTGCAGACCTGAACGGTGATGGCAGACCTGACCTCATTGAGGCAAACTCAGATGAACAGAACGTTTTTCATATGAATTCTATTAAACGGAATCGCTAGTCACTCCTTCGATCAAATTATTTTTCCTAACAAGGCCTCTCCACAAGGTCGAGGAAGAAAAGCCTTGTATCCAATTGAAATAAAATGCCATCTCTATATCGTCAAACAGCGTAACGGGCTACTGATTTAGTTTCTATCTCATTGATTATCATGGGTAAAAATATTTCATATTCTCCTAGCCATAACATGCCGTGTTCGCAGAAGCTTTTGCTGGTGAGAAGTATAGAAACTGTAATTACATTTTACACACAACTTTATGAGACATTAAAAAATAACCTGACTATTTTGATGACCGAAATCAGAGTAGGAACTCACCACACTAGATTATGATGCCTTGGAACTGGTAAAAACGAAAGATGCGCAATTTGTCATCTATGCTGACAACTGCTTACTTCCTAAAGATTTTATGGTCAGGAAGAACATCATCTTCAAAAAAATACCAAGAGACATCACACGATTTTAATGTTGAGTGAGGAATTAAGCTGTTCCATTTTGGAAACAACTGACAAATAGAAATGGATTATGAGTGAATTAACCCCACAAAATAGTTTTATTCTTTACACTACCCCAGAGGGAGAAGTAAAACTGAATGTGTTGTTGGAAAACGAGACCATTTGGCTTACCCAAGGGCAAATGAGTCAGCTTTTTGACCGAGAAAGAAGCGTGATTACCAAACACATAGGCAATGTTTTCAGCGAAGGTGAATTAGAAGAAAAAAGCAATGTGCAAAATTTGCACATTAGTGGCTCAGACAAGCCTGTGAAGTTTTATAATCTTGATGTAATCATCTCTATTGGCTACCGGGTAAAGTCACAAAGAGGCACGCAATTTAGAATTTGGGCAACCAAAATGCTCAAAGAGTACATTGTAAAAGGATTTGTATTGGACGACAATCGTCTAAAACAAGGAGAAGTAGTATTCGGCAAAGACTACTTCAGAGAGTTATTGGAAAGAGTTCGTTCCATCAGAGCGAGTGAACGTAGAATTTACCAACAGATTACAGACATTTTTGCCGAATGCAGTATTGACTACGATCCAAAAGCTGATATTACAAAAAGCTTTTATGCACTGGTCCAAAACAAGTTTCACTTCGCCATAACGGGTAATACGGCAGCAGAAATTATCTACAAAAAAGCAGATGCCAATAAAGAAAACATGGGTTTGACCACTTGGAAAAATGCACCAGAAGGCAGAATAGTAAAAACGGATGCCACTATAGCCAAAAACTACCTATCAGAAAAAGAGATCAAACAATTAGAGCGTACCGTAACAGGCTACTTTGATTATATAGAAAATTTAATTGAACGCGAGAATACCTTTACCATGGAGGGTTTGGCCAATAGTGTAGATAAGTTTTTAAATTTTAACGAATTCAAAATTTTAGACGGAAAGGGAACTAAGTCGCACGAACAAGCCATTTCCAAGGCAGTAGCCGCATACGACCAATTTAATAAGTCACAAAAAATAATTTCTGACTTCGATAAACAAATAAAGAAATTAAAAAAATAGGCCCTTATATACCCTTAGACTACACGAGAATGGAAGGCTACAAAAACAACGAACATGTTTTAAGTTGTGTCAATGATAATGATTTAATTAACGTCTTACGCTCTCTCAACTAGTAGGTAAACACTTTTCTTATTTCGTGGTTTTCGACAAAAAAAGAAATCGCTAGTCAAATTATTTTTCCTAACAAGGCCTCTCCACAAGGTCGAGGAAGAAAAGCCTTGTTTAAAGTTTGTCAGATCCTTTTCTATCTTGAGCATAGCAGAGAGAGCGCCTATTCTTTATTCAAAAACGCTACAAGCAAGCGATGGAAATGGTGTACCCCTTTCTCCATTTCTGGAGAGTATCGACCAGTATGATAGACGCGTGATTTCATGCCTCGATGGACACCTTCAACCACAGCTTCATCTTCTTGCTCAACTTTATCGAGCGCTGCTCCTGCACCTAAATCGAGCTTAGATTCATCGTAAACGTAGGAGATAAATGATACCTTGGTCTCATCTTTTGAAATTGGCTTCACAATGTTCACCGAAAGTCCCCAAGGGTAAAAATTGAACATCATATTCGGGAAGACCCAGAAGTAATACGCTGCAATCGACTTACCGAAATCTTCATGCCCTTCGGGGAAATCAAAGGTATTCTCATCACCCTCGGCATGGCCTACCTGAAGGTTAGCATGTTTGAAAAGTACAGTTTCGTAGTTGCCATAGTCAAGGGCTGCATTCAGATCAGCATGAACGAATGGAATATGAAATCCTTCTAAATAGTTATCACAATAGAGCGCCCAATGTGCTTTGATATGATAGTCCTTTCCACGATTAGCAAACAGCTTAAATTCTTCCAAAGGCATAAAGCCAACCTTACGTTGCATGGCCTCTAATACGTCAGAAAAATCATAGGCATTACCTAATGAAGCAAATAGCCACGGCCCCCATTGCTGGGTTGGAAATTCATGTAGATCATCGGCAGGCCTTGGAAAGTCTTTAGCAGCTTTAAACTGCGGCATATGCTGAAATTTACCATCCATACTAAATCTTCTACCATGATAAGCACAAGTAATATTTCTAGCCTTAGTGGGGTGATCGCAGAGTAGGTTACCACGATGGGTACAAACATTCGATAAGCACTTAACCTCTCCTCCGCTATTACTTAGCATCATTGGTTCACCAGTACCTTCAAAAGAAAACGGATAGATTGATCCTTCTTCAGTAACTAAATCTTTGGCACCAATAAACTGCCATGATTTTGCAAACACCTTTTCAGACAGACTATCGAAAACCTCAGCACTTCTGTAGAAGGAAGAAGGCAATGTTTCTGCTTCTTCAATTTGTGGATGAATTTCGTATTTAGGCATGCTCAATTATAATCAATATCTTCCCATTCACCTGATAAGTGTCTCTAAATCGCGTTTTTATTTAAGATGAATCAAAATAATCGGTCTTCAAAAAAATTAGGGCTTTGGGCCACCACAGCGCTAGTGGTTGGTAGTATGATTGGTTCCGGCATCTTCTCTTTGCCAGTTTCGCTAGCGCAATATGGTGGGATCAGTCTTTTTGGATGGCTCTTCGCAGCGATAAGCGCATTGATTCTTGCAAAAATATTTGCCTACCTAAGCAAAGTAATCCCTGCTTCTGGTGGCCCTTATGCATATAGTCGAGTGGGCTTTGGAGATTTTATTGGTTTTTTCGTTGCCTGGGGATATTGGCTATCCATTTGGGCTACGAATGCAGCAATCACGATAACCTTTGTGAGTTATCTAGGGGTCTTCTTTCCTATACTACAAGAAAGTACGGTTGCAGCCCTAATCGTTGGGTTAATCACCTTATGGAGTCTTACAGCTATCAATAGTTACAGTGTAAAAGCAGGAGGAAACACACAGGTCATTACCACCATTCTCAAGATCGTTCCGCTTGCTGTAGTCACAATTGGCGGTTTGTTCTTCTTGGACATATCTCACTTCAAGCCTTTTAATGTAAGTGAGGTTTCTTCGCTGAAAGCCATCACCATTTGTACTGCATTGTGTCTTTTTGCCTTTATGGGGCTTGAAGCTGCTACCGTTCCTGCTGCTAATGTCAACAACCCGAAAAAGACCATTCCTAGAGCAACCATGCTCGGAACCATTTTGGTGACAGCCATATACATGCTTAGCTCGTTTTCCTTATTCGCGATTCTCTCCCCAGAAGAAGTAGCAAATACCGCTTCGCCCTTTGCCAGTGCAGCATCTAAGATGTGGGGTAGCAATGCAGAATACTTGATCGCTGCGGGAGCATGTATCTCAACATTGGGTGCTTTAAACGGATGGATTCTTATACAAGGCCAGATACCCATGGCAATGGCCAATGACGGCCTTTTTCCGAAGGTGTTTGCTAAAACCAATAAAAACGAATCACCCTATTTCAGCATTATTGCCTCTAGCGTAATCATTACCGTACTCTTGTTCATCAATCAATCTGATGGCCTTTCTGGTATTTATACCTCTATGGTGCTATTGACAACCGTCACTGTGCTGGTTTCCTACATTTTCACAGTCGCTGCATACGCTCTTTTTTCTCTAGAGCATAAAATGGGTCTCAGCCCTTCCTTCAGCAATTTATGCTTAGCCCTTCTAGGATTTGCTTTTACCATCTGGATGATGTTCGGCTCAGGAGAACAAGCCGTATTCCTAGGCTTCATAGGGCTGCTATTGGGCATCCCAGTATATATTTGGAACAAACGTAAAACGCATTAATGAAAACTTGTCATTCAGAATACGGAGCTATCCAATCACTTTGGATAAAGCCAGCATCAAATGCATTTATCAATCAAGAAACCCTGCATGCACAATGGGACGAGCTGAACTATTTAGGCGAACCTGTTTATGAAGAGACACTTACCGAGTACAAAGCGTTTCAATCTCATTTCGTCAAGGCAGACATTGAACTACACTCCTTCCAAGCTGATGATTCCGTAATGATGGATTCCATCTATTGTCGTGATGCTGCCATCGCAACTGACCACGGCATGATCATTTGCAACATGGGTAAGGGTGGCCGCGTCAACGAACCAGAAGCACAAGCCAAGGCATTTCTATCAGCCGGTATGACGATACTGGGTACCATTACAGCGCCCGGAACTTTAGAGGGTGGCGATGTCGCTTGGTTAGATGACAAGACTTTGGCCGTAGGCCACACCTACAGAACGAATCCAGAAGGCATAAAACAGCTAAGGGCTTTACTGACACCGAAAGGAATAGAATTGATCACCGTAGAATTACCTCATTACAAGGGACCATCTGATGTATTTCATTTAATGTCAATTCTCAGCCCTATAGACAGAGACTTAGCCGTTATCTATTCTCCTTTAATGCCCATTAAATTCAGAAACACTCTCATTGAGAGAGGTTTTAGTTTTGTGGAAGTGCCAGAGGAAGAGTTCGAATCCATGGGCTGTAATGTATTGGCCCTTTCCCCTAGAGAATGTTTAATGGTAGATGGTAATCCTATTACCGAAGCTCGGTTGAAAAGTGCTGGTTGTAAAGTGACTACCTATTCGGGGCAAGAAATTAGCGTTAAAGGTGGTGGTGGACCTACTTGCCTTACTAGACCAATGCTTCGTGAAATAATCTAGGTTGCCGCCTAATCATGAATTTTCTACATTGAGCTAACACAATTCATAAATATGAAATTTCAAATCACCCTGATCGCTCTACTGATTTCAAGTTCGCTTTTTGCACAAAAGCATTATGACAGGCTTTCAAAAATAGATGTTCAACACTATAAGTTTGAGTTAGCCCTTAATGATGACAATGATAAAATTGAAGGAATCGCAACAGTGACCGTCAAATTCAATAAAAACATTGATGAGTTTGTACTTGATCTGATTAATCCTGAAAACGGAAAAGGTATGTCAGTCAACAGGATCATGTCTGATAATGAACGAATTCCTTATACCCATTACGACAATCAAATTACTGTTCAACGAGGTGGTAAAACAGGTGAGATCAAGTCATATGCAATAGCCTACGAGGGCATTCCTCAGACAGGTCTCATCATCGCAAAAAATAAATACGGAGAGAGAACTTTCTTCGGAGACAACTGGCCCAATCGTGGCAGACATTGGCTACCTACAGTTGACCACCCTTCTGACAAGGCAACTGTAGAGTGGATCGTAATCGCCCCGAGTCACTATGATGTTATCGGAAACGGCCGCTTCGTAGAAAAGGAGGCACTAGCCAACAACATGACATTGACGCACTGGAAAACGGACGTTGTTATTCCAGTTAAAGTAATGGTCATTGGTGCTGCTCGCTTTGTCATTGAAGATGTAGAAACAATAGACGGCACGCCTGTTTCAAGCTGGGTGTATCCGCAAGATGAAAAGGATGGCTTCTATGATTATGCACAAGCAGCACCTATTCTAAAATGGTTCGTTGACAATGTAGCACCATATCCTTATCTAAAACTGGCTAACGTCCAGTCCAAAACACAATTTGGTGGAATGGAAAACGCTGGCAACATCTTTTACTCAGAAAGATCTATAGATGGTAAGCGTTCAGCCGAAGGTTTAATCGCTCATGAAATTGCTCATCAATGGTTTGGCAATTCAGCATCCGAGGCCAACTGGCACCATGCATGGTTAAGCGAAGGCTTTGCCACCTACTTCACTAATCTCTATATGGAAGACACCTATGGTAGAGACAAACTGGTAGAAATGGTCAATGAACAACGCGAGAATGTGATCAATTTCAGCAAGCAACAATTCGTTCCAGTAGTGAACACTACGGTAGATGACTACATGAAGCTACTCAATGCCAACACCTATCAAAAAGGTGGATGGGTTTTGCATATGCTTCGCAAAAAAGTTGGAGATGAGAATTTCTGGAAGGGCATCAAAACCTACTATGACAAGTTCAAGTATTCAAACGCACTAACAGAAGACCTGCAAAAAGTTTTTGAAGAAATATCTGGTCAAGACTTAAGTCAATTCTTTAAACAATGGATTTATACTGCCGGACAACCTGACTTTGAATTCAACTGGGTCTATAAAGGTAAAAAGCTCAACATTCTCATAGCACAAACTCAAACTGAACGCTTTGAATTTGATCTCGATTTCTTAATCATTTTTAATGATGGCTCTACCCAAAAAGAAACATTGAGCATATCTGACAAATACCAATCATTCAAAGTGAAGTCAAAGAAAAGACCTGCCGGAATTGTACTAGACCCTGACACATGGTTGCTATTTCAAGGCAAAGTGACAGATAAATAGCGTCCTTTGAGCTTTGGAGTATTGATTGCTAGGGGTTTGACATGCCTAAGTCAAGAGTAAAACGATTTTTCATATTCCTTATTCGAGGCCTGAGAACCTTTGTGATGGCATACATGGTAGGCATCGCCAACATTGTGAATCAGGAAGCGAAATTCATGGATGACACCAATGACAAAATCGAAGTAGTTGAAAAGGAAGTCGATGACGACCCTTTCGAATAAAACTAGCCCACTTTCAGGATTGAGACTTTTTTACTTCCGAAATTGATTTGATCACCCACCTGTTTCCCAAGCAACTGCTGACCTATTGGCGACACTGGTGATATGACAAAAAAATCAGTGCCATCAATTCCAATTTTACCAAGTGAGGTAGCCATAAAGTAAGCCAAATTATCTGTAACCACTAGACTTCCAAGTTGACAGTCATGATAAGGCTTGTCAAGATCAATTGACATTAAAGTTTGTTTCATTCGTGACGCCTCACCCAACTGCTCAGCGATTTTACCCTTTTCAAGATTTATCATTTCTGTGCTTGTCTCATATTTATCACCCATAGAGCTTTTTGTATCACTCTCGGCCGACACCTTTAAGGCATGCATTTCCTTTTCTAAATTCATGATCCGTTCATTGACCTGAAGTAGGCATTTGTTGTAAAGGGCTCTCTTGGCTAGGGACATGATGCAATTTCGGACAAGTTCTAATGCTGAACAATGTAAAATCCATCTATTCAATCACTGATTGGCTCATTTGCACATTATATACTCTGGAAGACACTTATTATTCTTAGTTATCTTCACCTTAGTATTAGCCACTTAGCTTTTTCTACATGGAAACCTCACTTTTTCAGTCATTGACCATCATCATTGGTATCGCTGCTGTTTTTAGTTACATCAACCATAAGTTTCTAAAACTACCAATGACCATTGGCCTCATGGTGATGTCTTTAGCCTTTGCAGGTATCATGATCATTATCGGTAAGTTTGATAAGGAAATCATGATGGAAACATGCGAAGTAGTAACCACATTAGACTTCCGACTTTTACTAATGGATGTAATGCTGAGTTTCTTACTCTTCGCAGGGGCACTTCATGTGAATGCCAAGTTGCTCAAGAAAGAAAGAGCCTCAGTTATGGCTTTTGCTACATTGGGTGTGCTCATCTCAACATTTATTATAGGTTTTCTTGCCCAATGGATTCTCGGATTCATGGGTTTCGATATACCCTTAACTTTTACTTTACTCTTCGGAGCACTCATCTCTCCTACCGATCCAATAGCCGTGCTTGCTATTTTGAAATCGGCTAAGGCTCCAAAAAGTCTTGAAACAAAAATCTCAGGAGAATCGCTCTTCAATGATGGTATCGGAGTAGTTGTGTTCTTGAGCATTTTGATGGTGCATGAAAATGGTATTGCAAGTTTTGAAATTGGCGAAACGCTTAAGCTTCTTGGAGAAGAAGCACTAGGTGGTATTGTATTTGGAGCCATTCTTGGATATTTAGGGTACCTCACACTGAAGAGTATTGAAGATGCTCCAAGAATTGAGGTATTAATCACAATTGCCATTACGGCTGGCGGGTATGGATTAGCTTCAATGCTTCACGTCTCCGGACCAATTGCTATGGTTGTTGCAGGTCTGATAGTAGGCAATAAACTTATCGCTATCAAAGAAGCTAGCGACTCTTCCAACCAAGTTTCTGAATTCTGGGAAATGCTTGACGAAATACTGAACGCTATCCTGTTTGTACTCATTGGGCTAGAGATCATCGCCCTACCAGATAACACCAGTTATATTTTGGCCGGGCTCATTCTAATCCCAGCAGTTCTAGTGGCCAGACTCATATCTGTAGCTATCCCTGTATTGGCCATGAAGCCCAATGGAGCGAAAAAGAGTAATACAATAGCGATGCTCACATGGGGTGGTCTTAGAGGCGGAATATCCATTGCGCTAGCACTATCGCTACCACCTTCAGAATTTAGAGACTTAATTGTATTGATCACATATGCCGTTGTTGTCTTTTCAATTCTTTTCCAAGGCTTAACGATTGGTTTGCTTGTCAAAAAACTTAAACTAAAAGAGCCTTCGTAGAAAGATCAATTTTACATAAATTAGCCTCTATATGCTTTATGAACTGATATATCGCAGTGATGCAAAGGCAAATATCTCCGAAGGGGACATCCATGATATTCTGGAGGTAGCAAGAGAATTCAATGCAAAAAACAACATAACAGGCTGTCTACTTTTTAACAATAATCAGTTTTTACAATTGCTTGAGGGAGAATTTGATACATTAATGGCGCTCTATGAGCGTATCAAAAAGGATCCTAGGCATGAAAAATTTGTATTACTGCACATGCGTGAAGCCGAATATCGTGTGTATCCAGATTGGACCATGGCTTACCAATCGGTCGATGAAAAACAGATGAAAGATCATGCAGGCATTACAGAGTTCACAGAATTTGAACCAGAAGAAAAGTCTGCCCTGTCTAAACAGCTATTCAATGCCGTAAGCCAGAATATGGCCCCAAACTAAAATCTAGCAGCAGTCAAAAGACTTAAATCCTTAAACGGAAGGTTGAATCGCTTGGCAATACTCAAGTTGGTAGTACAGCCTTTATACCCATAAATGCCTTTGCTAAACCATGAATAATGGTAGATCAATTCATTGACACCACCATTATCACCCATCTTCAAGAGTATAGGAGTCAAAACATTGCTAATGGCTGTCGTAGCGGTCCTGGCAGCACGTGAAGCTATATTGGGTACACAATAGTGAATTACATCATACTTAGTGAATGTGGGTAAATCATGCGATGTAATCTCTGACGTCTCAATACAGCCGCCTTGATCGATAGAAACATCAAGCATCACAGCACCAGACTTCATAGCCGACACCATTTCCTCGGTAACTACACAACGAGCTCTACCCTTTTCAGCGCGTAAAGCCCCTATTACTACATCAGCGGATAATAGCGATTGACTTAAAGTCAGGCTATCTATTACAGAAGTGAAAACCTGATTACCCAACTTATGCTTAATCCGTCTTAGCTTATAGATTTCGTTGTCAAAAACCCTCACTTCAGCACCTAAACCAATGGCAGCACGTGCAGCATATTCGGCAACTGTGCCTGCTCCTAGAATTACCACCCTTGTTGGTGGAACACCCGTAATTCCTCCCAAAATAATTCCTTTCCCTCCACCAATACTACTCATAAGCTCAGCAGCGATGGGAATCACCAAGCTACCGGCTATTTCACTCATAGCATTCACTATCGGAAGCCCTTTGGCTTTATCTTCTAGCAGCTCAAACCCTACTGCCGTAATTTTTTTCTTGTTCACTAATTCAAAATACTCCGCGCTTGAATTACCAGGTTGTATGGCAGAAAAAACCGTTGAGCCTGGTTTTAAAAGTTCAATCTCAGCCTTGGTGGGTGGTTCGACTTTAACAATTATATCAGCCTCAAAGGCTTCTTTTTTTGAGTATACAATCTGAGCACCATTTTCTGAATACTCTCGGTCTTGAAAAAAAGCATTCTTTCCTGCTCCTTGCTCCACTTGCACTTCGTGCCCATTGGCGACTAAAATGCCTACAGCTGCGGGGGTAAGGCTGACACGATTTTCTTGAAGTGACACTTCATTGGGTACAGAAATATGTAGCGACTTACTATTAGCCTTAACCTTTAAAAGTTTTTCTTCCGGATAGAGGCTTCCTTCTTTTGCTAAAGCTGCGAATGCCGATTTTCCTGTTTCATCCATGTTTGCTCAATTTGTACTGTCTTTGTTCCCCTCCGAGATCCTCGATTTCAATCTTTAAAAATTTCTCTGGCATCAATCCTCCAATATTCTGAGGCCACTCTAAGATGCACAAATTACCAGAATAAAAATACTCCTCAACACCAATTGAAATTGCCTCTTCTGGAGCTTCTAATCGATAGAAATCGAAGTGATAAATGGTCTCTTCCTTTTCTGTCAAATACTCGTTGACAATCGAGAATGTTGGACTTTGGATTACATCCAAAACACCAAGTGCTTTACCCAAGGCTTTGGTTAAAGTAGTTTTGCCAGCACCCATATCTCCGATCAAAACCCAGATTTTTTCATCCTCTGCATAGTCAATAATGCGAGAAGCCACCTCGGGCAAATCTTTCAGCGCGTCTGCATTGATCAACATACAAAATGACTTTTAGGCCCTTTTCGAATTTAGCGAAATAATCGGAATAATTACCTCCTCCATTGAGACACCTCCGTGCTGAAAAGTATCCCTGTAGTACTTTACGTAGTGATTATAATTGTTAGGGTAAGCGAAGAAAGTATCGTCAGTAGCAAAAACATAAGAAGTTGAAACATTCAGCTTAGGCAGATGGAGCCTCTCTGGGTTTGGCACCTCAAAAATTCCGTTATTTCCCTTATACCCTAAGTTCTTTCCTTGCTTGTAGCGCAGGTTAGTATTTACATTTCTGTCGCCAGCGATCTTAAAAGGCTTCTTCACTCTGTAAGTACCATGGTCTGTTGTGATCACTACACGCAGCCCTTTGTCACTAATCATTCTGAGTAAATCAAATAAAGGAGAATGCTGGAACCACGACCTGGTAAGCGACCTATACGCAGACTCATCTGCTGCCAACTCCTTGATCATCCGAATATCTGTTCTCGCATGCGAGAGCATGTCTACGAAATTGTAGACAATCACATTCAATTGATTTTGTAAGAGATTGGTGAAATTATCATTCAGCTGTTTGCCTTGGTTAGCATGAATGATCTTGTTGTAACTCAAACGAGCATCAATATTATTCTTCTTAAGCTGTCTGCGAATAAACTCTTCTTCATTGTTATTCTTCCCTTCCTCACTATCATCATCACCTACCCAAAGGTCTGGGTGTTTCTTTGACATCTCAAGCGGCAATTCCCCTGAGAAGAGAGAATTTCTTGCATAGGCTGTTGTAGTTGGCAAAATGGAATAGTAAGCATCCTCCTCTTCTATATTAAAATATGGAGCGATGTCCTCCTCAATGACTTTCCATTGGTCAAATCGAAGATTATCAATTACGATAAAGAAAAACGGTTCATCATTTAGCAATGGAAACACCTTCTTCTTCATAAGCTGATGCGATAGAATTGGATGATCACCATTAGGATCATTCAACCAATCTTCATACTCATCTTCAATAAATCGAGCAAAATTGGCATTTGCCTCCACTTTTTGCATTTCGAGCACCTCGTGCATACTCTTATTCTCAGTTTTGTCTATTTCTAATTCCCAATAGACAAGTTTCTTGTAGATTTCGGCCCATTCTTTATGATCCATTTGATCATTCATCTCCATGCTAATGGTACGGAAATCCTGCTGGTATTGCATGTTAGTACGTTCGCTGACCAAACGTCTATTGTCCAGAATACGTTTTACTGAAATCAGAATTTGATTGGGGTTAAGCGGCTTAATAAGATAATCAGCAATCTTAGAACCAATTGCCTCTTCCATGATATGTTCTTCTTCATTTTTGGTGATCATCACCACAGGCAAAGAAGGTCGTCTATTTTTAATATAACTGAGGGTTTCAAGCCCAGTCATACCTGGCATATTTTCATCCAGAAAAACCACATCAAAATGCTCCTTCTCTACAGCGTCAATCGCATCAGCCCCACCCGCTACAGGCGTAATGTCATAACCACGATCATTAAGAAATAGGATGTGAGGTTTCAAGAGATCGATCTCATCATCGGCCCATAAAATGTTATATCTTTGCATAGATAGAATTTGGCAAGAAGCTCGAATTTAAAGTATTAAATGCACAAAGTTTGAACAAAAAAAAGATAATCAATGATCCGGTCTACGGTTTCATTACTATCCACAGCGGGCTCATCTTCGACATCATTGATCACCCTTATTTTCAAAGACTGAGAAGGATAAAGCAACTAGGCCTTACCGAACTTGTATATCCAGGTGCACATCATACTAGATTTCACCATGCCATTGGCGCAATGCACCTCATGACTGAGACCCTAGAGAACCTTAAAACCAAAGGTGTATCGATTTCAGATGAGGAAATGGAAGCTACCCTCATTGCCATCTTGCTTCATGACATTGGACATGGCCCTTTCTCTCATGCGCTAGAATCAACCTTATTGAAAGACGTAGCGCATGAATCCATTTCACACCTCACTATCGTAAAACTCAACGAAGAATTTGAAGGTCGGTTGTCCATGAGCCTAGAGATATTTTTAGGCGCTTATCATCGCAAATTCTTAAACCAACTAGTTTCTAGTCAACTGGACATTGACCGGCTAGACTACCTAAAACGTGACAGTTACTTTACTGGGGTATCTGAGGGCACCATTGGGGCCGAAAGAATCATTAAAATGCTTGATGTTAAAGACGATGAATTAGTCGTTGAGGAAAAAGGGATTTATAGCATTGAAAACTTCTTGAGTGCCAGAAGACTCATGTATTGGCAAGTATACCTCCACAAAACAAGTGTAAGCTCTGAAAAAATGCTGATCAGTATTATTAAACGAGCCAAAAAACTAACACAACGAGGGCAAGAGGTTTTTGGAACAAACAGCCTCAAACTATTCTTAAAGCAAGAATTTAAAACAGAAGATTTTCAAAGTCAACCAGAGGTATTGGAGACATTTCTCAAGCTAGATGATTACGATATTTGGGGTGCCATTAAAATATGGAGTGAATACCACGATACCGTACTCTCTAGTCTTTGCCAGATGCTGCTGAAGCGCAATCTATTCAGAATACAAATCAGTTCTAAACCCATTAGCAAAATGGAAAAAGAACAACTGTCGCTCAAAATTCAGCAAGCTTACGGTGTATCTGCGAGAGATGCTAAATACTTCTATTCCACAGGCAAACTCACCAACAACGCTTACATTTCAAATGACCAGAAAATTATGATTTTATCTAAGACTGGTGAAGTAAGAGATGTGGTTGAAGCAGCCGACTTACCCAATATTAAGGCCATGAGCAAAATAGTCCGCAAGTACTATCGTTGCTGGCCAAAAGACATATCTTTGTAACCCACAATCGAAACATGGAAATATCAATAGAACAAGTTGCCCAACTGATTGACGGTAAGGTTGATGGAGAAGGCAAAACCAATGTAAATCGCTTAGAGAAAATTGAAGAAGCTTCTGAGGGAAGTATAGCTTTTCTGGCTAACCCAAAGTACACCCCTTACCTTTACAGCACGCAAGCGAGTGCGGTTATTGTAAAAAGTGATTTCCAAGCAGAGAAAGAATATTCTACTACTCTGATTCGTGTAGAAGATCCCTATTCTAGTTTCGCCAAGCTTTTAGAAGCATATCAACAAATGACCGCCATTGTTAAGACAGGCACCGAACAACCTTCTTTTCAAAGTGAGTCTGCCACCTTTGGTGACGAAGTTTACCTAGGGGCATTTTCCTACCTAGGCGAGGGCACTAAGCTAGGTCAAAACGTTAAAATATATCCAAATACCTATTTGGGTGACAATGTCGAAGTTGGTGACAACACCATCATTTACGCAGGTGTTAAAATCTATGCGAATTGTAAAATTGGAGCTAACTGTGTCATCCATTCAGGTGTAGTGGTTGGTAGTGATGGCTTTGGCTTTGCACCACAAGAAGATGGCACCTATAAGTCTATACCTCAAACGGGTAATGTTATCATTGAAGATAATGTAGACATTGGAGCTAACACAACTATTGACTGTGCCACAATGGGTTCTACTATAATACGCTCAGGTGTCAAAATTGATAACCTCGTACAAATAGCGCATAATGTGGATGTAGGTAAGAATACAGCCATAGCTTCACAAGCAGGTTTATCCGGTAGTGCTAAAATTGGAGAGAACTGCCAGATAGGGGGGCAGGCTGGTATTACTGGCCATCTTACCTTAGCTAATCGCACTATTATTGGGCCACAAGCGGGCGTACCGAAGACGATTTCCGAAGAAGGAAAAGTGTGGTTTGGCTCACCTATTATGGAACATAGAGATTTTTTAAGGGTGAGTGTTACCCTGAGAAACCTCCCCAATATGATCCAAAGGATTAAAGAACTAGAAAAAAAGCTTTAAATTCGCGGAATTTTCAAAGAGTACATGAAGACTAAGCAACATACAATTAAGGAACCTGTAACGGTATCTGGAGTAGGCTTACATACTGGTGTTACAGCCAATATGACCTTTACCCCTGCCCCGCCAGATCACGGTATTAAGTTTCAAAGAATCGATTTACCAGATGAGCCGATCGTTGATGCTGATGTCGATTATGTGGTTGATTTATCTCGGGGAACTACCATTGAACACAATGGCGCAAGAATCAATACTGTTGAACATACACTGGCTGCTTTAGTCGGACTCGAGATCGACAACGTATTGATAAAAATTGATGGGCCTGAGCCTCCAATATTGGATGGTAGTTCGATGATGTTTATCGAAGCCATTGAAAAGGTTGGTACCCAAGAACAAAATGCCCTTCGGAATTTCTTAGAAATAACAGAGAGCATCATTTATAAGGACCCCGATCGTGACGTAGAGATTGCTGCATTACCACTAGATGACTTTCGTGTTACTGTAATGGTAGACTATAACTCTCCGGTGTTGGGCAGTCAACATGCTTCATTGAACAGCATATCTGAATTCAAAAACGAAATCGCTTCAAGTCGAACATTTTGCTTTTTGCACGAACTAGAAATGCTCTACAAAAACAACTTGATTCAAGGCGGAGATTTGAACAACGCCATTGTTGTAGTGGATCGAGTCGTTAAAGACGAAGAGTTGGACTACCTAGCAGGGCTTTTTAACAAGCCAAAGGTAGAAGTGAAGAAGGAAGGCATTCTGAACAATGTAGATCTTAGACATAAGAATGAGCCCGCTAGACATAAGCTATTAGACGTAGTGGGTGATTTAGCACTAGTGGGCAGGCCTATAAAAGCGCAGATATTAGCGGCCCGACCAGGTCATGCTGCTAACGTGGCTTTTGCCAAAAAACTAAAGAAGGCCATGCAAGACACCAAGTCTAATGTGCCTCAATACGATCCGAATCTGGAGCCAGTAATGGACATTAACCAGATCACTCAAATTCTACCACACCGCTACCCCTTCTTATTGATAGATAAGATTATCCATCTAGATGATAAAATGGTAGCAGGTATTAAGAACGTAACGATGAATGAGCCCTTCTTTCAAGGCCATTTTCCTGGCAACCCTGTGATGCCTGGCGTACTCCAAGTAGAGGCTATGGCCCAAATCGGAGGAATTTTAGTACTAAATACAGTACCAGACCCTGAAAATTATACCCCATATTTCTTAGGCATTGACCGTTGTAAATTTAGAAGGATGGTAATTCCAGGAGATACCATTAAATTCAAATGTGAATTGACTTCTCCGATCAAACGTGGGATCGCTCAGATGACGGGTTATGCTTACGTAGGAAACACATTAGTATGTGAGGCATCAATGACGGCCAGAATTGTAAAGAACCCATGAATCAACCGCTAGCATATATACATCCAGAAGCTAAGATTGCCAGAAATGTGGTAATCGAACCCTTTGCCTCAATCAGCAAAAATGTGGTGATTGATGAAGGTACTTGGATTGGATCCAATGTTACCATAATGGAAGGCGCTCGCATAGGTAAAAACGTGAAGATTTTCCCTGGAGCAGTGGTTTCAGCCATACCACAAGATTTAAAGTTTGGTGGTGAAGACACAACCCTAGAAATAGGTGACAACACGGTCATTCGTGAATGTGTTACCCTGAATAGAGGAACAGATGCCACTAACAAGACCGTAATCGGAAAAGACTGCCTTATCATGGCCTACACGCACGTAGCACATGATTGCGTTATTGGTGACAACTGCATCATTGTGAATGCCGTGCAACTTGCGGGACATGTTACCATTGCAGAATGGGCAATAATTGGAGGAGCAGCAGCTATTCACCAATTTGTCAATATCGGTGCACACACTATGGTATCAGGCGGATCACTCGTCAGAAAAGATGTGCCCCCTTACACAAAAGCAGGCCGCGAACCATTAAGCTACGCTGGTATAAACTCCATTGGTTTAAGAAGACGAGGATTCTCGAATGACAAGATTACGGAGATACAAGAAATCTATAGATACATCTTTTTAAAAGGACTAAACAATTCAAAAGCACTAGACCTAGTTGAACTTGAAATGCCACCGACCAGAGAAAGAGATGAAATCATTAACTTCTTTAGAGGTTCCGATCGGGGTGTGATGAAAGGCTATACTGCAAGATAGTATGAGAATTGAGGTGAAGGATCTCGGTAAAAAATTCATCAAAGAATGGGTTTTCAGACACCTTGACTTTACTTTCGACAATACCAACGCCTATGCTATCACAGGGCCAAACGGAAGCGGTAAATCTACCTTTATTCAAGCGATTGCAGGTTTTATCCCAACCAACGAAGGAAGTGTTCACTACTATGAAGGCGATAAACGCATTCCCGAAGATGAGGTATTCAAAACACTTGATGTTATAACTCCTTACTTAGAATTGATAGAGGAGTTTACGCTGGATGAATTCTTAGCATTTCATTTCAAATTTAAAGAACTCAAACCCGAGTATTCTATTAATGACTTTGTAGATAAAGTCTACCTACAAGAAAACCGTGGTAAGCAGATAAAGAACTATTCTTCTGGGATGAAACAAAGGCTAAAGCTTGGCCTTAGCTTCTTTTCAACAAGTAAAATCTGCTTCTTAGATGAGCCAACTACTAACTTAGATGAGTTTGGTATTAACTGGTACCTAGAGCATGCTAAGGGGCTGGTAGGTGAAAAGTTGTTATTCATTAGTTCCAATCAAAAACAGGAATATAGTTTCTGTAAGGAAGTACTTCACATTGCAGATTATAAGTAAGAATACCTTAGAGCAGTGTGTATTTTTAGAATTTATGCCTATAATTGACCATTCAAGTGATAAAACATGATGCGCCTTAAAAATATCTCTCTAACACTTCTCTTATTACTTGCTTTCACAGCACTTTCCTGTGGAGGTGGCGGAGGAGATGATACTCCGTTAACACCCGAAGAGCAAAGACTCGTAGACTTGGCTGGCAATGGTGGAACCACATGGACAGCGACTTCTATTACCTTCGAAGGTGCTCCCGCAACTGGTTTTGACAACTTTAGTCTTACCTTAAGAGGTGACGCATCGAGCAAAACGTACACTGCAGTAGATGGTGACCCTGTTTTTGGAAATTCGGGAACATGGGATTTCAACGGGACAAACATCAACCAAGTGGTAATTGATGGTAACTCGAACAATATTTTTACGATCAGTAATCTAAACACGACTGCAACACCAAATACGGTGCGCATCTCTGTCAATTTTACAGCAAGCGGTGGTGCTGCTGCTGGCACGAATGGCCTCTACGTATTTAACCTGCAAGAACAATAGAAAAAGCACATCAAAATATTCAAAGGTTCGTAGTGATACGAACCTTTTTTTATGCCCATTAAAGGGAAGACTAATGTTTCAAAAACCACCGTACACCTCATTCCCAAGCAGGCGGGAATCCCTTAATTTTAAGAGTAGGAACTGAATTTCCAATGGGCTTAAATTTCTCCTAGGGTTGAAGTAAGACCCTGAAATAAATTCAGGGTGACGTAAATAAAAGCTCCCCCCATCAGTGTCTCTCGAAGAGGACGCTGATGATAACAACATCTGAACCGTCTGACCACTCTTCCCTTTCTATACTGAGCCTGTCGAAGTATCTCCAATGTCAGACTGTCATTCTGAACGAAGGACAACGAAGTGAATGAATCCGTTAATTAGAAAGGCGAATGCCATGAACCACTTCTCGGCATAGTTTGTAACTACGCTTTCATAAACAGATATTTAGGTGTAGTTATAAACTATGCCTAAACTCGTTTTTTTAATAACATATAGCAAGCATAGGGTTAGACTTTCTATGTGGCTAAGGTTTCTCCCAAGCCTGCCCGCGGTAAGCAGAATAAAATGATGGGGTAATGCTACTTCAATACTACTATAGTAACCCCTGCTCCGCCACGTTCTACATGCTCATCTTTGAAACTAGAGACTTCCTTGAAGGTATTCAGGTGGTTACGTGAAATCTGTCGCAATACACCATTCCCCTTTCCATGGAGGATTTGGAGCTCTTTGGCATCCAGTAAAATGGCCTCGTCTAACCAAGTATTTAAAACAGGAATAACTTCTTCACCACGCATACCTCTTAGGTCAATCCGAGCAGAAAAATCCGCGCGCTTGGCTGTATAGTCAAAGCCAGAATAGGATTGCGCCTGCCCTTGGTTCTTAAAAGCCTTCTTATTTACCTTTTCCAATCGACTGAGCTTGACGAATGAGGTCAATGCCCCCATCTTCAACTCGGCATCTTTGCCTTTTATGGCTGCGATCTGACCCACTGTATCTTGACCAATCACCTGAACATAATCACCAATTTTGATTTCGGCATCTGTCTTAGCCTGAACTTCGGCTTTGACAATGTTCTTCTTTTTGACAGCATCAAGTTTTTCGCGTTGCTGTTTCACGGCCTCTTTATCCGCTTTTTTCTCCTTGATGACGCGAATGGCCTTTTCTACTTCCTTATTTGCCTCTTGAACAATTTGAGAAGCCTCCTGCTTCGCTTTATTCAAAATGCGTTTCTCCTGTTTCTCAAGATGCGTTTTCAAGTCCTCATACTGAGAAGTCAGCTCATTCAAATCTTGTTCTCTTTGTTTGACCCGTTGCTCAGCCCTTGCCACTTCTTGCTTCTGCGCTTGCAGTTGACCAAGCATCTGATCGAAAGAAACCTGCTTCACACCGACCTTCTTCTTGGCCTGATCGATGGTAGATTTTGGTAACCCAATCTTGGTTGCAATCTCCAATGCGAAAGAGCTACCGGGTTTGCCTATCTCTAATTCATAAAGAGGTTGCAGTTCTTGAATATCATACCGCATGGCTCCGTTGATTAGACCAGTATTCTTATCAGCGTACTCTTTTAAATTACCATAATGGGTAGTAATGACTCCCATTCCTTTTGAAGCATTAAGCTCTGTCAGAATAGACTCCGCAATAGCTCCTCCATATTGCGGCTCAGTTCCTGTTCCAAATTCATCAATAAGGAAAAGGCTCTTCTTATTCACATGAATAAGTAAGTTCTTCATATTGATCAGGTGAGAACTATAAGTACTCAAATCATTTTCAATAGACTGCTCATCTCCAATATCGATAAACAAATCTCTAAAAATGGTGAATTGTGAAGCCTCATTTACGGAAACCAATAAGCCACACTGAAACATATACTGAAGAAGACCTACCGTCTTTAAACAAACACTCTTACCTCCCGCATTAGGTCCGGAAATCAAGAGAATTCTTTCGTCTGCACTCAAACCAATATTCAAGGGCACAACATCCTTATTAATATCTCTATGCCCTTTCAGCAAAATGGGGTGTTTGGCATTTTCCCATTGGAAAAACTTAGTGTTTGACCATAACGGTTTGCAAGCATCAATATCTAAAGCCAACCTTGCTTTGGCACGAATAAAATCAATGACACCTAAGAAAGTCATGATACCCCGAAGGCTCTCCACTTCTGGACGCAATTGATCCGTCAGCGAGATCAGTATTCTCGTTACCTCTCTTTGCTCCGAATATTCTAATTCTTGAACTTCGTTATTGATTTCAAAAACCTCCGTTGGCTCTAAGTATACCGTTTGACCTGTGGCAGACTCGCCATGGACAAGGCCTTTTATTCTACGTTTATATTCTGCGAACATGGGGATAACCATTCTACCATTCCTGATGGTTATAGAAAGGTCGTCAGGAGTAAATCCTTCCTTTTTTGAATGACTAATAATCCGGTCTAATGCTCCGCGAAGCCTCTGTTTTTCAGCTGCTATACCTTTTCTAATTTCATAAAGCCTATCACTGGCCTTATCCTTAAGCTTACCTCTCTCATCAAAAACCCTATCGATTGACCAAAGTATGTCTTGATTAAAAAAGACGGGATGCGTTAACTCGGCCAGAAAAGAATACTCATCTCTCTTTTCTCTGAAAAAATCTAGGCACCTGTCAAGTGTTTTCAATGACAAGATTACATTGAAAAATTCCTCCTCGGATAGGTAAGCATCCTGCACTCTAATTTTCGCAAAATAGGGGGTGATGTCGATGTAATTCGAGTTTGGAAACAGCTCACCACTCTGAATGATTTTTACAAATTCATCTGTCTGCGATAACCAACGGTCTATCAGTTCTTTATCAGTAGAGAACTTAATTTTTTCAACAAACTGTGCGCCTAGGTTACTTTCACAAAAGGAGTGTAAAAGCTGTCTGATCTTATCAAACCCTAGTTTCTGTTCTAGATTCTGAGGGTATAGCATTTAATTAGTAGATCTTCTTCCTGTTGTAAGAATTTGTTGCCGGACTTTTAGACTGTCTAAAACAACATTATTAATGGCTAAGAATTTCTCAGGGTTGAGTAAGTAATAATTATAGCTCTTTACGTACTCAGCCGAGTCCACTTGGTATGATTCAAAAACCCCTTTTTCAAGCGCTTTATAGAGCACCATGGCTGAATCCTTTGGCAAGGTCAGGTTCACGACTTTACCTTCAGTCACCCTGATATCGATAAGCAATTCTATCATCTGCTTCTCGCTTAGGATACCTTCTGGAATCTCTTCCTCGGCTTCGCATGAGAAAACCATCAGGGCAACCGTAAATAAAAAAACCTTTTTCACCACAACACTTCCAAGTTAACTTCGAGACGCTTTGTTCTTACGAGAAGCAAAAGTAAAAGATATGATGGAGGAAAACCCTAGAATTAACCAAAATTAAGAACCAAAGCCCTTTCCAGAACTCAAATAAGTCATATTTTTGACTCTTTATTATGGAGCATATTATTTCCAAACTTCGGAAGTACGAAATTCAGATTAGAAAAGCCATTAATTCAAGAATGCAGGGTGATTTTCATTCTATATTCAAGGGTTCAGGGATGGAGTTTGACGGAGTGCGCGAATACCAATATGGTGATGATACCCGAACCATCGACTGGAATGTCTCTGCAAAGGGGCATGGCACCTTTGTAAAAACCTTTAAAGAAGAAAAGGAACAGACTGTCTTTTTCCTATTGGACGTTAGTGCTTCCCAAGAAATAGGAACACCCGGAGCTCAAAAAGTAGACATCGGTAAAGAAATTACCGGTGTACTAACACTTGCAGCTGTTAAGCAGCAAAACAGGGTAGGATTACTTACATTTTCTGATCAAAAGGAGAAATATGTGAAGTCTGGCAAAGGCATCAAACATGGATACGCTATCATTCATGAATTGTATAACCATGTGCCGAAGTCTACTAAAACAGACATCAGCGAGGGTATCAAAAGGGCACTCGAAATCATTCACAAGAAGAGTGTGATGATCTTAATCTCCGATTTCATTGACGAAGGCTATGAACAAAATTTAAGACTCATCGCTAGAAGACATGACCTTGTGGTGATTCACTTAAAAGACGATAGAGAAACACAAATGCCTAATTTAGGGATCGTCCCTATTTACGACAAGGAGAGTCGCAAAACGGTATGGGTGAATACCTCTTCGAGAGACTTTAGAAAAAAATTAGAGAAGACTTATACGGTAAATCAAGGAGAGCTTGAAAAGTTCTGCCGAAAACACCAGATTAATTATCTCGAAATCAATACCAAGGACAATTATGTCCCCCAGCTCATCAAGCTTTTTATGATCAGGAATAAAACAATGAAACGTGATTAGAAAGTTACTAACCTCACTGATTTTATTGGTTTTCATGATTGGCAGTGTATCTGGTCAGGAATTGAAACCAATTGGGTTCTTTTTAAAGGACAGCGTAAAGATTGGAGAATCTGTACCCTTTACTTTAAGCTATAAGGATAGAAAAAATAGACCTGTCATTTTCCCAGATTCTCTGTACGACTTCTCCCCTTTCGAATTGTTGCGCAAAGAGTATTTCGATACTCAGTCCGATTCCATCAACAGTATCGATAGTGCAGTCTACCATCTGGCCACTTTCGAAATTGATACGGTTCAGCGACTTAGCTTACCCGTCTTTTTATACACTGGCAACGATAGCCTTCAACTGTATAGTTTAAGAGATTCCATCATTCTAGATCAAGTGGTCACCCAAATGCCAGACTCTGTAGACCTTGCGGAGACTTCGGCTTATATGCCCATTTCTTTAGAGTTCAACTATCCTTATTGGGTAATCGGTTTGATCATTTTAGGCGTGGCAGCCTTGATCGTTATGCTGGTTTGGGGAAATCAAATTCAAAAACGCATTAAACTTTATCGACTGAATAAGCAATTGCTCAAATTCAAGGAGCAATTTGACATTGAAATTGAACAGCTTAATTCTGATACGACTAAGATTAAAATTGAGTCGGTGTTAAAATTCTGGAAAGGCTATATGGAGAGGCTTGAGAAAGTACCATATACCAAACTCACCACAAAGGAAATCGTATTGGTACAAAAGAGCGCTTCTTTAGAGGAAACGCTAAAGTCAATCGATAAAAATATTTATAGTCCCATAGAAGTAACAGCTTTGCAAAACGACTTTGAGTTCTTGAAAGACTACTCTGAGGATAGGTACAACCATGTAACGGAGATGATAAAGAATGCTTGACGAAACACTATACAAATGGTATTCGCTGGAGTGGTTTACGCCCTCAGCTTTCAAGTCTTTTGACTGGGAATTCTTCTTTGTGTTGTATGCCATTCCGATTGTACTACTACTCTTCATTTTAAAATGGCTCATCGGGGGAAAAATCAAACAAAAACTTCCAGTTGCCCTACCGAAAAAGGAAATCAAAAAACATTGGGCCAGTTACTTGCGCATTATTCCAAATGCACTCATGGCACTGTCCATTATGCTGCTTTTAGTCGCATTAGCCCGCCCTCAAAGAACCAATGAAGAGGTTGAGCAATGGTCTGAAGGTATCGACATTGCCTTGGTTATTGATATTTCTGAATCAATGCAGATTGAGGACTTCAAGCCTAACAGGCTCGAAGCAGCCAAGCGAACAGCACGTGATTTTATTGGCGGCAGGAGTCAAGACCGAATTGGTTTGGTAATCTTTTCGGGCGATGCTTATTCACTTTCTCCGCTCACCACGGACTACGAGTTGCTCTACAAATTTATTGAAGAAGAAATTGACTTTAATAAAATCGAAAACCGTGGTACGGCCATCGGTAGTGCGATCGCTGTAGGCACCAACCGCATGAGAGAGTCTACAGCAGCTTCTAAGGTAATGATTCTGATTTCTGATGGAGACAATACTGCCGGCAACATTGACCCTGTCACAGCAGCGGAATTAGCTGCAGCTTACGATATTAAGATTTACACCATTGGTATTGGCAAGGAAGGTAAAGTCCCTTTTGGAAAAGACTTCTTTGGTCGCCCGAACTATGTGGAAAACACTTTGGATGAAACCACTCTAAGGGAGATTGCAAAAATCGGAAATGGTGAGTTTTATCGTGTGTCTGATAACCAAGCGCTAGAAAGTGTTTTTGCACTAATCGATCAGTACGAAAAAGCAGAAATCAAGGAGACACGCTATAAGAATACAACTGATTTCTATACCATTTACCTCAGTTGGGGTATTGTGTTCTTCTTACTCTATCTGCTTTCGAAAAGTACTTTCATAAGCAACGTATTAGAAGATTAGAAACGAAACACCAATCCAACACTTTCGGGTGTGATCGTTACCTTTTCCAAAATATTGGTTAACCCCTTGCTTTTCGATTCCAATGCCATATAAAGTACAGCATCGAAAGCCAATAGAAAACCGCCTTGCAACACTAAAGACTTGCCATAACCTCTAAGAATATCCCTTTTGTTCTCTCTGGTTTTTGCCATTTCTTTCATCAGAAATCCCCCAGTAATGTACGCTACATCTAATGCTGCATTCATCAGTACAATCCGTTTCATTGAACTATACTCAGCGACAGTTTCAGCAAGCGACAAAGTACTTGGGTCAGTAATCATAGAATACCTTAGACCAGGAACTGCAAGCGCCAGATTCACCACATTCCAAAAGATATTCATCCTGTAAAAGTGTGCTTGTTCATTCGATGATGGATTGTTCAACAACACACCATTTGTAGCCATGTTACCGAGTGCCCAACTGCCTAATACTACCATCCCCACTTTATTCACTTGGAGTCTTTCTGTGTTAAAGGATGTCAAATCATTGGTTTGCGCGATAGCATCCCAACTGAAAAATGCGAGAATAACGATAATAAATAAGTACTTCTTCATGACTTTTAGCTAATGCACTAATAACTGAAAATTAGCCCAAGGGTTTAAGGAAGTCTTCAAGATACAGAATTACACAAACCACTGCTGTTTCCATGCTGAGCTTGTCGAAGCAACTTAACCACCTCGGTTAGTACTTCTATTTAGAGGATGATCAGAAAGCACCTTCATCTTTCCATATGCCTTTAATATACTCCAATTTCAAGTAAAATGTCATTTTGAATAACGGAAGAAACCTTAAACATTAAGAGAGAGATTCCCGCTTGTCTGCCGCCAAAGGCAGGCCTTCGCGGGAATGACAGGTAAAAAGATTAATTGGCTAGCTAGACCAACCATAAAGACAATTAAACAACCGACTAGAAAAGCTCTATCCCAAGCCCAACCAGCACAAAATTAAACAAGCGTAGACTGAAAAGCACTAAGGCGATTCCTACCACCCGATTCATGATTTTCATGAAACGTGGTGTCACAATCTGACTGAGCTTCACAGCAAAGTAAGACTTTAGAATATCTACTGAAAAAACTGTGGCGATCAGCACGATGAAAAATGTAATGGCCTGATTGGTGGTGTACTCAAAATCAACCGTAATCTTACTCACTATGCCAATCCAGAATATGAGCACGAAAGGGTTAATCCCGTTAAGCACAAAACCTTTGAGTATCTGCTGAAACCACTTAGTCTCTTCTGCATGCAATTGCTTTAAACCCTTTGCTGGAATAGGCTTAAACATATAGAATATGCCGAAAACAAGCATAATGGTTCCACCAACACCACCCAACCACATGTTAAAAGATGGGTTATCGGTAAGCTGAGAAATTCCGAGATAGGTAACGAAAATATAGATGGTATCGCTGAGGGCAATTCCAACCGCCATAAAGAATCCTGAAAAGAATCCTTTCTCAATGGCATTTTGAATCAGCGCAAAAAAGACTGGCCCTATTAAGACACATAATAGCAAACCAAACAACAATCCGTTAATGACTATGTCCATGCGGTTTTAAACCTTATTGCTAACAAAGGATAGCCAGCTCTCGAGTTTTTCTTTTTTTAGAACACGTGGGAATTTTGTTTGCCCTCCTTCTTTACCTTGTACTCTTAGCCAGTCATAGAAAACTTCTGTAGGCAGAACATCTAAAATGACATTCTTCAAAGCATGCTTGCGTTCTACGGCATAGTCATCGTTCAAATCACATAGGTAAGCATCAATCTTTTCCTTCAATGCCACTGGATCGACAGGGTCATCTGTTCCTACGTACCAGTGGTGAGAAAACAACTTACCATCAGGTACTCCCGACACTGTAAATTCCTTTACCCCTATATTGAACTCATTAGAGGCCATTTCAATGGCCTGATTCATATTGTCAACCGAAAGGTGTTCTCCACAAAGACTCAAGAAATGTTTAGTTCTACCAGTAATGATGATTTCTGAACTATGTTTATCCAGAAATCTAATGGTGTCGCCAATGAGATATCGCCAAGCACCTGAGCAAGTAGAAATCAACAGAGCATAGTCCTTACCCTCCTCCACTTGGTCAATCATTAAAGTCTCAGGATTATCAACGATTTGCCCGTCCTCATCAAAGTTTTGCTCATTAAAGGGCACGAACTCGTGGAATATTCCACCATTGAGCATCAGTCGCATGCCTCGTTTTTCAGGGGAATCTTGGAAAGCAATAAAGCCCTCAGACGCCAAATAAGTTTCTATGTAGTGAATCGGCCGACCCAATAGCTTATCAAAGCTCTTTTTATATGGGTCAAAGGCTACTCCTCCGTGTACAAAAGCACCCAAATTAGGCCAAATCTCATGAATGTCTTTTACGCCATAGCGTTCAATAATTCGCTCTAAGAGGATTGTCATCCAAGCAGGTACACCCACGATCATTCCAATATTCCACTTTGGTGCGGACTCTACAATCTCTTCTAGCTTTATTTCCCAATCTCTATGTTTTTTAATTTTTGGTGTTGGTCTAGAAAAACCCTGCACCCATAACGGTAATTGCCCTGTAGTGATGCCACTCAAATCACCGTAATAATAGTTACCAGAGAAATTTAAGGTCGTGCTTCCTCCTAACATTAACATCCCCGACTGGAAAAACTGATCTGGGAAATCATACCTCGAGAGGGTGTAAATATGCCTTGTGCCGGTTTTTCTGATCTGCCGGATCATGTCTTTGGTGACAGGAATATATTTGGAAGCAGCACCAGAGGTACCTGAACTTAAAGCGAAAAACTTGGTTTTTCCTGGCCAGCTGACGTCAGATTCTCCGTCTCGCATTTTATGCCACCAAGCCTCGTCCATTCTGTCGTAATCAGATACTGGAACGAGTTCTTTAAATTTTTCAAAGAAATCGTGTTGACCAAAACTCCTGAATTGCTCTAGCACAGTATGAAAATCACAAGATCTACCGAACTGTGTGTTCCGTGCACTGATAAGGAGCTTAGACAGTTCCTTTTTCTGCAAGTCGTAAGGAGAGGTATAATCTTGCTCCAAGGTTTCTCGCAGCTTGATACCTTTCTTTAATATTGATCCGATTATTGGCATTCGTTGTTAAGTTCTCTAAAAAATGACCTTATGCTAGAGACTAAATTCTACTAACTTTGACCGACTGATCATTTGATCAAAGATAATAGAAATCTAAACTCAATCGTATTCCTGCAATATGTCAATTGTAAATAACATTATTCACTACAATGAACAACTAGCTCCTTACCATGCAAAACTTATTGCTGTGAGTAAGACTAAACCTATTGAAGATTTGTTACAGGCCTATGAGTGGGGGCAAAGAGATTTTGGAGAGAACAAAGTTCAAGAGCTTACTACCAAGTATGAAACCATGCCAAAGGACATTCAATGGCATATGATTGGTCACCTCCAAAGAAATAAGGTAAAGTACATTGCACCTTTCGTACATCTAATCCATGCGGTAGATAGTCCTAGGTTACTAGTGGAAATTAACAAGCAAGCACTTAAAAACGACCGAGTTATTTCTTGTCTACTCCAAGTACATATTGCTGAAGAAGAAACTAAGTTTGGCTTTGATGAAGCTGAGCTGATGGAGTTTCTGAAGAGTGATGCACTAAAAGAACTCAAAAACACGAAAGTGCAAGGGCTCATGGGTATGGCAACGAATACTGATGACAAGGCTCAAGTGAGCAAAGAATTCAATCAGCTCAAGTCTCTTTTCGATCAAATCAAAAATGATTTTGAACTCGAGAATGTGGCTATGCAGGAACTATCTACCGGCATGACTGGTGACTACAAAGAAGCCTGTGAAGCAGGTAGTACAATGGTAAGGATCGGAAGCGCAATTTTTGGCGCACGTAACTACCCTCAATAAAAATTAGATGACAGCTAAAACTATTCTTATTCTTGGCGGAATTCTCGGTGTGCTTTCAGTAGGTATCGGGGCATTTGGTGCCCATGGCCTTGAAGCCACCTTAACTGCAAATGCTCGATTAGAGACTTTCGAGACAGCGGTGAAATACCAATTCTATCATACGTTGGCGCTGATACTACTGGGAGTCTTAATGTTGAATGTTCAAAATAACTACTTCAGCTATGCTGGCATCGCTTTCTTGGCGGGCATTGTCATTTTTAGCGGATCTCTTTATACACTCAGCCTCACAAATATTACTTGGTTAGGTGCCATAACTCCAATAGGCGGCTTGGCATTTATTTTGGGGTGGATCTTTTTGATATTGGGTGTTTCAAAGACCCTTTGAATCAGTAAAATCTTGGGTGGAAATTGACAAGGAAGAGTTCCTTGGAGGCTCGGGTTACGGCAGTATAAAGCCAGCGAACATATTCTCTATCAACCATTTCTTCAGTAAGGTAACCTTGATCTACAAACACGGCATCCCACTGCCCTCCTTGAGATTTATGACAAGTTAGCGCATAAGCGAACTTTACTTGCAAGGCATTCAAATGAGGATCGCTTTTTATCGCTTTAATCCGTTCCTTTTTAGTCGACAGGTCAGCATAACCCTCAGATACTTCTTCGTACAGCTTTTTATAAGCAGCATTATTTAAGGATGCCTCTGGTGAGTGTAGCGTATCTAGGATGACTTTAGCCTCAAATGGCTCTTGGTCCGGATAGTCCAATAGTTGAAGTCTTAACTCTGCAAAGCGTAAACCATAGTATTCTTCGAAGCGAATGATCTTCATTACCTCGACAAAATCTCCATTCGCCAAAAAACCAGCTGGTGCATTCTCGGGTAGAAAGTGATAATTATTCCTTACAATCATAAGGTTATCGCCTGCCTCAATTTCATCTTCACGATATTGAATCGTTCTTCTGATGTACTCATTGTATTGAACAGCATTCTTGTTGCTTCTACAAATAATCACAGCGTTTTCAGTACCGTACTTATCGTACGCATAGCGGAGTCCATCTTCCAAGCGTTCTGCTGTCATTTTAAAAACATCCTTAAAACGAGATGTGGCGAATTTGACATTCAAATCTTCTTGTAAAAGCTCATTCCTGAGGTTAGTCGCATTAAAAAGAATACCAGACTCTTCCTCTTGACGCATTACTTCAGTAAGCTCTAGTGCACTGATGTCATTGCCAAAGGATTGTGATAAGAACTCGCTTTCCAACGCTGGACTTTCGAGCGAACCTACGGGAGGTAACTGAGCCACATCGCCAATCAGGAGCATTCGATTTCCCTCTTGCGAAAACACATAGTCCATTAAATCCGTCAACAAGCCATTCTTACCATATTCGGCTTGGTTAGAGATCATTGAAGCCTCATCCACTATAAAAAGCGTGTTTTTGTGGTAGTTGCTCTGTCTTGTAAAAGCCAATCCTCCTCCGGGTTCGGCTGTCTGTTGAAATACCTTCTTATGAATGGTGAATGCCGTGCGATTGGTATAGCCCGCCATTACTTTGGCTGCCCTACCCGTTGGAGCCATCAATACGTATTTGTAATTGAAGAATGGCAACATCTTTACAATAGCACCCACGACCGTGGTTTTACCAGTACCAGCATATCCTCTCAGTACGAGTACAGGCTTTCTCAATTTTTCATTGAGCAGAAATTCGTCAAAAAGGCCAAAAAGCTTTCGCTGTCCTTTCGTTGGTTCGAAAGGAAACTTACTCGCTAATATTTCTGAGGGTTTTGCCAATCCTAAGACTTTTTCATGTCTTCAGGAAAAATAGTGACCATACTGGTACTTGCTTTTGCAATCAATGTGCGCTGCTCTCCGTCCACAGACCAAACTTCGGCTTCGCAAAAACTCATCTTTCTGCCTTGCTTCACTACCCAGCCGATAGCATGTAATTTTTGCCCTCTCCCAGGCGTGAAATACGAAATCTTAATTTCTCCGGTAACCACATGTTGGTCTTCCGCCACCACGGTAACCGCTGCAAACCCGGCCACAATGTCTGCTAGGGTAGCCGTAACACCTCCATGCACAAGCCCAGTTTGCTGTTGATGATCTTGGGTCAGTTCTAACCAACCTTCAGTACGGCCAGCTTCAATAACGTTCAAATCAAACCCAACCAGCTTCATAAAATGCTGTCGCTCGAGAAATTTCTCAATCCTTGACTTAAACTCAGGATTAAATACCTTTACCATAGACTACAATTTGTGCAAATATATCCACTCCTCTTAATCACCACTAAAGATGACCCAGATAGATGCTAAGATATCAGCAGCCTATGGCCAAAAATTACGCGTTCGTGTTTGTGGCATTTGCATTAAAGATAACCAACTGTTGTTGGTTCATCATAAATCTTTAGGCAAAACGGGTTCTCTTTGGGCACCACCTGGCGGTGGCATGGAATATGGCGAAAGTGCCGAAGAGGCTTTGATCCGAGAGTTCCAAGAAGAGACCCAACTGACCGTTGAAATAAAAGAGTTCTTATTTGTTCATGAGTATCTGGACCCGCCACTACATGGGATTGAACTTTTCTTCCTCGTAAATCCAATATCTGGCCAGCTGAAACTAGGCACTGATCCTGAAATGTCAACTGGGGATCAGATACTTACCAAGATTGGGTACTACAATTTAGAGACGTTAAGAAACCAAGAATTGGAAAGCCTTCATTACGTATTACAAAATTCGGTATCAATCAATGAGTTGATTAATCGAAAAGGTTATTTCAAATTTCATTAATTATCCATAAACTAGCATTTCAAATTATTATGGATTACCTAAATAATTAGTTAATTTAGCGCAAATCGACCTTAAAAAATGAACCTTACTAAAATACTGACAGGCGTTTTCTTTGTCCTAGCAATCGTAGTGGCATATTTTCTTTATGATGGTATTAATTCCACAATAGAAAAGGGAAAAGAAATTGAAAGAGTTGAGAATTTGGTGAAAGCCAAGCTCGAACTTATCAGAGACACTCAAGTGGCTTATCAAAGCACTTATGGAGACTATGCCGACACATGGGAGAAATTAATCTCTTATGCTGACTCTGGTAATATCTATGTGATTCAAAGAACTGAGAAAATCACGATTAAAGATTATGGTGCAGAGACATCCGAATTCTTTTATGACACTTTGGATATTGTTCCGGTAAGAGACTCCCTTTTTTCGCCAGGTTATGATTTCAAAATGCTTCCTGAGCTACCTCATGCCAAAGGAAAATACTTTTCGCTTTATGCCAAAGATTCTATTAAGTCTGGTGTAAGTGTTGATTATCTTGAGGTGGTGGATACTTATCCATTCGACAGAACAAGAACTGAAGACAACGAAAACGAAAGGCGTAGACCTTTGAGATTCGGTTCTAGAACTGACATCACTACAGCAGGTAACTGGCAATAGCAAGTGCGCTCAGCTACTACGCAAACAAAAATATCTTTAAAAGACGAAAGACTTGATATTGATCGCATAGATCAATATCGGCTTTCGTTTTTTATTTCTATTGACTCCTGTGAGATCAGTATCTTTGACATTCAAAAAAAGAGACTCTTATTACTCGAAAAAATTGGCCTTTTGGCCGAACTAAATGTCATTGAGAACCTACAGAAGCTCTATGAAGAACACATTCTGATAGCTGCAGGTTTTTGGAAAGAGGTTCAAGTTTTCATGCGGAATAAGCAATTTTCCCTCGTCCCTTATCCTGTATTTGACAAGGCTTTAATACAGCAATACATTCAATTGAATGAACCCACCGACCCAAACCTAGACGATTATAGGTTCAAGGTTTTAGACGACTTGGGTTTAGCTGTGGCATTTGCCTACCCTGTGGCACTGAAACAGTGGTTTAGAGAAAAATACAACAATACATCGCTTTACTTTAACCACCAGAGTATTGCTTATTTAAAAAGTCTAAAAGATCAACTGCGAAGCAGAGCCCAAAGCAGTATTTATTTACTGTTAAACGACCAAGAGGTATTAATGGCGGGTTTTAACTTCAGCCGTTTGGCTATCTATAATCAGTTTGAACTTACGGATTCAATGGATCTGGTCAAAAAAATACTGTCGACAGCAAGGCAATACAGTGAGGAGGGACAGTCTATTCCAATCTTATTGCACGGTAATAAACAGCAGATTGACAAACACCTCCCTACACTCAAAAAATATTTTAGTAACGTGGTCTTAGGTCAACGACCGTCAGATATCATAGTCCACCCTGTTTTCAACGAACTGGAGCCTACGGAGTATTTCGATGTACTTTCGAACCTCTAGTTTAAATCCTTAGATTTACCTTATGAAGCGAGTAGCACTATTCCCCGGTTCATTTGATCCTTTTACAAGTGGTCATGAAGATATTGTAATGCGAGGACTCAAGCTCTTTGATGAGATCATTATAGCGATTGGTTACAATAGCAAAAAGGCAAATCGTTATTTCGAAATCGCCTACATGGAGGAAAAGATCAATCAAACTTTCAAAGATGTGCCTGAAGTTTCTGTTTTAGTATACAATGAGCTGACTGCACAAATTGCTGATAAACTAGGGGCTTCTTACATTCTGAGAGGTTTAAGAAATACTACGGATTTCGAATACGAGAATAGTATTTCACAAGTGAATCGTGATTTAAACGACAGATTAGAAACTGTTTTCTTGATTACTTCAGCTGAACTTGCCGCGGTAAACTCATCTATCATTAGGGAAGTCCATCGATACGGTGGAGATGTACAAAAGTACCTGCCTTACACTTTATGAGACAGCAAATGCTTCTTAAATTTTTTGTATACATGCCGAATTGAGCTAAAGGCATTGA